>CAILZI010000058.1 GCA_903838675.1 uncultured Verrucomicrobiota bacterium
CCGTCACCAATGCGGGGTGATCATCCTGCACCACACCAACAAGCCGCCAAGCGGGGCGGAGAAACCCAAATGGAACGGCAGTGAGTTTGCCTACCTGGGCAGCGGCAGCGCGGAATGGGCCAACTGGCCGCGCGCGGTGCTGGGCCTGCGCTCCATTGGTGGGCACGACATCTTCGAACTCCATGCGGGCAAGCGCGGCGGCCGCCTGAATTGGGAGGACGAGGAGGGACAACGCTCCTACATCAAGGTTATCGGCCACAGCACCTCCCGGCAATACTGGCGCGAGGTGCCCCAGAGCGAACTGGATGCCGCCCGGGAGAAGCCCGATGCCGAGGCACGCTTCGGGCGTCACAAGCCCACCATGGAGGAGTTCCTCAAGCTCTTTCCCACCAGCTTCAAGAAGGAGCCGCGCGAGGCGCTGCTTTCCGGAGACCAGGTGAAGGTGGCGTTCCTAAAACTGGGCTGGCACCGTGACCTCTACAAGGGCATGTACGAGCAGGCCGAGGCGGACGGTCTGCTGGCCATCGTGCGCGGCGAGGGCCGGGGTGGTCAACTGCTGCGCGGCCTGCCCGAGATCGTCGCCGCCTACACTGCTCGGCGTGAGGAGGCCGGTTCGCTCATGGAGCAGGTGCCGCTGAAGGTATGTGCCAAGCGCCGCAAGCCTCCAAAACGGCGCTGAAACGCGAACTCGGGAAACTCGGGAAACTCGGGCGCGGGACGAGAAAGAAAAGCGCCGCGCGCGAACTCGGGAAACTCGTCCCCACCCTTTAGGGTGGGACGAGTTCCAGGACGAGTTCGCGCATGTGAAAAAATCAAACAACGTCAGGACGAGTTCCAGGACGAGTTCGGCACATGCCACCACCGCAGCCGACATAGTGCGTCATCAGCAAGAAAGGGGACTGAGACCCAGCAGCCTGCCGCAGCGCTGAGCGTGTTGACATGACCTCTGTTGTTAATCGCTCATGAGCACCCTTGCCACCACACGCTGCTACATCTCGCTGAACCGCCTCGCTCAACTCACCGGCCACAGCCGCGTGACGCTCCTACTGCGCCTCAAGGATGGAAAGCTCCAGGCCGATGCCGCCATGGACATCGGTGGCGGCAAACTACTGCCCCTGTTCTTCGCCGATAAAGCCACTCCTTCCCAGGCTGCCCCAACCACGGCTGAGCACCCATTGCTGTAATCCATCTTTGCATCACAACGGCAGCACACATCGCTTCACACCATCAACTAGTCACACACACACCATGCAACCAAACCTCACCACCCTGATCCAATCCCTGAAACTGCCCGCCCTCAGCAAAGCCCAGGTCATCTCCCTCAAATCCCTGCAAGACAACTGGGAGCGGCACTCGGAACGGATGGAGCAGTTGCGCCCGGAGCGTGTCCTGCTCGATCAAAAGGCCGCATACGGGGCCTTCACGGCTGATCCCTCCCCGGAAAACGAGCAACGCCTGGCTGTGCTCGCTGATGAACGCCTCACCACCAAACGCTACGCGCTGCTGCGCCAAGCCCACGCGGAGGTCAGGCACCAGATCATGGGGAAAGCGACCTCGCTGCTTCGATCTCACCTTGAATCCATCCAGCAGAGCTTGAGGACGGAGTTGGAGTCGCGGGAGGCTGCCGCTGAAGCCGAAGCACGCAGCAAGCGCACCGATGAAGGTTGCCTCCAACTGCGTATGGCGGCTGATGAACTGGCTCAATGGATCAAACTGTTCGATCAGGGGCTGGAGGGTGACGAAGACGGCTGGCTGGAGATGTTCTCGGATGCGCTGCAATGCCTCGGCGGCGAGGACGCCTCGGCCAAGAAATCACCCGCATCGCGCCCTTCCAACCTTGTTGCGCAACAATGATGCACAACCATGACACTTGGGAAGCTTCCGCTGCCGCCTCAGCACACCTGCACCGTCGCTTATCACGGCTGATCATCATGCGTGTGCAACAGCCCTAATCATCAAGGTTTAGCAGCCCTTGTGGCCATCCACAGATGCTTGCAACCTGACGGCGAGTTGAAGTAGCAAAGGGCTGGAGAATCAGAGGCAATGTCCCACATCAAGCCAGAGCGGGACGCTCGTTTGGTAAGCATTTACGTGCTGGTGCAAGCCGTTGGAGGGGTGAGTGTGCGCCTGCCTGCTTGAACGTGAGAAGGCTTCATGACGGCCTGGAACTTGAAAAAAGTGGAAAGCACAAATTTGCGTTTGCATGGAATTTGCTTGGTGGGGCGCCTACCCAAGGACACAGACGCGCACGGAAAGAGATTCCCTTGCACGGAGCGGAACACATCGGCACGCGACTGCAATCACTCGGATCGGGCATGTCAGCTCCATACTCGGCGGAGGCCGGTGATTGGATTCA
>CAILZI010000059.1 GCA_903838675.1 uncultured Verrucomicrobiota bacterium
CAGCCACTTCGCCAAACCCTCCCGCAACACCGGCGATCCGCTGCCCGACATGCTCTGGCACTTCACCACCGACAAGGTGAGCGGGATCACGGATGTTCATTGTGAGCTGGCGCAAGATGATGAATACGACCAATTCATCCAGCACGTTATTGACGGCGTCAGCAGCCAGAAGGACATCGCCGATCTGATGGGCAAACCTAAAGGCACTATCTGCAAATGGGCGAAGAGAGCGCTCCAGCAAGGCCGGCTTGGCGGCAGCACCACTCGGCTACAGCCCCCGACCGAACATGCCTCCACACGCAGCTTCCACGACAAGGAGGAAGCTGACGAAGGCGGCGATGACGAGTTTGATTGAATCCGGTTTCCAGTTTCCACGGTTTCCTCCTATAGGGGGAACTGGTGGAAACTGAGTCTGAAAAAAAAAGGGGGGGGAACGGCTACCAGCAACGTCGCCCCTCTCTGCACTCAATTCCCGCGGAAGCGGTTAAATTCCTTGGGTAGCTTTTCGAGCAAGTCCTCAACTTCCATGGCATAAAGATCCCAAGTCACATCCAGTTGATTGAAGAATGCTGTGAATCTTCGCGCGCCCCCACCTTTTTTCGTTTGTGTGCCAGGCTTCGCTCTCTTCGTCCTTGGGTCCACATATAGCGTGGTCGCGGCACCCACGATTGCACGGTTAGTAACGAGTTCCTGATTAGCGCAGATTTGCTCAACAATGTCTCCTGGCCTGTCGACAGGCTGGCAAAGGAGGGCCAACGCACTGTCGACCCGATCTTTATAGTAACGAAATATGCGCCAGGCACCATTCAGCAGATGGCGATAATAAACTTGGTAATTATTAGCATCAGAAATATGCCGCCAGATCCTACCAGGCTTTCGTTGCCCCCGGCTATCAGAGGGACAAACTGTGTCAAAAAGCAGCAATGACAGCCATGCCCAAAGACCTTTGTCGTTTGCAGGATTGGTCAGGTTGGCCTGCTCGATAAGTTCGTTTAGCCACCGGCCCACCTCAAGACGGCTGGAGAAAACTTGGGTAACTACTTCAACTGCTGCAACCTCTTCAGAAGTCGCTTCATCTGCAAGCAATTCTCTTGGTGGAGTTAAAGCAGGTGTCTCTTTGAGTGCATTTAAATAATCTGCAAACTGGAGTAAGCCATTCTCATTGAGTCTGCGTAGTTTCATGAAATCCCCTCCTTAGATATAAAATCCGAAAATTTCCCCAACAGTCCGTGCTTGCGTGAAAACGCTGAAACAGCCTCATCAACCCAAGCCGAGACATCGTCGTAATCGCTCTCATCATTCTCCATCTTTGGTGGCTCTCCAACGGCAAGCACCTCAACAGCAAAGCGAACCCATCGTGAATAATCGCTTGTCGCATCATCATAATCACGATGACTCTCGATATAGACGATCCTCCATAGCACTTCACGTATGGCAGCAGGATATACCAGTGAAATGAATGCAGGATGCAGTGTGAGTTCTTTATAGTTTCCTGCTTTTAAATTCACCAAGAGCCGAGGTCTTTGGTTGTCAAAACTCACTTTCCAAAGCTCGTCGCCGATCTCCGTTGTAGGGACTACAGGTAAAATTGTATCCCGTGTTTCCTCGATCTCTTCAGGCCCCCGCAGCCGAATGCGATCAGCCTCGGCAAGGAGGAGACCATGCGGCTCATCCGGCGTTCCTGGAGAAGTTACGCGGACACGGAACAAGATGCCGTAAGCGAGATAATGCGGCCAAGCGCCCTCAAAGAACTGACCGAACTGGGCCGGACTTGCCGCGTTTGCTCCAGTCGCAAGATGGAACCTAACGCGGACCTTCTCAACCAACTGACCATCCTCAGATTTCAGTCCCGCATCGAGCGAGTTCTGAATTGCTTCACGCACCAAGGCCTCCGCTGAATTTCGGATTGCTTCAGTCGCGAAAAACTCGCCCTGCATTGCTTCGCGCGTCTTATCGCGCGGTTTCAGTTCATTAAAATGCCATTGGACCATACTATGCTTTCTTTGGTTCAGCCTTCACAATCAAAGTGTTAAATCGCAATTCGGCACACAATGGAATTACCTTGAGCCGACTCGTTTAAAAGCATCCCCGCACGCTGCGCCTCTACACAGTAAAAATCATCATCGCTAATACTGTTGGCATCATACCTCCGCCAAGCCTCACGCCCGATCAGCTCTAATGCCACTGGCCAGCCGCTGCGTGTATATCGTCGGCTAAAATCCATTCCGGCTCTATCAGTCACTTGAACTAGCTCCTCGTCGTTCCCATGATCAAGAGCACCGTCAGGGTGCAAACCTGGATAGAGATAAAGAAGGGCGTGCCAGCCCGAAAGGAAATCTCCGTCATCCAGTTTACGAAGCTCGTGGCGGGTTTTGCTGGCCAAGGCAGCCAACATTTCAAGGGCCTGAACTCCATTCTCAGGAAGTCTCATTTTAGAACGGGATCTTCGGAATGGCAGGATATTTTTAGTTGAACCAGCTCTTAAACTTTCAGCACTGTGGAGGAGGTTGGCAACAGCATGACCGACAGCCTCTCCAACCAGTGGAGGAACAGCGTTTCCGATGACTCTGAACTGATGGGTACGTGGAACAGGAAATTGAAACCAGTCCGGAAATGTCTGCACGCGTGCGGCTTCCCGCGGAGTCAGGCTGCGAAGCTGTGTAGGGTGAATGAACATCAGCCCATCTTTGCTAAGATGGGCCACAATGGTGCTGCATGGGCGGTTCCTGTGCTGCCGGGTGTAGCGGTCTTTGAAGCTCTTTTTGCTGTAAGGAAAATCAAACTCAACACCACGGAGCAGGTGAGCGTTTTTGCAGTTCTCTCCTTCTTTCAGTTTGGCAAAGTCGCCTAAATCGCGCTTGCTGTGCGGACGAGAGACGTGTGCCGTGAGTTTTTTGGCCGAACTGACCTGAAGAATGCGGTGTATGTAGTGGTACCTGTTGCCTTCGACATACACAGCCCTCCGCTCAAGATCATATTCCATTTCTTGTGCGCCCCCGCCTGCATCAAGAACAGGCAAATCCATAATGGCTTCCCCGAGGGTTACTCCAACGTGGTTGGCCGCACGGGGTGCCGGCATCAACTCTCCAGCGAGATATCCTGGCACGTCTAGCCGAATACCAATGAAAAGCTGCCGTTTCCTGTTCAGTGGCACTCCAAGCTTCGTCGCGTCCTCTTCACGAGGCACGACTCGGTAGCCGAGTTTGCGTCCCTCTGCCTGCACGCGGGTGAAGTAGTCTCCACCGCTGGCACTGCGAATGCCGAGCACATTTTCCATGACGAAAACCTTCGGCTGAAAGTGCGCAACAAAGGCAAGGAAGCGCTGATAGAGGTGGCGGCGGGCATCTTCGACCATTCGTGGTCCATGATTCGCTCCATCGACTTGGCGAGCCTGTGAAAACCCCTGGCAAGGCGGGCCGCCGACGATCACATCAACGTGCTTCGTGCCAATCAACGCCTCCAAATCCTCTGGCATAAATTTGGTCAGGTCCTTTTCCAAAGCTTGCTTCACTTCGGGGAAGTTGGCTTTAAAAACCTGAACAGCCTCTTTATTGAAATCGAGAGCTGCAAGGCACTCAAATTCAGCATTTTTCATCCCAAGGCTGAAACCTCCGCAGCCGCAGAAAAGATCGATGAACGTTGGCTTTGCTGGAGCATTCTTCATGCCCGCACCCCCTCAAAGAGGCTGGCAGAGTCTGCTCCGAGCGCCTTGGCGATACGGACGATGCTCAGGATGCTGGGATTGCGAACTCCACGTTCAATGCCTGAAATGTAGGTTGGATCCAGCTCTGCTTTTTCCGCCAGCTTCTCCTGCGTGAGACCTTTTCCCTCGCGGTGGCGTTTCACGTTTTTTCCAAAGCTGTCGAGTGCCCTGTGGTGGTGCTTCATTCACCACCACCATGGAACATGAGTCCATGGACTATGAGTCATGTCGAGAAGTGCCACCTATGAAAATGCCCTTATTTGAGGATCAGCACTTTACTGGTAAAATAGCCACCTCACTCCATGCAGCGAAGGGAAGCAGTTTCCGGTTTCCAAATCGCTGTTCTTAGGGTGGGAAACTGGAAACTGAGGATGTGCCGATGGGTCGGGAAGGCGTTGCAGGAAGAGGCAGGGGGGAGCCTGAGCCGAAATCATGGCAACCGGAGGGGGTGTTTGAGTTGCCAGGTGGAGAGGGGGAGGAATTGCAAACTGCGAACTGCAAATTGGCCGGACGCTGTCGCGGGTGCGGCGCAGCCAAGCAGCCTTGTTGCTGTGCAACAAGGGAGGGCTTCGCCGTGCCCACGGCTCACGGTGGTCCCATGCGGCGGGTGTTTGCGGGGCGGTTCCCTGTTCCGCAGGAACAGGGCTACTTGGCTGGCGCAGCTTCTTCGGAGCGCGGACTTCAGTCCGCAGCGGGTCGCCAACACTCAGCGGGTGGGTTTGCATCTTGAGCGTCGCAAACACGCTGATCCCCGGTCTGAATGGGCCGCGCGTGAGTGCGCGGAGCACCGGGTGCTTGCGGGGTGCTGCGGACTAAAGTCCGCGCTCCACAGACTGCAGCGCCCTCCGCAGCCGGCCCAGCGTCTGCGACTGCCGCTTTTTCGCCAGGGCGCATTCCCAGAGGCGCAGGACGGTCCAGCCGGACTTGCGTAGCTGGCGGGTGACGAGGCGGTCGCGCTGGCGATTGCGGGCGATCTTGTCGTCCCAGAACTGGCGGTTCTGCCGGGGCCGCGTGGCGTGGCGGGGGCAGCCGTGCCAGAAGCAGCCGTCCACAAAGACGACGACGCGCTGCTGGCGAAAGACGAAGTCCGGCCGCACGCGGGGCCGGCGTCGCGGCTTCTCCCCGGTGCTGGGATGGGGCATGCCTAGGGAGAGGTGCCGCCGCCAGCCGGTGATCTTCCCGGCGCGCAGCAGGGCCACAAGGCGCAGCTCCGTGGCGGCATTGCCCGTGGAGCGGATGCGGCTCATCACCTCGCTGCGCTTGGCTGGGGAGAAGACGTCGGGCATGGGGTTGGGGGCCAGGGGCGAGGCGTGGGCGAATGGAAGAAATTGTAAACTGATAACACAGGCATCCCATGGACGGTTGAAGTTTTGAAGTGAAGTGTGCTGACTGAGGGCGGGAAGCGGCTTGATTTGGAGTGCGATGTCTAAAACAAAACACACACCAGCCACTCAGCCAGCACGTCACCACATCAATGTTC
>CAILZI010000060.1 GCA_903838675.1 uncultured Verrucomicrobiota bacterium
ACTCGTCAAGGGGGCCATGAAAAACCAGGAGATGGAGGACCGGCACATCGAAGACGGCCTGCGGGTCAAGAGGCTGCCCGCCACATACACAGTCCAGGTGCCAGCGCGTACGCTGGAGTCTATTTTGGATGAACAGCCTGATCTGCCGCAGATTGATCTGCTATCTCTGGATGTGGAGGGTTACGAACTGGAGGTGCTGCAGGGCATGAATCTTGCCCGGTACAAGCCACGCTACATTTTGGTGGAAGCACGCTTTTTCGACGCCATTAATGAGTTCTTGAGCACGGAGTACGAGATGGTCGCCAAGATGAGCCACCACGACTTTCTCTATCATCTCAAATCTGATGTGAGCTCTTTGAAAAAGCCATCGAGCGATTGATTGGCGGGAGATGATTGTTCAAATAACTGCGTACTTTTCGGGAAAGGTAAAAATCAGAGATTCGGTTGAAATTGCGCATGTATCGCTTGCTAGCCCCCTTGTAATGAAGCGCGAGGGCTCGGACATAGCTGCCGTCAGAAAGACGGTTTAGGTAGGGGATTAGCTTGTCATCTTCGATTCGCCATTGCACGCGCTTCAATTTTTTAGGCCCGGGCCATGTCGCAAAACCGTGGTCCATCGACATGGTCTGCTCAACAATCGCGTCCTCCCACTGAGTTTGTTGATTCACCACATCAAGGTGCTGCTGAGAATAATAATCCAGACCAGCCATGTCACAGAAGAAACGCCGCGCCTCCTTCCAGTTCGACTGAGACCACTGATGAAAGTAGTCGGTCTTAAAAAGCGTAAGCAAGGTGGTGATCAGGCTGGAAATCCCTTCACGGTGAAAAAGCGCAAGATGCGGATTTCCCTCAGGGCCGAAATAACACTGGGCTTTTTCAGGAAGAAGTCGTTGCATCAACTCCTCGGCCGATTCAAAAATCATGCAGTCGCTGTCGAGGTGCAGCGTCACCTCCGAGCCATTGATGCGGACCGCTTCATGCAGATAAAACCACCTCGCAAAACAGAAGCGCTCAAATGCCTCCGGATTCCCTGACGTATGGCGGTAGGTGGCCTGAAAGGCATCATGATCTCCCTGTGGCAGAGAGTTGAACGATATCAGGCTTACACCGAGACGTTTGAATTTGGAGTGTGATGCGTCGCCAACAAGAAAGATGCGCGTCTTAGGATTAAAGACACGCGTGTTCTCAATCGAGCAAAGAAGGTAATGTGGAATTTTTCCTCGATGAATATAATAAATGTCGGGCGTCATAGTTCATATACTTTTAGTCCGCGCAGCCGGGCCAGTTCATAATTCAGACGTTTGCGAATATTATCCCATCTGCTGCGTGAGGAATTAGTGAAAAACTTACAGATTTGTGCGTCGATTGCCGTTGATGATGAGAGGCTTTGCGGCAAAGCCCAGGTGGTGCTGTTGGGAGTGTCCACGTGTTCAAAAAGGCGGCGTGCGGGATCACTCGTCGTACAATTTTCTCCCGAGCCATCCAGTCCAATGTTTGTCGTCAGACGAGTGCAGGGGCAGAGGTGAAGCATTTCAAGTTTCAACGTCCACAATGCCACGATCCGGTCCCAGGTGAGCTTGCGGCGACCCATTCGATGTTGGCGGTGGGCCCATGCGAAATCCGTACCGATATCAGGAGGAATTTCCCAGTAATGCTCATACGGCCAGCAGTTGCCGCGAATTAATGGCAGCAGGGTGTTCCACCTGTCTGCCCAGGTAGCCCAGCCCCAACAAAAAAAGCGACGCGACAAGAAGGCCGATTCGTTCTGTTGTAAATTGCAGGGATGGTAGCCGCTGATTGAAAAAATCTCTTTTCGTTCCCGCAGCAAGGGCTCGAAGTGGAAGATAAATTCGGCGAATCCCTTTTCGGGAATGACGTCTTCTTCGAGCACTAGTGTGAATGGATTCCGGCTCAAAACTGAAGTGATGCTTTGTATGATGTTTTCATTCAAGCCCAGATTACTTTCGCGTATATTTATATGAACATCCGTGCGGTCCTTGGCATGCTCCCGCGCAACTTCTTGGGTGGCCTGGCAATCGGCGGAGTCCGCCGGTCCCCGCGCACCATCACAAAATATATGAATTTGAGAGGCTGGGAATTGGCGCAGCGAATCGAGCAGGAAGCGCAATTTTTCTGCGCGTTTGTAAGCAATGATAGTTACAACAAGCCCGGGACAAGCAGTGGTGGTCATGGTTGGCAAAGCCGTTCAAATATTTGAGCCTTTAGCCGGAAAGCCCCGAGGACTAAAAGGTTTGTTTGATGCCAACATGGACCGTGTGATGGTGCTTTGTACGGTGTCATATGAGCTCATTGAAAAAACTTCATGAGGCAACGATCTCGGGGGGATGTTGAGAGGGCCGATCATGGCTCAAAATGTTGCTTTGCGAATAATTTGTTGATACAGCTCGCAATGAAGGTCCACATGATGATCAGGATTAAAATTCTGCTGGGCCAGTTCCCGGGCATTGCTGCCAAGTTCATGCAGCCGGGAGGGTTTTTTAACACACTCTGCAATAATCATGGCAAGAGATTCATGGTCCTGGCTCGGAAACAGCAGACCATTGTGTTCGTGTGTGACTCGTTCTGGAATTCCTCCAACTTTGCTGGCCAGAGGAGGAGTGCCGACAGCCATGGATTCAATGACAGTCAGCGGGCCTGTGTCCGCTTTTGTCGGGCAAACAAATACATCCACAGACGCGTAGAGCGATGCAAGCTTCTCCACATCCTCCACATGGCCAACGCTGCGGACCACCAAATCACGAATCGGATGCTGTGGGTTTGATTCATGCCCCCATATCAGCAGGCCCACGGATCGGCAGTCAATGAGCGAAAGTGCACGCCATAAAACATCCATTCCTTTGCGACTGTTGTTCCAGGTCGAGCCAACACCTATCCAGAGCTTGCCAGGATCGAGGTTCCAATGGATCCTGGCCGCCGTACGATCCTGCGGGAGGAAAAACGTGCGATTGACCACATGGGGGATAAACTTGCATGGAATATGGTGGCGCGCGGAGTAATGCCGTGCCACACGCTGCACATAGAGTGAGGGTGCTACTAATGTTACATTTCGCCTGCTTGAGAAAAAGATGTCGCGCTTTTGCAGCAGTGTTTTGCGTGACCAAGGCCCGATTTCATGGCGATTAAGGCGGCTGTCTTCTCGTTCACTCCATGAGAATGCCACTGCTCGCAGAGGCCAGAAATCATGAAGCGTCCAAACGATCGGAATGTCAGCGGGCAGCTTTAACAAGGTGGATTGATTGATGTCCGCCGAGTGAATGTTGTGAATGTGAAGCAGGTCGGGTTTTTCTCGGGACACTGCTTCAATCAAAGCGCGCTCATTACGCTTGTTGCGCATCAGCGATGCAATCCGTTTGGAGATGTTTTTGATGATTCGCTCAAATTTCGGGCGCTTTGAACCTTGTGAGAGACTTCTTTCCAGTACAGCCGGATGAAAAAAATCTTTAACAGGAGGGGAGAAATGCCAGCGATGCACTTCGAAATCACCTCTTTGCGCGAGATCGTTGGCCAGCAGATTTGGCTCCATGGCTGCACCGCCCTGAAGGTGGTCTGAAAGTAAAACGATGACTGGCTTTTTCATGCACCAAGAAGGTGGTTTCTCAACAAAGGAAAAATGTGGGTTGTGCTGTAATGCCTGTCAAAGGTCGATCTTGCTTGAAGTCCAAGTTCTTTTCTCTTGTCGCTGTGGCAAATAATCTCCGTGAGTTGTGCATGCCACTCGTCTGGAGTTTTGGCAAACAGCAGGCAGCCGCTGTTTCCAGGCAATTCCAACGCCCCGGCCTGCGGTGTCGAGATTGTAGGAATGCCGGCCGCCATGTATTGCAGTGCCTTGATGGGGGATTTGCCTTGTGAGAAGGCATCTGTCGGCAGGGGCAGGAGTCCAATATGAAATGATTTTACGGCATCAGGCTCGCCACCTTGCCGCCAAGGCAGGTGGATGAACGGGGTGGTTGTTTTGAACGCGGGTTGGCTGCCGCAAAAAACCGCCAGTTCCACCTGTGGGTGTTCGCTCATGATTTGCGCAAGCACCGGTTCCAGGGCTTCGAGGTAGCGCAAATTGACAGGGGCGCCCGACCACCCCAATCGGATTCGACCGCTTTCAGCGCGTTCGGAAGGCGGCCAGTCTTCCGCTTTCAATGCCATTGGGAGCACCCGTGTATTTCCTCCCAGCACATTCAGGTGACTGGCGATATATTGGTTTGCGACGAGAGACAAATCAGCCGCACGCACTATGCTTTGCAGTCTGCGGTTTGTCCGCCAGCGCGTCCACCAGCTGTGTTTCCTTCCATGGGGGTGCCAGGTGGCATCATCAATGTCAAACAGCAGTCTTTTGGATTGGCTTTTGAGATTTCGCACCTGCCTGCATGAAAATAACTTTTTTTGCACCAGCACTGCATCATAGCCAGCAATCTCCGCTGGACGGGGCATTTTTCCAGGAGCCAGAACATCACATTCGATTCCATCTTTTCTCAACATGTCCAGGTACTGGAGCACCCGATAATGTGTGCTGGCGCAAGCAGCATCACCAAAGGGTAGAACTAGTAGCTTCATGAATTGAGTGAATGATGGGTGAGCAATGCCGCGGTGGCAGTCAGGACTTCATGGAGCGTGCTGACATCATCTGAGCCAAACTTAATGAGCTGATGTTGGGTTTTCCATGGCGACCAGTTTCGAGAGTCCGAATCAGGGCCGAAGAGCGCCACAGTAGGGCAGCCCGTAGCTGCTGCAAGGTGCATGGCCGCAGTGTCCACTCCCACAAACAGCTTGGCATGGTAGAGCAGCCATGCTAGATGGCTCCACTGAATTTTGCCCTCAGTACTGATGCATCCCGGTCCTATGGCGCGGACCAATTGCTGACCTAATGCGACTTCCTCTGGGTCAGGGCCTACGCTGACAATAATTTGATGATTTTGCGAAATCAGGGTCCTTCCCAAAGTCGCCCAGTGGTCGTCACTCCAGCGCTTTCGCCGCCAGCGTGTGCCCGGATGGAAAATGACCAGAGGCTTATCCGGGGAAAGTTCGATTGGGGGCGCTATGGCGTGACTTTTTTCAAAAATCAGCGGACCCGGCTCTCTCTGGGGGAGATCAATGAAGTCCTTGATGTTCAAAAAATCGGCCTCAGCACGATGGATGATTGACCAGTCGCTTTGACCAAGGTGGGTCATGAGGAGTTTCCATGGCCAGCCGATTCGATACACGTGCGTGTTGGCACAGCGCATTTTTGCGCCGCTAAATCCGACAATGGTGCGTCCGCGGTCATTGTTGCCCAGTTCAATGGCCAGATCATATTTTTCACAACGGATTGCCGCCAGCAGTTGCAGGTCTTTCCAGATAATTCCACCGGATCGTTTGCTCTTCTCTGGAGAAGCAGTTGTGTAAATTTTGTTTATGCTGGGGCAGCCGTTCAGAATGCTTTCTGTTCCTGCACGCACAATGACGTCGATCTGTGCATCGGGATAGGCCTCTTTCACAGCCTTGACGGCGGGAGTCATCAACAGGGCGTCTCCGATGTGGCGGAGTTTTACGAGGAGTAAGCGCATTAAGAAAGTGGTGGGGGAATATGCTCGATGTTTTGTACACCCGGCGGTGGCCGCTACTGAACGAGCTTTTTCACATTCTCAAGCATCTGCTGGAGTTCGTGCCTTGGAAAGGTGAAGGAACCGTCTTTCGTCCGTGATGATTTAGAGTATAACGAGATCGCCTGATTGCCGCAGATGTTGGCCACATTGCGGAATGCATCCCCCCAGGGATCTGGGCCGTTGCCTCCATCTAAATTGATGAAAATAGAATTTCTCGCGAAAAGCGAAATGGCAAGAGCCTGACCTAGCGGCGCGATGATTACAGGGGCTTGAGAAACCAGGGAGATCTGTTCGTCCAATGGCGTTTTGGATAGTTCGAGCACTCGAATGTTGCCAAACACTTTTTCAGCTTCAGCGATGGCTGCGGGCTCATCGAGCAAATATCGGTTTGGGGCATCTTTCCTCGATAAAAACAGCGATGGTCCGGTTTTGGCATGAGGACGATGAATGTATTCGTTTATGTCTCGGTATTCTTGAGGGCGGGAGAGGCATTCATTCTCGCTTCTCAGTTGAGGAATATAAAAGAGATCATCGCATCGAGTTGTACCGTCTCCACATTCAATAATCTGGCCGGATTCGCCTCCGGTTTTCAAAAGGTAGCGGGACTGCCATTTTTGATGACCTTTGGCGACCAGAATTTTAAAATGAGGATTCAATTCCTTCATTTTTTTATGGGCAGCCAGCCACCGTGGCATATGCTGAAACAGAAAATGGCCATGGTTTTCGTGATCCCTGCCTGAAAGGTGAAACAGTGGCATGGCGAGCCTGTTCGCTCCGATATAAATAGGCGGGCGCACCTTTTTCAGAGGCAGTGAGACAAGGCTGGGGCAAACACGCAGCCACTTTCCATCAGGCGTGAAAATGTTGGCCTGATCGCCAACGATCGTCGCATTTTGTATGCGGTGCAGGTTGACCGCCGGCCATCGTATCAATTTGGATGTTGAAGTTTGGTTGTAATAACGCTCTTCCAATGCGCATGGGATTTCCTCCGAGCCTGTTTCGATCAGCGGTATGATTGTGACGTTGGTTGAATTTCTCGGGGAAGATTCGACTTTGGGGTAATACTGAACTGTTGACCGTAGATTCGCATAAAGATCATGTATGCGGCGGCGGAAGGATTTCATGGAATGGATTGAGTGGCATCAATTGAGGTGGTTTTCACTCCCCTTTTGGACAAGGGCTAAAAGTTGAATTGATGCGGCTGGGGCCCAAATGCTATGTATGGTTATTACGGTGAATGATGAAATTAGGGTGCTACAAAGCAGACAATCAATGCGCTGCAACCAAATTAGCGCATCTTTAAAACTCGGTTCTTTGAACCTTAAATTGTTTCCAGGCTGAAGGCCATATCAATGTCAGCGCGCCGCTCCTTTCGCTCCACAAACTGCTCGAATTTTCCCGATTAGTCGTCACCGCGATGATGAGCAGGCCTGGCAACCACGCCAGAAAATGCACGCAAGCCTTGGGTCCCGCTAATGACGGCCTGGCGAGACGACATTGTACCGAGCCTGCGACAATGGGGATGAGTGTTCCCACGAAGTTTGCATCCCTTGAACTGTTTCCCAGCATGCTTTTTGCCGAACATGCTCCAAGGCAGACCGCAGTCTAGACCAGCTCTTTATTTAAAATGAGCTAACAGATTGCGGATTGTTCATCAGCGTATTAAATTCCCCGTTCCGCTTCATGCCATCAAATCTCAACACGCAGAATGCCGCCACTGTCATCTCATCCTGTGACGCCTATTCGGATTTATGGCCTGTTTTCTTCCACTTTTTCTTCAAGCACTGGGAAGCCTCTCCATATCCAGTTTATCTCATTTCGAACCATCGCAGTTTCAAGGATCCCAGGGTCGTCACAATTCCAGTTGGGGAGGATAAAAGCTGGTCAGACAACCTCATTATTGCCTTAAAATCTATCAAAGAGGATAACCTCTTTGTATGGCTTGATGATTTTTTAGTGGATCGCGATATTCAAAGCTCCACGATGGACACGTGCATTGAGCAATTGGATCAGGTTGGCGGCAAATATCTGGCGCTCGATCAGCATGGTGATTTGGGGGCGCCGATGGAAAATACCTGGCTCCGTCAGATCGAGAAAGGCAATCTTCGAGCCGGACTCAATTTGTCATTGTGGAAGCGAACGTTTTTGAACCAGGTTTTGGAGCCTGGTTGTTCAATCTGGGCTGCTGAGAGCCGTTTGCGAAAGCTCAACATCGAAGGCGAGTCTGGGCTGTACTACATGAAAAACGAAACCCCCAAAATCGTGTCTTATGTTGAGGCGGTTAAGGGGCAATTTTGGAAACCGTCAGCGATTGAGTATCTCCGTGAGCAAGGCGTCAAAGTGAATTTGAAAAGGCGGCCATTCCCCCCTCAGGGCAATGATTTCTTGTCCAAGTTTTTCAGAAGTTGCTACAAGCGCAGGTTGAAAGCTCAGTCCGCAAAGGAGACGCGAGCGGCATTGGAAGGAAAGGGGCTTTCAGTACTTCCTCTTTAGGTCATGCCTAAATCGGATCCCAGACAAATTGACAACCTTTGAGCAATAGCATCGTCATGGAAGGTGAAGCAGAAAATCAATTGTTTGCGCTCCTCGACAGCGGCGGCGGGCGTGTGCTCGAAAAGCTCGGTCCTGTGGTGACTTCGCGTGCATCTCATGCTGCCTGGTGGCGGCGCAAACTGCCAGGAGCAGAATGGCGCAAGGCTGTGGAACTGAAGCGCGAGGTGAAAGAGCCGTTGAAGCTGCGCATCGGCACGTTGCGTTTTCTTCTTTCTTCTCAGGGCGGCGTGCGTGGGCTGGCTCCCGAACTGCAGGAGTTGTGGGGGCGTGTAGGAGCGCAGTGTGCTGCATTTGCAGATCTGCAGCGTCGTCCGGCTCGCATGCTGCATCTCTTTGGCGGGGCGGGTGGTTTCACTCTCACCGCCGCACAGGCCGGTGCCGCAGTGGCCCATGTGGATGTTTCGGCAGATGCGATCAAACGCGCGCGTGAGCATGCCTCGCTCAACACGCTGGCCAATCGGGACATCCGCTGGGTCGTGGACGATCCGGTGAAATTCGTCCAGCGTGAGCGCACACAGACCACCCGCTACGATTTGATCGTGATCGATCCGCACACTCCCAAGGATGTGAAGCGTGGCGGATTTGAACTGGAACGTGATCTCGGTGCATTGCTTGGCGCGGTCAGCGGTTTGTTGTCTGACAAACCCATCGGCGTCTTGCTGTGCTGCCGTCAGGGGGCGGTCTCGCCCACCACCTTGCAGCATCTTATGCGGCAGGAATTCAACGTTTTTGGCGGTGCTGTTGAGGGGGGGGAGATTTTGCTCAAGGGGGCGGAAGGGGTGCTTGCGGTTCCCAGCGGAGTTTTTGCCAGTTGGTGCAAAGCCTCCTGAAGGCAGACCGTGCGCCATTTTTCCTGATCATCTGGCCTGCTTGACACCGGCGCAGGTGAGATAGTCAGCATGATCTGACCGTTTTTGAATATTCACTCAGTGGACGTCTGCGGAAACGAGGGGAGCTTTGTCGGTGGAAAGGGCAGGGATGCAAAATCCCCAACCACCCATTCCCCACGCCGATGAAAATACACCATGCGGATCGCCGCCGAGCAGGCTTTAGCCTGATCGAACTCATGGTGGTGATTTTGATCATTGGTTTGCTCGCATCGATCATCGTGCCGAATCTGGGTTTTCTCACAGGAGAGGCGGACAAAGTGAAGGATAAGCGCAATGCCCAGACCATCATGCTGGCCTACTCCACCGGCGCTGCGGCCGGGGTGAACTGGCCTGCAGGTGACGTAGCCACTCAGGTGGCCGCCGTTATCGCAGGTCAGAAGCCGGCAAGTGGTTCGCTGTCCAACATGATGTTCCAGTCATCGGTCACCGCTGACAAAGCACCGGCCACTTATATCTACATCGGTGTCCGGCCTACAGGTGAGCTGTTCTTTGACTCTACAGGCGGTCAACCCGCCAGCGGGCATTGAGCTGGCAGGAGCAAAAACTGACTGCATCTCTTGGTTAAAAGTCGCGCATGGCGGCGTTTAAGCTCCTCCATGAAATGTTTTCTTCTTTTCACTCTGTTCGCGGTGTCGGTGCAGGCGCAGCTCAGTCCCAATGGCGCCACGGCCTCGTTCAAAGGCAGCCTGCCACCGAAACCCACCGCCTCACTTTCAGAAGAGCAGGAAGCGGTCATCGCCAAAGAGCTTGCGGCGATAACGCAAGTTTTCCAACAGGTGAAGAAGCACCCACGCGCCGCTGATGCGGACATTTTCATCAAGGCCGTACGCTACGCATTGGAGTTCGACGAGTGGTATGACAAAAAGCCGGAAGACGGTGTGAAGAAAGCGACGGCACTGCTCGATGAGGCCAAGAAACGCATAGCAGCACTCAAGAAAAATGAAACACCATGGATGAATGGCAGCGGGCAGAAGGTGCTGGGCTTCTATTCGAGGATCGACGATTCACCGCAGCCCTATGGCGTGGAAGTGCCGGAGGGGGGGGAGTTTGGCGAAGGCAAAAAGCCGGTGCCTATGTGGATCTGGCTTCATGGCCGGGGGGACACCGCCACGGATCTGCCTTTTGTCTATTCCCGGCTCATGGCCAAAAAGCCGGGGCAGTTTCAGCCCGCGGGCACCATCGTGATCCATCCCTTTGGTCGTTACTGCAACGGCTGGAAAAGCGCCGGTGAAACGGATGTGTTTGAATGCCGCGATGATGCAATGAAGCGTTTTAACGTGGACACGAACCGCGTTGCCCTTGCAGGTTTCAGCATGGGCGGCGCAGGCGCGTGGCATCTCGGTGCGCATTACCCAGACCAGTGGGCCTGCGTGCATACCGGCGCGGGCTTTGCGGATGTGAAGCGTTATCAAAAACTCACCCCTGAAAAGTATCCGGTCTGGTATGAGCAGACGCTCTGGGGCGTGTATGATGTGCCTGACTACGCACGGAATTTTTTCAACGTTCCGCTCATCAGCTACAGCGGCGAAATCGATGCCCAGCGTGATTCGGCGGAATACATGATGGAAGTGCTGGCCAAGCAGGATCTGCATCCTCCGCATCTCATCGGCCCAGGCATGCCACACAAGTACCACCCCGAGGTGATCAAGGAGGTGCAGGCATGGGTTGAGAAAGCGGTCGCCAAAGGGCGTGAACTGTTTCCAGACGAAGTCCACATTCAGACCAAGACGCCGTTTTATGGCCGCGTGAAGTGGCTCAATTTGCACGGCATGGAGGAGAGCTGGAAGGAGGCCCGGCTCGACGCCAAGGTTATTGACGGCCAGACCATCCAGATGAAGTCGCAGAATGTGACGCGCATCGTGTTCTATCCGCCGCCGCAGGCACGCAAGGGCAGGGGATCGCTCAAGTTGATCATCGATGGCGTAACGCTCAAACTCATCGTCGGCCCGGTGTCGCCACAGTTTGAGACCTTCATGAGCCCCGGCCCCAAGGTGGCTGGCGCCATGTGCCGCCTGATCAAAGAGAATGGCAAGTGGCGTGATTTTGGCAATTTGGAGCCCTTTCAGCACGACACTCCCGCCGGGGGCAAGCCGGGTGCGCATCCGGGGCCGATGGATGCCAGCATTATGAAGCGCTTTCTGGTGGTGCTGCCAGACGGAAAATCATCCTCGCCTGCGGTGGATGCGTGGGTGAACGCCGAGTCGGCTCATTTTATCCAACGCTGGAGGGGCCTTATGCGTGGTGATGCGCGCGTGGTGAAAGCATCGGAAGTAGGAGACATTTACGAAGCCGGCAAAACGCAAAGCCTCATCCTCTGGGGCACGCCGGAATCCAACTCCTGCCTCAAGCAGTTGGCCTCATCACTCCCGGTGCAGTGGGACGCGAAGAAGGTGAGCATGGGCGGTCAGTCGTTTGACGCGAAAACCCATGTACCACTGCTCACCTACCCATGCTTGAAATCCCCAGGCTTTGAAGCGGTGATCAATTCCGGCCTCACCTTCCGTGAGGCGCATGACAAGACCAACTCTCTGCAAAATCCCAAGCTCCCCGACTGGGCCATCCTCGATATCACCCAGCCACCGAGTGCAGACTCTGCTGGAAAGGTCGTGGCAGCAGACTTCTTCGATGAGCTCTGGCAGGTGAAGAAAAAATAAGGCAGTCGCATGTCATGCCGAGCGATTGCGCGGCATGCACGGCGGCAGTGGCGGGTACAGCATGTCAAGTGTAGATTCCCGCAGCCAGCCGCGCAGGGAGGGTTGATTCACTCCCAGCCGCTGGGCGATTTCTCCGAAATTTTCTCCCAGGCGAATCCGGGAACGTGCAGCGGCAATGATGGCGGACTTTTCAGCAGGTGAGTAACGTGAGGGGCGTGGCATGGTGTTGGGGTGTGATAGGAGTGGCTGAACACCCTTTCCTTCAGCAACTCCGAGCCCATCACCCTCTCCCTCTCAGTCCCCAAATCGCGCAAAGCAGACGCATTTTGTGCATGCTGTCTAAGCTGCCGCACGAAACTCAGCGGGCCTGCCTTCAAGCATCTCGACTCCAGTGAGATCAGCCCCGTGCATGTCTGCTCCCAAAAGGTTTGCCCGGATCAGACGTGTGCCGCTGAGGTCCGCTCCGCATAGATTGGCATTGGCAAAATTCGCCCGCCGCAGGTCCGTGTCGTGAAAATTTACCCGCCGCAGGTCCGCACCCAGGAGCTGTACGCCGGTACATTTGGCTCCGCGCAAGTCCGCTCCTTCGAGATTTGCTAGGCTCAAGTCCGCGCCGTTGAGATTGGCACCTCGGAGGTCGGCCAAGCTGAGATCCGCGCCTCGCAGATTCGCCAGACTGAGATCGGCACCGTTGAGGTTTGCCAGATGAAGGTCCGCCTGGGCCAGATTCACACGGCGCAGATCCGCACCATGAAGGTTCGCCTCGCTCAAGCAGGCAGATTCGAGACCTTCATCAAGGAGATAGATGTTCCAGGCATAGGGTCCTTGTTTCAGAACTTCCAGACATGTTGTCTTTTCCATACCTCAATTTTACCCAGTGTAGAAGCCGGTAAAGACATGGATTGTAATGAGTTTGTGTGCAGCTTACGTATCCGTCACACTTGAGCTGCAATGTGGGTCGACTACAAAAACAAGCGCGTTTCGCAGGTGCGCCGCACGTATCTATGAATCATGTTCACTCTGAATTCTTCACCCATCATGAAAACTCTCACCCGCCGATTCTTCCTTCCCGCGCTCGCTGCCACGCTGCTGCTCGGCACCGCTGGTGCACGCGCTGCTGCTGCAGGCATCCAAGATGACGGAGCCTTCTTTTCTGAGTTCGCAAAGGTCAGCGCCACCGGCACGATCAACGACGTTGCCACCCGGCTGCACAAGGACATCTCTGTGCAGACCTTCGCCTCTGTTCCTGAGGACATGAAGTCCACCGTGATTCAGTCTGACAAGGCAGCCGCCAACCGGGGATTTACCCAGTGGGCGGAGCAACTCGCCCGCTCCAAGAAGGTGAACGGCGTCTTCATCATGCTCGTCAAACAGCCGGCGCATCTGCAGGTTGTCCTCGGCACAGACACGCAGCGGCAGGCTTTCACGTTGATGGATCGCACGACGCTGATTCAGCGCATGCTCGAGCAACTGCGGAATAAAAAGAATGATGACGCGCTTATTGATGCCGTAAATTTCATTTCCACGACCATGAACTCGCACCATCATGGCGCAGCGGTGCCCTATGGCTCCAAGTCGCATGCCGCCCAGCAGGGCGGTACTTCCTGGCTCTCAGTTATTGTCATCGTGGTGCTTATCTGGCTGGGCTTCAGCCTCATTCGCGGCTTGTTCCGTTCCATGTCCGGCGGCGGCGGTGGTGTCAATAGCATGGGCCAGCCCTATGGTGGCATGGGGGGCGGTGGGGGCTTCATGCAAAACATGATGGGCAGCATGTTCGGCGCTGCGGCCGGCATGTGGATGTATGACAATTTCTTTGGCTCACACAGCTCAGCTGCCTCCTTCGGCTCACAGCCCACGGACACTCTGAACAATGATGCCGGCTTCTCAGGCACTGATACCGACTACACCAGTTCCGGCGGCAGTTTTGGCGATGACTCCGGCAGCAGCTTCGGCGGTGGTGACTCGGGTGGTGGCGGCGATTTCGGTGGCGGCGGCGACTTTGGCGGTGGAGGTGACTTTTAATCTGTCCGCCTGTCGTCATGAGCCGTTATGCCAGCAATCAGGACGTCGTTCGCTTCTTTGCTGCCAAGGGTATCGAAGTGACCAACGTCCGCCGCGAAGGTGCCTTGCGCCACTTGTGCGTCCTGAGTAAGCCTCTCACCTTGCCCATGGATGCCGATCCCGACGAGTGCCTGCGCCGCGTTCGCGAATGCATGGCCGCGACAGAACCCTCCGCAGGCAAATAGGACTCACATCAAACTCAGCAAGGCTTCGCGCACCTGGGTCTGCCACTTGCCAAAATATGCCAGACGAGCCTGCAGAATCTGCAGATCGTTGAGGGCAGTGGAGTCACCTGCGCTGAGGCGGGTGTCGAAGGAGGGCAGGTCTGCCAGCAGTGCCGTGCGTTCGGCATCGAGCGTGGTGCCGAGTGCTTCAAGCTGCTCCCGCAGCCTCATTTCTTCCGGGGCGAGCAGGGCCTTGGCCAGAGCGGAGGTTGCCGTCTGTTTGCGCTTGAGAAACGCAGCGACGCTTTGCAGCGCCGGGCCCATCTTGCCAAAGAGCGACATCATCGCCTCGTCGATGGGGACTGTGCGCCAGGGGATCGCGTGCAAATCCAGCAGATGCTTGAGGCGCTTCTCGGGTGCCTGCAGTGTTTCGTAGGCGCTGTTGATCTCAGCAGCACGGGCAGCATCACCACCGGGTTGGTCAGGATGCGCACTGCGGCTCGCGGCCAGCCAGGCCTGCTGCAGCGCCTCGTCATCGAGTGCAGCGATGCGCGGCAAGCCAAGGAGTGCAAAGGCGTTCGGCATCGGTCTCAAGCGGCAAAGCTTTCGCCACAGGAGCAGGTGACGACAGCGTTCGGGTTCTTCACCTTGAACCCACCGCTTTGGATGTCGTCGCTGTAGTCCAGTTCGGAACCGGAGACGAACAGCGCGCTCTTGGGGTCGATGACGACGCGCACCTCGCTGGAAGTGACCATGATGTCCCGGTTGGCCGGGCCATCCACGAGGTCCATTTTATATTGCAGGCCAGAACAGCCGCCTCCGACGACGGCCACGCGCAGTGCCCCGTTCTCTGCGCGGCCCTGCTTTTTCAGCAGGCCGAGCAGGCGGTTGGCGGCGTTTGGCAGCACCTTGATGAGCTTTTCATTGCCGATTTTGAAACTGGGGGCGGCGGCGGTCATGGGGAGGGATAGATAGCGCAGAGATGGAACGAAAGAAAGCAAAGGGTCACAGTGTCAAGCGGGCAGGGGACTTCTATTTTGCCGCATCCGTGGATTATGCTTGCCTCATCAGCCAATTTTTGAGACCTAAGAGGCACAACTTCAATATCTCCATGAGCGAACTCGAGGTGATTCCTCTTCCCCTGCAACTCTTTACCCTGAAAGATGGCGTCGTCGCCAGTGACAGCGGTCAGGAAGCCGTGAACAACTACGCCGCTGATTTTCAAGGTCTGCGCCACTTTGGACTCAAAGTCGGCGAGTGCCTCGAACTGGGCGCCCCCTGGATGGGGACGCTGCAGGAGGATGATTTCACCCTGAACTTCGCCTATTTCGACGCTGGCACCGATGCCAAAGACCCCGGCGCAGGCGCACTCATCGGCGAACGGGTGCCGATGTTCGAACTCCTCACCCGTGCCAACTCTTTGGAGGCATAACCATGGCTGCATCCATCACTCCTTCTTTACGGTCTGCTCTCGAACGCCTGAAACATGCCGGTTCGGTCAATGGACTGCTGCTCTGTTGGCGCCGACAAATTCTGATCAACCTTCTCCCCTTTGAGGAATTTCGCGCCGAGCGTCTCCTGCAATCCCTGCATGACGCACGCGCCCATTTCGGCAGCGGTGGCGACCGCGACGTGAAAACGTTTTGGTTCGGTTTTGAGGGCGTTTTTGTGCTGGCCCTGTTCCAAGGGGAATGCCTGCTCATCACGCTTCACACACATGCTTCAGAGGTGGATTTTATGCGCCGCGCCGGGCTGACCTTTCTGGAAGACACGCAGCTCCTGGTGGATGCGCTGCTCCAGCCATCGCCTGACGACGAAATCAGCCGGGTGGAAACGCAGCCCTTGAGCAATCTGGAAAGCGGCGGCCACCCACCCCAGTCCTCCGGGCCTACGAAGATCATCCCACGCCACGGCAGGGCAGAGATTGGTTCGATTCATTAGCAGCTTCCTAATGACCTGAGAGGTGATGTGGTTGCAATCTGGCCTTTCGCTGAAAGGTTTGCTGTCTCCATGCCGAAATCTCAGCACTGTTTTCAACCACTCCCTGCTCCTATGTCTGATCCAGCCGCTTCCGCCTTCTCACGCCGTCGTTTTCTCAATGCCAGCGGTGCTGCCCTCCTCACCCCGGCCATTCTGACTTCCGCCGGCTCCTTGCTCGCGCAGCAGAAAGCGGACTCCAATGAGACTTTGAAAATCGGCCTCATCGGTTGCGGGGGGCGTGGCACCGGTGCGGCAGCGCAGGCGCTCGGCGCGGATTACAATTCGAAAATCGTAGCGATGGCCGATGCCTTCGACACCCAGATCGAGAACAGCATCAAGAACCTTTCCACCCAGTTTCCAGACCGGGTCGATGTGCAGCCGGATAAAAAATTCACGGGTCTCGATGCCTATCAAAAGCTCATCGACTGCGGCGTGGACGTCGTCCTCCTTGCCACTCCTCCGGGATTCCGTCCGTTGCACCTCACCGCAGCAGTGGAGGCTGGGAAGCACATCTTCTGCGAGAAGCCCATGGCCGTGGATGCCGCAGGTTATCGTGTGGCCCAGGCGGCGGTCGAAAAAGCGAAGCAAAAGAAGCTCAATCTCGTGGCCGGCTTCTGCTGGCGCTATTCCACCAGCCGCATCGAATGCTACAAGCGCCTGCACGACGGTCAGATCGGCGACATCTCCAGCATTTTGGCCACCTACTACGCTGGCCCGGTCAAAGTCATGCCCCCCGCCGCAGGCCGTCCCGCCGGCATGGGCGATGTGGAGTGGCAGGTGCGCAACTGGTACAATTTCTCCTGGCTCAGCGGTGACAGCCTCGTCGAGCAGGCAGTGCACAGCCTGGACAAGATCTGCTGGGCCATGAAGGACGCTCCTCCCCTCAGTGTCATCGCCACCGGTGGCCGCCAGCGGAAGGCGGAAGACGGCAACATCTTTGACCACTTCCACTGTGCCTTCGAATGGGACGGCGGCATTCTTTGCCACATCACCAACCGCCAGATCAACGGCTGCCACAACGAAGTTGCCGACACCATCCAGGGCACCAAAGGCAGGCTCGTCATCGGCAAAGGTCCCTCACCATTCATCGACGGCGAACAGCGCTGGCGCTGGCGCGGTGAGGAGAAAAACATGTACGATCTGGAGCATCAGGCGCTCTTCAATGCCATCCGCAAAGGCGAGGTCATCAATGACGGCGACCGCATGTTGAGCAGCACTCTCATCGCCATCATGGGCCGTGAAGCCGCCTACACCGGGCAGAAAATCCTCTGGAAGGAAGACGCTGCACCTGCGGCTCCGGGCGCAGAAAAGGATAAAAAAGCCGCCCGTGTGGCGCTGGCGATCCTGTCCTCCAAGCAGGATCTCGCGCCCGACAACCTGCAGTTCGGCGACAAATTTGAGCCAACTCCGATGCCGGTCCCCGGGGTGACTCAGTTCACTTAAAAATCTCAGCGTCTGGCCCGCAGTTCTTGGCGCAGTTGCTCGACTTCATCGAGCAGCTGTGTGAGCAGTTTGAGCCCTCTGAGATTCATCTCGCAGCTTTCGCGCAGCGCCTCGATGCGGCGCAGTGTGCGCACAGTATCGTCATCGAAGTCCTGATGAATGATGCCATGCTCCTGATACTGCACGATCAGCTGCGTGGAGACGCCGGTCGTCTCGGCGAGGATTTTCAGCGAGTAAGTTTGAGGTGTGGAGTCGCTCATATCAGGCGCGTGGGTTGAAGGTGGAGGCGCTGCGCAGTTGTTCCCACAGCGTGCGCTCGGCATCGCTGAGCTTGCTTGGCAGCACGAGCTGGAGTTTCACAAAGAAATCGCCGCGCTCGCCGGTCTTGCCTTTGGGCAGGCCACGGCCACGCACCCGCAGGCTCTGGCCGTTTTCACTGCCAGCAGGAACTCGCAGTTTGATGGAGCCGTCGAGTGTCGGCACGATCACTTCCGCACCCAGCACGGCCTCCCATGGGGCGAGGTCCAGATCATGATGCACATCGGCCTCCTCTGTGGTGAATTCGGGATGCGCGGCGTGGCGCACGCGCAGGTACAAATCCCCCGCTTCGCCGCCATTTTGGCCCGGCTCTCCCTGGCCGGGCACCCGGATACGGCGCCCATCGGTGGCACCAGGTGGAATGCGCACCTCAAAGCTGTGCGTCTGCACGGCTCCGGTCTGGCGGTTCGCGGTTTGCAGTGAAATCGGCCGCTGCGTGCCGTGCATGGCTTCCTCCAGCGTAACGAGGATGTCGCCCTCGATGTCATGGCCACGTCTTGCACGGCCTTTTTTCGCACCACCCGTTGGGATCTCCTCTTCAAAGCCCTGCGGGAAGCCGTAGCGGCTGCCTCCGCTGAAATACTGCTCGAAGAAGTCGCTGAAGCCGGTGCCGCCAAAGTGGAACTCCTGCTCATGTCCGCCTGCTCCCGGCGGTGGCTGAAAGTTTCCTTCGTCCTGCCAGCCTGCGCCGAGGGTGTCATACTTCCGGCGCTTCTCCGGATCGCTGAGCACCTCGTTGGCCTCATTGATCTCCTTGAACTTGGCTTCGGCGGTCTTTTTGTCCTTGGCGGTATCGGGGTGGTAGAGACGGGCCAGTTTGCGGAAGGCCTTCTTGATTTCGTCCGCGCTGGCATCGCGCGCGACCCCAAGGGTGGCGTAGTAGTCTTTAAATTCGGCAGGCATGATGGAATACAATTACGACACGCAGCGGCATGTCGCTGTGATTCATCCTGCATTCTTTGAGCTGGAGGCAGGGCTTTAGTGCCAGAACGCCAGAATGGCCGCGCCTCCCGCGACCGAGAGCACCAGCCCGAGCAACGCAGGCTTGATGTAAGCCCGTGAACCGAGGGCAATCACAAAAAACATTTTGAAGCACAGATTGGCCATGCCGCCGACCAAAATCATGCGCCATGCCACGGAGGTCTCGAGATGGCCGGTGTTGACCAGCCGGGAAGTTGAAAGCGTGATGGCGGACATGTCCGGCAGGCCGGAAAGAAAGGCAGCGACGTACAATCCAGC
Organism: uncultured Verrucomicrobiota bacterium; assembly: GCA_903838675.1. GTDB lineage: Bacteria > Verrucomicrobiota > Verrucomicrobiia > Verrucomicrobiales > Verrucomicrobiaceae > Prosthecobacter. The sequence continues at coordinate 18,900 of CAILZI010000060.1, forward strand.
CGAACTGCTGTGCTGGCGGGTGTAGGCCACGATGACCAGCACCAGCGCATACAGCAGACCGAGTACGACTGCATTTTTCAATTCGGACGGTGGGTGCTCATCCACCGGTTCGGAGTCGGCATTTTCTGCCAGCCGATGTGCCACGGCGGCAATCAGTCCGACCCAGAACATCATGGCGACGAGTGGCGGCAGCAGTTCCCGAATATGATCGGAGGCGACGATCATCACCTCCGCCAGCAGGCGCACAAACGCCACGGCGGAGGCGATCAATGCCATGGCCGCTAGAGACATGCTGCCAGCGCTGGAGATTTTGCTGCGGCGCGCGCTGCTGGCTGCCGTGGCCGTGCTGGAAACCAGACCGCCGAGGATGCTTGCCACTGCCGCCCCTTGGGAGCCGCCCAGAAATTTTTCAGCCAGGTAGGCTGCAAGGCTGATGCCCACGATGAGCACCACGATGAGCCAGATGGCGAAGGGATTGAGCACGCCGAGGTAGCCCATCTCACGATTCGGCAGCGCAGGCAATATGACGAGGCCCAGCAGCACGAGACGCACGATGGCTCGCAGCTCCTCCTCTCCGAAATGCCGCACCATGGCATGCAGCGCCTTCTTGCTTTGGAGCAGCGCCATGACACCGCCGGCGATCATGACGGCCAGAAGCCGCTCCCCGAGCATGGTGATGATGCCCACTGTAAACATCACCAGCATCGCCATTTCCGTGGCGAGACCGGTAACTGGCGGGCGTTTGGCCTGTCGCAGCCAGCTTCCAAGCACCACAATGCAGGCAAAGGTGATGAACCCTGCTGCAATCACCCAGCTTCCATAGGCATTCCCCAGCAGGCCGGTCAGTGCGCCAAAGAGCGTCAGCAGCGCAAAGGTGCGGATCCCCGCCACGCGGTTCTGCACCCATTCGCGCTGCAAACCGACGAGCAGCCCCAGGCCGGTGGCGGTGCCGAGAGATTGCAGCAGTTCCGAGGTTTCAGGCAGCGTGGTTGGCATGGCAGTTAAACGAAGTCTCGGGGAGACTTTACACGGACTTGCCATCGTCGCCATCCCAGTCCAAGAAAAGGACTCCAAGCCACCAACCATGTCCATCTGGAACTACGCCAACCCACAGCTCAAAGATCTCGTCGCTTACGAACCCGGCAAACCCATCGAGGATGTGGCCCGTGAACGCGGCCTGAAGCCGGAGGACATCATCAAGCTCGCCTCCAACGAGAACCCTCTTGGTCCGTCGCCCAAGGCCATTGTGGCAATGCAGGAAGCCGTCAAAGAGGTCAACATCTACCCGGATGGCGCTTCCTGGAAGCTGCGCAACGCCCTCGCGGAAAAATTCGGCCTGGAAATGGGCAACATCATCATGGGCTGCGGCTCCAATGAAGTCATCGAATTCATCGGCCACGCCTTCCTCAAGCCCGGCGACAACATCATCACCGCCGAGCACGCCTTCCTCGTCTACAAGCTCATGGCAAAGGTGTTTGGCGCAGACACCATCGAAGTCCCGGATCCCGGCTACGTGCATGATCTCGATGCGATGGCCGCCGCCATCACGCCGAATACGAAGGAAGTCTTCATCGCCAATCCGAACAACCCGACTGGCACGCTCGTCACTCAGGAGCAGATCGACCGCTTCATGGCCAAAGTCCCAGCTCATGTCGTCGTCGTGTTCGACGAGGCCTACTATGAGTTCCTCGACAATCCGCCGGACACGCTCAAATACGTCCGCGAAGGCCGCAACGTCGTCGTGCTGCGCACTTTCTCCAAGATCCAGGGCCTCGCGGGAACGCGCGTCGGCTACGGCATCGCCAACAAGGAGCTCATCGACGTGCTCCAGCGCACGCGGCAGCCCTTCAATCTCAATTCCATCGCCCAGGCCGGCGCGCTCGCTGGCTTGCTCGACGAAGAGCACCAGAACAAGACCAAGGCCATCACCGACGAAGGCCGCGCCTATCTGCAGCAGCAGTTTGGTGAACAGGGCCTCGAATACATCCCCAGCTACGCCAACTTCGTCCTCGTCAAAGTCGGCGATGGCAACGCCGTCTTCAAAGCCATGATGGACAAGGGCGTCATCGTCCGCGCCATGGCCGCCTACAAGCTCCCCGAATGGGTGCGCATCAGCATCGGCACCATGCCGCAGAACGAGCGCTGCATCGAGGTGCTGAAGCAGGTGCTGGGAAAATAGCCCTGGTGACGGCTTTTCACCCTCCCTGCGTGAACAGAAACTTGTGAACAGGCCAAATGCGGTTTGAATGCCGCATGATGCTCAATCTTTTGCCATCGAAGTTGGCGCGGACGCTTTGTGTTGTTCCTGCGTTGGCAGGCTGCTTTCCCTGCATGGTTATGGCTCAGGTGGAAATGGCGAAACCCGCGATTCCCACCATTGAGCCCGGGCTGGAGCAGGCGGTGAAATGGCATTGGCAGGTGGAGCCCTCGGCTGCCACAGCCTGGGGACTGCCCGTTGATGTTCCTGTCGAGGCCCCTGTGGCAAAACCCGGTGCTCCAGCCACACCTGAAACGGTGGCCAAAGCGACGCCTGCGACCAAGGTCGTTCCCAAAGGTCCGCCGGCGACGATGCTCGAACATGTCGTGGCAAAAGGAGACTCTCTCACCAAGATCGCGCATGCCAATGGTGTGACGGTGGACCAGCTCAGAATCTTCAATGACATGAAGAATGACCGGATCGTCATCGGTCAGGTGGTGAAGGTCCCGGGAGAGAACGACATCAAGGCCATGGTCGATGCAGCAATCGCCGCCGAGAAAGCAGCGGCCAAGGAATCGCCCAAGGAAACGGCCAAGGCGAAGCCCAAAAAGGCTCCATCCCCCGTGCGTGAGGAGGCACCTGTATTGATCGCCACCAAGCCCCATCGTGCACTGCCACCTGCGGCCTGGGGAGCTGCGTCCTTGGTGCTCATCCAGGCCTTTCTGGACCGGAATGGGTTCACCATCGGTCCGATCGATGGCACTGCTGGGCCGGTTTACGATGCAGCCTACAAAGCTTTTGAAAAAGCGCATCCCGGAGAGCTGCACACTCCTGAAGGCCAGCCCTCGGCCGGCATGAAAGCCATCGGCGGTCCCTACGTTGAGTACACGCTGACCGCAGCCGACATGCGCTGGATATCACCCCAGCCTGCCAGCAGCGGAGGTGGCAAGGCAAAAGGCAAGGTCGTGGAGCCACCGCCCACCTTTGAGGAACTCACGCACGAATCTTTCATGGCCTACCACTCCGGATGGGAGTTTGTGGCCGAGCGCTTCCATGCCGCCGAGTCCTTCCTGCGCCACATCAATCCCGGCGTGAAAAATCCCAATGTTCCCGGTGCCGTGTTTCTGGTGCCCAATGTGTTGCCGTTTGAAATTGAAAAGGCACTCGACGAGCCGCTGCAGCCTGCCGCCGATCCCGCCGCCCCCATCTCTGCCAGCATGCTGGGAGTGACTCGGCTGGTCATTCGCCGCGGAGAAACAATCATCGCCAGCATGCCGGTCTCAGCGGCCCGCCCTGGATTGCACGGGCGCAAGACGTGGAAGGTTCTCGATGTCATATCCCGTCCAAAGCTTGCCAGCACGGGCGATCCGGCTGCACCCATGTCCGTCCCCTATCGGCTTGCCGCCGGACCCAACAATCCAGTGGGCATTGCATGGCTCAATCTTGCCAAGAGCAGCGACCCCACACCGCTGCCCTACGGTCTGCACGGCACCAGCATCCCCGGCACCATGATGAAGCAGGAGAGCATCGGCGGCTTTCGTATGACGAACTGGGACATAGCCCGCGCCGTGCGGCTGCTTCCCGTGGGCACGGAGCTGAAATGGGAGTAGCGAGCGGGACGTCACCGCTTCCGCCGGAACGCTCTGGAGGAGAGGGATCGTCCCGATCCCTCACGCCCTCGCAACGCCCTGCGTGCCCGCGCAGTTCCAACGCTCCAGATGGGGGATCAAGATGATCCCCCCTCCGGTCCTGCTCACCGCTTCACGCGCCGCCTGCGGATGGCTAAAACATCCCGTGCCATGCGGATCGAATCACGAATCAAATGCACATGACCGCCGGGCGTTTCATGCCAGGCGATGGAGGTCTCCTCAAATTCGCAGCCACTGTCATGCAAGGCGGCCAGCAGCTCGACATCAAACGCAAAGCCATGAATGCGCAGGCTCGGAGCGATGCGTTGATACGCTGAACGCGGAACGAGCTTGAGCCCGCACTGGCTGTCGTGAATGGGGATGTGCAGCAGGGTGGAGACGAGCGTGCCAAAGATGCGCCCTATCAGCCTTCGCTTCCACTGCCGTTGCACCTTTGAGCTGGTCTGATCCCAGCGTGAGGCAAACACCGCTGTCAGGGGCGCCGGTTGCTTGCGGGCCCTGCGGATGAGATTGGCCACTTCGGTGGCGGAGCAGGAGCCGTCTGCATCCACAAAAGCGAGCCAGTCCACCGCCGGGCCCTGATCCCAGCCAGCATACACGGCTCCGCCTTTGCCCAGGTTCTGCGGAAGAAACATCGGCGGGAGGAGATGCTCATGCTTGCGGCATAGCGGCATGATGATGTCGCTCATGCGTGCAGCCTCCGCCGCGTCTGAGCCGTCCTCCACCACCTTGATGGTCACGCCGCCGAGTTCATGCGTCACCTCGCACAGTTCTGCTAGGAACGCGCCGATGCGCCCGCTTTCCTGATAGCAGGGGATCACGAGATGAACGGTGGCTGGTGGCATGAAGGGACGGGATGCCCGATGTTCAGCGGAAACCGTGGGCGGTAAAAGCTAAATCCATGGTGGTAGGGCATCTTTTGTACGGTTATTGTGGTCTGGTATTGCGTGGCAGGAGGGTTTTGTGCCTTTATCAGGGCCTCACCCACCATGCGTTTTCCGCACTCTATTTTTGCGCTGCTGCTGGTGCTGCCTGCATGCAGTTCGACGAATCGCATGCTCAAAGCGAAGCCGGTCGGTCTCTCGCCGTTTTTTGAACAGCCCTGGCTGGCACAGGATGCGAGTGCGCAGCTGGGTTTTCAAAAGGTCTGGACCACACCCGATCCCAAGGTGCTGGCGGAAGGAAAGGCCAAACGAAAGCTCTACATCGCGCCGGTGACGCTTCATTATCTGCGCCCCTTGAACCGATCCTTGGCCTATGGGGAAGTCGCCTGGGGCGGGGTGCAGCGCCGCGAGGCCGATGTGGCCCTGCGCTTGCGAGAGGATTTTGTGGCCGCCTTTCGCCGCTCCCCGGCGCCGCTGTACCATCTCGTGAGCCAGCCCGGCAAGGATACCCTGACGCTGCATCTGGCCATCATTGAACTCAATCCCACCAGCCCAAAGGGAAATGCCGTGGTGAGCGTGCTCAAGTTTGTGGTCACCCCCCTCATGGGCTTCGCCGCCTATCTCACAAAAGGCAACATGGCCATCGAGGGCAAGGTGGTGGATTCAAGGTCAGGCCGGGCCTACTTCCAATTCGCGGACAACGAGAGCGATCAGCTGACTTTGATCAACCTGCGGGATTATCAGCCCTACGGCCACGCAATGAACACCATGCGCTACTGGGCCAGTCAGTTTGAGCAGATGACTCGCTCACCACGTGGCTGGAAGGTGAAGGATTCAGGCTCCATCACGCTGCGGCCCAATTGACAGTCACCCCTTCTACCTCCGGCCAAACAGCCGGGAGAAGAAGCCGCGCTTGGGCTCCGGCGGTGGCGGAGCAGGGGCCACAGGTACCGCTTTGGCAATCACGACCGGACGCGGCTCAGCGGCGGGTCCTTCAATGATCACGGTCATGCCCTGGGTGATCAGCTTCACCAGACGTACCACATCCCAGTTCGCCGTGCGCATGCAGCCGTGGCTGGAAGTGCGGCCGATGTTCTGCGGCGAGTTCGTGCCGTGGATGCCGATGCCCGGGCGGTTCAGCCCGATCCACATGACCCCGACGGGATTGTTCGGGCCGATGGGCAGCTCGTAAAAGTTGCCGCTGCGCACGCCGTATTCCAGCACGCTCTTGTCCCAGCGGAAGGTCGGCATCTGCGTGATGCCCAGGATGCGCCAGGTGCCGGGCGGTGTTGCCAGATGACCGCTGCCAGGAGTGATGGGCAGGCTGGCCAGCAGCTTCTCCCCATCCCACACATCCAGCACCTTTTCCCGGGTGTCGATCTTGATGACACGTGTGAGATATTCCGGCACCTCTGGCAGTTTTGCCACCTCCGTGAGTTCCTCGATGAGGAACGGCTGCACCGTGGGAACCTTCACCACATCCCCCGGCTTGAGGGCATCCAACTTCAGCGGCTTGTTGATGAACTCCAGCAGCTCCGGCGCGCTGTGAAAACGCTCGGTCAGGAACTCCAGCAGCGAGTCATAAGGCAGGTACTTCTTTTTGCTCTGCGCCGAAGGCTGCTTCGGCACCTCGCCCACGAACTTGAGATCCTCCTCGCGGATGGTGTAGTTCGTATAAATCTCCGGCACGCTGGAGAGGTCCAGCGCGCTGTTCTCCACCTCAGTCTCAGGCAGCCCATGGGACTTCTCGTAACGCTTCAGCGCCTTCGTCGTGAATTCACCGGGCCGACCGTCCAGCTTGCCGGGGCCAAAGAGCTGCGTGTCCAGAAAGATCTGCAGCCGCAGGATGTCATCGATGGGTTCCGGTGCCTTGGGCAGCGGATCAGGAATGGTCAGCGCCGAGGCAGAGACGCAGGCGATGAAGAGCAGGGGAAGATGACGGGAAAACAGAGGGTTCATAGGGACTTGAAATGCCAGTCGCAACTGCGCCGACATTTCGTGGACTTGGGTGCAGCAAAGAGAACAGGGACGCACGATCTCGCAAGTGAAGATGCGCTGCTTGTGAAGTGCACGCGCAAGTAGGATGCCATGCCCGCAGTCCAAATCGTGGCGTCGTCCGCACACACCGTCTGCGGTGTCTGTCCAGCCCCCGCACCTGCCCATTCCATCCAGTGGAGACTCGCCACTGCCTCGTTCCGCCAAGCCCATGTCCAGCGGGTTGATCAAGCAAATGGCCATGGGAAGTTATCTCCGATGGTGAGGATCTGGTGCAAGGGCCATTGGTGCCAAAATGGTGCCATTTGGCCCTCATGGCCCTTCGTGGGTTTGGTGCCAAGGTGCCAATACCTATATATAGGTATTGGCACCTTGGCACCAAATCCTACCCCTGCGATAGGATTTGACATCCGCCGCCGGTGCCACCGCCGCCAAACCCGGGGATCAAGATCATCCCACTTCGCCGGATGCAGCGCTCTCTGGAGGAGAGGGATCGTCCCGATCCCTCACGCGTGCGCATCGCCCAGCGGGTGCGCGCATTTCAAACGCCTCAACGGGTGCCCCTGAATGATCCCAGAGCCCGCCGCTGATGTCTCCGGCATCGCGGCTTGCGGGTTGATTTGTCTTGCGGGAGCGATGGCCGGCATGGCAGGATGAGGGTGGTTGATCGACCCCCTGAATGGTTATGAATAAACTGAAGCTTTCTCTCTTAGGAATCGCGGCGCTGGGTTGCTACTTTACAGCGGCATCTGCGCCTGCGCCGAAGCTGGACGATGCGGGGCTGCCGGGATTCATCGGGGCGGTGCCGGTTGCGCTGGCGGACAAGGATGTGTATCCGCGCTGGAGCGTGCTGGGCGAGTGGCGCGTGACGCATCCGGTGTGGACGGATGTGCTGACGCTGCACGCGGATGGCTCGGTGACCACGCGGGACATGCAGACGACGGCAAAGTGGACGCTGACAGCGGAGGGCGGGACGCCGCTGCTGGTGCTGCGCTGGGACGAGTATGGCACGGAATCCCTGAGCATGGTGGGGCCCAATCACTTCCGCGGGCAGATCGCGCCGAATTCGATGATGGACATGCGGCGTGGGGATGAGAAGGCGGAGGAGAAGGATGCTGGAGAGAAGAAGGAGTGAAGGGGGCGGTGGGCGGGCTCTCGTTCGCTTAAATTACGCGGCATGGGCATGTCTGGGAGTGACGTGTCTTTCGCTACCGGGACGACAGGCTCAGGGCGTAGAGGCGAAGGAAGCGACCGTGGAGTGCAGCCAGAGCCGGTTGGACGAAGCACCGCGCAAGGAGTGCCAAATACCAGGCATGAATTGCACTTGTTTGGCTTGGCTCAGCGACTTGATTATTGGGTCAGTTTTTTAAACTCGATGTGCTTCTCACGGCCTCCATTAATGGCCGTGTTAATCCACAGGGGCACGCCGGCATTGCGGCACGCGGCTGCCAGCTTAGCGATGTAGCTCCTTTCTGCTTCAAGCCAGGCTGGGTCGGCAAACCTTTTGGCTTGGAAGTCCGTCATGTGTGCTTTCGAAGCTTCGGCATCTTTCAAATGGGCGAGGGAACCCCAGATATAGATCCCTTCCTTCTTTCTCTCCTGTGGCAGCTTGCTGAAATATTGAATTAGTTCTGCTGCGGTATCGCCGAAGGCTTCACTGGCATTCTCGGGGGACATTCCCACCCAGCTCATATTGCCATCATCATCTCCCATCACACAGATCAGGCAAAACGGCATAACATCACTCACGCTCTTGGTCACCTTGCTGGCCGGCTTCGGAGAATCGACAGCATTAGCCAGTGTGAAGGCGGTCAACAAAAGAAGGAGCACCTTGAGTGTGGAATGAATCATATCGCTTGTGAGGTTGGTCATTGAGGCGGCGGACTGAAGACGCGAATAGGTCGTTTTGTCAGCTACGCATAGCTGCAAAGGCTCTTTGGTGAAAGTGAAAGCAAGTAGGCTGAATGCCTAACCACGCACCTGCCCATTCCCATCCACGAGATACTTGTAGCTGCACAGCTCCGCCAAGCCCATCGGCCCTCGCGCATGCAGCTTGTCGGTGGAAATCCCGATCTCAGCCCCAAACCCAAACTCACCCCCATCATTGAATCGGGTGCTCGCATTGTGCAGCACCACGGCGCTGTCCACTTCATGCTGGAAGCGCTCCGCAGCGGCACGGTCCTTGGTGATGATGCTGTCCGTGTGATGCGAGCCGTAGCGGTTGATATGCGCGATGGCTTCATCCAAACCGCTGACGGTTTTCACCGCGAGAATGAGGTCGAGATACTCCGTGCTCCAGTCTTCCTCCTTGGCCGGATGGGCCTCCACACCGAGGTGCAGCCTTGCCGTGGCATCCGCATGGATTTCGACCCCGGCCTCGTAGAGACGCTGACCGATGAGCGGATAAAACGTGGCCGCGAGATCCTCATGCACCAGAATGGTCTCCAGCGCGTTGCAGACCCCGGGCTTCTGGCACTTGCTGTTGACGATGATGTTCGCCGCCATGTCGAGATCCGCATCCACATGGACATAGACGTGGCACACACCGTCGTAGTGCTTGATGACGGGCATGCGCGCAGTTGCCACGACTTTCTCAATCAAGCCTTTGCCGCCGCGTGGGATGATGAGGTCGAGGTACTGATCCATCTGCGCCATGTGCTCCACGCTGGCGCGGTCGGTGAAGGGGATGAGCTGGATGCTGTCTGGAGGCAGCCCGGCGTGCTCACCACCGGCCTGCAAAGCGGCTGCGAGAGCGCGGTTGCTGTCGATGGCCTCGCTGCCACCGCGCAGGATGGTGGCATTGCCGGTTTTAAAGCAGAGAGACGCGGCGTCGGTGGTGACGTTCGGGCGTGACTCGAAGATGATTCCGATGACGCCGATGGGCACGCGGACCTTGCGAATGTGCAGGCCGTTGGGGCGGGTCCAGTCGGTGAGCTTTTCGCCCACGGGATCAGGCAGCAGGGCGACCTCGCGCACCGCATCGGCCACGGCCTTCAAACGCTTCGGATCCAGCGTGAGGCGGTCGATCATGGCCTTGCTCAGCCCGTTTTGCTCCGCCCGGGCGAGGTCCAGGGCATTCGCGGCCAGGATGGCGTCCTCCCGGGCCATGATCTCGTCGGCCATGGCCACGAGGATCGCGTTTTTCTGTTCGCTGGTCAGTTTGACGAGGGCGTATGAGGCGGCCCGGGCACGGCGGCCCATGTCGAGGATGGCGGACTTGATTTCGGAATCGGTCATTGAAATGGGAGCAACCGGGATGGTTGCACTGCTGTTGAGGGGAGGCAACCTGGACGGTTGCACGACGGGCTTATTTGGAAGGAACGGCTCCTTCAGGGATTTGGACGTCTTTGCCCTGCAGATGGCGTGCATTGAAGGCATACATGCGTTCGACCAGCGGGCCGCTCAGGAAGACGAGGCCGCCATCGGTGCCGGTGAGGAGAATGGCGGGGACATGCGCCGCTTTGAGGGCGGTTTCGAACTCCGTGGCCTGGGAGTAGGGTACAATGGTGTCCTTGTCCCCATGAATGATGAGGAATGGCGCGTCATCCGGGGTGATGTAGGTCACGGGCGAGGCCTTGCGCCCCTCCTCTCGGCGGTCCTTCAGCGGGCCGCCAATGAGCTTGGCCAGCGCGCCCTTGGGATCGTCAGGGTCAATGATGCTGCCGTTGCCGCCAAAGGTGAGGAAATCGGACGGGCCGCAGAAGTCCATCACGCAGGTGACGCGGCTGCTCTGGTCCAGATGCTTGCCCAGGTCGCCTTCGAGCTCCTTCACCCCTCCGCTCACGCCCAGCATGCTGACGAGGTGCCCCCCGGCGGAGATGCCGAAAACGGAGATCTTGTCGGGATCGAGGTTGTATTCCTGCGCATGGGCGCGCAGCCAGCGGATGGCGGCTTTGCAGTCGAAAATCTGCGCTGGCCATTGGGCCTGGTTGCTGAGGCGGTAGTTGATGCTGGCCCCAGCGTAGGGAGTGCCGCCTTTGATGAGTCCCACAAGCACATCCGCCTCATCCTTGCTGCCAGCCTCCCAGCCGCCGCCGTGGATGTAGACGACCAGTGGGTGCGGCTTCTCAGACTTCGCCTCGGGCAGGTACAGATCGAGCATCTGGCGCTGATTGCCTGAGCCCACGTAGTCGAGGTCCCGTAGTGCGCGAAACCCCGCAGGGGGCGGCGAAACTTTCTGGCATTGGGCCAGAAGCGGGAAGCTGAGGGCTAGGACAAGCAAATAGCGCATGATGCGGAGTCCTTTAGACCGGGGAAACAGCCAAAACAAGGGCTGTAAAGGGTGGACGAGACAACTGCGTTGCCACCTTGACGCATGCTTAACTAGAACTTACTATGCGCACGATGAAATTCCCCCTTCACGCCCGCCTGCCGGTACTTCTGGCATGTGCCGTTTCATTCCTCGCATTGACCTCTTCATCTTCCGCTATCTGGCCGTTCTCTGGCAAGAAGGAAAGAGTTGTCCCTATGGACGGCGAACGTGAGTCGCAGGAACTCGCCGCCGCCGCCATGCTGGCGCAAGCCCGGCAGGCGGAAAACGCAGGCAAGGTCAGCAAGGCTCAGACCCTGTATCAGACGATTGTGAAAAAATACGCCTTCACCCCGAGCGCGGCGGAGGCTTCCTTCCAAAATGCCCTCATCATCCGCCAGAATGGCAAGATGAACGATGCGTTTGACGCTCTCCAGAAGTTCATTCTTTCCTACCGTGACAGCCCTCACTTCAGCGAGGCCATCGAGAAGCAATACGAGATCGCCGAAGAGGCAAAAGGCGGCAAAAAGATGCGGGGCATGCTGTTGATCAGATTGAAGATGAATTCGACGGATGTGATCAAGTTGTACGAGAAGATCATCAAGAATGCACCCTTTGGCAAATATGCCCCGCTGTCGCAGTTCAGCATCGCCGAAGTTCAGCAGGATTTGAAGGAGAAGGACAAGGCCATCGCCGCCTATCAAAAGGTGGTGGAAAACTACCCCAACACCTCCCAGGCCGCTGAAGCCCAGTTCCGCATCGGCTCCATCAGCAACATTGCTGCTCAGCGCAGTGAAGATGCTTCCAACCTCCTGGCCGCTCGTGACGCTTTGCGCACTTACATCGCCACCAATCCTGCCGGTGAACGCAAGCAGGAGACCGAGATGATCCTGCATCAGGTCAACACGGCCGAGGCAAATCAATCGCTCACAGTGGCCAAGTTCTACCAGCGAGTTGGCAAAACCAAGGCGGCGGCCATCTACCTCAATGAGGCGCTTAAATTTGGCTCTCCAGAGGTTTCGGCGCAGGCGCGCACCATGCTGTCTCAGCTCGCCTCTGCAGATCCTGATGGCGTGGAAGCTGTCAAGAAAGGTCCGGGTCAGGACTACACCGCACTCACTGCAGAGAACTTGAAGGCACGTGATGATTATGTCGGGCCGCTCGCCCCGGATCTGGCCCGCCTCAGCCAGAAGCCGAAAATGCGTACGGGTGATGAAGGTTTCATGCCCATTCCTCTGCAGGAGCCGACGCTGCCTCTCCGTCCGGGAGCCACCACGCCTGGGGCAGGTTCGCTGCTGCCACCGGTCCCTGAAACAGAAAAGCCTGCATTGCTCCCTGTGCCGCCTAATCCAAATGTGCCTTCAACGTTGCTGCCATCGCCGGGTTCCGGCGCGCCCGTGCCGCCAGTTCCCCCTGTGCCTTCCACGACGAAGCCTGCGTCATAAATTCTTGCGCAGCCATGGCAGCACGCCATGCTCAACAGGGTCACTTCTCAAACTATTTGGATGAAATCGCTTTTTCTTCTGCTCGCATCTGGCTGCCTACTGCTCTCCGGTTGCGCGGGCTACACCTTGGGCGCTCACAAGCCTGAACACCTGCGCAAAATCACCAAGCTCGCGGTGCCCACCTTTGAAAACATGACCCTGGAGCCTCGTCTTGCCTCTCTGGTGACGAACGCCGTCATCAAGCAGCTGCAAAACCACGGCTCATACCAGATCGTCTCCAAAAGCGAAGCCGAGGCTGTGCTGCAGGGGAAAGTCTCGAACATCGCCCGCACACAGTTTCGTTCCGACCTTAACAACGTCCTGCGCAGCTCGCAGATCATGGCATCTTTGATCTGTCTGTTTACCATCAAGGACGCTGCCACTGGAAAGTTGCTGCACAACGGCAACGCCTCAGCCGATTCCTACATCATTCTTGAGGCCAATTTGCAGCTGTCAGAAACCCAGCTCCTCGAAGACACGGCCCAGCGTCTGGCCTTCAATCTGGCCGATCAGATTTCCGAAGGCTGGTAACCATCCGCACCATGTCGTCGGAGCCTGAACCAGCCGCAGAACAGTTCGAAGGTGCAGAGGATGCGTTGCTTGAGCCTTTGGCGCCTGCGGGGCGGTTGACTCCGGGGCTGCATCTGGTCGCCACGCCCATCGGCAACATGCGCGACATCACCCTGCGCGCCATCGACACCCTGCGTACCGCCGACTTGGTGGCCTGCGAGGACACCCGCCACTCCGGCATGCTGCTCAAGCATCATGGCATCAGTGCCCGGCTCATCAGCCTCAATGAGCACAATGAAGCTCATCGCATCCCCCAGCTGCTCGAGCACATGCGGCAGGGGGGCAGTGTTGCGCTGATCTCGGATGCGGGCATGCCCACGGTTTCTGATCCCGGGCAGCGGCTCGTTGGGGCCATGGTCGGGGCGGGTCTGCATGTGGAGGGCATCCCCGGTCCCAGCGCCGTCATTACGGCACTGGCGGCTTCAGGTCTGCCCACCACCCCCTTTTATTTTGGCGGTTTTCTCCCCCACAAAAAAGGGGCGCGCACCACTGTGCTGACTGCCGCCTTGCAGCGTGACTGCACCAGCATTTTCTTTGAAAGTCCCTACCGTCTTGTCGATACCCTGGCGATCCTCGCAGAGGCCGCGCCGGAGCATCGGGTGGTCGTCGCGCGGGAGTTGACGAAAAAGTTTGAGGAATTCAAACGTGGCCCGGCAAGCATCCTGCTATCTTATTACCAAACCAAGACGCCAAAAGGGGAAATCACCCTCCTCATCGCGCCGGTCGATCCCCCCAAGTGGTTGACCTGGTAATTCATTCACAACACAGCCTACCCCATGGAAGCCCTCGCCAACTGCGCCGTCCTCAATACCACCGACAGTCTCAAGCTATCGATCACCAACCATCTGCGTTTTACCTTGGGGGCCTACATTGAAACCGCCAGTGAAAATGACTGGTACGTCGCCACCTCGCTCGCGGTCCGGGATCGCGTCATGGAGAAGGCCACGCAGTCGCGCCGGCAGCATCGCTCTCAGGGCGTGCGGCGCGTGCACTACCTCTCGCTCGAATACCTCATGGGGCGGCTCCTTGAAAACAATCTGCGGAATGCCGGCATCTACGATGCCACCAAAGAGGCGCTCTCAGAAATGGGCAAAGATCTCGATGCCCTGGTGCAAAAGGAGCCCGACATGGGCCTCGGCAATGGCGGCCTTGGTCGTCTCGCCGCCTGTTTCATGGATTCGCTCAGCACCATGGATCTGCCTGCCATCGGTTATGGTATTCATTACGAGTTTGGTTTGTTCCGCCAGGAGTTCGTCAACGGCAAACAGGTCGAGCATCCAGACGCCTGGATGCGTGACGGCAGCCCTTGGAAGATCGCGCGTCCCTCCTATCGCCAGGCAGTCAAGCTCTACGGTCAGGTCATCCAGAAATTCGACGAGTTCGGCCGCCCACACTTCGAGTGGATCGACACCAAATGCCTGCTTGGCCTCCCATGGGACATCCCCATTGTCGGTTATGACAGCAACACGGTGAACGTGTTGCGTCTCTGGCAGGCACAGGCGGATGAAGATTTTAACTTCAAGGTCTTCAACGAAGGCAGCTACATCGAGGCGCTGCGTGAAAAAGCCATCGCCGAAACAGTCTCCAAAGTTCTCTACCCCAACGACGCCACCGAAAGCGGCAAGGAGTTGCGCCTCGTGCAGCAGTACTTCTTTGTCGCCTGCTCCCTCGCCGACATCGTGCGTCGGTTCAAAGGTGGCTACGATCTCCCTTGGAGCGAGTTTCCTGCGAAGGCTGCCGTTCAGCTCAACGACACGCATCCCGCCGTCGCCATTCCCGAGCTCATGCGCATCCTCGTGGATGATGAGAAGCTCGAATGGAGCCAGGCCTGGGACATCTGCCAGAAAACTTTTTCTTATACCAACCACACGCTGCTTCCCGAAGCTCTGGAGACCTGGAGTGCGGCCTTGTTTGAGCGTGTGCTGCCACGCCACCTCCAGATCATTTATGAAATCAACCAGCGCTTCATGGATGTGGTCGAGGCCCGCTGGCCTGGAGACGGCGAGAAGAAGCGTGTGCTTTCCCTCATCGAAGAGAGTGGCGGCAAAAAGGTGCGCATGGCGCATATGTCCGTGCTCGGCAGCCATGCCACCAACGGTGTGGCCGCGCTGCACACACGCCTGCTGTGCGAGCGCCTCTTCCCCGAGTTCTTTGAGCTCTACCCTGAACGCTTCCTCAATCTCACCAACGGCGTCACCTTCCGCCGCTGGCTCGACGTCTGCAATCCTGAGCTCTCCTCCCTCATCACCGAATCCATTGGTGCCGGCTGGTTGAAGGACTCCACCAAGCTCATCGCGCTCGACAAGTTTGCCGACGACGCCTCGTTCAAGGAAAAGTTCCAGTCCATCAAGCGCGGTCACAAGGTCCGTCTTGCCAAGATCATTCAAGACACCTGCGGCGTCAGCGTCAGCCCGGATGCCTTGTTCGATGTCCAGATCAAGCGTCTCCACGAGTACAAGCGCCAGCACCTCAACCTGCTGCACATCGTCACGCTCTATCGCAAGATCATCGCCGACCCTAATTTCGACATGGCCCCCCGTGTCTTCATCTTCGGTGCCAAGGCCGCACCTGGCTATTACCTCGCCAAGAACATCATCCACGCCATCAACGCCCTCGCCGCCAAGGTCAATCATGACCCGCGCGTGAATGGCAAGCTCAAGGTCATCTACATCCCGAACTACGGCGTCTCCATCGCCGAGCGCATCATACCAGCGGCTGATCTTTCCGAGCAGATCTCCACCGCAGGCAAGGAAGCCTCCGGCACCGGCAACATGAAGCTCGCCCTCAATGGCGCGCTCACCATCGGCACGCTCGATGGCGCGAATGTGGAAATCCTCGAAGAAGTCGGCCCGGACAACATCTTCATCTTCGGCCTCACCGTCGAAGAAGTCACCGAGCTCTACGCCAAAGGCTACAATCCCTGGGACTTCTACCACGCCAGCGAAGACCTCCGCCTCAGCATCGACTGGCTGGCCTCCGACTACTTCACCGGCAACCAGGACGAATTCAAACCCCTGCGCGACAGCCTCCTCTCCCACGGCGATCCCTTCCTCGTCATGGCCGACTACGACAAATACGCCGCCAGCCAGGCCGAAGTGGACAAGGCCTACCGCGACCAGCCCCGCTGGCAGAAGATGGCCATCCACAACACCGCCCGCATGGGCAAGTTCAGCAGCGACCGCACGATCTTGGAATACGCCAAGAACGTCTGGAACCTGCCGCAGATCGGCGTCTGATGCCGCTGCGGATTGAGCCGTGAATTGACAGCGTGACGGGCGGGGCTGGTGCCTCGCTCCGTTTACGCTGTATATGGTATAGCATTTTCCAAAACGGATTTCCGGAAAGCGTCGAATGTCTAGCGCAGGTAGGGCTGGCTGTCCTCAGCCAGCCGCCGTCGAAGCCCATGGTTTTCGAGCAAGATACAGCCTGCTAAGTGGCAATGAGTTATGTAAACCGCTTTAAACGCTGCTGGTGGGCGTGGGGTGTAGCGAAGTCTTGGATTTGCTTCCCGGCATTGCTGGCAATAACCTAGGGCGGCCTTGGCAAGGCTCGGCGGCCCTGGGCAACATTGTGCCACCCCTTCAGGGCTCAAGAAGCCAGAGCAAGTAAGGCTGCAAACGCTCGAATCCACGTCCTAATTGAGTGCCATTATTGCCTAGCATCTTATTCCTGTAGTAGGAGGCGCTATTCTCCTTGAGATGCCTCGGAGCCTCCAAGAAGCATTCTTCCAGCTGCTAGCAGGAAAGGGCTGTACTTCAACAGCTTCGAGGCCACTGAATCGAAGTTTTTTAGATGTTTAACAAGTACAGTCCAAGCTGGAGTTTTTTGCATCTGGATACGATCTTCTTCCGAATCCAACCTGCCGATAATATCAGAGGCCTCGCCAAGCATATTCTTGAAGGCGCGTTTCAGCCCCGGTGGTCCTTCGATGTTGAAACGTGAAATAGCATCCTCGGAAAGGCGGATTAATTCGAGAAGCACCTTTCGTAACATGGGGGAAATAGAACCACCCTCCACCTGGGATTTAAGTTCGGCGATTGAATTACGAATGCATGCAATATCCTCGTTGGAAATTGTTGGGTTTTGATCAATAAAAGTCGCACATACTTTAAGTAGCGAGGCCTCCGCTTCGGTAACTCCTCGAAATGGCACGTTAAGCTGGCTTGGGTACAGCCCTTCTTCGATACTTGCTAGGCCCACAATTAATACGTCCCTCTGCTGATCGGTTATACCCGTATCTTGCAGATCCTGTTGGAACTCGCAATGCACGCGGTGAAGGTCCGTTAAAAACCTCATCGCAAGTTGCTGTTTCTGTCTATTTGTTGGTTTTGTGGCGTCGTACAAAACATACGCCTCCTCCGAAAGCGCAGCCTTTTTGGGTATGGACGTCAGCATTGCTAGCAGTCGTCCTGCTGAGTTCTGGTATTCAGGCTTTTTTAGAGGCATGATAGTGGCAATTTCAGTTATATAAACTCTTCACTTGGAAACGGCTAGCAAATTTCCATGAGAAAAAAACTGATGTTTACCAATTCACACGCCCACCAACACCTCATACACCGCCTGCGCCGCACGCGCATACGCCCCGCCGCTCCCCAGCGTGGCGACGACGTCCGCGAGATCCTGCTGCAGCTGTTCGCGCTTGGTGTCGTTCGTCAGTAGTGCCAGCGTGGCTTGGGCGAGAGTCTCCGCGTTGAGATCTCCCTGCACGAGTTCCTGCACCACTTCGCGTTTGGCGAGGATGTTGACGATGCCCAAGTGCTTGATTCGCACCACCAGCTTGCCGATGACATAGGTGGGCCAGCTCACATTGTAGACCAGCGTGTAGGGCAGGCCAAAGCAGGCGGCTTCCAGCGTGGCCGTGCCTGAGGCGACGGCTCCAGCTTCGGCACGCTGCATCAGATCATAGACGGTACCGGTCTCGATCCAGCGCTTCGCCTCGGGCATTCCATGCTCGTCGGTCATATTGCGCATGAATCCGGCCAGGGTTTCATTGGCGGCGGAAACGGCAAAGCGCGCGTTGGGCACGGCCTCTTTGATTATCCTGGCTGCGTCCATCATGATGGGAAACAAACGGCGCACCTCATTGAGGCGGCTGCCGGGAAACCAGCCGACGAGGCCGGGTTCGCGCTTCCATTCGCGTTTCAGCGTCACCACGCGGTCCACCATCGGGTGCCCGCTAAATTCGGTGCGCAGTCCGCTCTTCTCATAAAAGTCCTTCTCAAAGGGGAAGATGCAGATCATGAGGTTCAGCACCTTGGCCATCGTCTTCACGCGCCCCTTTTTCCAGGCCCAGACCTGCGGGCTGATGTAGTAGAGGATGCGTCCCTTGTACCCGGCTGTGCGCAGCCCGCTGGCCAGTCGCAGATTGAAGCCGGGATAGTCCACCAGGATCACCGCTTCGGGTTTTTGATCGAGGATGGATTCCAGCACGGCATCCATTTTCTCTTTGAAGTAGCGGTACATCTTCACCACCTCCCACAGCCCGACAACGCCTGCGGTCTCCACCCAGTCTTCCACGCCTTCACCGACCATTTCACGCATCTTCGGGCCACCCAGTCCGATGACCTTCATGTCAGGCTCCAGAGTTTTCAGTTCACGCAGCAGTCCGGCGGCATGGGTGTCGCCGCTGACTTCGCCTGCGATGATGAAGATGCGCTTCATGTGGTGCCTAGAGCAGCGTTCTTTTCGATTTGATCGGTGATTTCCAAGGCGATGCGCACAGCTTCAGCGCCTTCCTGGCCCGTCACGACCGGACGGCGGCCATGGCGTGCACACTCGACGAAGGCGGCGATCTCGAGTTTCAGCGGTTCGTCTTTCTCCACTTCAACGGCTTCGCGCACGATCTGCATGCCGTCCTTGCGGTAGATCCAGCCACTCTGCTCCTGGTAGTCCAGGCTGAGGTAGCTCTCGCTCTGGAACACGCGGATTTTGCGCATCTTCTCCGGGCTGATCCGGCTCGCGGTGATGTTGGCGATGCAGCCGTTGGCGAACTTGAGCCTCGCATTGGCGATGTCCTCGCGTTTCGTCAAAACGGGAATGCCCACAGCATCGACCTGAATCAGCTCTGACTTCACCAGATGCAGCACGATCTCGATGTCGTGGATCATCAGATCCAGCACCACGCCAATGTCGATGCTGCGGTTCGGGAAGGGCGAGAGACGATGCGCTTCGATGAAGCGTGGGTTGTCCATGCGCTCTTCAAGCTGCAGCAGCACCGGATTGAAGCGCTCAATGTGGCCCACTTGCAGAATCACGCTCTTCGACTTCGCCAGTTCGATGAGAAACTGCGCCTCTGCATAAGACTCGCTGATCGGCTTTTCCACCATCACATGAATGCCAGCCTGCATGAGGGGCTCGGCAACTTTGCGGTGGAAGATCGTCGGCACGGCCACCGTCGCGGCATCCACCCGCTGAGCAAAGTCGGCAAGGTCACTGGCAGCCTGCGTGCCATATTGCGCGGCGAATTCTGCGGCACGAGCGGGATCGGCATCATACACCGCAGCAAAGGTGATCGCGCCCTCGCTCTTCGCTGCGATCTCCGCCATGATGCGGGCGTGGTTTTTGCCAATGGCGCCGACTCCGGCGACTCCGATGCGGAAAGGGGAACTCATGATCAGGATTGAAAAAGGAAGGTTAGAATTTGCCGGGGAACTTCATGCCAGGTGGAAGCTTGGGCATTTTGCCGCCGCCACCACCGCCGAGCATTCCACCCAGGCCGCCGAGTCCTCCCATGCCACCACCTCCGCCGCCGCCTCCCATCATGCCGCCCATCATCTGGGCCATCATGCCTTTGTTGCTCATGAGTTTCTTCATCATTTCAAACTGCTTGAGGAGCTGGTTCATTTCCATCACCGGGCGTCCTGCTCCGTTGCAGATGCGCTTGCGGCGCTGGCCGTTGATGATCTCAGGCCGCTGCCGTTCCTTCGGTGTCATCGAAAGGATGAGCGCTTCGACGTGCTTCATGCGCTTGTCGGCATCAGGGCCGACCATGTCCTTCATTTTGCCCATGCCGGGGAGCATGCCGAGGATGCCGCCAATCGGGCCGAGCTTCTTCATCATGCGCATCTGTGCCAGCATGTCGGTGAAATCGAATTTGTTCGATTGCATGCGGGCGGCCAGCTTCATGGCCTCCTTCTCGTCGATCTCTTCCGCCGCCTTCTCCACCAGGCCCACCACATCGCCCATGCCGAGGATGCGCTGCGCCATGCGGTCGGGGTGGAAAATTTCGAGCTGCTCGATCTTTTCGCCCACACCGAGGAATTTGACCGCGCAGCCGGTGACCTGCCTCATCGAGAGCAGTGCGCCACCACGGGCGTCACCATCGAGCTTGGTCATGATCAGGCCCGTGATGCCCACGGCCGCATTGAATTTCTGGGCCACGCTCACCGCCTGCTGGCCCGTGGCGGCGTCTGCCACCAGCAGGACTTCATTCGGCTCCACCACCGCACGCACGCGCTTGAGTTCCGCGAGCAGGTCTTCGTCGAGATCTTGGCGGCCGGCAGTGTCGAAAATGGCGACGCCGCTCCCTTGCTCCTTGAGCCAGATCATCGCAGCCTTGGCGGCCTTCACCGGATCGGTTTCTCCTTCAGCAGGCGCAAACACCGGCACATTGAGCTGCTGGCCAAGCACCTGCAGCTGCTTGATGGCTGCGGGGCGGTACAAATCCAGCGCGAGGAGCAACGGGCGACGCCCCTGCTTCTTGAGCCAGTTCGCCAGCTTGGCAGACGTTGTCGTTTTGCCGGCCCCGTTGAGGCCGGTCATCAGAATGCGCTGCGGAGGGTCGACGTTCAATGCGCTGGCGTCACTGCCCAGCAGTTTGACCAGCTCATCATGGAAAATTTTGACGATCTGCTGCCCGGGGGAAACCTTGAGCAGCACTTCAGCTCCGACCGACTGCTTGCTGACGGTCTCGACGAGATCTTTGGCGACTTTGAAATCCACATCCGCCTCCAGCAGCGCCAGCCGGATTTCCTGCATGGCGTCGCTGACGTTGGTTTCACTGATGCGGGCCTGGCCGCGCAGCTTCTTGAAGGCGCTTTCGAGTTTTTCAGAGAGGGCGGAGAACATCGGGAGAAAGTAAGGGGCGCTGGATAGTCGGCAGCAGCCTAAGCATGGCAACTGCGAAGGCGCAGCGAATCGAGGCGGTTGGACTGGGGCTAGGGGGCGGGAATATACGCTGCATCAAGGTCAATTTTGAAGCGCCAGCTCACCACTTCGGCAGGCTGGGAGGCCTCACGCTGAAAGCTGAGGCTCAGGGCGCAATCCTCCCGACGCAGTTTGTAGGGAAACTGAAAGCGCACCACCATCGTGGCCGGATCATAGTCCACGGGCACGGTGCCCAGACCCGCAATGCGCAGCTTGATGCTCTCTGGCAGGATCGTGCCAATTTTTTTCAAGTCCGCCTCGATCAGCGGGCGGCGCTCCGTGATGACGGCATCAGGCTTGGGTTTGAATTGAATGAGCTGTTCGCCTTTGTCGTTCTTGGCGTCAGCAACGAGGAGCTTGTTCGAGCCGATGTCACCACGGCCACGGAAGCTGGTGGCCAGCTTGAAATTGATGTCGTTGTCACCATGAACAATGTAACGGCCAAGCTTGCCGTTGGGCGTGTCCCAGGCCACTTTCTGGCCGTTGACGGTGACCAGAGATTCGTAGCCGATCTGCAGACCGGTCTCCATGATGGCGTCGTCGAAGTTGCCATAGGGGTAGGCAAAAGAGAGGCACTTGAGGTGCAGATTTTGCTCCAGAAACTCGCGCGAGTCCTTCAGTTCGCTCAGGATCCACTGCTGCTTGTCAGCGTCCGTCTTCAAGTTCTTCGGAGGATTTTTGAGGCTCGCATGACTGACGCTGTGACTGCCGACTTCACACCCGTACTGCATCATCTCTTTGATCTGATCCCAGCTCATCGAACGACCGGCGCCGCCGACATAATTCTTGTACAGGTAGATCGTGAAGGGAAAGCCAAACTCCTTCAGCACCGGATAGGCATAGGTGTAAACACCCTCCCAGCCGTCATCCATGGTGATGACGATGCACTCTTCGGGAATGTTCTTTTCTCCACGCTTCCATGCCATCATGTCGCTAAACGAAATAACGGGTGTCTTGGAGTCCTTGATGGCCTGCATCTGCGCCCGGAACTTCGGCGCGGCTATCAGCATGGGGCTGCCGCCGCGATCACGAAAATCGTGATAACCGAGGATGGAGACAATGGAGGCTTTGTTGAGTTCGAAGGCCGGGGCCGCCGGTGCTTCCGGCGCAGGTGCGGCGGCCTCCAGCAGGGCGGTCTCCTGAAGTTTCTTTTCGATCGCCTGCTCTTCAGCGGTCAGCACAGGCTCCTCAGGTTTGGGCGGTGGCGGTTTCGGGGTGACGCCGCTCTGCTCGGCAAGGCGGCGCAGTTTGGCCTCGATTCGCTTGCAGGAAGGCAGTGTGCCTAAAGCGAGGACAATTAGGATAAACGGAAAGACAAAACGCATGGCGCTAGGGATTGAGGACGGGAGGTCGCGGCCGGGTGATGAGCAGGCTTTTGACAATGAGTTTCGGGCTGGCTTTGTCACCGGCGCTGAATCGCAGTGTTTCTCCGCGAAGGTCACTGGTCAAGGTGAGGCTGCCGAGTCTTAGGATGCGAAAAGTCTGTGAGTCCTTGGTCACTCGCTCGACATCCAGTTCTTTTTCGAGCGTCTGGCCATTGCATTGCACCACGATCTTCAACGGTTCCTCCAGTTCCGGACAGGCGTAGTGCAGCAGGATGTCATAGGTGCCTGCAGCGATGAATTCGATGCGCCAGGAGATCTCGCCCACGGTGGCTGTTTGCGCATCTGCCGGAGCTTTGGGAGTGACCTCCTGGGCCAGCGCCGGCGACAGCGCGATGAGGGCCTGCTTTTGCTCGATGGGCACCGGTATGGGGGGCGTGGCCGGCATGGGCATGGTGCCAGACTGTGCCTGCTGCGTGGCGATCAAATCCAGCACACCGCCTGCGCTGATGATTTGCTGGATGCGCGCGATTTCAGCGGTGTAGGCAGTCTTGTCGGCAGCGGTGGCGGCCTGCCGTTGCAGTTCGACGAGGTATTTTCCCAGCAAAGGAATATGGCGTGAGCTCAGCTCCTTCTGGTAGATGCTTTCCATCTGTTGCAGGCGTGCGGCAGCAGGTGGTGCGGCGGGTGCGGGCTGTTGCGCTGCTGCATGGCCGGCCAGCACCAGCAAGGCTGCGGTGGTTATAAACGGGGGCTTCATTGTGCCTTTCCTCCATTGCTCTCTGCCGAGAGCGCCCAGGCACCGGGCGCCGGCCGGCGTTTTCTGGCGGCGTTTTCAATGTCGCTCAGAGTGGAAAGAAACGCCCGCTCCATGGCATTTTGCTGTTTCTCGCGTCCAGGCGCTACCACGGCGGCCAGCCCGTGATTGACGAGCACATTTTGATACAAACCCACATTCGGCAGAAACAGCAGCGCGGCCAGCGTGCCGTCTTTGTCGCGGTCCGGGCGGATGAGCAGACGCAGAGGTTTGTCACGCAGATAGCTGGCGGTGAATTCGCGCGCGGTACGCCCCACGGCTATCACATCTTCGTTCTCGATGTCGAAATGCTTGGCGAAGCGCTTCACTCCCGCTTCATCACCCTCCTCCGGCGGCGCACAATCAATCCACAGCAGTCGCACCATCAGTGTACGGCCTTCGTAAACCACCTTGAAGCGTTCGCCGGAGATCGGCTCCTCGTCGGCCAGTCGTGCATCACTGATGTCTTCAAAGCCGCTGAAGCCTCCGCCGTTCGTAGTGATGGCGTTGATGCCAGTTTGGCCTGTTTTTTGATTTCCCAGCCTTTGCATCCGGCGGATTTCGGCATCGATCTGGCCTTTCAGCGCGGGTTTCGTCACTGCGAGATCATTCAAGTCGTCCAGATACTTGGTGGCCGCCGCTTTCCTGGCGTTGTCGATGGCGTCTTTCAGCGCCGCGCTGGCCTGCTGCATCGCGGTGGTGGAACTGGTTGGCGGGAGAGTGGTGGTGCTGCTTGCGACGGAGTCCGTGACGGGCACCAGCCGCAGGTTGCGAATACGAATGATATTGGCAGGGTATCCATCTGCGGCCGTGAAGCGCAGAGTGACAGGATTGCGGCTGAATGTCAGCGGTCCGACACGCACCGTGGTAAACGTGGTTTCATCCGTGCTGCGGGTGATTTCAAATGTGCGGTGGTTTTCCGCAGCGATGCCCAGCAGGGTGACTTCGTCAAAACCAAACAAGGCGGTCTGCTGCGGCTGAAACTTGGAAGAGGCATAGATGCTGCCGGCAACGGGAGCATCACTCATGTTGACTTCAAATTCGAGGTGGTAGCTGCCCGGTAGCAGGCGGAAATTCGACCACTCAGCTCCGCTGCCGTTGGAGCGCCAGTTGCTGAGGATTTCGCCCGTGGCCTGGGCGGATCCCATCATTCTGGCCTGGGTCAGGGGCAGGGGAGTGGCCAGGCTGGACACCGTGCCGGCATACAGCGCCTGCAATTGTTCGCGCCTCACGCGGATCGCTCTTGCCTCCTCATAATCTCCACCGGCGGCCACCTCCGTTTCCACCTTGGCCAGCGCACGTTCGTACTGCTGGGTCAGCAGTTGTGAATCCGCCATCACCTGGCGCATGAATGCCGTGCGTGCGGTGGTGAGGGCTGCCGGCTCCTGTGCGGGCGTTTGCCCCAGCAATGCCACACCGGCTTGCAGAGTGAAAATCAAAACTGGCAGTGAGCGCTTCATCGGGTGGCTGGCACGAGTTCCACGGCCAGCAGTTGCATCAGATTGTCTGTGATCAGCGCTTGGGCGGAGAGGGTCAGCGTGCCTGATCCGTCACTGATTTTGAGCGTGCCTGCGCTACGCTCCTCCGGACCCTTGAGCGTGGTTTCGATGGTCGTGGTGAGAGTGAAGCGCGCTTCTTTGATCAGCAGTTTGCCGCCCTCCGTAGCTCCGCAGCGGTAGCGCAGCATCACCTCATATCCCCCGGGCGGCAGCGCGGGCAGCTTCCAGGATGCGGAGGCTCCGACCTTGGACCATCCGGTGATGGCGCCGCCTTCGAGCCGCAGATCGCTCAGGGTGGCCGCGTCGATGGGGAACTTGATGCGGTCCGGCAGCAGGGAGGTCCTGAGTGTCTGCTCGCGGGTTTGCAGCAGCAGCAGCTCTTTGTCCAGCCGGGCCAGTTCATTTTGCAAACGCTTGCGTTCATCACGTGCCGTGATGGCGTCGTCGTAGTCACGCTCTGCGGCAAACTGCTTTTCCAAAGTTCCCAGCGTGGTGATCTTCTCTTTGACGGGTGCCAGGCTGGCTTCGATCAGCTCGCGCTCATAGCTCAGGCGCAGAAGCGCGATGTCTGGACTTGCCCCAGGATCGTCAGTGCGCTTCTCCGCCTTCGGGGCCGACATGGCAAGCCCCGCGCCAACAAGTGCGCAAGCGAGAACGAAACCGGGTTTCAAATGAATGATAGGAGGGGGTGAAATAAGCAGCCTCATGCTAGCCGGAGCCCACGGTGAAACAAGCCCGAACTCAGCGGTCTGGCATAGGCGTTTTATTCAGTGCGTCTCGCGGGAATTCATGCTGGCGGCGTGCTGCTGTCTCTGCCAGCATGCATCCATGCGCACCATCCTCGCACTCCTTCTTTTCTCCCACGTGGCCTTGACCGCCGAACCTGAGTTTCCCCTCACCGAAGATTCTAAGTCACAGCCTGACGTGCCCAAAGGAACGATGCTTAAGGGCAGCCACAGTGCAATGGAGACCAGCGTCTTTCCCGGCACCGAGCGTGAATACCAGATCTACCTGCCCCCCGGTTTCGACAAGTCCAAGCCCGCCGCCTTCATGGTTTTTCAGGACGGCGTCATCTATCAGGCTCCCGTCGTTTTCGACAATCTCATCGCCAGACAGGACATTCCGCCTCTTGTCGGCATCTTCATCAAGCCCGGTGTGGTGCCTGCGGCCAATGACAAGGCCCTGCCGCGCTTCAACCGCAGCTACGAATACGACAGCGTCACGCCCACCTACTCGCAGTTCCTCCTCGATGAGTTTCTGCCTGCCATCGAGAAAAAGCACGGCCTCCAACTCAGCACCGATCCCAATCTCGCCGCCATCTCCGGCAACAGCAGCGGCGGCATCTGCGCCTTCATGGTCGCCTGGCACCGCCCAGATCGCTTCCGCCGCGTCTTCACGGGTGTCGGCACCTACGTCGGCATCCATGGCGCAGATCAGCTTCCCGTCCTCGTGCGCAAATTCGAGCCCAAGCCCCTCCGTGTCTTCCTCCAGTCCGGCACCGGCGACAACAATCTCTACTGCGGCGACTGGTGGATGGCCAACCAGACGATGGAGCGCAGCCTCTCCTGGGCCGGCTACGATGTGAACCACGCCTGGGGCGAAGGCGGCCACAACGCCAAACACGCCTCCCAAATCTTCCCTGACGTCCTCCGCTGGCTCTGGCGCGACTGGAAGACAAACATCGAAATCAAAGCGAACGCGAAAGGCGAGTCGAAGTGGAAGGGCTATGAGGTGGTCGGGGATGGGCAGTGGGAAGGTGTCTTGCACGACCCCAAAAAGACAGAGTTCGAAGAGCCAACGCTAACAGATCAAATGGCCGCCTTTGCGGATGGCACAGTGTATGTCCGCAGACGCTCCACTGAAAAGGATGTGGAGCTCTTCTCCCGGCTGGACGTCTCAGGGGCAAAAGATGAAATCAAAGTTCTTGTGGCAGGTGACCTCGCAGGCTTCACAGCGGGCTCGGAGGACCATTTGCGTCTCTTCTTCAATGCGAGGCATCCCAGCAAGGCTGCCCGGATTGTGGACGTCTCACGGAGCGGAAAGGTGGAACACGAAATTGAATTTGGAGACAAGGGTAACAAATACGATCCACCCTACACCCGGCATGGTGCCATCTGCTGCGACAGTGCAGGCAGATTGTTTTTTGCGGGAGGCAATGATGCTTTGATTGGCAGGGTCGGCAGGGACGGAAGCTATTATTACCGTCATGGCTCGGAACTTCACTCTTTTGTATTGGGCTCGTCGGGAGGATTGATTTGCCTGTCACCTGATCAAAGCCTGCTTTACGTCACGGGATACGATGGGCGAATTGATTGCCTTCATCTGCGCTCTGAGCCACCGTTGTTTGAGCATGCACAGCACTTTTACCTCACAGAGAATCCCTACGGCCTGATGTTTCCTGTAGAAGTCCGGACGATGTGCGTGGACGCCAACGGCTGGCTCTACGTCGCCACTTCGCTTGGCGTTCAAGTCTGCGACCAGGCCGGTCGCGTGAATTTCATCATCCCAACACCTGGGGAGCCGCAGGACATCTGTTTCGGTGGCAAAGACCTTGGCGAACTTTTCATCGCCAGCCGAGGCCGAGGCCAGGATTACAGGACCCACATCTACAAGCGCTCCACCAAGGCCCACGGCATCGTCAGCGGCCAGATGGCTCCGATCAAACCACCGCCACCGAAGCTCTGAAGCACCACCAGCATGACTCAAAAGTCGGCGCGATAGGCCCATGCCCTGCGTGCCCACCCCCGTTAAGGTTCAATGGATTACTTTCCGCAGGCTAAGATTAGCTTCAGTCACCAAAAAAATGAAGATGATTCCGATTTGCTGCACGTATTTTGTATGGCACTAAGTTCGCCCCCCCAACCATTGAATGCAGAGTACTGAAGCAGCGCCGACCAAGTTACATATAACTTCCAAGAAAAACCTCTCACGCGCTGCTTTACTGACAATAGGCATTCTGCTTGGGGCCGCGTTGATGAAATGGTATGATCACGCGGAAGAATCCGGCAGCGTCACGGCTTCCTTGCTTGGACAGCAGTTGCGCCCCGGCCCATGGGGGGAGGTTTACTACACACCTTTCTCCATCGCTGCTCCGGAGGAGCTTCTGCCACTGCGCAAGCTGGAGGAAGCCGGCACTCGCTGGGTCTTTCCCCATGCCCATTACAGCGATGTAGAGCGCCTGCTGGAATCCACCGGAATGCCGGCAAACCTTTCGGCAGAACTCATGGCCCCTGATGTGCTGGTGCAAAACCCTGAGGGCATGGAAATGGTGCCCTCTGCCAAAACCTTGCTCGCTCTTCCTGCCGGACCGCGCAAAAAGCTTTACCAGGCCCTCCTGCGCTATCCAGAAAATCGTGGCCAGATCACATTCATTCACAATCACACTCTGGGAGACCGTTTTGGTGGCGCGCACAACGGTGAGCATACACTGATGCTCTTCAAGCAGTTGTGCTGCGAACATGGCGACTATCTTGTCTTCAGTGGCCTCTCGGTGGTCCTGGCACAACTCCCTACCTATGAGGAAAAACGGGACTTCATGCGCGGGCTCACAAGCCAGCGTACGCTGACGATGCGCATACGCATCAAACCGGGGGAAGATGTCAGCGCCCTGGCGAACTACTGGGGCAAGGGCATTAAGGGCACCGATGTACGCACCATCCTCGAATCCCTGGCGGAGGCACCGAACGGCGGGACCTTGGGGGTTATCACCCTGCTGCCGCCTCTGCCTGCTTCTCAAATGTTCTTTTATCCCATGCCGGACAATCCTTTGAACGGTCCTGCCCCGGTGCGCGACTGCCACTGGACATCGTTTAACTTTTTTAATGATGTGGCGGACCAGCTGATGAGTGACCCTGCTCACTTCATGCAGAAACTGAAGGAGGATTACATTCCCGCTGCTGGTGATCCGCGCTATGGGGACATCGCCTTTTTCTCCAAACCTTCTGGTGGCGTGGTCCATTCGGCGGTATATCTGGCGGACGACATTCTCTTCACCAAAAATGGGGCCACATTCACCTATCCTTGGATGCTCGAAACCATGTCAGACCTCCTCAAGCAGTACTCCTTTCAAGTTGAGCCGGACGAAAAACTGGTGGTGAGTTACTACCGCCACAAGAGCATGTAGTCATGACTTCCCTCGACCTTCTGCGCACACTTCTCCAGCGTCGCATCGCACTCATCGCAGACCATGCGTTTCGGGATCGTGATGCGGCCGCGCATTTGGAGGCCTTGAAGCAGGTCTCCGAGGAGCTCGGGGCCGAGCATCTCAAACTCCGCGGCCAACTCCCGCCAAGACTGAATCATTTTCTCACCCAGGCCAGTTTCTCCAAGGCCTTGGAATATCTCGATAGCTCGGAAGGCTGAGCGCGTTGAAGTCGGTTCAACCATGAACCGTTTCCTTGTTCTCATGACTCTGCTGTGCCTTGCTTTTGCCGTCACGGCTGGTGCTGGTGATAAACCCAACATCATCTTCATCCTTTGCGATGATCTGGGCTATGGCGATGTGAAATGCCTCAATCCCCACGGCAAGATCACCACACCAAGCTTCGACCGTCTTGCCAAAGAGGGCATGATTTTCACGGATGCTCATTCCGGCTCCAGTGTCTGCACGCCCACACGCTACGGGGTGATGACCGGCCGCTACGCCTGGCGCTCAAAGCTGCAAAGCGGCGTGCTCGGCGGCCTCAGCCCGCGCTTGATTGAGCAGGGACGCCTGACCGTGCCGGGAATGCTCAAGGCCCAGGGCTACTCCACTCACTGCGTGGGCAAATGGCACCTGGGCATGGACTGGGTGCGCACTGGCCCCACCGAGGAACTGAACATCGAAAAGGCCGAGCAGGTGAACAACGTCGACTACACCAAGCCCATCACCAACGGCCCCACCAGCGTCGGCTTCGACACCTACTTTGGCATCAGCGCATCGCTGGACATGGTGCCCTACTGCTTCATCGAAAACGATCACGTCGTGGCCAATCCCACGGAAAAGATCAAGCTCCTCATGAACGCAGGTGGCCGCTTGAGCTACACCCGCGAAGGCCCCGGCTCCCCCGGCTTCCGTGGCGAGGATGTGCTGCCCACCTTCACCAAAGAGGCAAAGAAGGTCATCGAGTCGAAAGTAAAACAGGGCGCGCCGTTTTTCCTCTACCTGCCGCTAAACTCCCCTCACACCCCCATCCTGCCCAGTGAAAAGTGGCAGGGCAAAAGCGGCATCAGCCTCTATGCGGACTTCGTCATGGAAACGGACGACGCCATCGGCCAGATCATGCGCGCTACGGACGAGGCTGGCATCGCCAAGGACACGCTCATCATCGTCACCAGTGACAACGGCTGCTCGCCCAGCGCCGACTACCCCAAGCTGCTCGCCGCAGGTCACAATCCCAGCTACAACATGCGCGGTCACAAGGCGGACATCTTTGACGGCGGTCATCGCGTGCCCTTCATCGTCCGCTGGCCCGCGAAGGTGAAAGGCGGCCAGACTTCCGCCCAGATCGTCTGTCTCACCGATTTCATGGCCACAGCTGCTGACGCCGTCGGTGCGAAGTTTCCCGAGAACGCCGCCGAGGACAGCTTCAGCATCCTTCCCGCGCTCCTAGGTGAATCCGGCAAGCCGACCCGCCAGAGCGTGATCCACCATTCCATCAACGGCTCCTTCGCTTTGCGCGAAGGCGACTGGAAGCTCGAACTCTGCGCCGGTTCCGGTGGCTGGAGCGACCCACGTCCCGGCAGCCCCGGCGAAAAAGGTCTTCCCGACACCCAGCTCTACAACCTGAAAACAGACATCGCTGAGAAAGACAACCTGCAAGGCAGCCACCCTGAAATCGTGACCAAGCTGTCCACCGAACTCGAACACATCGTCACCAGCGGCCGCAGCACTCCCGGTGCTCCTCAGCAAAACGCCGTGCCGGTCGTCCTCCGCAAGCCCACACCTGCCCCACAGCCAAAGCCGAATGCAAAGAAAAAGGCCAGGTGAGCCTCCCGCATTTGCCTTGCCCCCAGCCTCAATTTACGATTCACTCCTCCCATGCCCGCCACCGATCCACAGCTTGATCTCCGCCGCTGGTTGAACCGCGCGACTTTTGGCATCACGCCAGCATTGCTGGATGAAGTGCAGAGCACTGGCTGGGAAACCTGGGTCACCACCCAGCTCGCACCCGATGAGAAGTCGGACACGGACTGTCTCAAGCGCCTGAAAAATCTCCGCCTCCATATCGAGTATGAAACTCAGCCCATGGCGGCTGCAGCGGCCGCAGGCACGAAGCCCATGATGGCCACCAAGGAGGCCAGGAAGGTCAATGAGAACCGTCCGCTCCGTCTGCTGGATCAGCCGCTGGAGCAGACCTTCCCGCTGTATGGCAAAGACGACGTGAATTACGAGGAGAAAAGCCGTGCCATGGAAGAGGTGATGATGGCCTCGCTTCTGCGTTCCGTGCACAGCAAGTGGCAGCTGCGCGAGATGCTGGCTGAGTTCTGGCACAATCATTTCAGCGTGAACGCGGACAAAGACGAATCCGTGATGCTCGCCCTGCCGACGTATGATCGCGATGTGATCCGTGCAAACGCTCTCGGAAACTTCCGCGTCATGCTGCAGGGCGTCGCACAAAACGCCGCGATGATCTATTACCTAGACGGCGTCGAAAGCAAAGCCTGCCCGGCCAATGAAAACTTCGCACGTGAGCTGTTCGAGTTGCATACCCTGGGTGCGCGGAATTATCTCAATCATCTTTACACGAAGTGGCGTGAAGTGCCCGGTGCGCTCGAAGGAAAACCCGTGGGCTACATCGACCAGGACGTCTATGAAGCCGCACGCGCCTTCACCGGCTGGACCGTCGAAAACGGCAATGAAGACGACGACGGTGCCAAGCGCCCCAACACCGGCAAGTTCATGGTGCGTGAGGCATGGCATGATCCTTACCAAAAGCGCGTGCTCGCCATAGAGTTTGATTCCCAGCGCCCCGCCTTGGAAGACGGCATGCGTGTCATTGATCTCGTGGCACGTCATCCGGCCACGGCACGTCACATCGCCGAAAAACTCTGCCGCCGCTTCCTCGGTGACGCGCCACCGGAGTCACTCATCAAGCAGGCCGCCGCGGAGTTCACCGCAGCGATTGATGCCCCCGATCAAATCGCCCGCGTCATGAAACTGATTCTGCTCAGCGCGGAGTATCGCAGCGCTCCGGCCACGAAGTTCAAGCGCCCCCTGGAATTTCTCGCCAGTTATCTGCGCATCACCGGTGCGGACTTCGCCCCGCGCATGGATGTGGTCTATCAGCTCGATGAAATGGGCCAGCGCCTCTTCCGCTGGCCCACGCCCACGGGACATCCTGACACCAAGGATTATTGGCAGAGCGGCACCTTTTTGCTGCGGCGCTGGAATCTTCCCCTAGTGCTCCGTGACGACAGTTGGAAGGGCATCGCCTCCTTCCATTTTCTCACGCTGACGCCAGCGGACTGCACCACCGCAGGAAAGGTGTTGTCCTTCTGGAGCCAGCGTCTGCTCGGCCAGGAGGTGGCGGAGAAAAGCCGTGCCGTTCTGCTGCAGGTGCTCACCGATGACGATGAAGCAACAGCCGCTTCCGAGTTCAGCGGTGATGACAAAGACCGCGACATCCGCATCGCCTCATGCGTGGCACTGATCGCAGCCTCGCCAGAATTTCAGTATCGTTGATCAAAATCCCATCCTCATGAACACGACAGCCTCATCACTCACCCGCCGCTCGTTGCTGCGTCGCGCACTCGGTGCCTCGTGTCTCACTCTCGGCGGTGGCGGCATTCAGCGGCTGGCCTTTGCCGAAGACAGCGCAGCAGCTTCAGGACGTGACCTCCTCGTGACAATTTTCCTGCGCGGCGGTTGCGATGGCCTCGGCGTACTCGCGCCCGTCGATGATTCGAATTACCGCGCCGCAAGGAAGGCTGACCTGCGCATCCTCGAAAAAGGCGAGCGCCCTGGTCTTGCCATCAAAAATGGCTACGCGGGCCATGACTGGCGTCTGCATCACGACGCCTCTCCGTTGCAGGAACTGTATGATCACGGCGACCTCGCCATGATCCACGCCTGCGGTTTGAAGAACGGCACCCGCAGCCATTTCGATGCCCAGGACATGATGGAGCGCGGCATCAATGAGCAGAAAAATCTCGGCCTCGGCACCGGCTGGCTCACCCGCCTGCTCGATTCACTTCCTGGCACAGGCCTGCTGCCCGGGCTGAGTGCAGATGGGGCCATGCCAGCCTCGTTGCTTGGCAGTTCTCGCGCGGCTGCCATCGCGAACCTGCAGGACTTCAGCTACTACGGCGACGACCGGCAGATGAAAGCACTGCGCCTCATGCACGCCCAGAGCGGTGAACTCGGCTCAGGTGGCAACCGCATGCTGACCCTGCTGCAGGAGGTGACCAGGAAGCTTCCAAAGAAGCCCGACGGCGGCATTGCCGATTATCTGCCCACAAAAGGCGTGACCTATCCCGAGCACGATTTTTCAAATTCGCTCAAGACCGTGGCACAGCTTGCCAGGATGGAGATCGGCCTGCAGGTCGCCGCCATCAACTACGGCGACTGGGACACGCACACCGGGCAGGACTATCGGTTGAATGATTTGGTGACAAACCTCGCCAAGCCGCTGCACGCTTTTTACGCTGACCTCGCAGCTCAGCGCCAGCGCACCACCATCGTCATCATGAGCGAGTTTGGCCGCCGTCTGAAATCCAATGAAAGCGGTGGCACCGACCACGGCCATGGCAATCTCATGTGGGTGCTCGGCAGCGGCATCAAAGGCGGGCGCTGCCTCGGCCAGTGGCCCGGACTTGCAAACGAGCAGCTCGACGAACACGCCGATCTCGCCATCACCACCGACTACCGCCAGGTGCTGAGCGAAGTGCTCCTGGCCCGGATGCATGGCGCTGAAGTGTCGAATGTGTTCCCGGGATTCAAGCCGGGGGCACCGCTGGGGCTGGTGTAATCCTCCGGCTGGCGTGCCCCTGCTGAAATCACGTAACTTTGTTCGTGCGTTCCCAAACCTTCCCGCTAACCTCGCCGCTCGTTTCCAAAACCAAGCAATCACCATGAGCTACTCCTCACCCAAACTTCACAATGCAATGTGGCCCGGACTCGTCGGCAAAGGCGACGGCGAAGGCCAGGAACCACCGATCAGCCTCGAGAAGATGCTCGATCTCACCGCCGCAGCCAATGTGGACGGCCAGAAATTTGAAGGCATCGACTACTTCCTCTTCCTCCCTCACACCAATCCTGAGGCCAGCGACGACGAGATCAAGAAGATCGCCGATCTTATCGCCAGCAAAGGTTTCAGCGTCGGTTCCCTCGTGGCTCCCGTGTGGCCCGGCACCGTCGGTGACTCCGCCATGGGAGATGACGCACAGCAGGAAAAATTCCTCAGCGCCGTGAAAATGGCCTGCCGTATCGCCAAGGTTTTCAATGCTCACGGCGTCCGCAAATATGGAGTCATCCGCATCGACTCCGCCGAGTTCGGCATCGCCAAATGGCGTGAAAACCCCAAGGCCAGCACCGCCCGCATCGTGGACACCTTCAAGAAGGCCGCCCAGATCGCCGCAGACAGCGGTGAGCGTCTCGCCGCCGAAGGCGAAATCTGCTGGGCTGGCATGCACTCCTGGAAAGACATGCTCGACGTCCTCGAAGGCGTCGGCATGCCAAACGCCCTCGGCTTCCAGGCCGACCTCGCCCACACCTACCTCTACACCCTCGGCTACAATGCTCCTGAGCATGCTCTCCTCAAGGAAGGCTACAGCGAAGCCGAGTTCTGGGCTGCCTATGAGAAGATGACCGACGCCCTGCGCCCCTGGACCATCGACTTCCACGTCGCTCAAAACGACGGCACCGTCCACGGCGCCGGCGCCCACGACAAGACCGGCAAGCATTGCCGTGCCGACGATCCAAACGGCAAGCTCGACATCACCAAGGCCTCCGGCTACTGGCTCAAAAATGCCGCCGCACGCGGCATCAAGCACATCTGCTGGGACGGTTGCATGTTCCCGAACGCCGTGCTCGAAACACCGGACACCTGGAACAAGATCCTCGCTGCGATGATCAAAGTCCGCGACGCCCACGGCTGGTAACAGCCCGGTTGTCAGTTCCGCTCTTCAACGCCGCAGAGTTGCAAAACTCTGCGGCGTTTTTTTGAGCTTGCCTCCACGCTCCCCTCCCGTGCTACCCTCCCCGTCATGCACTCGCGCCTGCTCCTTCTCTCATGCTTCGTGGTTCCACTGGCCGCATTCGCACAGGATGAAGATGAAATGAAGGCGGCCATGGCGGCAGGCACCCGGGCCAATCTGGCCGCGTACGATGTCATCGCCCCACCCAGAGCCGACATACCAGTCAGCGTCCGCGTCAAACTCGGAGAGACGACCTCCAAGTACAAGGATCAATCGACCTACGATGGCATTCGCATCACCGCTCCCGATGATGTCGCGGAGCGTGATTTCGTCTGGTACTTCAATGCACCGCAAAACTGGGCCAACTGGTTCATCGTTCCCGTGACGGGAGATTTCGAAGGCGGTTTCCGCAATTGGCTCAATGCCGACAGGCTTTACAGCGACCTCGACAAACCGCAGGAAAACAACCGCATGCGCGTACTGCAGACGCTCGACAGCAGCTACTTCAAGCCCGGTGCCGAGTACATCCTGTGGTTTCGTCAGGTCAGCCCCAAAGAAGACGCTGCCACAGATCTCCGTGCTGTTTATCGCTTCGCAACAAGGCCCGCAGACAAGAAAAAGTGGGACCACGACAGCATTGAAAAAGCGCTCAAACTCAAGGACGCCCCGCCTGCCGATCAGGTGGCAGAACTGAACTCACGCGGCGGGCGCATCATGCTCGACCCCCAGCTTTTTGACCCGGACGATGCCCGCAGCCGCATCGACAATGTTCTCTTCAGCATTCGTCAGACGACCCACTACAACGACGGTGTCTTCATCACGATGGAATCATCCAGTCCACCTTGTCGTCGCAGTCCCACACTCGCAGCCATTCGCGAAAAATTTGGTTCCGCAGATTTCGTGCAGACGGTCGCTGAGGTGAAGAAAGTTTACAAGCATCGCGAAAACGACAATGACAAGGGCGATGATGAACTCGTCACCACCCACTACTACGACTACTTTGCCTTTGAAGTCGCGGATTCGGATCCAGACGGAAAAGTCCTTCGGGTGAAAGCTCAAGCCAGTGATTTTTCCCGGCTCAAGCCGCCAGCCACGGGTGGTTTTTTTGGATTGATGCCCATGAAAAACCTCACCGTGATTTATCAGGACGGCAAAGAGGTGGGACGCTTTTACTATTTCCTGGAAGGCGGTAAGGAGCCTCTCTGCATTCAGGAGCCACCGGTGGGTAAATACCAGAATGATGATGATACGCTCGAATATCAAGGCGGCGGCAACTGGTTGCTGCTGAACACGGAGGACGGCAAACTGGTTCGCCGCGTGCCTTTCGCCAGTCATCGGATGAATGGCATCGCGGAAGGATTCTACCCCGATGGCAAACTCAGGTTTAAAGCCTCCTATAAAGACGGCGAACTGCATGGTGAACTCATCCAGTATTCGGAGCAGGGGAAAATCGTCGATCAGCGCCGCTTCATCGACGGGCAGCAGGTGAAGGATGAAGACAAGAACGCTCCTCGCAAAGGTCCTGCCAAATCGGCAGAACCTAAATCCAAACCCAAGCCGCTATGAGCACTGCGTCGTCTGCCATTCGGTCATAGATGCACATGCATCGTTTTCTTGTCACGCTCCTCATGCTCGCCTCCTGTGCGCGCATGACCGTTCCCGTGAAGCTGCCACCCGAAATCACCGCAGTGCTGCCGTCAAAATGTCGGCAGGTCCTCTATGTCATCGCTGCAGATCAGCAGGACACGGCGGCGCAGCTCACCATGCTTGAACGCACCCCGGCCCACGCCTGGCGCGCTGTCTGCGCTCCCCTTCCTGCCCGCATCGGTCGCAACGGCATGGCATGGGGTCACAGTGAATTTGCGCTCAAATCTCCTTCTGGCTGGCGCATCAAACAAGAAGGGGATGGCTGCGCTCCCGCCGGCGTCTTTCGCATCACCCGGGCATTTGGCTCCGAACCTGAGCCAGCTTCGATCAAGCTGCCGTATCTCCAATGCACGAAGCATCATTGGGGCATCGATGATGTAAACTCAAAGCACTACAACCAGATCGTGGATGATCGCACCGTCGCCTGTGACTGGACCGGTCCTGAAACCATGGTCCCTGCCATCGGCTGCTACAAGCTGGGCGCCGTCATTGCCCACAATCCACACAACACACCCGGCCTCGGCTCCTGCATCTTCCTGCACCTCTGGCAGGGCGAAAACGTGCCCACCGCAGGCTGCACCGCCATGTCCGAGCAACATCTCCGCCAGATCCTCGCCTGGCTCGACCCCGCTGAAAATCCCTGCCTCGTCCAGCTCGTGCAGCAGCGCTGAAAGTATGATGGGCACTCCTGCCCGTCGATCAGCGTTTTCGCAAACTCCAGCGCCTTCGGATTGCCGGACAGGTTGCCTTCCCAATCACCGATGCTCAATCACATCGCTGCTCTTGAATCGCACCTTGGGCAGCGAAGCATACCGGTCATCCGCATGACGATACCCCGCAGGGCACAGCACCGCCGTGGTGAAACCCTGCGCTTCAAGACCAAGCACCTCGTCATACTTGGCGGGAACAAAGCCCTCCATCGGGCAGGTGTCCACACCCAGCAGCGCCGCAGCAGCCATGAACTGACCCAGCGCAATGTACGCCTGCATCTTCGCCCACTCCGTAGTCATGTATCCCTGCTCCAGCGTGCCGGTGAGCATCTTGCGGAAGCCCGCCAGTGAATCCGGCGTGCCACCGCGCACCTCGGCGATGCGCATGAGATTGGCATCGATTTCGACTTCAGACATCGTGCGCTTCGTGGCCATGACGACCAGATGAGAGCAGTCCACCACCTGACGCTGACGCCACGAGTGCCCGCTCAACTCTTCACGCAGCTCCTTGTCCTGAATGATGATGAATTTCCACGGCTGCAGACCGTAGCTGGACGGCGTGAGCACGAGCGACTCCTCCAGCGCTGCCCAGGTGTCGGCAGGGATCTTCTTCGTGGAATCGAAGACCTTTGTGGCGTAGCGCCAGTTGAGGGCGGTGAGGAGTTCAGCGGGTGTCATGCAGTCCTGCTTTGGCACGGAGCGGCCAGAACTGCAAATGGAGAACATTCACTCCAGCTCCGGCGGCACATTTCCATAAGTCCATGGCTGGCTGAAAGGCGGTGCCTTCACCGGCTCAGGCTTGGGCTCGGCCGTCATCTGGTTGGCCAGTTCGACACCCTTCTTCGCCATCTGCGTTCCGGCCGTGATCTCCAGATTGGAGTACGCTGTCAGGCGTGTTTCATAGCCGCCGCCATGCGGGCCAAAGGCCTCCTCCGTGGGCACATAGCCCACTATCCCGTTGGAAAGCTCACACGGAAATGTGAACACATGCTGGCTCCCCTTTTTGATGTCGAGTCCGTACTGTACAAAGTACTCCGCAGGATCAGAAACAAAACATGCAGGACCGACCTTGATGCACTGCACCTCACAATCAACGACAGGCTTCGTCTTGTTCAGGTGGTCCAGCAGCAGGATCTCCTTCGCAAACAGGAAGTCGGTGCTGTCTCCTGCCACTCGCGGTTTGCTCGCGATCTCAAGGCTCTTTGCAACACGCTGCGGCGATGGCGGACGGCGTTTGATCTTCAGCACCTCCTGGCGCGTATCGATCGGCGCGGCGGTGATCCGCGGCATCGACAACAATACGCGGATGGCCTCCGCACCCACACGGCCGCCGACGAGCTGGCTCCATTCCTCCGGCTTGGGGCGTTGGTTGGGGCTGAGGTTGTCCACCTGCGTGATGTCGCCGCAGGCCCCCTGCATGAAGACAATGGGCGCATGCGTGCCGAGTCCACCTTGAATCGTCTTTTCGAGGTATTGAATCCAGTTGGCTGAGATACCCCCGGGATTCGTGGTCGCATGGCAGGCGTAGTTTACCACCACACCCACCAGCTGGCCCTGCAGGTCCCATGCGCCGATGACCCCGACCTGCGGGTCGATCGGCCCAGCGCATTCGAGGATGTCCGGATTGCCCGCCCCGGGGTGGCTCCAGCTCTGCCCGTTCTTCATCCGCAGGCGCCGGTTGAAGGCCACTTTGTCCTCATGCCCAAAACCACAGCCGAGTTGCACCGG
The DNA here is from genome assembly GCA_903838675.1 of uncultured Verrucomicrobiota bacterium. Lineage (GTDB taxonomy): Bacteria > Verrucomicrobiota > Verrucomicrobiia > Verrucomicrobiales > Verrucomicrobiaceae > Prosthecobacter. The sequence continues at coordinate 57,891 of CAILZI010000060.1, forward strand.
CACTTTGTTTTGATTCGCCGCCACCACTCCCGCCACAATTTCATGCGTCAGCCGCAGCAGGTAGCCGGGGTCAGCACAGGAGGATTCCTCATACGCCAGCTTCTTCACCAGATCAGAGGCGGAGTCGTATTCGCCCGGCATCACCATGCCGACAGGGCCTGAACTGTGCGAATGCGAGGCGCAGATCAGCACGGCATCCCCGCTGATCCCGGTGGCTTTTTCGATCTGTGCCCGCGCATCCAGCACGACCTCACGCGGCACCACGAGTGTATCAAGGCCGATCACCACTGCCGTCTTTTTGCCATCATCAAACAGCGCCACCCGCACTTTGCAGGCGTCGTGAAAGGTCCGGTGAAAGCTTTTGCCATAGCCCCCCGGCTGCTCCATGCCGATCCCCGGCGTGATGTCTCGTTCTGCAAATCCGGCCTTGATGCTGGAGGTGGGGGCAGGGGGCAGAGCGTGGAGCGTCAGGGAAGTCAGGCCGGCAAAGAGGGGGAGATAGCGAAGGCGCATGGGGGAAGTACGCTCTGGCCGGCCGCATTCGTTGATAAAAAACTTACAATACATCTTGGTGCGGATATTGCATATTACCCATGCTTCGAACTATTGTTGAACCGTTCGTTCCCTACAGATTCGTGCATGCCGCCTACTACATCGCCAAAGGCCAGAAGACACTCGGTCCGTGTTCCAAGGATGATCTGCGCAATTTTCTCGCCTACGGATCCATCCGCGACAGTGATTTGGTAAAGCGTGAAGACGAGGAGCAGTGGCGTCCCGTTTCGACCCTGCTGGAACTGCATGCCGAAGGGCAGATCGTTGCCGACGGCCTCACCGTCCGTCCATCCCGCCGCCGGGTGGCACGCTACCGCGACTACAATCGCGTGCCCTACAATCAGCGCGGCGGCGCAGTACTGCGCCGCATGATCCTGGGTTTTCTGTTTCTCCCTCCGCTGCTGTGGTGGGCTGCAGTGGCCCTGTATTCAGACCATATCTTCCGCCAGAAGAAGGATGAGAATGGCTATCTTGTGGTCTGGGGCCGCTGGGTGGAGGTGCTCGTCACTCTCATGATCATCGTCAATGCCATTCTTTGGTGGATGGCCATTGCCTACGCCTCCTGGCTGCTCGGCCCGGGCCTTGCCGAACTGATCAAAGGCTTGGGAGAAGTGACGGACGTGATCAAGGGAATGATCAATGACATGTCCCCGAAGTGATTCCGCTGCTTTGTCAGTACTGCTGGCAATGACTGGATTGCCATTTGGTGTGCATCATTTGGCATCCTTCGCCTGATCTGACATCTGTCTTTGGAGGCCAGCGTTGGTTCTGGCATGAAAGCCAGCCAAACACTTTCGATCCTCGCCACCACCCTGTTCACCATCGCGGGGCATTCCGCTTCTGTGGACACCGCTGCTGCTTCGAAGCAAGTCGATGCTCTGCTTGCCAAAAGCTGGCAGAAGCACCAGATCAAGCCGAACGCTCTGGTTGATGATGCCACCTTCCTGCGTCGCTCCTACCTCACCGTGGTGGGCCGCATTCCCACGCTGGATGAAGCCCGTGCCTTCCATTCCTGCCAGATGCCGGACAAGCGCGCCAAGCTCATCGATTCGCTTCTCGCCAGCGAAGGCTATGTGCAGAATTTCTTCAACTACTGGGCGGATGTGCTCCGTGCTCAAAGCCAGGGCATCGGTGGCAGCACCGCATCGCAGAACTACTTGAATTACTTGCGCGATGCACTGCGGGAGAACAAACCGTACGATCAGATCGCCCGCGAACTCGTTTCCAGCGAAGGCTCCTGCTTCGATACCGGTGCCATCGGCTACTACATGCGTGACCGTGGCATGCCGCTGGACAACCTCTCCAACACCACCCGCATCTTCCTCGGCACTCGCATGGAATGTGCGCAGTGCCACGATCACCCCTTCGACAAGTGGACGCAGAAGCAGTTCTACGAGATGGCGGCCTTCACTCACAACATGAGCGCCTCCAGCTACCGCTCCAAGAGCAATGACGAAGCACAGAAAATGCTGCGTGACGACAAGTCTCTCGATCCCTTGACCCGCGACCTCATGCGCCAGGCGCTCAATGAGGCGACTCGTCCGCTGCGCGACACTCTCGTGGTGCAAAACAAAGGGCAGCTCCGTCTCCCGCACGACTACAAGTACAAGGACGCAAAGCCGAAGGACGTCGTCCAGGCATCGGTCATGTTTGGCAAGCCCGTCGCGCTGAGCAAGGAGTCGAACACGATTGGCGAATTTGGCCAGTGGCTGACATCTCCTGAAAATCCACGCTTCACCACCATCATTGCCAATCGCCTGTGGCAGCGCGTCTTTGGTGCGGGCCTCTACGAACAGGTGGATGAAATGATGGACAGCAGCGTCGCCTCCAATCCCGAGCTCATGCATTTTCTTGAGCGCCAGATGGTCGCGCTGAAATACGACATGAAGGCCTACCTGCGCCTCCTGCTAAACACCCAGACGTTTGCACGTGAAAGCACCAAGGAAGTCTCTCCCGGCACGGCTTACTACTTCCAGGGTCCGGTCTTCCATCGCATGCGTTCAGAGCAGGTGTGGGATTCACTGGTCACCCTCGTCAGCCCTGATCCCGATCAGCCAAACTGGAGCAGCCGCGAGCGTGAACGCCGTGATCTCGAAAACCGCCAGCATCTGGCTAGGCTGCTCGATAAGACCGAGGCCCCGCTGCTGTTCGAAGCCGCCAAAGAAGTCGCCGCTGCCATGCGCGAACAGAACAAGGAATTCGAGCAGTTGCGCAAAGAGCTGGATGAGGCCCGCAAGAAGGACGACAAGGTCAAGTCCCGCGACATCCAGCGCCGTCTGGGAGAAAGCCAGCGCATCCTGCGCGAACAGGTTTCCAAGTGCTTCTACGAGGCCGCTAAAAAGTCCGGCAATCAGGAGATCCAGAAGGAGCTCGCCGCCGTCAGCGGTGATGGCCCCATGGAGATGGCCATGATGAATCTCATGGAAGACAGCCGGGTGGATTCCAAGGCCGCGCCGCTGGATCCCAGAGTCATGGCCACCATAAAGGCAGACGAAGTCGTGCTCGGCATGAAGGATGAGAAAAGCATCAAGAGCTTTGAAAACTTTCAGCGCTCACTGCACCAGACTTGGAGCCGCGCTGCCGCGCTGCCATCACCGGCACCACGCGGCCACTTCCTGCGTGAGTTTGGTCAGAGCGATCGCGAGATCGTCGAGAACGCCAGTGACGAAGCCAGCGTTCCCCAGGCTCTGACCATGATGAACGGTGCCCTTCTCAATCAGCTCACCAGCGCATGGTCCACGCTCAGCATCAATCTGCGCAAGGCCAAAACCAACGATGAGAAAATCGACACCCTCTTTCTCAGCCTCTACTCCCGCACACCGAATGCCAAGGAAAAGGCTCACATGCTCCAAACCGTGGAGAGCTATGCCTCATCCAAGACCCTGTGGGAGGACATCACCCTCGCCGCTCTCAGCACTCAGCGCTTCATCTTTGTCGAGTAAATCCTGCCAGGTTCTTCAAAACCTCATTTGAATTCACCATGAAAACGCCCAACAACGATCTCTCCCGCCGCACTGTGATGACCCGCATGGCCCAGTCCTGCCTCGGGGTCGGTTTGCTGCCCTCCGTGGAGCATCTTTTCTCCGGCAAAGCCTTCGCCGTTGGTGAGGGCAGCGCCACCGCCAAGCAGGCCGCCACCGCACGCAACGTCATCTTCCTCTACATGACCGGTGGCCAGAGCCATCTCGACACCTGGGATCCCAAGCCCGACAACAAGGAAGTCGCAGGGCCGGTGAAGGCCATCAAGACCAGCGCCGACGGCGTGCAGATCAGCGAATACCTGCCGCGCATGGCGAAGCAGATGCACCATGCCTGCGTCATCAATTCGATGGCCACCAACACCGCCGCGCATGAGCAGGCCAACTACTTCATGCACACCAGCTTCGGCCTGCGCAGCACCATCAAACATCCTGGCATGGGCGCATGGCTCAGCTTCTTCCAAGGGCCCGGCAATCCCGCGCTGCCTCCCTACGTTTATGTTGGCAACGACAGCCGCCATCCCGGCGCAGGCTTCTTCGCCAAAAAGCACGGCCCTCTCATGGTGAACAATCCCGAGGCCGGTCTGCAAAATGTGTCTCCACAAAAAGGCGTCACCGATGAGCGCTTCGGCATGCGCCGCGATCTGGCTCACTCACTCGATGCCGAGTTTCAGGGCAAATGGGACACGCGCGGCGTCAAAGCCTACGCGGATGTGTATGACGATGCCGTGAAGCTCATGAAGAGCGAGGACCTCGTGGCCTTTGATCTCACCAAGGAACCCGACACAGTGCGCCAGGCCTACGGCAAAGACACATTCGGCCAGGGCTGCCTGCTTGCTCGCCGCCTCGTCGAGCACGGCGTGCGCTTCATCGAAGTCAGCCTCGGCAGCTGGGACACGCACGTGGCCAATTTCATCAATGTGCCTCAGCTCTGCAACACACTCGACACCGCGCTCGCCGCACTCATCACCGATCTGGAGCAGCGCGGCATGCTCGACAGCACCATGATCGTCGTCAGTTCCGAGTTCGGCCGCACGCCCAAGATCAATCAAAACCAGGGCCGCGATCACTACCCCATCTTCTCCTCCGTCATCGTCGGCGGCGGCATCAAAGCCGGCATCAAATACGGTTCCACCACCCCGGATGGTTCCGGCATCGCCACCGACAAAGTCGGCCCGCCAGATCTCAACGCCACCATCGGCTACGCCCTCGGCCTGCCTCTCGATCAAGTCATCTATTCCCCCAGCAAGCGCCCCTTCACCGTCGCCGACAAAGGCCAGCCCCTCACGCATCTCTTTGCCTAACTTGAGCAGGGCAGGGGAGTGCTCATCAGGCACGGTTCTGCGGTATGCTTGACCGTGGGATGGGTGTGGCGACAGCCCGCCCGTCTCCGTGCGCGCCGCAAACACACACTCTCCCGGCCTGCCAGCCGTGACACAAAAAACGCCCGGCAGTTCACACTGCCGGGCGTCGTTGTTTAATTCTGGCGCATCAGGCCTTCGCCCGATTCACATGCTTAGATGGACTTGTAATCCCAGCCCTGGCGGTATGCCGCACGGGTGATGAGCTTGTTCGCATCCGCATTGTCGGACTCCTGCTTGGCCGCGTCCCAGTTGATCACTTTGCCGGGATTGGCGATGGCCAGGTTGCCGAGGAGACAGAACTTGGTCAGCGGAACGGAATAATCAAAGTTGCTGCCGCAGATCTTGTCCTGCTCGATGGCGCGGATGAGTTCGAGCTGCGGTTCACCTTCGGCGAGCGAGGTTTCCAGCTTCAACTCGGGCTTCTTGCCACCGAGGAAATCAGTCATCTTGGTGCCCGGGATGAGGCGTGGGCTGCCGCAATAGTCGTCGGTGTTCAGGATCACGCCGGCGTCGCCACGGAGGAGGAAGCCACCTTTGATCTTGTCCCAGTCGCGGTCAGCTTCCAGTTCAGCAGGCTTCTCAGGTTTCAGGCTGCCTTCATACCAGTGCAGTTTGATCTCGCCGTATTTCTCCGTCTTGAAGTAGAAGATCACGTGGGAGGACTTCGGCCAGCTCACGTCCGTGAGTTCCTGGCACTCGGCTTCCATTTTGTAAGGCTCGCCCAGGCCGCAGGCCCAGAACGGACCGTCCAGCAAATGGCAGCCCATGTCGCCCATGGCGCCTGCGCCGTATTCGCGGTGGCCGCGCCAGGCGAAGGGGTGCAGACCCTCGGTGAAGGGGACGGAAGGGCAGGCGGCCAGCCAGTTTTCCCAGCTAAACAAATCCTCGGCGGTGTCCACCTTGATGTCCTTGCCGTCCGGGCCCTTCTTCGTCTCCTTGATCTTCGGCACCGTGCCGTTGACGTACTTGGCCTTGGCTTCATTGCCCTGGGGCCAGATCGGGCGGTTGGTCCACACGTGGATTTCTTTGACGTTGCCCACGATGCCTTCGCTCACCCACTGCTTCAGAAAGCGGATGCCCTTGCCGGTGTGGCCCTGGTTGCCCATGTTGGTCTTCACGCCCTTTTTCTTCGCGGCTTCGTGCAGCTGGTTCGCTTCCCAGATGCGGTTCACCAGCGGCTTCTGCACGCAGACGTGCTTGCCACGCTTGATGGCTTCCATCGCTGCCGGGTAGTGCGCGTGGTCCGGGGTGGACACCGTGACCATGTCGATCTTGTCGCCCATCGTTTCAAACATCTCGCGGAAGCTCTCGAACATCTTGGCGTCCGGATACTTCTGCTGCGCCTGCTTGAGGCGTTCACGGTCCACGTCGCAGATGGCGACGATGTTCGCGCCTTTGGCTGAGATGCCCACATCAGAAGCTCCCTTGCCGCCTGCGCCACCGATCCCGGCGACATTGATTTTTTTGACCACGCCCTCCTGGCCAATCAGCAGATTGGGAAGAAAGATGCTGCCGGCTGTTGCGGCAGTGTTGCGAAGGAATGTACGGCGGTTGGGGAAGAGCGAGGGCTTCATGTGGATGGATTGGGGCCGCAAAGATAGCGGATTGCTTCAGAACTACGCAATGGGAATGTCACCTTCCTAAAAAAACGTCTTTTCTGCCTCGAAACAGGTCCGGGCATTGTTTCTGCTGCATCGACGCGATCACCCGGCAACCGCAGCCCTCCCCATCCCCCGACCGGCCGGGGCTGAAAAAGTCTGCCCTCGCACTTGCAAGAACGGCGGTCGCCTCTATTCTCTCCGCCCGCCACTCACTGCCTCATGGTGTAATGGTAACACAGCAGATTCTGAATCTGTTATTCAAGGTTCGAATCCTTGTGAGGCAACCAACTGATAATCAGTTGGTTATGTAATGTTCTAAATGTGAAGAATAATTCACCTCGGACATTATTCGGACACTTTTTGAGTTCATCTCCACTCCGTATCCGCGTCACGTGGCAACCCAAAGGCCGTCCTCGTCGTGCGAGAACGACAGATGAAAGGGAATACACTTGGAACGGTGCTCCCACCTTGCCACGGTGCTGTGCGCGGGGTGGCTGGTCAGTTGAAGCGCTTCAGGATCGATGGATCGATGGTTTTCCCGTGCTCTGACCAGAAGACAGGCGGAATCTGCGGGGCGACTCCTGACTGACTGCCGAGGTTCCCCGCGCTAAGGGAGGCCTGATACACCATCTGCTCAGGAGTGTAGCGCGGCGTGGGCGGCTGCGGTTCCGGGGTAGAGGCTGGCAAGGATGTGGGATGGGCTGTGGTGGGCTTCATCAGGGGAGCGCGGGATATACCGTCAGTTGAAATCTCTGTGGCGCGGAGATACGGCGGTGGGCTTTGGCCCAGTCCAGGAGGCGGGCAAAATCTGCGGGACGACCCCCGACTGATGGCCGAGGTTTCCCGCGCTGTGAGAGGCTTGGAAGATCATCTGCTGCGGGGTGTAGCGCGGCTTTGGCAGCGTCCGGGTAGAGGCTGGCGAGGATGTGGGATGGGCTGCGGAGGGCTTCATCGGGAGGCAAGATAGCACCGGATGGTTGAATTGAAAGTGGATGGGCGGGGGGCGAAGGGAGGAATGTCGGTGGGCGTCACCGTCGGCGCGATTATGCGCGGTGTGGCTGGTCAGTTGCAGCGCTTGAGCACTGACGAAGCGATGGTTCTCCCATCTGCAGTCCAGAAGACAGGCGGAATCTTCGGGGCGACTCCCGACATTTGTCCGAGGTTCCCCGCGCTGTGCGAGGCCTGGTACACCATCTGCTCCGGAGTGTAGCGCGGACGTGGCGCTGGTTCCTGGGTAGAGGCCGGCGAGGATGTGGGATGGGCTGCGGAGGGCTTCATCGGGGAGATTGTAGCACTGGAAAGCGGAGGTGAGAATGGCTTGTGCAGAAGGGGGCCGGCGTCACGCGCGCAGTCGATCAGTCGGGCTTTTTCGGCTCGGAGAGACTCGGGGCTGGGCGCATCAGAGCCCGGCGTTCCGGGGACTGGTCCCGCATCGCCTGGGCGAAGGTTTCCTCGGGTGTGTAGCGCCGCACTGGCTGCAAAGCCAGATGCGCGTTGGCGGGTGACATCAAGCCCAAGCTTTTTTGCGGAGGAGGGGGAGGGTCCATAGATAGTGTCGTTCCAGTCGATCAGTCGGGCTTTTTCGGCTCGGAGGTCTGCGGGGTTGGGCGCATCAGAGCCCGGCGTTCCGGGGACTGGTCCCGGAGTGCCTGCGCCCTTGTTTCCTCGACTGTGTAGCGCCGCAGCGGCTGCAAAGCCAGGTGCGCGGTGGCCGGAGACATCAAGCCTAGGTTTTTTGGTGGAGGAGGGGGAGGTGCCATAAAGGGAGTTTGGGGTGTGGGATTTGAGGGGAAAAGCACGCTGTCCGGGCCTAGGAGCCCGCCAAGATCTTTGGGGGCCCGGGGCGACCCTTTTCCAGACGCTGCAAGAGCTGCGCGTTCGTCCTGCGCGTGCCGGTGGACGGTGGGGTCGCCTGTTGATCGCGCAGGAAGGAAAGCCTCGCCTCCTGCAAAGTCGTCCGCGAGGGATGCTTTGCGAAGTAAGTTCTGACTGCTTCCGGGTCCGAGGTCGAGGGGGAGGACGGCGTCTTTGGCACGGAAAAAGATAGCACGGAGTGCAGAATTTTCAACGAGGGAAGCGGTTGTTTGACCAGAGCCAGAAAGGGGAGAACTTCTGCGCCGGCGTGGGGCTGAGGCCGGTCTGGGAGGCGGCGTGTTCGACGCGAGTTGAGGCGTAGAGAACGCCGGTTAATCTGTCCCGCAGATTTTTTCGGCTTCCATGCGGAGGAACAAGACCCTCAGTCGCGTCTCGCTGAAATGCTGCAATCGCGGATCGCGTGACGAGCGCTCTTTCCAGAGTTGCCAAGCCGATTCCTGAGATTCCGGGATGGGAAACATGGACAGCTCTGCCGATTCGCTGCTGGCTGACGCGTTGGCCGGTTCTGTCGAGGAAGTCTCCACTGATGGAATTCTACTGCCTGTCCTGGCCTTCTGCAACGCATGACACGGGGGCCGAAGTCGCGGGCAGCGCGGAGGTCTTGATCCAGCTCGTGGGCACCTAGGCGCTGGTGTTGGCGTCCCAGTCGGGACCGCCGGCGGAGGTGTCGTCTAGCCCTCGGGGTCATAATCCGGATTGAGGAGCATGGATTCCAGCCTGGCGCGCTCCTCCCACTGGTAGTCCAGCTCCTCGCACTCGTAGCCCAGACTGGTATTTCTCAATTCCTCGATTGAGAGCAGGGATGAATCCCGAACGGGTATTTCGTGGGAGTCCTGCTGTGGCAAGGTTGCGGGGGCGGGGTTTGCGGAGGTGGATGGCTCCGGCGGCGGTTGGTGGGAGGTCGATGAGGGTGAGGATTGGCGCAGCGCGTCCAGTTTGATGGACTGCCGTATTTGATCTGCTGTTGTGTAGTCGAAGTCCAGGGCGGCCGTCAGGGTTGCTGAAGAGACATGCCAGTGGGAGACCTGATGGAACAGAACGTTGCCGGATTTGTCCACGATGTCGAGATCGCGACTGCCCCAGTCCATGGTGAGGTCTGAGAAGTCCTTGTGTTCTTCATGACCTTCAATGTCTTCCTGGGTTAAGGGCGTGCGACTCTCAAACCTGGCCCGCCGAATCAACGCGACTGCGTAGTCGATGGCGTCGTTGAGGTCGAAAAATATGCCATGATTCGAGGTGTGGGTGTAGGAGCCGGAGTCGTAGTGGTGCCAGAACACCATGAAGTGCGCGCTTGCCGGGATAGCAACCACCTGAGAGAACCAGGTGGCGATGGGCGGATTGTTTATGCGGCTCATGGCAAAATGGGGTGCCTGAATTCAGGCGGATGCTCGTGCCGCCGTCCAGAGAATAGAAAGGGAAATCTGGGCGCATCCTTTTTGACATGGAGCCGGGCGTTTGTGCAGGCCATTCTCGCCGCAGGTTTGTCGGGCAAGTATGCCCATCGACTGTCGTTGGGAAAATAGCTCCGGGATGCAGATGGTGCATGCGCTGCATGTTCCTCAAATACCCGTTGTTTGCGTTGGTGCAAATCCTTGCCTTCGTATGTATCCCCGGCTTTGATGCTCCTCAGCCATAGGAAATTTCCGAAATGCCGACCATCTACGACAACATCACCATGCCCTTCCTGGAAAACGACCAGGGCAACGGCTTGCGGGATGCCTTGAAGCTGGCTCTTCGTGGGGATTTCTGCGTGGGTTATTTCAATCTCCGTGGTTGGCGTTCGATTGACGATGTGGTGGAAAGCTGGCCGCAGGCGGGTTCGCCACCTTGCCGTTTGCTTGTGGGAATGACGGTATCGCCTGACGAAGAGTTGCGCCTGTTGCTGTCTTCCGGCTCTGATCATTCGCGGCTCGACAATGCCACGGTGGTGAAGCTTAAAAACCGCATGGCCGCCGAGTTCCGCCGCCAGCTCACACTGGGCATTCCCAATGATGCCGACGAAGCCGGTCTGCGCCGTCTGGCGAGGCAGCTCAGGGATGGCAGGCTCCAGGTGAAGCTCTTCCTGAAACATCAACTTCATGCCAAGCTCTATCTCGCGCACCGGCAGGACACGATCAATCCCACCATCGCCTACCTCGGTTCCAGCAACCTCACCTTTGCTGGCCTGCGGAAACAGGGGGAGCTGAACGTCGATATTCTCGATAAAGATGCCGCAGCCAAGCTCGCGCAATGGTTTGAGGACCGCTGGAAAGAGAACTGGTGTCTCGACATCACCCAGGAACTCATCACCATCCTTGAGGAGTGCTGGGCCAGTGAACAGTTGATCCCGCCACATCACATCTATTTGAAGATTGCGTGGCACCTGTCGCGTGATGCCCGTGACGGCATCAAGGAGTTTCGCCTGCCGTCCGATGCAGCTGCCGACCTGCAAGAGTTCCAGATCAAGGCCGTCCAACTGGCCTTGCGCCACTTGAACAAACGCGGAGGCGTACTCGTTGGCGATGTCGTCGGCCTTGGGAAGACCCGTATCGCTTCCGCCATTGCCCGTGTCATGGGAGATGACCACATGCTGGAGACGCTGATCCTGTGTCCGAAGAACCTTACGAAAATGTGGGATGATTACGCCCATCGTTTCAAGTTTCGGGCGCATCGTGTATTGTCGCACAGCAAGGTCATCCGTGACCTCACCGACGAGTTCCCGCGCTATCGCCTTGTCATCATCGACGAGTCCCACAATTTCCGAAACCGCGAGGGCCGCACCTATCAGGCCATACGCGCTTATGTGGAGAAGAACGATTGCAAAGTCGTGCTGCTGACCGCCACGCCTTACAACAAGACCTACCTCGATCTCTCCAGTCAGCTCCGGCTTTTCCTTCCCGAGCAGCAGGACATCGGCATACGCCCCGAGGTGCTTCTACGTGAGGTAGGGGAGGCACAATTCAGCCTCAAAAATCCGAACACGCCACCTTCCTCGCTCAGTGCCTTTGAGGTGAGCACGCATGCCGATGACTGGCGGGAAATCATGCGGCTGTTCATGGTGCGGCGCACGCGGTCCTTCATCATCCGCAACTACGCGGAGAAGGATGACCGCACTGACCCGCCGCGTTACTTCATCATCTTGCAGGATGGCACGCGGGCTTATTTCCCCATACGACACCCGCGTTCAGTGAAGTTTCGCTCAGATCCAGAGGACACGTCCGATCCCTGCGCCCGCCTGTTCCGGGATGAAATTGTCAGCATCATCGACAATTTGGAACTTCCTCGTTACGGCCTTGCCCTCTACCTGAAAAAGACACTTCCAGCTGACCTCACGCCGGCGGCTGTCAAGCTGACAGACGACCTCACCCGAGCGGGCAAACGCCTGAAAGGCTTCTGCCGCACCAATCTCTTCAAGCGTCTCGAAAGCTCAGCCACCGCCTTCCAGCTTTCGGTTCATCGTCACGTGCTCAGGAACTACCTCTTTCTTCATGCTCTGGAGAACAAGCTTCCCATCCCCATCGGCCAGCAGGGCGCGGAATTGCTTGACTCGCGTTTTGCCGACTCTGGCGATGGCGAACTCGACCTCGATGAAGAGCCACTCGAACTTCCTGCCATCGGCCAGTGGGATGAATCTCACTTCCGGGCAGCGGCAGCGGACCTTTACAAACTCATCGCCTCGACGAAATCCAAAGCTTTCCGCTGGCTTACTCCGTCCGTATTCAAGCCCGCCCTGGCCGCCGACTTGCGCACGGACTGCGCCGCCCTTTGCTGCATTCTCGATGAAACTGCGGTGATTGACCCAGCCAAGGACTACAAGCTGCAGGCCCTTATTCAGCTCACACGAAACGACTATCCTGACCGAAAGTTCCTGCTCTTCACCCAGTTCGCTGACACCGCCATGTACTTGAAAGAGCAGCTGGATGCCGCGCTGGTTCCAGGTGTGGACTGCGTCACAGGCAGCTCGGAAAACCCGGCTGCGCAGGCCTGGCAGTTCTCCCCCGAGTCGAATGACAAGCTCAAGTCTTTCCCGCCCAACAAGCAGACACGTGTGCTCTTGGCCACCGATGTGCTTTCTGAAGGGCAGAACCTCCAGGATTCTTTTTGTGTCATCAATTATGACCTGCCCTGGGCTTTGATCCGTCTTGTACAGAGGGCGGGCCGTGTGGACCGCATCGGCCAAAAAGCGGAGGAGATCGACTGTTACTCTTTCCTGCCAGCCGAGGGCGTCGAGCGCATCATCGGACTGCGCCGGCGTCTTGCCCAACGTCTGAAGGAAAACGAGGAAGTCGTCGGCTCAGACGAAGCGTTCTTCGAGCACCAGAATGCCGGCGATGAAGACGGGCTGCGTGACCTCTACGACGAGAAAAACGGCGTGCTCGACGAGCCTGATGACGATGAAGTTGATCTCACCTCCGAGGCTTATGAAATTTGGGCGCAGGCGATCAAAACTGATCCTGCCTTGCGCAGAGTTATCGAGTCACTCCCAGATGTGGTGTATTCGACGAAGGCGCACACACCGCATCCCGAGCATCCATTGCTCACGCCACCCGGCGTGCTGTCCTATATTCGCACGCAGTCGGACAACGACGCCCTGCTTTGGTTTGATGAATCGGGTTCTTTAGTGACGGAATCCCCGGTGCGTGTCCTGCGTGCGGCGGCATGTGCTCCCGAAACTCCTGCGCTGCAGCGTCAGTCACGGCATCACGAACTTGTACGCAAAGCTGTGGAGACCGTGCAGGAAGAGCGCAGCCTGGGTGGTCAGTCGGGCCGCTTGGGGCCGCGACGCGGCGCACGATACCGTACGTATGAACAGCTTCAGGACTATTTGCGCCATCGTCAGGGGGACTTGTTTCTCACTGATGATGTGCGTGCGGCTGTTCAGTCCATCTACGACCACCCATTGACCACTGAAGCGGTGGACAAGTTGAACCGGCAGCTGCGCACAGACATCAGCAGCGACGCCCTGGCCGAAATGGTCACCAACATGCACCGCGATGAGCGTCTCGTGGTGGCCAATCTCCATGATGCCAATCTCAAGGACCCACGCATCCTGTGCTCTCTCGGCATGAAATCCACGACGTCCTCCTGACCACCATGCACCTTGTTTATGTCGATGAATCCGGCAATTCCGGCAACAATCTGGAGGATGCCCAGCAGCCCATCTTCGTTCTCGGTGCGCTCGTGGTGCCGGAAACCGTGTGGCAGGCCGTGGAAAGTGATCTCGAAGCCTCGCTCGCAAAACATTTCCCCGAATCGCGCACCTCTGAATTGGAAGTCCACGCCGGCGATCTCAGGCAGGGCACCCGCAGCTTTAAAGGGGTGCCCATGGCGACCCGTCTGGCGCTTCGTGATGAATGGCTGCAGATCGCCGGCAGTCACAAGCTCCAGTTCATCTACCGCGCCATCGTCAAAAAACGCTACCAGCGTTGGATGGAGGGCGTCTTCGGCAAAGGCATTTCTGTCAATCCTCATCTGGCGGCGTTTCCGCTTATCGCGCAGGTGGTGAACAACCTTCTGCGCGACACCGGCTTCAAGACACTCGGGATCTTCATCTCCGACGACAACCGTGAAGTCGTGGGTGACATCGAACGCTTCCTCAAGCTGCTTCGTGCCGATCCAGGCACCCTTGGTCTCGACCGTATCATCGAGAAGGGCTTTTTCATAGATTCTAGTAAAAGCCTCCTGCTTCAGCTCTCTGACCTCTGCACCCTTCAGGCCCGTAAAAATGAAGAGCGGAAGCTCGGCCTTCCGCCCAAGAGCGTCGATGACAACGGCATCGCGCTCATTCAGCCTCTCATCCACCGGGGCAAAGAATCCATGCCCGATGTCATCCAATGGCTGGAGAAAGTCCAAAAATAAAGGAGCGGCGAGGCACCCCAGGGGGGTGCGGGTCGGCTAAGGGCCGGCCACTCTCGTCGCTGGATCAATCATAATTTCTGCTGTCAACAATTGCAACACCCTTTCCAATGTCTCCCGAACAACACCAGGAAATCACCCGTTCCGTCGCCGCCTTTGATTTCTCTGGCTTGTTTACTGATCCCGCTCTCGGCTGGAACTGGCCGGTCGCTACAGGTAGCAAGCTGAGCATTCCTTACGGCGACGGCTTTCTGCCTCTCGAAGTCATTGCCGAAAAGTGCGGCGTTAAGATTCTCCACTGCCCGCCAGACGAAAAAGGTCGCATCCCTCTGTCCGAGAACCGCCGCAAGATCGAAAAAGCCGTCACCCCTCTGGCCAGTGAGCACCTGATCATCTTCACTGATGCCGCCAAAACACGCCAGATCTGGCAGTGGCCGGCACGTCGGCCCGGAAAGCCTGCATCACTGCGCGAGTTGACCTGGGAAAAGGGTCGTGCCAACGAGCTCCTTTTCCAGAAGCTTGCCTCCATCGCCTTCACGCTCGATGAAGAGGACGGTCTCGACATTACCGGCGTCGTGCGCAAGCTCACCGACACTCTGGATCGCGATCGCGTCACCAAGAGGTTCTACGAGCTTTTCAAAAAGCAGAAGGACGCCTTCCAGAAGTTTATCAAAGGCCTGACCGACAACGGCCTCCAGGCTTGGTACACCTCCCTGATGCTGAACCGCATCATGTTCTGCTACTTCCTCCAGCGGAAGGGCTTTCTGGACGGGGATCAGAACTACCTCGCCAACCGCATGGGCCGCGTGCAGGACCAGATTGGCAAAAATAAGTTCCACTCCTTTTACCGCAGCTTCCTGCGGCGCCTGTTCCATGAGGGCCTCGGCTCGCAGGATCGCAGCCAGGAGCTTATCGCCCTCATCGGCACCATCCCCTATCTGAATGGCGGCATCTTTGACGAGCACCCCATCGAGCGCGGCCACCCCGATCTCAGTATTCCGGACGAGGCCTTTGAAAAAGTATTCGAGTTCTTCGATCAGTTCGACTGGCATCTCGATGACCGCCCCATCGGCAACGACAAGGAGATCAATCCTGAAATCCTCGGCTACGTCTTTGAGAAGTACACCAACCAGAAGGAGATGGGGGCCTACTACACCAAGGAGGACATCACCGAATACATCTCCAAGAACTGCATCATCCCCTTCCTCGTTCACGCCATCGCCGACAAGCTGGCCACCAGCGCATGGCAGCTTCTCCCAGCCGATCCTGACCGCTACATCCATGCAGCCGTCAAGCGTGGTGCGTGCGAAACCGAGGCAGCCTGGGCCGCCTCGCTTCCCAAAAACATCGCCAAAGGCCTCGGCCCCACGCAGCCCAAACTCATCGAGCGCCGCAAAGACTGGAACACCACCACGCCCGCCACCCATGGCCTGCCCACCGAGATCTGGCGCGAGACCATCTCCCGCCACCAGCGCTGTCATGAGTTGCGGGCCAAACTCCGTGCAGGCGAGGTGACGACGATTGACGACTTCGTCACCCTCAATCTCGACATCCGTCAGTTCGCTCAGGATGTCATTGAGAGTGCCGAAGTCTCGCTGCTGCTCTCTTTCTTCGAGCGCTTGAAGAAGCTCTCCGTGCTTGACCCCACCTGCGGCTCCGGTGCCTTCCTGTTTGCTGCTCTGGAGATTCTTGAGCCGCTCTACACTGCCTGCATCCAGCGCTTCCGCGCCATCATCGCGGACTGGCAGACTAGTGGTGAAAAACATCCGAACTGGGAAAAGGAAATCAAAGCCATTCTCGACCACGCCGCTGCGCACCCGAACGAAGCCTACTACATCCACAAGACCATCATCGTTCACAACCTATACGGTGTGGACATCATGGAAGAAGCCGTGGAAATCTGCAAACTCCGTCTCTTTCTCAAGCTGGCCGCCCAGCTCCAACCTGGCCAGCAGGTTGAACCGCTGCCCGACATCGACTTCAACATCCGCGCCGGCAACACCCTCGTCGGCTACGCCTCGCGAGATGAAGTCCGCCGCGCCTTCACTGAGCATCAGGGCGGAGGCATTGCTAGCCAGCTCCTCCTGGGTGGCATCGAGCACAGCCTGGATGACTACCGCAGAATTGAGGAGCAGGCCGAGGACGCCGACCGCGCCTTCCAGCGCTTTCATCAGCTCCAGGAATCCACGAGGATGGACGCCACCGAGTTCCGCAGGGCCAAGCAGAACCTTCAGCGCACCCTTGAAGTTATGCGCGACCAGCTCGACCGCTTTCTCGCCAGCGACTACGACAAAAAATATCTCAAGACCGATTTCGCCTTCGCCAAATGGCGCAATTCCCACCAGCCCTTTCACTGGTTCATCGAGTTCTACGGCATCATGAACAAAGGCGGATTTGATGTTATTGTGGGAAACCCGCCTTATGTCGAGTATTCCAAAGTGCGGACGAAATACACGCTGCCCAAATATCAGACACTCTCATCTGGGAATCTGTACGGACTATGCATGGAGCGCGCCAATCAGATTCAATCAAAATGTTCACAGCCATCCCATAGGCCGTGCCGAATGAGGGGCAAGCGTTGAAGTAACGAGGGAGAGAGGCTCGAAAGTGGCGGAGGGCGAGTTGCGGTTTGGGCGTGTTTGCTGGTCAAATCAGGCGGATGCTGTCCCATGCGAT
>CAILZI010000061.1 GCA_903838675.1 uncultured Verrucomicrobiota bacterium
CAACGAGGGCGTGGCACGCAGCAAGTCCAGCTACGAAACGCGCACCTTCCAGACCCACATCCTCGATCACCAGATCGCCGTGGATACGCAGGTCGTCGATGGCGCACGCGACCGGGGCCGTCTGCTCGAAAACCATGCCTCGGGTGTGATGGAGGCGTCCATGCAGTACATCGGCTCGCAGTTCTACTACGGAACCGGCAACGACAGCAAGGGGTTCCCCGGCTTGCTTGCGCAGGCCAAGGCGGATGCAGCCCATGTGGTCGATGCCGGTGGCGCCGCCTCCAAAACCTCCGTGTGGTTCCTGCGCCTGGGCCGCGAGTGCGTCGAGTTCCTCTTCGGCAACAACCAGACCATCCGCCTGCAGGACGTGTGGAACTTGGAAACCGTCTATGACGGCGATGGCAACCCCTACAAGGCCTACACCAACTGGATGACCGGCCGCATCGGCATGCGCGTGGCCAACAAGCACTGCGCCGTGCGCATCAAGAACGTCGAGGAGAGCGGTGCGGGCAAAAAGATGCTCAACGACTCCATCCTCTACTCGGCCTATGAGAAGTTCACCGAGTTCGGCCTGGAGCCGACGCACATCTTCATGAATGGCCGCTCCCGTGAGCAGTTGCGCAACAGCCGCACGGCCACCACCACCAGCGGCACGCCTGCCCCACTGCCGCTTGAATGGGAAGGCATCCCGATCATTCGCACCGCCTCCATCGCCAACGACGAGGCGTGATCCAACCTTCATCCCCTGATCCATCATCATGCACTTACTCAAAGACGCCCAGCTCACCCAGTCCGTTGCGCTTGCCGCCGCAGGCGCTGCGGTCGCCACTGCTCCCCTTGATCTCAGCCAGACGCCACCCAACGAACACAACTTCGAGGTGGAGTTGACGCTTCCCAAGCTCGCCGACCTTGCCGATGGCAAATCGGTCACGGCCACGCTGGAGGATTCGGAGGACGGTGTATCGTTCGCCGCCATTCCCGAGCTTGCCAACTTCGCGGTCACGGGCAGCGGTGGCAATGGTTCCGCCGCAGCCACTCGCCGGGTGCGACTGCCTTCGAGCGCCCGCCATCAATTGCGCGCCACTGTGGCCACCGAATCGGCGGCTGGCGATCTCACCGCGCACAAGTTCACCCTCGCTCTGGTGTTCTGATTTCCTGGGGCGCATGCCTCGGGTTCGGGTGCAGCGCTCCTTCGCTTCATGCGGGGAGGGCTGTTTTATGAGCGAGGCTACGGAACGTGTATTCTCACCAGACGATCAAACTTGATGTAAAATCCGTCACCCCGATAGAGTGGGGCTGAGCCATCAAAGCGGCGTGAAAGCGGAATAATTTCACCATCCCGGTCATATAGAACAGGCTCTGAAGATGCCATCGAAACAGCGGCAAAGTAACCATCAAATGGCACAAGTTGAGGGTGTTGTCGTTCGATACCAACAAACTCATGTTCCTCATCCCCAAACAAAACCGAGTAATTCCTGACTATAACCCACGCCCGTGTGCCAGTGTTGTCTTCAAACCACACCTGAGGATCAATGCCAAGAACATCGGTGAATGAGAGCACCTTGCCGCCATTTTGCGTGACACTGTCGCGGACAATCTGAATAGCCATGTTCCGCAGCTCCCACTCGGACATCTCGATCCGCTCATCGGTAACAAAATCCTGCGGTGCAATTGGAAGACTCGTTTCCAAAGCCAGCAAGTTCCAGCCTTCCCGCAGTGGCTTCATATCCCTCAATGACACCTGGAAAACACATGGAATGAGATTGTTCTTAGCGCACTCGACGAAGCATCGCTGACACTCCTGTTTTGAGAGTTGAGATTCTTCACCATCAATGATCTCAATCAGGACGGAAAAAATTTGGTTGCCGTATGCGAAGGTTAGATGGTCGAAGGATGGCCATGTAAGATCAGATTTGATCCAACGAAAATCGCGCGGCTCTGGAAGCTTTCCCGCGTGTTTGGAAAACTGCTTCTGAAGGGTTACGCCTGCAACATTCCGTGAATGAAGAAATTCCTTCGTCGGCTCAGGGTGTGAAATCTCGTAACTTGGTCGGTTGGCCATGTGTCATGATTGACATCTCTGGTGGTGCATGTCCATCCACAATGAGATCGCCGCTGATTTTGAGCACATGCTTGCCGAGTTCGGCAAGCCGGTTCAGTTCCTCGGCCGCACGCTGCTGGCGATGATCTCCGAGCCCATGCTCTCTGGAGAACTCGTGCTCGGTGGTGAAATCGATGACATCCGCTTCACCGCCAAGGTGCTGCGTTCCGCTCTTCCCGAACTCCCGCGCAGCGGCCAGATCGTCCACTGGGATTTCAAGGACTACCGCATCAAGGGCGTGATGCACCGTCCTCCTCACGCCATCGTCACCCTCGAACTGGGCCCCGCCAATCCCTGACATGCGTGTCACAGGCAAAGTCACGGGCCTTGACCCGCTCAAAAAAAAGATCGCCCTCTTCCCCAAGGAAGTGCAGCGCCCGATGGACAAGCTTCTCATCCAGGAGGTGCGCACGCTTGCCGTGGAAAGTGCGCGGGTCACGCTGCCCTTCGGCCTCAGCGACCAGGCCTACAAAAAACTCGCCGCACGCATCAAGGCGGACATCAGCCGCATTTTCAAACGCGCCGACCAGTTGGGCAGCGCCTACCAGCAGCTTGCAGCCGCAGATCCCGCCCTTGCCCAGCAATACTGGCATGCACAGCAATCAGGCGATGAGGCACGTGCGCGCCGCCTGCTGCGTCAGCTCAGCGCCAAG
>CAILZI010000062.1 GCA_903838675.1 uncultured Verrucomicrobiota bacterium
GAGTCCGACGAAAGCGGTAGCTGCGTTCGTGCCTCACTGAGCGACCGCAGTCCAAATGGGGGGGCTGTGACCGTGCGAGGGTGAATTTGGAGTGCGGTCGCGATAGCTATCGCTTTCGTGAGTCTCGTGGTGTTGAACATCTCATCTCATCGCATGCTTCGAAAGTCCATCACCCTGGGGAAAGCGGTAGCTGCGTTTCCTCCTTCGCTCTCCGAGCTACGAAGGACAGGCTGTGCCTCACTGCGCGAACGCAGTCCAAATGGGGGGCTTATCACCACTCGGGGGCGATGGAGTAATCGTCCTCGACTTTGATCTGATCGTATTTGAAACCGTAGATGGTTTTGATGCGGGCTGGATCGCCCATTTCTTCGAACCACCGGGCGGAGCACCACGGATAGTCACGGGCGACTTGAACGAGGCCATGATTGACGGCGTTGTGGTGGGGGTAGTTCAGGCGAGCTAGATAACTCTCTTCATAAGTGAGAAGGGTTTCGCGGAAGTTGTGCCACACCTTGCGGCGTGGCGAGGTGTCCAAGCGGTTGATCCAAATGGACAGCTTGGAGTGGAAGGTTTTGAGCAAAGAGCCGAGGTTTCAGGAGCTTTGCTGCTGGCGACAAAATGGTAGTGATTGGAAAACACAGCCCAGGCTTCGAGCTGCCAGCCGCCGTCTTGGAGTGTCTTCAACAGGCCGCGTTGGACCACTTCAAGACGTTGGCGGCCTATGAAGTGATGGGCTTTTTGATAAGTGCCTGCCGTGACAAAGTAGGTTCCGCCGGCTGTGAGACGATGCGGCGGGGCATGCGGCCATGCGATGATGGGCTTGGGCATGGAGAGGACGATTCACAGCGGAGTGCCGGACGCAAGGATTTTGGAACCGAGGTGAAGCGGGGGCTGGCAGGTCCGGCGGAGGATGAAGCGAATTGATCGATCCATCAATGCGGTGCGATAGGCACCGCTTTCGAGGGGGTTGTGCTGGGCGGGGACTGATGCGGCTTGAGAAGGATCCCAGGCTGCCGCATTCGAGGCATTCATGGCACGTGTGTGCCACCGAGTCCGTCGAAAGCGGTAGCTGCGCTCGTTCCTCGCTGCGCGACCGCACTCCAAATGGATTGCTGTCGTGCGAGGGGCTCTGTGTGAAGAGGGGGGGCCAAGGTCTGCGCTGGCCTTTGATCATCGCAGCGGCATCAAATGGGCAGTTTGAGCTGTTTCTGGTGGGGGTCCATGAGGGTGGAGAGGCCGATGCCGATGAGGCGGAGGGGGGCGGTGACGAGGCGGTGGCGGGCGAGGAGAAAGCAGGCGAGGCGGTAGATGTCTCGGTCTGAGGTGACGGGCTCTTCGACGCGGAGCTGGCGGGTGAGGGTGGTGAAGTCGCTGTAGCGGACTTTGACCTGGATGGTGAGCGCGCCGAGGCCGTGCTTGGCGAGGGTTTGGGAGACATCGAGGGCCATTTCCTTGAGGGCGGCGCGGAGCACGGGGCGGGAGTCGGTGTCGTTGAGGAAGGTGTTTTCGGCGCTGATGCTTTTGCGTTCGTCGCTGATGTCGACGGGGCGGTCGTCGTTGCCGAAGGCGCGCTCGCGGAGCCGGGTGGCGAAGGAGCCGGCGACTTCTTCGAGGGGCCTGGCGGTGTCTTGGAGATCGCCAATGGTCATGAGGCCGAGAGCTTGGAGGCCCTGGGCGGTGACGGGGCCGACGCCATGAATGGCACCGACGGGGAGGGGGCGGAGGAAGGCGACTTTGTCGCTGTCTTTGATGGCGGTGAGGCCGTCGGGCTTTTCGAAGTCGCTGGCGAGTTTGGCGAGGAATTTGTTGGAGCTGATGCCGACGCTGGCGGTGAGCTGGCATTCGTGGCGGATGCGGCGCTTGATCTCTGCGGCCATGGGGCGTGCGGCTTCGATGGCGGCATCTGCATCCTCGATGGTGACGAAATGCTCGCTGACATCGAGGTAGGCTTCGTCCACGGAGACGCGCTCAATGAGCGGGGTGAACTCATGGAGGATCGTCATGATCCGCGCGGATTCCGCGCGGTAGGCCTCCATGCGGGGGCGGACGAAGATGCCCTCCGGGCAGAGCCGCGCCGCGGTGCGTGAGGGCATGGCGGAGCGGACTTTGAACGTGCGTGCCTCATAGCTGGCGGCGCACACGACGCCACGCTGATCTGGTGGCGAGCCGACGATGAGGGGCTTGCCACGGTAGGCGGGATTGTCCCGCTGCTCGACGGATGCGAAGAAGGCATCCATGTCCATGTGCATGATGACCCTTGGCATTGCTGCGGGTACTTACGCGGGGAGGGGCGGGGGGAGAACAATGAACAATGAACATTGAACAATGAACAATGAACAATGAACAATGAACAATGAACAATGAACAATGAACAATGAACAATGAACAATGAACAATGAACATTGAATGGAGAACCGTGTGAAGCGCGGTTAGCGGGACTTCACTTTGGTGTAGGGCACGTAGGGCTCGAACTTGAAGTGGGTGGGCATGATGATGCCGCGTTTTTTGAGGATGGAGGTTTTGTTTTCCTGCACTTCATAGCCGGGGTGGCCGATCCAGGCCCACTGCCAGCCTTCGTTGGCGATGAAGAGGCCGCCGCGTTCGTGGCCGTGGCGGATCATGCCGACGGTTTTGAGGGGCTCAGGGGCGGCGTAGTAGATGCCTTTGGAGGACTGCGCCTCAGGGAAGTAGATGCCGGCGGGCAGGGTGAATTTGCCGTCTTTATGGGTGCATTCGACGGCCTGCGCGACTTTGATGGCCGGTGTGCCGGGCGCGCAATGTTCCAGATTTTTGGGGGCGCAGGAGATCAGGAGGCAGGAGGACAGCAGGGCGGACAGCAGGTGTTTCATGAGGCAGAGGATGGAGAGAAATCTAAGGTGGCATGCCCATCATGCGCGGGTGTTTCCGGCATGGAGGCGAGGGCGGCATTAAACACAGAATGCGGCTCGTGTGGAAGTGGAATGTGGGGGTGATTCTCAGAGATGGAAGAGCACGTGTGACCAGAAATCAGATGCATGGGATTCCATGTCAGCGTGGCTTGATGAGCCTGCCTTCCATTGAAACGACGATGATGCCAGGAGGTGTGCATCCAACAATATGGCTCCGGGTGCCCGGAGTTGGTCATCAATCCATGGTTACAAAATCGAACCAATCCTCTGATGGGCGGTAGGAGGAGGTGACATGACCCACTGCACGAATACGCCGCAGCGAGGGCTGCGGTGCGTGAGCTGGTATGCGCGGCCTCAGTTGTACCTGACGATGATCGGCTGAGGCACCTGGGGGACCATGGGGACGATCTGCGGGACGTAGGGGACGGGCACCACAGGGACAACGGGCACGTGTGGGCCGCGGTGGTGGGTGGTTCTGGGAAGGGTGGTTTGCGGGTAGCCGTTTTGCGGGTAGCCGGTTTGAGGATAGCCATTCTGCGGGTAACCGGTTTGAGGGTAGCGTGTGCCGGTGGTGCCTGGTGGGACGACGGGGACGATGACGATCTGGGTGGAGGGCTGCTGACTGTTCTGGGCCGCGCGGCGCGCCTCCTGCTGGCGGTGGGCCTCCTGCTGGCGCATGAGTGCGAGTTTTTCGCGCTCGATGGCGAGCTTTTCTTCTTCGAGACGGGCGGCGCGGTCTGCAGAAGCGCGTGCCTGGGCCTGGGCTTCGGCCTGGGCTTCTTGTCTCTGGCGCTGCTCCATTTGGAGCTGGACGGCCATTTGCTCCTCGGGCGTGGCGACATTGAGGCGTACGCGGGTGGCGGAATCGAGCTCTGCCACCTTGATCCAACTGCCGCTGTAATTGTCCCAGTCGGAGGTGACATAGACCTGGGTGCGGTCAGGGTTGAATTTAACGATGGTGCCTTTGTAGGTGCGGCCATTGACCATCCATTGGTCTGCCTGGGCGGCTGAGGTGACCAAGAGCAGAGCAAGAAGGAGAGTCTTCATGTGGCGAGTGTGTGCGGGAAATGGCGTGGTGCAAGTGGGGAATGGGACTAGGGGAGAAGGATGAAGGTGTAGTGGTTTGCAAGTGAGGTGGTTGCGGCCATGGTCGCCTTGTTCTTTTATTTTGAGGGTGGGTTCTCCAGCCTGGTGGTGCGTTGTTCCTGATCGGCGCTGATGGCCTTGAGGAGGCGCAGATAGAGTTCGGCATTGAACTGCTCATGGCCGGATGTTTCACCTTCGAGCAGGACTCGCTCATCGTGCTCTCCCATGCCCACGATCCGCAGGCCGAAGGGTTTGAGATGCACTTCGAACTTGTCCCATGGGAGTTTGCTGGGCAGTGCTTTGCCGGGGGCTTTTCCAAAAACGAAGGCGAGAAGAGTCGGGCTTAAATAATACTCTCTGGTTTCAAACTCACCTTCGCCTTCAGCCACCGTCTCAATGTGCAGCCGACCTGCATGAATGCTTTGCCTGCAGGCATGGAGCTCGAGCAGATGCTGGATGGAAACGGCGAGAGGATTGCTTTTTGAAAGCACCAAGGGGACAGGAGAGGAGGAGCGGGCTTTTTTGGCGGTCTCGGTAAAATCGATTTTGGATTTGATGAAGGCCTGGTCTGCGCGGGGATGCCTGCCCAGGAGCAGGGACAGTTCGGATTCAAGGTCTCCCTTCAACTGGGGTGTGAGATCTGGTGAAGGGGCCAGCAGAAAGCTTTCAAGGCTGGTGGTGCCTGCGTGGCAGGGGGGCATGGCTGCCAGCAGCGCCAGGCAAAGCAGGGAGGACAAGGCGGGTGTTTTCATTGCAACATGGTTGGTGGATTTTTCGCCAATGCATCTGGTTTTGACACCGATGACGCCCCTTTTTTTATTTTGCGCCGAGTCAATGATAATTGGTAATAGGATGTGGTATATAATAATGAACGAGTGAAGAAATCACTTGAGATCTGAAATTCGGACCCAAGTCTCTTGTTCACACTATGAACGATGCTGACTTTCATCTGGTGGCGCATTCGCCGCTGGTTCATTTCGAGACGTGCACGAAGGTGCAGAACGCGACGACCAAGAAGCTGCAGACGCCGCGGGCGAATGTGCTGCAGCGACGGATGGCGGAGGCGGTGGAGGTGCTGACGGCGCTGGGGGTGCCGGCGATCCGCGTGATCGTGACGAAGATCCGCCAGTGTGGCGGGACGACCTTCAGCGTGGAGGTGATTTATCACCTGTGCCAGCAGCGGAACACGGATGCGCTGATTTTGGCGAACATCAGCGCGAACAGCCAGGGCATCCTGGAACGGATGCGAACCTTCAGCGAGAATGACCGCTTCCCCTGGCACAATGCGCTGGTGCCGCGTGAGAGGCGGATGAAGTGGTCGAACGGGAGCACGGCGACGATCACGAGCGCGTAGGCGATGAATCCGGGGATTTCGAAGCCGCGGCAGGCGGTGTTGTTCAGCGAGAGCGCGAAGTATCCGCGCGGCGGTGTGAAGGATGACCGGAAGATCATGGCGTCGATCTTGCCGTCGCTGAATGATGCGGGGCTGGCGATCGCGGAGAGCACGCCGGACGGGGCGAGCGGCTGGCACTATGAGACGTGGCAGGGGGCGCTGAGCCTGGATGATTTTCTGAAGGCGTGGCGTGCGGGGGATGCGGCGCCGGGGAACGGATGGGTGAAGGTGTTTGCGGCGTGGTTTGAGTTTGCGGAGAATGCGAAGCCGGTGACGGAGGCGATGCGGGCGAAGATCGACGCGACGCTGACGCCGCGTGAGGCGAACGGGCGGCGGAGGTATGGGTGGACGTATGAGCAGATGGCGTGGCGGCGGGCGATCATGGAGGCGGAGTGTTCGGGCTCTGAGGACACGTTTGATGAGTTTTACCCGGAGGATGAGGTGAGCTGCTTTCTTTCGTCAGGCAGGCCGCGCTTCAATGTGGCGGCGCTGCGGCGGCTGGAGCTGGGGGCGCAGCTGCATGCGCCGGAGGTGGGGTCTCTGGTGACGGTGGGAGACGGGGTGGAGTTTCAGATGGATGCGAGCGGGTTTGGCAGCTTCCACATCTGGGAGAGGCCGCAGCCGGGGTGCAGCTACATCGTGTGGTGTGACCCGATGACGGGGGAGGACCAGGCGGCGAGCGGGGACCCGGACCGGCACTCGATAGGGGTGCTGCGCACGGAATACCAGGAGGTGGGAGGTGCGTGCTACAAGGATGCGGTGGTGGCGCGGGTGCGGCCGCCTTTTACGGGGACGACGCTGCTGACGGCGGAGTACATCGCGCTGCTGTCCGAGTACTATGGCGGGGCGCTGGTGGTGCTGGAGGTGAACATGGGGCTGCATGTGCTGGAGCGGCTGAAGGATGCGGGGGTGCCGCTGTACAAGCGGCAGGTGGTGGACCCGTATGACCGCGAGAAGCAGAACTACATGCTGGGCTGGAAGCTGAAGGACCGGGACCAGCGGCGGGATGTGATCGACAGTCTGGCGCTGGCGTTTCACAATGAGACGCTGGATGTCTTCTGCCCGCACATCCTGGCGGAGTGCAAGAACTTCATGTGGAGCAAGAACGGCCGTGAGGAGGCGCGCAGCGGCTGCCATGATGACGATGTGCTGGGCCTGGCGATGGCGCACCGCTGCAAGGGCAGCGCGACGTTGTACAAACAACTGACGCGGCGGAGAAGGCGGCCGATGGACTACCGGAGGGTGAGGTAGCAGGGGATTATGAATTATGAATTATGAAGGATGAGGGTGCTTTGACTGGGGGAGTGGAGGTGGGATACCTACCTACTGGGCATGAATGAAGTGTGCAGGGGTGCCTGAGCGGGGGATGCTCGGCGTAGCGTCCCGATGGGGGGGCTGCCGGGCTGCGTGCTAGAAGGGTAAAAATGATCTTGCAGTTTACCCACAAAACATGTGATTATTTAATGATAGTTACCGTCTATGTGGTGGCGTTTATGCCTACCATGACGGTTTGCTAACAGCGCTTAAGTTTATGAATGCACTCATGCCCACCATCCAGGGCCCCCTCAGTCTTGCTCCTTTTGCCTCCACCCAATCTGTCTCTGATCGATTGGCGCCTCAACCCGAAATAGACGAACCGATTCTCTCCGAATTCCTGGTGTCCGAGGACGAACTGAATGAACTGCTGGCGGAGTTTGCGGAGCACGGTGAGAAACTGGATGAAAAACTGACGGAGCAGGAGGAGATCGAGTGCTTCAAACGCTTCTTCGACATGATCAAGCAGGCGCTGGAGAGCGTGGGCACCTTCAGCGAAGGCGGGGCCGAAGACGACGATCCGGATTTCATTTCATGGAGTCACGATGATCCGGCGCGGATCATGCGGGTGTCGGCACAGGTGCCGATCACTTTGGAGATCGCCCAGGTGGTGCTGGACGCGTGCGAGCAACTGGGCTCCGAGCATGCCGTGGTCTTTAAAGCGAAAGAGGGCCGCTGTGTGGTCTTCAGCAACGGGGACTTCTGCCGGGAAGAAGAATAGGGCAGGGGTGGGGGCGGAGGGGATTTTACAGTCGTTGACCGTGGTTGACGATTGTCGACGGTGGTTTTTGAGAAGGCTGATGCCTTGGGCAACAACGTTGAACCACCGTCAACTCTGGACGGTGGGCTGCGTGATGAGTGCTACTTGGCCGGTGTGCTTGCAGCAGGGGCTGGCTGTGCCGAAGCCGTCGGCTCCGGGTAGTCCCAGGTGCGGGTGAAGCTGGGGAAGTGGCTGATTTCACAGCGGATCTGGATGGACTCGATCACATCGCCTTTGGGCGTTTTGGCAAAGAGGACAAGGACGGTCCAGCGGCCGGTGCGGTGCTGCATGTTCCAGGTTTCAGTGGTGACGCCTGTGGAGGGTTTGATGTTTTCGATGACGGCGCCACTTTC
The DNA here is from genome assembly GCA_903838675.1 of uncultured Verrucomicrobiota bacterium. Classification (GTDB taxonomy): domain Bacteria; phylum Verrucomicrobiota; class Verrucomicrobiia; order Verrucomicrobiales; family Verrucomicrobiaceae; genus Prosthecobacter. The sequence continues at coordinate 7,795 of CAILZI010000062.1, forward strand.
GGAGAGGAGTTTGTTGGCGTCTGCCACGGAAATGGCGCCGGGGGCATGGAGGCGTGCCCAGGCGGCGGGCTGCCCGGGGGCAAAGGCGGCCTTGGCGGTGGCGATCATGAGGCAGATCAGGATGAGGATGAGCACCGCCATGGTTTTGGGGGAGGTGGGCGGCAGAGAGTCTGGATCGGCTATTTTCATGGGGGATCGGAAGGGGGAGGGGATTATTGAACTGATGGTCGGTTTGTCGAGGGGGGATGGGGGAAAAGAGTGAAAAGGGGCATGCGAATGCGGAGCCTGGAGGTGCGCATCTTTGATCCTGGCACGTGATCGAGTGGGGCCGTGCCTCAAGCCAACCCGAGGGGCGGGTGCGCGCATTGTGGAAAGAGGAGGCAAGGAGAGGAAAGCATACCCAAAGATACCAGAAAAAAGTATGAAAGTGCTTGCGATCTGAAAAACGGACCCAAGAGGTGTGGGATGGACTTTCAAAACACGCAAACTGACGAGGAAGAACAACCCCAGGAAGAGGAGCAGCAGCCGCCGCAAAAGCGGCTGGATGCGCGCCCCAAGAACAACCTCTACATGGATGGCACGGGGCCGAGAACGGGGCGTACGGCGGTGCGCACGGGCACGATCAATCGTGATGGCTCGACATCCCCGGTGTCTGCAATGGGTGCGGCCACGGGGCCGCTGTCTCAGCCGCTGCCACGGTTCAGCGCGGACCAGCTCCAGCAGATGAAGGACACAAACAGCCAGGGCTTTGGCACACGCCCGGGCCGCATCGATGCGCGCCCGCGCAACAACATGTACATGCCGGGCACCGGGCCGGGCACGGGGCGTACGGCCATTCGTGTGGGCACGATCAATCGCGACGGTTCCACCTCGCCGGTGTCCGGACTGGGAGCTGCCACCGGGCCGCTGTCCCAGCCGACATCGCGCTTCATGACGCCACGCCCGACGCCGGCAGATGCGTTTGCGCAGAGGCAGGGGAATGTGGCGAATGCGAAGGCGAATGGCACCTTTGATGCGGCGCGCCAGAAGTTCAATGCGGCGAATCCGGGGCATGTGATGGACAGCAACGGGGCGATCAGCAAGAAGCCTGCGGGAGCTGGTGCGGCGGGAGCTGGCGCGGCGGGAGCTGCTGCAGCGGGAGCTGCTGCGGGCAACAATGCCAATGGTCAGTCCAAGCCGGCTTCGAGCAATTCCGGGCCTGATGCGGGTGCGGCCGCAAGCATGCATGATGCTTCGGGCAGTTCCATTTCATCCTCCGCGGCCGGCCTCTGGCAGAGCGGGAGTCCGAATACACGCTCCATCTCCAGCAACTACGGCACGGCGTCTTCAACCATCAAGCCCATGACGCCTGCGAGCACCACGCCAGCGACTCCATCGAGCACGACTCCTGCGAGTACTGCGCCTGCAATTTCATCGAGCAATTCCGGGCCTGATGCGGGTGCGGCGGCAAGCATGCATGATGCTTCGGGCAGTTCCATTTCATCTTCGGCGGCTGGCTACTGGCAGAGCGGGAGTCCGAACACACGCTCCATCTCCAGCAACTACGGCACTGGGTCTTCAACCATCAAGCCCACGACGCCTGCGAGCACCACGCCTGCGACTCCTGCCGCCGAATCGAGTCCTGAGTCAGAGGAGCCGGAGGAGAACAATGAAGGGGGCGATGAAGAGGACAATGAGACCCCTGCTCCCCGTGCGAAAGGCGGGCCGGTGAAGGCTGGGAAGCCGTACCTTGTGGGCGAGAAAGGGCCGGAGATCATCGTGCCAAAACATAGCGGAACTGTGGTGCCGAATCACGCGCTGAAAACTGCGCGCCAGACGAAAGGGCTGTTCATGCAGCCGCGACCGGTCCCGGCGGCCTTCTTCCAGCAGATGGCGCGCAAGCTGAGGGGGCACGGAAGATGAGACGGCAGGAGGAGAAGAGGAAGCGCCCCCTCACCACGCGGGGAGGGGGATGTGTCCTTCATTCATTTGCCACTGCATTGCACGATCACGACCCCATCCTCTCATTCAACACACAATCAACCTGACGCTGTGAAGAGCCCGGAAGGTACCACTGCCCCCTTATCGACATGTCTTTCTCATTTCTCCGCTCCCAGAAGCTCGACCCCGCCCCCATGCTGCTGGGGAGGAACTGGCGCGCCCCCATGCCGCCAGAGGAAGAGGAACCCAGGCCGCCACTCCTTCCAAAGCCGCCCGCGCAGGCTTTGCCGGGAAGCGTAATACCACAAAATACCACAAAATATCCACAGGTGGGGGCGCAGGCGGGTCCGCCGCAGATCTCCGCAGCCAGCCAGGCCCTGGGCAGGCCGGCGCCGCCGCCCACTGCCGCTGCTCCTCGGCAGCCTGCCCCAGCCCCGAATGCCACCGAGCAGGACCCCAAGGCGGTGGCTGCCTGGGAGCAGGCCAAGGGCGAGGTGGCGGCTGCGTCCCGGCCGCCGCCGCCTCTGCCACCTGAAGGCCATGAGCAGCTCAGTGCCGCGCTGAAGACAGCCTTTGCCACGCCCTCACCCGGCCCTGCGACACCGGGGCAGGGCACGACCACACCGCCAGCGCAGGCTCCGCAGCCGCGCAACATGATGGACACCCTGACTGGCAACGGCAGAAGCATGAAGCGGGCGATTGATCTGTCCCACTCCGCGCTGGGCGTCCCCTATCCCAGCGCGACCAGCTTGACGCCGGACGCCAGCGGCACCTCCTATGCCATCTCCCATGCGGGAAAGGGCTTTGGTGTGGCGGGCAAGCCCTACGCCACCTATGACGCGGGGAAGAAACGCGTCGTCTTGCAAGGCGATGGGCAGGGCGGCCTGGGGGAGGATGCGCGGCACTACCTGCAGCATGTGGGGGCGAATCAAAGTCCGGGCCAGCTGCTTGTTTACTATCCCGGCAATCAAGCGGCGTATTCAGCCGCAGAGGTGCAGGGCCTGCACCAGACAGGAGAGCAGGCGATCAAGAGTACGGCGGAGGATTCACCTGAGCGCGCCGCAGCCCTGGCCCGGGCGGGCCTTTCGCCGGAGGGCATCCAGCAGCAGTACAAAGGAGGCCGCCTGTCTTACCAGCAGGCCACGGCGCTGAATCAAAAATTCAATGGCGTCACCGAGGTGAACGCCAGCCGCTTCGGCAGTCAGCAGGGGCTGGGTGCCTGGGCTGCAGACAAGAGCAATCCCCATGGTGAGTGGTTTCGGAATGGGACGCCGGAGCAAAAGGCCGTGGCGGTCAACAAGTACTACGATGACCTCGCCGCGAAGGCGAAGGGCAATCTGCATGCCGACCCCGAACGCATCGAGATGCTCCGTCGTGATGAGCTGGGCAGACACAACCCGGACTGGAAGGTGCCCGGCAGCACCTCGCCGGGGCAGGCACTCGAAGAGGGGCCCGCAAGGTTTGAAAGCATCCCGCTCAAAGACGGCGGCCATGCCCTGCTGCCCGGCGGCAGGTGGACGGAGGAAGACCTGGCCAAGGCCCATGAAAACCCCGTCTTCGCCAGGGCCACGCAGGCGGAGCGCGATGCCGTGATGAATGACATCTCGGCAGGAGCTTTGCCCACGCCAGCACCCGCCCGGGCTTTGATCAGGCGGCCTACCAGCGCTTCCACCAGACGGCGCAGCAGGCGCGCGACAAGTCAGCCGCTCTGAAGACCTGGGGAGACACCGGCTCAGACGCTTACAACTTTGCGGGAAATACGGTGGCTGGCGTCGCCCGTCCCATCATCGCCACTGCCACCGATTCCTCCGCCAAGGATCCCGAGGGCAAGTGGCGCGTGCCCTTCGGCAATGTGGGCGAGCAGGCCGGCTACTGGGGCCAGCAGGCGAAGGATCTGGGGCAGAGGTGGCTGCCCGGAAGCCACGCTGCCGGCTCCAAGCTCGACTCGAACCTTGAGTCTCTGCATCAGGACCTCATCAATGGAAACTTCCCGGTCAACGACCGCGCCAAGCTGGAGGAGTGGCTGGCACAGCGCAGCAAGGGCCTCACGGAAGACCAGAAGGGGTTTTATGAGGCGGTGCAGGGAAAGCCCGACCTCGGCACGGACCAGGGAATGGCGCAGCATATTTACACGCATTCGAACACCCTGCTGCATCCGGCCAACGCGGAGCTGATGGGGAAGTTCATGCAAACGCATGACCCCGCCGTGTGGAAAGAACTGCACCAAAACCTGACGCGCACGCCGCAGCGCGCGGAGACAGACAGGGCGCAGAACAAGAGCCTGGAAGAGAGCAAGATGGTCGACTTCATGACGAAAAACTATCCGGGGAGCAACTGGAAGGAGCACATGAAGTCGGCAGGCAATCCCATCGACATCGCCTCCAATTTCATCCCCGCGATCCGGGGCCTGCGTGCCGGGACAGCCGCCAGCAAGGGCGTGCAGGCCGGGATGAAAGGCACCGCCGGAGCCCTGGCCAAAAGCGCGGCCATCAATCTGGGCACGGGCACTTTGCAGACATTGGTGGAAAACCCGGACGCCAACTTTGCCGACCTCGCGCAGGCGGGGAAGGAGAACATCGCTGCGGCGCTGGGGCTGCATGCTGCGGGGCATGTCGTGGGCAAGGCCAAGGCTCTCGTCACTGATTTAAATGAAGTGCGCAAGGCCCGCCAAATCATCAATAACCTCAGTGCCGAGGGTAGGCAAAACACCTTTAAAGAGGCCCAGCAGCTTCATGAGGCTGAAAACACCCTGGCCGCCGCGCAGAAGGCCAATCTGGAGAAAAAGAAGAGTGTCACTGGCATTCTCGACGAACACGAAAGCGGCGTCCTCGACAAGGCCAACGCCACGCTGGCAAGGCCTGTGCCGCGCGACCGCGGACCCCTGCCAGCGATCCCCGATGCACGCAGGACCATTCAGGACCTTTCGGACAAAGCCGCTGCAGGCACTCTCAATGCTGACGAAGCCCACGGGCTGGCGCACGCGCAGCGGGCAATCGCGCAGCAGCGTGTCAATGACCTGCTAGCCAATAGACCTCTCACCCTACCGCAACAAAGGGAGCTGGATCGGTTCCACAAAATCCTCGCCGCCTCTCCTTACGGCGCAGACCTGCCAAAGGGACCGCCGCCGGGTTATGACCCTCGTCCTCGCGCCCCTATTCCTGGCGAGCCGCCGCGTCAGCATCACGAATGGCACCCACCCGAAGGTGACAAGCCTGTGCATCCCGCAGACGACAAGTTCACGTCTGATGCGCTGGCGATTCCTGACAGGGAGATTAAAGACACCATGGACCGCCTAAAAGCCAATGGGCATGCACATGACCGCCATGGTCCTGAAGTGACGGAAGGTCAGCTCAGCGACAGAGCCATGCACAAAGTGGATCCCATCACCCAGACCAAGGAAGATGGTGAAAATACAGGGGAAAATCATCGCGCTGCAATACGCTCGACGCAATTTACGAGCGAGAGGTCCATGACACAGGCCGTCAAAGCCGTTGAGAAAAGCAATGAATACAGAGATGAACTTGCGAATGCTGTAGCAGCGGGGAGAAATACATTTTTTGTAAAAGATGTTTCTTTAGAATCTGCCTTAGGACCAAACTACCAAGACCATGTTCGAGGGCGCACGCGTGATAATTCGCCCAGAAATCATATTGGACATCGACCTACCATTTTGAAAGCTGGCAAAATTTTCGCTCAGTATAAAAAAGACCCTGCAACAGGACGATTTTATCTCAACACCATGTATCCGACCCATTCAACACTATATGAAAGAGACTGATCATCCTGTTCCAATGCTGGAAAAAATTCTGACCACCTACTTGCTCGGAGAAACATACGACCTTGATGGTTTGGCGAGCTGGTGTCAAAAAGCGTATCCTGAGATAATGAGTTGCTGCGAATTTAGAAAGCAGCTTCTGGATGCAATCAACCAGAAGGGCCTAGTCTCACCCAAAACCTACGAAAGATGGACTGACGACGAAAGTTATCCTACGCAAGAGATGCTGCAGAGGCATTTTAAAGAGATCTGGAATGCATGCTTTCCAGATGAGGCTGTGGATTGATACACGGCCTCGTTCTGAATTCCTTTCTTTGACCCAGTAGCAAGTTGCCAGCAAAGACCGTCCATAGATGGCGCTGGCCAAGAGCGCCGCCATCAATCTGGGCACCGGCACTTTGCAGCCCCTGGTGGAAAACCCGGACGCAAACTTTGCGGACCTCGCGCAGGCGGGGAAGGAGAACATCGCCGCAGCGCTGGGGCTGCATGCGGCGGGGCATGTCGTGGGGCAGGCTTACGGCAAGGCCAAAGACCTTGTCACCGGCAAGGGCAAGCCGGATGGCGGTGGCGGATCGCACGCTGATGCCGGTCCTGACACCTCAATTCCGGCGCTGCCTTTAGAGAAGCAAACAATACCAGATAATACCACTGCAAAAGTCACCGGTTCCGCCAAGCCACCGTCAGCGCCTCCCTCCGGCCCGCCGCCCGACCTGCAGACAGCCCAGGCGCGCATCCACAACATCATGAACCGGCCGCCCGAGCAGCGCGGGCACCCGACGACGCAGGCGGATCTGGCCCAGGCGCAGCAGGTCGTGGCCGATCACGTGCAGAGGCTGGAAAGCCAGCCCGGGCCACGGAGTGACGCGCGGCAAAAGGAGCTGGATGCCTCCAAGGCCGCCCTGTCACGGCTGGAGCCGATGGAAGGAACTGCCACCTCCACCCATTCCAGCGGGGGCGGCCAGCCTGCGGGAAGCACTGCCAGCACGAATGGCGACATGCCGACCGAAGGTCATGTCACCGGCACTATGGACGCCGGCACCACCACCTTCACAACGGGTGCTGGGGGGCAAACATCCACAGCCAGCGCCAACGCCACCACTTCCCCCGGCGGCGGCACCCACACCACCAACGGCGTCAAAGCGCCTCCGGTCGGCCACGGGAATCTAATACCAGAGAATACCACTCATCCAGATCACCTAGACCTCGCAACCAGGCGGGTGGAGAACCTCGAAGAAGTCGCACGTAAGCGCCCGCTCGACTCCCATGAACAGGGCATTTATGACAACGCCCGCCGCATCCGCGACCGCAACACCGGCAATCCCCAAGAACTTGTCATGGCCGGTGGCGACGGCCCCATCAGCCAGACCCACGGCGCCGCGACGGAGGTGCCTACGGCGGCTCATGTTCAGGCTCCGAATGCCGTTGGCACTGCGATTGAAGGCTCGGGCACGACGAATCCCGATGCGCCTACAACATCCGCAGGCGAAACCATGACTTTGCATTCAGGCGAACCTGCGGGAATTCAAAAATCAATAGGATATGATGGTAATGGAAATCCAGTTTCTGCTGACAACTCTGCACCGGCAAATTCGCTTGGAACAGATTCAGATCACAGTGCTGGTTCGAAGAGAGAACAAACAAATGACACAAAATCACCGATTTCCTCATCGTCATTACCAACACATGAAAATGCTGGAGCCTCAATTGAAAATAAGAAGCATCTCACCGGCACGACAAGAGACAGCATCGATCATAAACTAGATACCTACCTTTTAAACCCCGACCACAAACTGGGAGGAGCTAAGGCGAAGTGGTTTAAAGAAGCTTTGGGGATTACGCGTGAAAATGCCGGCCACCTAGCCGATCAAATCGTGTTTGATCCTAAAACTGCTGTCGCGACAGACAAAACTCAACACGGGCAAAAATATGAACAAACCATTCACATTCATGGAACGAATGGCAGAACTATTCCAGTCAACATGGTGTGGATTCGTAATTTAGATGGAGTAGTACGATATGTAACCGCAATCCCAACAAAACATAAAAAATGATTGAATACTTGTCTACGGTTAGGCTGAAAAGACCTATACCCGGAACTGCCATTCCTGCGGGAGCCACGGGCGTTGTTGTAATGGTTTACCATAATCCAGATGGTTACGAGGTCGAATTTATGGATGATGATGGAGATACATTGCAGGACCCTAAAACTAATGCTTTTACTTTTACGCTTTATGATCAAGACATTGAACTCCTATCATTATAATAGAGAGCGATCCGGGTATTTTGTAAGGGCATGATCAGTTAAGCATTCATCCTCAAAGACGGCTCAGCATTGGCGTTTTCGCTGCGGCGCGGGTTTTGAGGGTTAGGCCGACGGTGAGATAAGGTCGTAGATAGAGCTGTGATGCTGGAGGTGGACGATTTGAACTGGTTGAAGCGTTAAGCTCTGCTGAGCAGGGAGATCCGCCAAGCCCTGCGCGTCTGGGGCCAGAGGCGCGTGAGCCGAGGTGAGGGAAAGACGGGCCCGCAGGCTTTGAGCGCATCCCGCTCAAAGACGGCGGCCATGCCCTGCTGCCCGGCGGCAGGTGGACGGAGGAAGACCTGGCGAAAGCCCATGAAAACCCCGTCTTTGCCAAGGCCACGCAGGCGGAGCGCGATGCCGTGATGAATGACATCATCGGCACCCGACGACGCAGGCGGATCTGGCCCAGGCGCAGCAGGTCGTGGCCGATCACGTGCAGAGGCTGGAAAGCCAGCCCGGGCCACGGAGTGACGCGCGGCAAAAGGAGCTGGATGCCTCCAAAGCCGCCCTGGCACGGCTGGAGCCGATGGAAGGAACTGCCACCTCCACCCACTCCAGCAGCGGCAGCCAGCCTGCCGGCACATCCGCCACTACGAATGGCGACACACCGCCCACGGGCATCGATTCAGGTGCCCCACCTGAAGGCTCACGCAGCAGTGGCGAGCCCTCCGTAACCACCGCCACATGGTCCACTGGCGGCGAGGATACTACGCGTTCCTCCTCAGCCACCACGAACAGTCCCCGTCCTGTTGACCTTTCAACAGCAGGCAAGGCACTGGATGCGGCCAAGGCGCTTCGGGAGAAGGGGGGAAGGATCACCCTCGAAGAAGCCCATACGCTGGATCAGGCAGAGAAGACCGTCGCCACCGCGACCAAGGCAAACCTTGAGAACGAGCTGAGAAAAAACGGACAACTCGACAACGAACAGGCCCGGGACCTCGCCCACGCCAATGCCACTCTGGCGCGCCCTGCACCGCGAGACCGCGGCCCGCTGCCAGCGATCCCCGATGCGCGCAGGACCATTCAGGACCTCTCTCCCAAAGCGGCTGCGGGCACTCTCAATGCTGACGAAGCTCACGGGCTGGCGCACGCGCAGCGGGCCATTGCGCAGCAGCGGGTCAATGATCTCGCGCCCAACGAAAGAACTTTAACCGAGCCGCAGAAAAGAGAGCTGAAAAAATTCCGAGAAATTTTCGAAGCTTCACCCTACGGCACAGAGCTCCCCAAAGGTCCGCCAGCGGGGTATGATCCACGCCCTCGCGGTGCTATTCCGGGCAACCCGAACCCGCGGCATCACGAATGGTATCCACCCGAGGGTGAAAAGCCCGTACATCCCACCGATGACAAGTTTACGCCTGAAGCGCTGGCGCTGTCAGACGCAGATGTCAGAGCCAATATCGAGAGGATGAAAAACCTAGGCCATGCCCATGACCGGCATGGACCAGAGGTGACGGAAGGGCAGCTTGACGATCGTGTGAAACATCAAGTTGATCCCATGACTCAAACCAAGGAAAATGGAGACCCTCGAGGAAAGGATCATCGTAGTGCAGAACATGCCACTCAGTTCACCAGTGAGAGATCCATGGCTCATGCTTTGAAAATGGTTGAACAGTACCCGGATTTCACTCGGGAGAAAAATGCAGCACTAAATAACATGCCACGACCAAAGCCGGTCTTTGTTGTCAAAGTTCCCTTGAAAGATGCGTTAGGCAGTCAATATGAGAAACACGTTCGCGGCCGCTCTCTTGTCGATCCAAACAATCCCACTACAGGAACGGAAGCTACAAAACTGACCGATGGGAATATCTTGGCAGTTTACAAATTCGACAGGACCACTGGGAATTACCATCTTCTGACCATGTATCCAGATCCCAAACCATGAAATCGCCTCCCGAATCTCCAACTGCACTGGAAACTCTGCTATCAGCAAATCTAAACGTAGAAGCCTATGATTTGGAGGAGTTTGCAGAGTGGTGCAAGGCATGCCTCCCGCATTCAAACCTCGTCTGCGACTTTAAATCGCAGTTACGCTATGCCATCAATCATCCAGGGCAAGTGACCCCGAAGCTTTATAGAATCTGGACATCGGACGCCAGTTTTAAGACGCAAGATCAGTTGCAAGCCCATTTTAAAGACATCTGGCACGCTTGCTTTCCTGACGAAGTCATTGGTTGAACGCGGCCCGGTTCCAAGGTGCCGCATTTGACCTCGTAGCCAGTGGTGGTTAAAGACTGCCGGTAACCAGCTCGTCCACACGCAGCGCGCCATCGCACAGCAGCGGGTCATTGATCTTACCGCCTTGGGCACCGCTATCACCCCACAGCAACAAAGACAGCTCAGTCAATTCCAAGAAATCCTCAACGCCTCGCCCTACGTTACCGAACTGCAGAAAGGGCCGCCGGCGGGGTATGATCCCCATGCCACGAATGCCGCCCATCAAGAATGGTACCCGCCGCATGGCGAGAAGCCTGTTCATCCTACGAACGACAAGTTTACGCCGGATGCGCTGGCGATTCCAGATGATGAGATCAAGGCCACAAAAGAGCGACTCAAGGCCAACGGACATGCACAGGAGCGGCATGGACCGGAAGTGACTGAAGGGCAGCTAAGTGACAGAGCTATGCACGGTGTGGACCCCATTACTCAGACCAAGGAGGACGGCGAACGATCAGGAGAAGATCACAACTATTCAAAGCATGCTACTCAGTTTACGAGTGATCGAGCGATGGCCCAGGCTGTAAGGTCTGTGGAGAAAAGCACCGAATATCGAGACGCACTAAATGAAGCACAACGGAAAGGTGAGAATTCATTTACTGTGAAAGACATTTCGCTAGAATCAGCTTTAGGAACAGATTACGAAGAACATGTCAGGGGGCAGACGCGTAAGGGGTCGGCAGCGAATCCGACTGGCAGCCGCCCCACGATTTTGACGGAGGGAACAATTTTTGCCAAGTACAAAAAAGATCCTGCCACAGGGCAGTTTCATCCCGTCACCATGTTTGCCCAACCTTCCAAAAAATATGAGCCTTAATATTTCGAAAAGCACTCTGCAAAGAATACTTCAATCAAACTTATTGGTGGAGGCTTACGATCCCGAAGATTTGGCGGACTGGTGCGTAAAATCTTATCCCGCCTTGGAAAGTTGCAGGGAATTCCGGGAACAACTGCTTGCCGCTATTCAGCATCCTGGCCTCATTTCTCCCGAAACTTACGAGTTATGGACTTTGGATGAAAGATTTCCTACGCAAGAGCAGCTGCAGGTCCATTTCAAAGACATCTGGAACATGTGCTTTCCTGATGACACCATCGACTGAAGCTGGCTCCGGTTAGGAGCCTGCATTTATTCGTGGAGGACTGCCGCACGCTCCTCAAAGGAGCTTTGCCCACGCCAGCACCCGCCCGGGCTTTGATCAGGCGGCCTACCAGCGCTTTCACCAGACGGCGCAGCAGGCGCGGGACAAGTCAGCCGCTCTGAAGACCTGGGGGACACCGGCTCAGACGCTTACAACTTTGGTGGAAACGTGGTGGCTGGCGTCGCCCGTCCTATCATCGCCACCGCGACGGACTCCTCACTCAAGGATCCCAATAATGAATGGCGCGTACCTTTCGGCAATGTGGGCGAGCAGGCCGGCTACTGGGGCCAGCAGGCAAAGGATCTGGGCCAAAGGTGGAAGCCGGGGAGCTACGCCGCCGGCTCCAAGCTGGACTCGAGCCTGGAGGCTCTGCATCAGGACGTCATCAATGGCAACTTCCCGTTCAACGACCGCGCCAAGCTGGAGGAATGGCTGTCACAGCGCAGCAAGGGCCTCACGGAAGACCAGAAGGGCTTATATGAGGCGGTGCAGGGAAAGCTCGATCTCAGCACGGACCAGGGAATGGCGCAGCATATTTACACGCATTCGAACACCCTGCTGCATCCCGGCAACGCGGAGCTGATGGGGAAGTTCATGCAAACGCATGATCCCGCCGTGTGGAAAAATGAACCCACGCGCCAACCAATGGCATTGGCTGTGCCAACCCATTTGATCATGTGAAATCAAGAAAGCTGCTCGGTTATGATTGTTCCTGTTGTTGAAGCTGCTTTAGGAATCTTCATCGGCCTGCGTTCACACACTTGTGGCCGGTGCTTCCTCCTATAACCTGCTACGCTGTCGGCGGAACCAAGTTAACCTACGTCTGACTGAACATGCCAATGCCTTGCCCGCCACGGAGCACTTGTCCCGGTTCACCGGCACCAGTGGTCCCCAACGCGGTGATGGGGGACTGTAGGGCCACGACTGCGGTAGGCATGCGAGTGTCCTGATGATGTCGGTGACTGACTGCAACAGGCATTAAGTGGGAGCAAGCGCGCCGCATTGCATGGCTCTACGCTGACCTCATTTCTACAGGCGGATGCGGGCGATGTAGATGGCGGCGGGGAGCTCGACGTGGCGGTTGGGGGGTGGCCTGCCGGTGCTGTCTTCATGGGCGGAGTAGTAGCTGACCCAGAGCTCGTCCTTATACCAGACCATGCCAGGGTAGCCGGTGTCGCTGCCGCCGCTGGGGAGGGTGAGGGCGATGTCGTAGTGCTGGCGGTCCATGCTGGCGATGACGGTGGAGAAGGGGGCGCGGTAGCTGCGGCCTGCGGCGATGAGGGTGTGATCCGGGAGGATGATGAAGTTTGGCCCGCCTAGGCGGTGCTCGGTGGTATGCCATTGCCATTCGTGGTAGGGCGGGCGGCTGGTGCCGATGTAGCCCCAGAGGGTGCCGCGCTCGCGGCGGACGAGGGCGATCATCTCTCCGTCTGGCTGCATGCGGACGGTGGCTTCATTGGGGCGGCCGGGGACATCGAGGTGGGTGACGAGGTCCCATTTCAAGCCGTCGGTGCTGGTGACGAGCCTGGCCTTCCAGGGATAGGGGCCGGTGGGCACGGGGCCGTCTGCCTCTGCGGCGGCGGCCACGGCGGGATCGGGGTGCTGGGCGCGGAGGTAGGGGTAGCTGATGCCGTAGGCTCTGCCCTGAAACCAGTCGATGCGCCAGAGCCACTGGCCTTCTTCCATGACTTTGGCGGGCGGGGTCCAGGTGTGGCCATCGGTGGAGAACATGACGCGGGGCTGCTTGGTCTTGAGGAGCGCGGGCTTGGTGTCGTAGTTCATGATGGAGCCGCCGGCGATGATCATGAGCTGGCCGTCGGGCTTGAGGGAGAATTTGGGATCGCGGAGATCGACGCCGTCTTCGGCGATGAGCGCGGCGGATTCCCAGGTGAGGCCATCGTCGGAGCGCAGGACGCGCACCTTGCCGTCATCGCCTGCGTGGAGGATGCCTTCGCGGAAGCAGCAGAACCATTGGTCGCGGTAGCGGGTGAGGTCGGTGAAGGAATTGTAGGCGCCTTTGTCCCAGATGCGTTTGGAGGTGATGAGGACGGGCTTGCGAGCGACGTCTGCAGCGGTGGCGGGCTGGTGGCTAAGGCGTGTGAGCGCTGATGCGAGCAGGAGGGTGGCGAGGAGGGGGCGGGTGCAGCAGAGCATGGGGTGTGGCTTTAACGCGATGAGTGGGAGAGATTCCTGATGAAAATGCAGAGGGTGGCCTGGGGGCGGGTGTTTGATTTATGATTTATGATTTATGATTTGAAGGTGGTGAAAGCCGAGGTGGGGCTGAGATAATTAATGGAAACCTTTTTAGCTGTATTGCGTTGATGCATGCGGCATTACGCCTAACAACACCCACTTCATGAAATCTTTCTTTGCGCTGACGGGCGCTCTCGCCCTGGCTCTGACACCACTGACTGGGGGCTATGCGGCGGCGAAGCCGAACATTGTGTTTATTTTGGCGGATGATCTGGGGTATGCGGAGGTGGGTGCGAATGGGGCGGACCATTGCAAGACGCCGAACATCGATGCGCTGGCGCAGGGCGGTGTGCGCTTCAGCCATTTCTACACGGCGCCGCTGTGCGGGCCTTCGCGGGCGCTGATTCTGACGGGGCGCTACGGCTTCCGCACGGGGGCGGTGACGCAGGACGGCAGCGGCATGATGGCGCGCACGGGGGAGAAGGCGGAGATCATAGCGCCGGTGGTGCTGAAGAAGGCGGGCTATGCCACGGCGATGATCGGCAAGTGGGGGCAGATTTTGCCTGCGGGTGATGCGGGGGAGTGGGGCTTTGACCATGTGATGAGCTTTCATGGCAGCGGCCTCTACTGGAACAAGGCGGCGGCCGGTAGCTGGGTGGAGAAGTATCAGCTGAAAGGGGACAAAGATGGCGAGGGCGGGGTGCGTGCGAAGCCGGGCCCGTATTACATCGACGACAAGAAGCTGAGCCTGACGGATACGGAATACATGCCGGATCTGCTGCATGCGGATGCGGTTTCCTTTGTGAATGCGCACAAGGATGCGCCGTTCTTTTTGTACTACTCGATGTCGCATGTGCATTCGCAGATATTGCCGACGCCGGACAGTGCGCCGCCGGATCTGAGCAAGGACGCAGCGGCGCGGCAGCAGGTGCTGTATGAAGACAACATCAGCTACATGGACAAGCTGATCGGCAAGCTGGTGGCGGAGCTGGACCGCCTGAAGCTGCGTGAAAACACGGTGATCTTTTTCATGGGGGACAACGGCACGGGCAAGGCGCATGCGGAGAGAGCGACCATCGGCGGAAGGCGCATGGTGGGACAGAAGGGCGGCATGGAGGAAGGGGGCGGGCATGTGCCGTTCATCGTGAACTGGAACGGGGTGACGCCTGCGGGGCGTCAGGATGCGAACTTCAGCGATGCCTCGGATCTGCTGCCCACGTTTGCAGAGATCGCGGGTGCGGAGCTGCCGGAGAAGCGTGTGATTGATGGGCAGAGCCTGCTGCCGCAGATCAAAGGCGAAGGCGCGGCGGAGCGGAACTGGGCCTTCACGCAGCTGGGTGCGCACTGGTACGTGCGTGAGGCGGGCTGGAAGCTGGATGAAGCGGGCCAGCTGTATGACATGAGCAATGCGCCGTTTGAAGAGATCCCCGTGCCCGCAGACACACAAGACTCCGCAGCGCTGGCTTCGCGCCAGCGCCTGAGTGCCATCCTCGCGGAGCTCAATCCGGGTGCGGGAGTGCGTGGCGAGGGTGATGGGCGTGGGGACAAGAAGGGGAAAGGCAAGCCTGAGGCCGCCGCAGAAGCGCCACCCCATGCGGATCTGGAGCAGCGTGGGGCGAAGTTTGACAAGCTGGATGAAGCGAAGACTGGCAAGCTGACGCGTGAGTACTTCACCACGCATCAATCCGATGCGAAGAGCGCGGGCGAACGCTTTGACAAGTTTGACACGGACAAAGACGGTATGCTCTCGCGTCAGGAATTCATCACGCGGGGCGGGATGCATCCGGAGGGGAAGTGATGGGGACCAAATAAACAGGGCTGGGCGTGGGGCGTGCAGAGGACTGCATCTGCAGGCTGACTGAAGCGTTTTTTGCCAGGAAGAATTTGTCAATAATTTGCATCCTGACCCCCTTTTGAGGGGGCGAAGGGGGATGCTTTAAGCTGGCGCGCCCACGATGCGCAACCATTCGAGGCGCTCTTCCAGGGTGGGGTAGCGGCCGGTGAGCTGGACGGTGCCGTCCCACAAGATCACGGGGAGCACATCGGTGCCTAGGTGTTCCAGCAGCACGCGGACCTGGGCGTTCTGCGCAAAGGCCGCCGGTTGAAGGTCGAAATCGTAGCGCTCGATCTGGATGCCCTGCTGGCGGAACTGAGCGAGCATGGCGGGGAAGTTCTCCGTATCACGATCCATGTGCACGCCGCTGCTGACTGCGGCGACCGACATTGGCGGATCATAGATTTGGATGTGTTTCATGGTTGTAAGGTGCGCTGTGATGAACGGGCGGCCCGCTAGAGGGTGAACGCGCCGTGCGAGTGGGTGGCAGCCTACGTGGCAAGGCCGCGTGGTAAATGTGCGCTCCTGTGCGAGGATTGTTGTTGGGGGCGGGGGAGCAGTCTGCAGCACAGGTGTCCTGCTGATTATCGTTATCGCGGAAGGACGATATTTAAGAAGGGCAGCAGGGAAGAAGAGCAAAGGGAGGAGACATGGCGGCGCAAAATTTTGCGACCTGGTCTTTGGTGAAGCTGTCGGCGAGATGAAGATCTCCGCCGGTAAGTGCATCATGAAACCAGAGCAGCAGATTTCCACGATGGTAGCAAACGATGTTGTCTGCCATGGGGGTGTTCCATACTCCAAAATATGCTTCCAAATCTTTCTGCATCGACCGGGTGTACAGGAAGTGCCCGGACCACACAGCGGGCTCTGAAGAGGCGTGCAACTCCACGGGTTCGATCAAATGAGAAGGCGCGAGGTGGTTGTCCAGAAATGCGGTGGATTCATCTCGTTTGCCAAAGGAGCTGAAATAGAGCACCGCTCCTTCATCGAGGAGGCAAGGTAGTGCGCGATAGAACAGCTGGGGGGACATCACATGTTCCACCTGCCAGCATGGCTTTTCATAAAATCCTACATGTACGGTCATAAATAACGGAAGGCGACTCATCGCGAGAAAGGTGGGAGGTGCTAGCGCGATGTGAGCGACAGATGCGCAAAACGCTTTGCGTGATGCGTTCATCATGTGTGCTCTGCTTTACCACTCCAACCCGCCGAATGAAACCTGCCTGCTTTGTTTTGTTTTACACTCTGATGATGTCCTTTGCTGCGCTGCTGCAGGCGGCGGAGGTGCCGGGATCAGTGGCGGAGCTGTGGAGTGACTTTGATCCGCGCAAGGATGCGCTGGAGACGGAGGTGATCCGGGAGTGGAAGGAGGATGGCGGGGTGTACCGGCAGGTGCGGTACTTCATTGGGAGCTTCAAGGGGAAGCCGGCACGCATGGCGGCGATCTATGGATTTCCTGAAGGCATGAAGGAAAAGGTGCCGGGGGTGATGCACATTCATGGCGGGGGACAGCGGGCGTCTCTGGGCGAGGTGAAAGTGCTGGTGGGGCGCGGGTATGCGGCGCTCTCCGTGAACTGGGGCGGGGACGGGGATGGGCAGCCGCCGTTTAACAGCATGGAAGGCGCGCAGCCGGGGGATGTGAACACGGACTGGGGCGCGGTGGATCCGACGCAGCTGAATGTGGCGGGGTATTCCTCGATGCTGCCGGGGCCGAAGCAGTATTATGAGGACCGCGAGCACCCGAAAAACAACAACTGGTATCTTCTAACATTGGGCTGCCGGCGCGGGCTGACGTTTCTGGAGCAGCAGCCGGAGGTGGATGGCAAGCGGCTGGGAGTGCATGGCTTTTCGATGGGGGGAAATCTGACGATGTATGTGGCGGGGTGTGATGACCGAGTGAAGGCGGCGGTGCCTGCGGTGGGCGGGCAGGGGTTTCGCTGGGAGGTGCATGCGTTTGCGGGCGGTGCGCCGCAGGATCGCATCGTGGGAGATGTGGAGGTGTTTCGGCGGACGCTGAGTTTTGAGAGCTATGCGCCGCGCATTGGCTGCCCGGTGCTGCACCGGAGCGGGACGAATGATTTCCACGGGTGGATGGATGATGTGTACCTGACGAATGCGCTGATCGTGGGCCAGCCGACGCGGTACAGTTGGTCGCCGCATCTGAATCATCGGCTGATTCCTGAGGTGGCGGTGACGATGCCGCTGTGGTTTGACCACTATCTCAAAGGCGGGCTGGCGCTGCCGGAAACGCCGGGGAGCGAGCTGGTGCTGAAGACGGCGGATGGTGTGCCGCTGCTGCGTGTGACGCCGGATGTGAAGGGGGTGCCTGTATCGCGGGTGGAGATTTACTACAGTGTGGATGCGGACCCGCGTGCGCGCTTCTGGCGGAGTGCGGAGGTGGTGCAGAAGGGGGCGGAGTACGCGGCGGCGCTGCCGCTGAATGCGCTGGAGCTGCCACTGTTTGCGTTTGCGAATGTGTACCACACGCTGCCGCAGGCGGTGTCCATGAAGGCGCTGCCAGGCAATGGTAGCGAGGTGCGGGAGGTGTGCCTGAGCAGTCTGCTGCAATATGCGGAGCCGGATGCGCTGCGCGAGGCTGGGACGGTGGCGACGGCGCGGCGGAGTACGGTGATCGATGATTTTTCCAAGGGGCTGCGTGACTGGTATGTGCTGAATGCGGGGAATCTGACGCATCAGGAAACGTGGACGCGGAAGGTGACGGACCCGCTGTATCGCGCACCGGAGGGGGCGCGGCTGAAGGTGACGCTGAAGATGCCGAAGACGAACCGGCTGACGCTGGTGCTGCGGCAGAATGACTGGCGGAGCTATCGCGGGCCACGCGGGAGCTACCAGTGCACGCGTGAGATTGCTGGAAGCGCGGAGTTGCAGAGCGTGGTGCTGGCGCCTGCCGACTTTGTCTCAGACAAGGGTACGCCGCTGAAGGACTGGGCGCAGATTGATGAGCTGGGGATCTGCGCGCATGTGCCGGGTGCTGCGGGGAAGGGTGCGGCGCTGTGGAATGGAGGCGCGGCGGAGCTGGTGTGGGTGGGGTGGGGGAAATGATGAATGATGAATGATGAAGGATGAAGGATGAAGGATGAATGATGAAGGATGCTTGGCGGCGTGTTGCAAAAAAAGGGAGGGACTGCTTTTTTCCTGTGAAGGCGCACGTGCAAAACTTTGTTTATTCTGCGTATTCATGCGGTCTGTCTCCGGCACTTTGAAACTATGATCTCACTCCAGCCTCTGCTTTGCCTTTGCACCACACTTCTGTTTGCCGCAGTGGCGGTGCAAGGGGAGGAGGTGAAACCGCAGACTGCGCCGAAGGAGGCGTATCCGCAGGGCACGCCGGAGGAGCCGTTCTTGAAGGTGCTCTCGCTGACGAAGGCGGCGGAGTCGCTGGACCGCACGGCGGTGGCCTGGGTGGAGAAGCAGAAGTGCGGCTCGTGCCACACGGGCTGGCCGTATGTGTATTCACGCGCGGTTTTGATGAAGGAGGCGCCCACGGACGCGCTGGCGCAGGTGCGGGCTTTTTTTGAAGGCCGCATCACGGGCTGGGATGAGGAGCAGAAGGTGAAGAATCATTCGCCCCGCGAGGCGGTCGGCACGATGACGGCGCTGGCGATTCACGATGCGCAGACGACGGGCAGGCTGCACCCGGTGACGCGCGAGGCGCTGGACCGCCTGTGGAAGCTGCAGCGCAAGGATGGTGCATGGAGCTGGCCGAAGTGCGAGTGGCCGCCCTTTGAGGTGGATGATTACTACGGTGCCGTGCATGCGGCCGTGGGTGTGGGGCATGCACCGGAAAACTATGCGCAGAGCGAGGCCGCAAAGGCGGGTGTGGAAAAGCTGCGCGCCTACCTGAAGGCCACGCCTGCGCCGAACCTGCACCATCGCGCGTGGTTGCTCTGGGCGGCGGTGCGGCTGGAGGGGCTGCTGAGTGCGGAGGAGAAGCAGGGAACCATCAAGGAACTGCTGGCGCTGCAGCGCAGCGATGGCGGCTGGTCGATGGAATCTCTCGGCAAGGAATGGAAAGGTCACCGTGGTGAAGCCGCCAATCCTGACGCCCCGAGCGATGGCTATGGCACGGGGCTCATCATCTTTGTGCTGCGAGAGAACGGCGTGCCCGCGAGCCACGAGGCGCTGAAGCGCGGCGTGCAATGGCTTAGCACCCACCAGCGGGAGTCGGGGCGCTGGTCCACGCGCTCGCTGAATGGTGTGAAGCAGCATTTCATCAGCGATACGGCGACTTCGTTTGCGGTAATGGCGCTGAAGGCGTGTGAAGATGGATGAGCCACCGGAAAATGATGCCAGGCGTTCCAGGCATTTTGTTCAGAGGGGGGGGGTTGTGGTGGTTTGCGATTGCTGGCAGTGGTTTGCGGTGGTTGAGCGGAGGCGGAGCCTGGGCGGAGGTGGTAGCACCTGGTATGGGATGCTGCGGGGAAGGCGGCGGTGGCTGCCCGGGGTTTCTTGGCCTAAATAGATGCCAGGCATTTTGTACACCATGCGGTCATCAAAGCATTGATTTACAATGTCTCCGCTCGGTTCCATCCCTTCGGTCCAAGGCGCGCGATGGCGGCGGCAAAGGGATGCCAGTTTCCATCCCATCCGCTCCGTTTGGATCCCACGTTGAGCCTCGCTATAATCTATGTGCGCAGATGCTCATCCACGCCCGCGCCGGAGCGCACTTGATCAATGCTGAGTCAGGCTGTTGTAAATGAAATGTTTGCGAAACTAGCCTCTTATAGAATGCATGGCATCTTTTTTTCCAGGCTTGGCCAAGGCTGAGTCACGATGCCAAAAATGAGATGTTTGTGCATCATGTCTCTACTAAAGGCCTCGCATCTTTTTTTTCGAGGTCGTAATTTGGGTCGATCTAGCATGGAGAGCCGCGAATGCTGCCTGGCTTAAGAAGCAAACGCTCATCATTCTGTCGATTGCGTGATTTCTGCAATAATACCTGAAGAGCCGCTTCGTCCCTCATAATCGACTCAAGCTCCTTTGGTAAAACTTCATAGTACTCTTCGTAATCCACATACCCGTTGAACACAGGAAATGAGAGGTAATATTTACCGCTATCTAAATCCTGATTGATGGCACAACGGCCTTTTTTGGAAACTTGGATTCGTGTCATTTTCATATTTTTAGAACTTTAATTCTTCATGTGTCCAGCTTCCTGGTGGTGCTGTTTCCAGATCAATAACGCCTTATAATCTACCTGTGGGAAGTTTGGCCCCAGGCAGCCATTGAGTGTTGGCTCCAGCTTCGTTGCCACTGGGCACGCGTATATTTAATGATGCGGGATCTTTGATGTCAACTCGGGACAATGATCCAAGCCCTAACTGCCCGGGGGGCATGCCTAGCATAGCTTCTAATTTCCCTCTGTCTCCGCCAGCCTCCTTGAGCATATTAGCAAATTCTTTGGCGGGAAAAACAAATGATGTTCCATCAGTATGGGCCGGTCCCCAATCATTAAGTTGCTGGGTGGATATGATTCTAGAAGCGCCATCCATAAATTCTTCGCGGTTAGCTTTGATGAAAGCGTCTGACATGTATGTCTCAGGATCTGGACGCTTGCCTTTGTCAATGCCCAAGATCTTGGCTTTGTCTTCGGTTTTAATCCCATCTTGATCGAGGATGGCTTTTCTTGCGGGCGCTCTTTTTTGCCTCTCGATCTTGGCTTGCGGTGTATTTTCTTGGAATGGGATAGGAGGCA
>CAILZI010000063.1 GCA_903838675.1 uncultured Verrucomicrobiota bacterium
AGGGCGATGAGAGCCCGAAGACTCCAGATCATCGCCGAGGACGGCGGCGAGGCGGGAGCGGCTGGCTGTGTCGGTGCTTCCTGGCGTGTGAGGGTAAGGGCGGCGACTCCTGAACACACCATGCCGTAAAACGTAACCGGCAACAGCGATAGCAGGCCAGCGGTGCCCGCCTTGAAAACGAAAATCCAGCTCTCCATCAACCTGGAGGACAAGGCAAAGATGGAGGCTGCCACCAAGGCCGCCAGAAAAGCCGTCCAAGCTCCAAAGCGAAGCGCTGACGAAGGATCGTTGCCATGCTGAACGGAAACCCCGCCCCCGGCAAACCCGGCCATGCAGGCTATCACCAACAGAACGAGCAACAGCCATCCGGGTTCCAACACCATCACCACTCGCCAAGGCAGTGCCAGCAACATCATGAGTCCTGTGCCCAGTCCAAGGGCTTCACGACAATGCAGCAATGATGGAAGCGGCTTCATGATCCTTTGAGATTTTTTCTGACCCTTGAAAGAGAGAGAGCTTTTTTCTCCCGCGACTCCAGACGTTTCTCGGCTCGATTCCACGCCTCTGAGGGCAGTAATCCAAGGGCGAGTGAAAGCTTCGCGAGAGTCTCGGTGGTGGGGTTGCGCTCACCTCGTTCGATGAAAGTAATGGCCTGCCGGTTGAGTCCGGAAAGCTCGGCGACCGCTCCCAATGAAAGGCCGGCGGCGAGACGTGCCTCACGCAGCACGTCACTCAATGCTGCGCACAACAGGCTGCTGATCTTGGAGACATCAAACACGCTACGATTGTAGGAATCGAATTTGACTTTGCCACGCTACAGTTGTAGCGTGTGGCGAGGTTGATCTAACCCTCTCATTATCATGACCTTCCTTCGCAGAATCGGCCCCGATCCGCACGCCAACGGCCAAAGCACCCCTGCCGCTGACAACTGTCCAGACATCTGGGAGCTGGCGGATGGCGACTTCGCCATCATCGGCATCGACATCACCGATGCCGCCAAGTCCCTTCTGCCTGCAACCGCAGGCTGCGGCTCGGACGAGCGCATCGTTCGCATGCCGCGCCGCATCCTTGTGGATGCCAGGTCGGACATTCCTGCCAAATCCTGAGGCCACTGGTTTTCAGCATCGCTCCCATGTTACAATGGGAGCATGATTACCAGTCTTCTATCATGGATAGGACCTCATGTCTTCGACCTGATCTCAGCGGTCGGCATTATCTCCAGCCTTTCCTACACTGCTGTCAGCTTTCGGGACTCGGCTCGTTCACGCCGCATCGACAACCTCCTGAAGCTCACGGAGCAGCATCGAAACATCTGGGAAAAAAGCCAGAACAACCCCGCGCTGGCCCGCGTCCGCGATCCCAAGGCAGACTTGTCCCGCAAGCCGGTGACCGGCGAGGAAGCGCAATTCGTCACCTTTCTCATCCTGCACATCCACTGCTGGTATCGCGCCATGCTCGACCGGGAGGTGATCAGCCTGGACGGCATGAAACGCGACATCAAAGGCATTCTCAGCCGTCCGATTCCCCGGCATGTCTGGGAGGAGCGCAAATCCTTCCTCGATCACGATTTCCAGCGGTTTGTCGATGATCTCCTCAACGAATAAATAGGGGCATCCACAAAAAAGCCCACCTGGACGAAAGTCCAAGGTGGGTGTTTTTTAGTACTCGCTGGGCAGGAGCACCGTGGTGGCAGAGCGGTCCCATTCAGTGATGATCCAGAACTTCACGCGTGTGGAGGAACGATAGGAGGAGAAGAGCCTGGTGCCTTCTTTGAGAGCGAGGTTGTTCGCGTCGATGTCCTCCTGGCCAAGATCG
>CAILZI010000064.1 GCA_903838675.1 uncultured Verrucomicrobiota bacterium
CGATCTTGGCCAGGAGGACATCGACGCGAACAACCTCGCTCTCAAAGAAGGCACCAGGCTCTTCTCCTCCTATCGTTCCTCCACACGCGTGAAGTTCTGGATCATCACTGAATGGGACCGCTCTGCCACCACGGTGCTCCTACCCAGCGAGTACTAAAAAACACCCACCTTGGACTTTCGTCCAGGTGGGCTTTTTTGTGCATGCCCCTATTTATTCGTTGAGGAGATCATCGACAAACCGCTGGAAATCGTGATCGAGGAAGGATTTGCGCTCCTCCCAGACATGCCGGGGAATCGGACGACTGAGAATGCCTTTGATGTCGCGTTTCATGCCTTCCAGGCTGATCACCTCCCGGTCGAGCATGGCGCGATACCAGCAGTGGATGTGCAGGATGAGAAAGGTGACGAATTGCGCCTCCTCGGCTGTCACCGGCTTGTGGGCCAAGTCTGCTTTGGGATCGCGAACACGTGCGAGAGCGGGGTTGCCCTGGATTTTTTCCCAGATGTTTCGATGCTGCTCCGTGAGCTTGAGGAGGTTGTCGATTCGACGTGAACGAGCCGACTCACGAAAGCTGACAGCAGTGTAGGAAAGGCTGGAGATAATACCGACCGCTGAGATCAGGTCGAAGACATGAGATCCTATCCATGATAGAAGGCCGGCCAACATGCTCCCATTGTAGCATGAGAGCGATGCTGAAAACCAGTGGCCTCAGGATTTGGCAGGTATGTCCGACCTGGCATCCACAAGGATGCGGCGCGGCATGCGAACGATGCGCTCGTCCGAGCCGCAGCCTGCGGTTGCAGGCAGAAGGGATTTGGCGGTATCGGTAATGTCGATGCCGATGATGGCGAAGTCGCCATCTGCCAGTTCCCAGATGTCTGGACAGTTGTCAGCGGCAGGGGTGCTTTGGCCGTTGGCGTGCGGATCGGGGCCTATTCTGCGAAGGAAGGTCATGATAATGAGAGGGTTAGATCAACTTCACCAACACGCTACAACTGTAGCGTGGCAAAGTCAAATTCGATTCCTACAATCGTAGCGTGTTTGATGTCTCCAAGATCAGCAGCCTGTTGTGCGCAGCATTGAGTGACGTGCTGCGTGAGGCACGTCTCGCCGCTGGCCTTTCATTGGGAGCGGTCGCCGAGCTTTCTGGACTCAACCGTCAGGCCATTACTTTCATCGAACGAGGTGATCGCAATCCCACCACCGAGACCCTGGCGAAGCTTTCACTCGCGCTTGGATTACTGCCCTCAGAGGCATGGAATCGGGCCGAGAAGCGTTTGGAGTCGCGGGAGAAAAAGGCCATCTCTCTTTCAAAGGTCAGAAAAAATCTCAAAGGGTCATGAAGCCGCTACCACCAGTATTGCGTTGTCGTGAAGCCCTCGGACTGGGGGCTGGACTTCTGATGCTGCTGGCACTGCCTTGGCGGGTGGTGATGGTATTCGAACCCGGATGGCTGTTGCTCGTTTTGCTGGTGATTGCCTGCATGGCCGGGTTTGCCGGGGGCGGGGTTTCCGTTCAGCATGGCAACGATCCTTCTTCAGCACTTCGCTTTGGAGCATGGACGGCTTTTCTGGCGGCCTTGGTTGCAGCCTCTATCTTTGCCTTGTCATCCAGATTGATGGAGAGCTGGATTTTCATTTTCAAGGCGGGCACCGCAGGCGTGCTGTCGCTGCTGCCGGTCACTTTTTACGGCATGGTGTGCTCAGGCATCGCCGCCCTCACCCTCACACGCCAGGAAGCACCGACACAGCCAGCCGCTCCCGCCTCGCCGCCGTCCTCGGCGATGATCTGGAGTCTTCGGGCTCTCATCGCCCTACTGGTGGCACTGGCCATCGTGCTGCCTCCCGCCTCGCCCCTGCGGTTTGTGGCTCCGCTACCCACGCCTCAGCTCCAGCGACCGATGCAGACAGCAGCACCCCGGCCTGCGTTTGCGTTCACTCCTTCG
Organism: uncultured Verrucomicrobiota bacterium; assembly: GCA_903838675.1. Classification (GTDB taxonomy): domain Bacteria; phylum Verrucomicrobiota; class Verrucomicrobiia; order Verrucomicrobiales; family Verrucomicrobiaceae; genus Prosthecobacter. Next base: position 1,947 of record CAILZI010000064.1, read on the forward strand.
CCGGACATTGAGCATGCGAGCGCGATGCAGTGGCGGCTCCTCAAGCAACGTGAGGTGTCTGGAGTGGATGAATCCACGCTCGCACTCTCGCCTGATGACCGTTATGTCGCCTGCGTTGCCCGCGAACAGCAGGCCGTCCAGGTGATCGATTTACGCACGGAGGCTGTCTGGCGTATGAACCTGCCGGGCAAGGTCGAGCACTTCTCCTTCGATCCCACGGGAGAACGTCTTCTGGCGGTCTGGCTCCTGGATGGCGAGAGGTTTTACGGGGTGGCCGACATCCGGGGCGGACGTGTGACGACGCTGCC
>CAILZI010000065.1 GCA_903838675.1 uncultured Verrucomicrobiota bacterium
GAGACCACGAAGACCATGTTTGTGGAAACGTTCACAGCGGTGCGCGGCTACTTTAACAACAACTTCCGCGAGCTCTTCGGCCCTGCCGCCAAGGCCGACCTCATGCTGGTGGATGAAAATGATCCGCTGGAGTCCGGCATCGAAATCATCGCCAAGCCGCCGGGCAAAAAGCTGCAGACCATCAGCCTCCTTTCCGGTGGCGAGCGCAGCATGACCGCCGTGGCCCTGCTCTTCTCCATCTACCAGGTCAAGCCCAGCCCCTTCTGCGTGCTGGATGAGCTGGATGCCCCGCTGGATGAAACCAACATCGGCCGTTTCCTCAAGATGCTGGACGCTTTCATCGACAACTCGCAGTTCATCATCGTCACGCACAACAAGCGCACCATGAGCCGCGCCGATGTGATCTACGGTGTGACCATGCAGGAGTTCGGTGTCAGCAAACCTGTGGGCGTTCGCATGACCACCGAAGACACCCGCACCATGGACAAGACCGTCCAGGAACTCGCCCTCGAAGCCCCGAACCAGCCCAATCGCAGGAAGAAGGCCGGGGACGACGCCGAAGCCTCTGGGGAAGAGCAGCCCGAGACCGTGCCCGTCAACGAAGACCTCGATGAAGAGCAGGCCCGCCTGACCGCCATTGAAGAGCTGGAGGAACAATCGCCGGCTGCGTTGGTTTAGAGCGAAGGGGAGTCAGGAGGATCAAGCAGTCAGATCACTCCGCCGAAGCGGAATCCTACTCGTCCTCGATCATTACGCTCCGACACACCAACACGCACTTAAACAACGCATAGCCTCTGAAGCAAAATCCCCCTCGATGGCGGAGCCATCCCAGCCGATAGCGAGGGGTTGAGCGAAGCGACACCCCTCGTAGGCTTGTGTGTATTCGCCTTCAGACACCCGCATCGCGTAGCGATGCCAGCACGCGCGTCCTACGACTCAAAGATTACCCACTGGCGCTTGGTTGGCAGAGCACTTGCCAGCACAGAGCTGCGCGGCGCGCCCAAACTCTTTAAGATTCGGCGTATCATCTCCACGGCTTCATCATCTGAGATTCCGTCAAATGTCTCGATATCAATGTTGGTTCTCCCTCTTCCGCTGCCACCACCGGTAACCTCACCAATTCCTGATGTTTGAAGAGCCTGCTCAAAGGGATCTTCCAATGCTTCACGCGCCTCAAAGCCGCAATTCTGGAAATCTGCTGCATCAAAGGAGAGTTCAAAGAAGGCCATTGGAACTGATTTATTGCTGCACGCAAACACGGCGTCAAGCCCCGTCTCGCTCCTCGCTTGCCTCGTTACCCTCCTCCCTCGAACTTCTCACTCAACATCCCCTCATACTTCTCCCGCAGCTCCTCATCCCCGACGCGCCGCGCCAGCTCAATCAGCTCCACATACGCGTCTCGTTCTTTCGGATAATAAAACAGGATTTTCTCATACTCCTGCACCGCCGCATCCACCCGCCGCTCCTGGCTGTAGCGTCTGGCCAGTTTGTAGGACAGCGGCGGTTTCTCAAACTCATCCGTAGGATAGAACAGATCCGCAAACGGCTTCGCAATCCACTCGGCCAACTTGACCGCCGTGTCCGGCACCATCAGCAGCACCGCAATGAGAAAGAGCAGCATGCTTCCAATCACCGGAAAGGCCGCTCCAAGCCACCCCATCTTCAACCCCGCAGACATCAGCCACACACTCGCCAGGAGGGCGAGCCCAGCCAGAATCCTGCGAGCAGTCTGCCAGTTCATGCAGATGGATAAGCGAGGCGGTCCATTGGTCAAGGTGTGCACGTCATCCAACGCTGTTCCGTAGTACCGCTTTTGGGCGGTCAGGAAACCTCCGCTGGCTGTTGCCGCGCCGCTCCGGAACAAATTTAAACTTGTAACCTTAAACTTGAAACAACACGCTATGATCGAGGACAGCCGAGCAAAGCGAGACAGACAGCCGCAGGCTGCCCGAAGGGTTGGCAAAGCCAATCAACTTCGAGTAGGAGAACGAGGACGAATCCCAGCTCTTCCCCCCATGACCTTCACCATCGAGTCCTTCCACTTCCACGTGCTGCCCATGCACACGCGCTTCCCGTTCAAGTACGGCATCGCCAGCATGAACGCGCTGCCGCACCTTTTCGTCACGGTGAATCTGCTCGTGGATGGCAAAGCCGTGAGCGGACTCGCCAGCGAAGGCCTGCCGCCGAAGTGGTTCACGAAGAACCCTGACACGCCCTTCGAGATCGATCTCGCGGAGATGATCGCCGTCATTCAAAATGCCTCACGCATCGCCCGGCTCGCCGCAGAAAAGCCCACCGGTTTCTTCGCCTGGTGGCAGAACCTCTACGCGGAACAAACCAACTGGGCCAAGGTCAAAGAGGTGCCTTCCCTGCTCGCCAATCTGGGCGTGAGCTTGATCGAACGCTCCGTGCTCGACGGCCTCTGCAAAGCACTGGGCCAGCCCCTGCATGCCGTGCTGCGTTCGGATGTGCTCAGCATTGATCTCGGCGCTGTGCGCGAAGAACTGCGTGGCATGCGCGTGGCGGATGTCATTGCCCCCGCTCCGCTGACGCACGTGAATGCTCGCCACACCGTCGGCCTCGGCGATCCGCTCAGCGCCGCCGATGGCACTTTGGATGATGGCCTTCCCTACACGCTGGAGGAAAACATCCGCGCCTATGGCCTGCGTTATTTCAAAATCAAAGTCTGCGGCAAACCGGAAACCGACCTGCCGCGCCTGCGCGAGATCACCCGCATCATCACCGCGAACTGCCCCGCCGGCTTCCACGCCACGCTCGATGGCAATGAACAGTTCTACGACCTCGCCAGCTTCCGTGAATTCTACGCCACACTCAGCGCCGGTGCCGCGCTTGCACCGCTGTTCCAAAACCTGCTCTTGATCGAACAGCCGCTGCACCGCTCCCAGGCTCTGAACGATGACGTGGCCGCCACCCTGAGCTCATGGACCGAAGGCCCCGGCATGATCATTGATGAAAGCGACGGCTCGCTCGCCGATCTCCCACGCGCCCTTGATCTCGGCTATCGCGGCACCAGCCACAAGAACTGCAAAGGCATCGTCAAAGGTCTCGCCAATGCCGCCCTGCTCAAGAAGCGCACCCCGGTCATTCGCGGCGGTCCCATCCTCAGCGGCGAAGACCTCGCCAACGTCGGCCCCGTATCCTTGCTGCAAGACCTCAGCGTCATGGCCCTGCTCGGCGTCACCCACGTCGAGCGCAACGGCCACCACTACTTCCGCGGCCTCAGCATGCACTCCCCTGCCACGCAAGACGCCATGCTCACCACCCACGCCGGATTGTACAAGCGCCACGCCCAGGGCTTTGCGACCTTGAACATCACAGATGGAAAGCTGGATCTTCAGAGCGTGAACACCGCCCCCTTTGGCTGCGGCATCACGCTGGACGTCACTCAGTTCGAGCCGTTGAATGCATGGATCAAACGCGGAGGTATGGGGGAGTTGTGAAAGAATGAGGTTTGACGAAATCACGAAGCCAAGCAGCATCGATGCATGCAGAAGTCTTCCAAAGTTTCGGCCAAAACATCAACGTTTAAAGACATCTCCGCCATGTTTCCGAAAAAGAAGCCCACGCAGCCCGTGAGCATTGAAGCCATGAAGAGAGTTGTAGTACAAGGCGCTGTCAGGCGGTTCAAGACAGCAGTTGGATGACGAAATGGAACGAGAAAGAAGGGATCAAGCAGTAACAAAAGTGCATGGAAAAACCTCATTTCAAAATCATCTCAGGCGCACAGACAGGCGTGGACCGTGCTGCGCTGGATGCGGCCCTGGCTTTTGGCGTGCCCTGTGGCGGCTGGGTGCCTGCAGGCAGGCTGGATGAAGACGGCATCATTCCTTCTCACTATCCAGTGCAGGAGTTGAAAGAGGGCGGCTACAAACAGCGGACCATTCAAAACCTGTGCGATGCCGACGGCACGCTCATTCTATACTTTGAGGAGCTTGAAGGCGGCACCGAGCAAACGCTCTATCGCTGCATCAAGCTGCACCGCCCATATCACCTCGTGAATGGGGCCGAAGTCAGCGCAGAGAGAGCTGCCGAGCTTGCACTGCGATTCATCCGCGCACGCAACATCTGCAGCCTCAATGTGGCAGGTCCGCGTGGCAGCAAAAGACCAGAAGGCCATGCCTATGGGTTGGCAGTGGTTTCCAATCTGCTCATGAAACTCGGATTCGAGCAGAAGTGAGCGGCTGCTTTGCCTGCCCCCTGCTCTTGCTTATTCCTGAACAGCCTCGACCTCGGTCGTTGCGGCGAGCAGCGGAGCCACCGCAAACACAAACCGGTGAATGCCGGCCAGATCCGCAGCCGTGCTGGCATTCAAATAACCGAGCTCCGCACAACGCGTTGCCACCGGCACGCCTTGATCATGTCCCACCTCAAGCGCAATCAGCGCTCCTGAATTCAAATGCGGCAGGGCATCATTCAGAAAGCGCTCAACGATGCGGAGTCCATCAGGTCCACCATCGAGTGCAAGAATCGGATCGCGTTTAACCTCGACGCTCAGGGTCGGGATCTCGGCGCTGGGAATATAAGGAAGATTGGCGACGATGAGATCGAAGCTGCCAGTGATCTTTTCAAAGAGGTCGCTGCGCAAAAGTTTGACGTTGGCGCTGAGGCGCGAGGCATTGAGGCGCGCAAGATCGAGCGCGTCTTCGCTGATGTCTGCCAGCACCACCTCACTCAGTGGCCAGGCCTTGGACAAGCTGAGGCCGATGCAGCCGGAACCGGTGGCCATGTCGAGCACACGGGCGGGCGCTGAGGCACACTTCTTGAGCACGAGTTCGACGAGCGTTTCCGTTTCCGGGCGCGGGATGAGGGCGCGGTGATCGCTCACAAATTCATGGCCGCAGAATTCGACGGTGCCGAGCAGATGCTGCAGCGGCTCCCCTTCCCCACGGCGGCGCAGCAGCTCGCGCAACGTCACGAGCTCTGCCTCAGGCACGGGTTCACTGAAGCGCAGGTAGAGATCGAGCCGACGACACCCCAGAACGTGAGCGAGAAGATGCTCCATGTTCAGCCGGGCTTCGTCGATCTTGCGCTTCTCCAGGTAGGCGGTGCCGGAGCTGACGATTTCGAGAATGAGCTTCATGGAGATGGAAATGACGAATGCCTGATGACGTGAGCACTCATTCAAGACGCTCACGCTTGGATCAAGCCGGATTCCGTGATGATTTGATGGATGTGCTCATCGTGAAACTCGACGGTGATGTGATCCACGATCTGGACATCGAAGGCCACGGCGATACGTTGCGCACGGCAGTCTGGCTGTGAAAGCAAGCGGTCGTAGTAGCCACCACCACGGCCCAGGCGTTTGCCATCGCGCGTGAAGGCAAGACCTGGAACGAGGATGATGTCGAGTGCGGCGATGTCGATAGGCGGGCAGTGCGGCTGCGGCTCCCAGACGTTCATCTGGCCGCGATGAAGATCCTCCATGTTGCGAACCTGCCGTGCCTGCAGCGCCTGATGTTCGATCTGGAAAAAGCAGGTGCGCACTCCCTGTGCATGCAGGGCAGGCAGCAGATGCGTCACGAGATCAGGTTCATTTTTCAATCCACCAAAGAGAGCGACAGTGACACCGCCTGGCCAGCTGGCAGCGAGATGCTTGAGATGAGCTGCGATGTGCACACTCGCATCACTGCGCGTGGCTTGATCCATGGCACGCAGGCATTCCCGCATGGCCTGGCGCAGCGTGGGTTTGTCGTGCATGGCGATCTCGGTTTGTGAGAAAAGAACGCACCGGAGGTGTCGGGTGCGCTGAATCGACAGGCAGGAGTGCCTATCGTACTTTAGAGCAGTTCAGGTTTTTGCAGCAGTTCGGCCACACGTTTGAGCAGGCGGCCGGCGCCACCGCCATCCAGCACACGGTGGTCAAAGCTCAGCGTCAGTTCGGCTTCGGTCACGGGGATGAACATGTTCACCTCTTCACTCCAGTGCGGCACTTTGCTGCCAGCACCGAGGCCAAGCACGAGGTTCTGTTCCGGCAGAGGGATGGGCGTGGCCCACACGATGCCGAAGGTGCCGAAATTGGTGACGGTGGCGATGCCAGGACGCTTCACATCGTTTGGCAGACGGCGTGCACGGGCCTGCTCGACGAGCTTGTTGTACGTGGGCACCAGTTTGACCAGCGGAGTCTTTTCCACTTCGCGCAACGTGGGCACCATGACGCCGTCATCGACCTCCACGGCGAAGCCGATGTCGATGGCCAGCGGATGCACGATGCGATTGCCAACCAAGCGTCCGGCAAAAGCGGTGTTTTCAGCGAGTGCCAAAGCAAGAGCGCGAATGACGTAGAGCGCAGGGCCGGGCTTGGGATCGGTCTTTTTGCGATGCGCGAGCATGGCATCCAGCATGATGGGACTGCCCACAGTAGCGAGCGGGCGCGTCCAGCTGCGGCGCATGGAATCCGCCACGGCGATGCGCATGGGCGAGGCAGGCGTCATGCGGTGCTGCTCCAGCGCACGCAGGAAGGCTTCGAAATCTTCGACCGTCACACGACCACCCGCACCCGTGCCGGGCACACCAGCGAGGTCGGAGGCGTTCAGGCCTAGCTCCAGCATGCGCGCACGCATGCGCGGAGAGATGTAGCTGGCCCCAGTGGCACCCGCAGGCACCGGCAGGCCGCCGACGACGGGCTCGACGGTAGGCTGGCGTGTGGAGATGACGTCGTTGTCGCTGATCTTAAAGTGGAGGTTTTCCACTTCTTCGGAATCATTGTGAGTCGCTCTCTGAATCGAGGCCGCAGGCTTGGGCTCATCCATCAGGCCCAGCGATTGCGCATTTTCCAGGGTGATCTCAAATGCAGCGAGTGTGGAGCCCACGGCGTAGCTCGTCTGCGTGGTGGCCACGATCTGACCGATGGTACCGGCGCATGGTGCGGTGACGGCCATGGTGGCCTTGTTGGTCTCGACTTCAAAGAGATCACAGCCTGCCTCAACCACATGACCTGGCTCGACCAAAATGCGAATGATGGTGGCTTCGGCGATGGATTCGCCAAGCTGAGGCATCAAGATGGGAATGGTGCGCATGACGGAATGCTGAAAAACGGGAGGCTGATTTAATTGCGCAGCAAACGCCGAAGCGCGGCCGCGATGGTGGAGGTGGTGGGACGGTGCGACTTCCAGAGATTCGGGTGATAGGGGATCGGCGTGTCCTTGGAGTTCAGCCGCATGGGTGGTGCATCCAGCAGATGGAAGCCATCCGTGGTGACGCGGGCGATGATTTCTGCCGTGACCCCGCCCCAGGGGAAGGCCTCGCCGAGGGCCAGCAGACGCCCGGTGCGGGCGACGGAGGCCAGGATCGTGTCCGTATCCATGGGCTTCACAGAGCGGAGATCGACGACTTCGATCTGATAACCGTCGAGCTGGAGCTCCTCCGCAGCACGCAGCGCTTCATGCACCATGGCACTGTAAGTCACGATGGTGGCGTGGCGCCCCGGACGTGCGATGCGCGCCTTGCCGATGGGCAGCTCGCGGTCGCCGATCTGGTCGGCCTTGAGATGGTAGTAGAGGAACTTGTGCTCGCAGAAGATGACGGGGTCGTTCAGCTTCACGCTGTCCAGCAGCATCCAGTAGGCATCTTCCACAGTCGCCGGCGTCACGATCACCAGGCCTGGATAGTGTGCATAGATGGCCTCCATCGACTGGCTGTGAAACGGGCCGCTGCCCGCCGTGCCGCCGGAGGGCAGGCGGATGGTGATGGGGCACGGTACGTTCGTGCGCCAGTAGAGCGTGGCCGCCTGATTGACGATCTGATTGAAGCCGATGGAGGAAAAGTCGGCGAACTGCATCTCAATGATGGGCCGCGCCCCCTCCACCGCCGCGCCGATGGCCATGCCGACCATCGCGTCTTCGCTGATGGGGGCATCAAAAACGCGGTTGGGAAATTCCTTGCTGAGGTTCTTCGTGGCTTTGAACGCGCCGCCAAAGGTGGCGATGTCCTGGCCGTAGAGGAACACCGACGGATCGTCGCGCAGGGCCTCATACTGGGCCTCTCGAATGGCTTCGAGGTAAGTGATGCTCATGCCTCGTGCTGTCCCTCCACAAGCTCAGCGCAGGACAGGGCCTGCCAGTTTTCTTTAAATGGATCAGGAGCTGGTTCTTTGGACACTTTGGAAACGGTTTGGTCAACGTTGCGGCGCACCTCTTCATTGAGTTCGCGCAGATTTGCCGAAGACATCCAGCCGCGATCACGGGCGAAATCTTCCGCCACCTGAAGGCAGTCCCGCGCCGAGGGGCCCTGCCGCTTGGTATCAGGAATGTAGGAGGCGTCATCGTGCTCGCCATGCCCGGCCAGGCGCAGCAGCGTTCCCACGATCATCTGCGGACCACCGCCAGCGCGTGCCCTGGCTGTCGCAGCCCGGAAGGCCTTCAGGCAGGAGGCGAGATCGGTGGCGTCCACCGTCACACCCTCGATGCCGTATCCTGCCGCACGATCCACCAGATTCTCACAGGCATACTGGCGGGTGTTCGGCGTGGAGTAAGCGTACTGGTTGTTGGCAATGCTCACGATGATGGGCAGCTTTTCCACCGCTGCCATGTTCAGTCCTTCATGAAAGGCCCCGGTGGAGGTACCGCCATCGCCAATGCTGGTGGCGCCGATGCTGTCGGCCAAAGTTCCTGCCAGCCGCCGGGCAAAGAGCCCCCCGGCCACCACTGAAAGCAGGCTGCCCAGATGGCTGATCATGGCCATGTGCCCTTCTTTCGGTCGCCCACGGTGGATGTTGCCATCCCGCCCGCGCATGGGGCCGGTGACCGCCCCCAGGTAGGTGCGAACGGTGTCAATGATCGGCTCGCCAAAGGCAATTCGCCCCGCCTGGTCACGGATCAGGGGGCCATAAATGTCCCTGCCCTTCCGCAGTTGCACGCCAAGCGCGGCGCTGAAAGCCTCCTGGCCTTTGCCCAAATAGACCCCGCCGACGATACGACCGCCCGCCCGATAGAGCGAACCAAGCTTTTCTTCCAACACCCGGGACAGCAGCATGTGCTGGTAGGTGAGGAGAAATTGATCGCGAAAATCGGCTGTCAGGTCGGTTTCGACGCAGTTGATCGGTGAAGCTAGTGCCACGAGGTACATTTGGTATCAAGGGCAACTGTTTCGTCAATAGCGTCGCGGTAAGGAATCCGCTACTTTGATGGAAATTTTAACGCATGTGGCATCCGACCAGCTTTCCCTGTGACACTTAGTTTTTAAGATTTTTAGTGACAAAAGAACAGCGATTCAGTAAAATGTTTTGAAATTTCAATCACCCAGTGTAATTTTAATAAACTAATCCTAATTTTTTAGAATTCCATGGAATCGCTTATCGCCACTGCAGCTGCGGATCCCGCATTCTCCGGCTTCCAGCTTCAAAGCTACGGAAGCCTGGTGCTGCCAGATCATCCCATCCGCTTTGGGTTTCAGGTGGATATCGTCCCTGACAACTGCCCCACGAGCATTCTCTTTGGCCTCGTAAGCCGTGACCCTGCCAACGGCGGCCACGCCAAGTCCGTAGGCTTTGCGGTGCGTGTGGATCTGGAAATGCGTGAAGTCTGGGATGCGCTGAACAGCAGCGGTCTCGTCGGCTGGGTGGAGCACCCCAAGGGGCTCGCAGGTTTCACCGATGAAGAACCCCTCCTCCTGGGCTGGGAGATCGAATATCACGGCCAGGCTTTGATTCCCAAGCTCATCGTCGGTGATCAGCAATGGCTCTATCCGGCCGTCCAGTGCCCCCACCCCATCGTCATGGAGACCTTGATCGGCTGGCAGGGCGAATGGGACCGCGACCCAAGAAGCACCTTCCTCCACCCTGCCCTCTGGCGCGAGCAGCTCCCCATGCACTCCGCCCAGCAGCCCGAGGCCATGGCAGCTTAGGCCATTTCTCACTCAGAGAGCTCATCCTGAGCGACGTAGAAAGTCTGGCAGCAAAGAGATCATCTTGATCCCTCCACGCTCAGCCTCGCCCCCCTCTCAAACGGCGATCAAGACGATCCCATACCGTCGGCACGCTCTTGAGGAGAGGGATCGTCCCGATCCCTCACGCGTGGGAAACTCCCGGCGGGAGCTGACATCTCAAACGTCCCAGACTGGGGGATCAAGATGATCCCCCTCCTCCTGGGAGTTGATCCGGCTTGAATCCCGCTGTTTTTCCCGTTACCAGACGGGCTCATGAAAAACACGGAAAGTCGCATCCTCATCACCGGCGGGGCCGGATTCATCGGCAGCGCCCTTGTCTGGGAGCTGAACCGCCGGGGCTGCGAAAACATCGTCGTCTGCGACC
>CAILZI010000066.1 GCA_903838675.1 uncultured Verrucomicrobiota bacterium
ATGAGTGCCTGGCGTTTGGTGGTGTTGGGGACCTGTTCGATGAGTTCAATGGCGAGCTTGCGCGTGTCGGCGGGTGAGAGGCGGTAGGGATCCGGGGTGCCGCGCTTGGCTAGCACGCGGTCAATCATCATCGTTAGCTGAGCGCGGCCCATGACCTTGCCGAGGATGCCCTCGATGTGTTTGCGCAATGCCCACCAATTGCTGTTGGTGCCGCTGATCAACTCTGCCTTTTCGGTGATCCCAGCCTTCTCACCCGTGCTGATGGACGTCTGGCCATCACGGTCTTCTACGATGGCGATTTCCAAGCGGCGCATGCCGAGTGTTTCAGCCAGCTTTTCCGCGAAGTAGCCCACGTATTTCACTTCACCAGCGAAACGCTGCGCGGACTCGGTGTCGCCGCCAGTCAGGGTTTCGCGTCCCTGGGAGGACTCCATCTTGATCAGGCCAGGATCGGGTTCCATACGAACGATGTTACTGGGTTGAGCGCTCGCAGTGGTGCGGGCTGATGAGATTGGAATGATGCGGGTTGGTTCCATCTAAAGTTAGATTTAATACATAGCATCCCGCGTGCCAAGGTTTGTGACTCCTCGTAACGGCTTTGTGATAGTTGCCTCATTCACAAAAAAGAACGGCCCTGAAATCAGGGCCGTTCGCGAGGGAATTTGAATCACCCGTTTGGGTGAGAATGGAATGGAATCGACTAGAGCTTCGCGAGGCTGTCATCCAGCGCGGCGATGACCGTGCTGATGCTGGCCTCGGACTCGTCGCCCATGTTGGAGACGCGGAAGGTCTTGCCCTTCAGCTTGCCATAGCCGCCGTCAATGATCATGCTGTGGTTCTTCTTCAGCAGCGCGATGAAAGCCGCCACGTCGATGCCCTTGTTGTTCGCCACGCAGGTCAGGGACTTGGAACGGAAGCCTTCGGGGGCGAAGAATTCGAAGCCGTTGCGGTTCACCCACTCGTGTACCATGCCGTTGAGCTTGGCATGGCGGGCGTAGCGGTTGTCCACGCCTTCGGCGAAGATCTTCTGGAGCTGATGGCGCAGGCCGTAGATCAGGGAAATGCACGGCGTGCTCGGCGTCATGCTCTTCTCGCCGTTCGCCTTGAACTCCAGGAAGTCGAAGTAGTAGCCGCGATCATTGATCGTAGCCGCACGTGCCATCGCCGCTTCGGAAGCGGTGAAGAGGGCCAGGCCCGGAGGCAGCGCGAAGGCCTTCTGGCTGCCGGTGAGCAGAACGTCGATGCCGAGTTCGTCGAAATTCACCGGCACGGTGGTGAAGCCGGAGACGGAGTCCGTGATGAACATCACATCCGGGTACTTCTTCTTCAGCGCGGCGATTTCTGCGATGGGGCTGAGCACGCCGGTGGAGGTCTCATTGTGGATGAAAGTCACGGCATCGAACTCGCCGGTGGCGAGGCGCTTGTCGATCTCGTCGGCGCGCACGGGTTGGCCCCACTCCACGGTGTAGGCCTCGGCTTCCTTGCCGCAGCGCTTGGAAACGTCCAGCCACTTGTCGGAGAAAGCGCCGTTGCAGCAATTGAGCACCTTTTTCTTCACCAGATTGCGGATGGAACCCTCCATGACGCCCCAGGCGGAGGAAGTGCTCAGGAACACCTGCTGTTTCGTGCCGAAGAGAGTCTGCAGCAGCGGCTGGATCTCGGCATAAAGGTCCTGGAATCCCTTGCCGCGGTGCCCGATCATCGGCTGCGCCATCGCAGCATAGGTGTCAGGGCTGACTTCAACGGGTCCAGGGATGTAAAGTTTGACGTGGGTGCTCATGCTTTGGGGGAAGGGGAGCGCAGAGTCTAGGGCGCACTTGCCGGTGCGCAACTGCCGCTTCACCCGATTACCCGCGCATCGTCCCCACTCAGTTCAGAAATCTCCCGTTTCAGTTTTTCCGCCTCGGCTTTGAGCTTCTCCACCTCTTCGGTAATGCCGTTGATCTGCTGCGCAATCACACGGTCGAGTTCCTCCGGTGTTTCCTCCAGGGTTTGGTAGAGTTCAAAACTCGGACTCCTCTTGAGGGCACCCGTGGATTCGATGACAGCGAGAATCTCGGCCTCAAGGCTGTGGAACAATTTTTGGAGTTGTTCGGGCTGGTCGTTGTCACGCAGGTCAATGGCCGTCCAGCCCCGGCGCATCACATAGGCATTCGGATCAGCGGCGATTTTCCGCAATGTTTCCAGATCACCGCTGTCCTTCGCCGCGTTGATGGCTCCGGTCAGCTTTGTGTAGGTCTCCTGCTTGTCGGGCTCGGTCGCATAGCGGTCCGGGTGGAACAGCTTAACCAGATCACGCCATAGGCGTTTCAGCTCCACCTCCTCATCGTCGGACAGGCGGCGCTTCGCCTCCATCTCCGCGCCGATGTCCTCATACTCCTGTTTTGTTTGGGCCTCCGCCTGTTCAAACTGCTCCCGCACTTTGCCTGCGGCATCCTCGCCTTCACTCAGCAGCGTCTTGATGTAGGAACGACGGTGGTTCACCACCAGCCGCAGACGATCTCGCTCCTCGAAGTGCGGGCGCAGACGTTTGAAAATGACCGCCTGAAGGGCCGTGACTCGGCTCTTCTCCGAGGTGTAGCTCGCCTCCAGGTCCGCGAGGCGCAGACGCGCCACGTCGATCAACTGCCGCAGCTTCGCCACCCGCGGGTCCACGTACACCACCACTCCGTGTGCAAAGTGCTCGTTGAGTCCGTCGCCCTTGGCCTCATCCACCTCGCTTGCATCGAATCGCTCTGGCATCGCTGGCGGCGGTTCGTCCAGCGCCTTCAGATATGACCGTGCGTGTTCGATTTGCCTCTCAACCAATCCGCATGCGGCTGAACAAGTTTTTGGAAGGGCTTGCCGGTGGTTTCCCAACCGCGCATCCGCTGCGCTGCCAATTCGACGATGTGGGAGGAGTCCCCCTGCCCAAACGTATCCGTGCTGAAAAGAAGCCATTCGCTGCGAGGCATGGTCAAAAGTGTTGGTCAGGCCGTTGAATCAGCCGGGTTTTATCACTGTCATAAGTTAGATGTACCAGTTCTTTTAAGGGAGTGATATCGAGTTCGCTGAAATCGTTTGAGCTGCAATACAGATGCTGCAATTCAGGAACCGCGCTGAGGTCGAGTTCTCTGAGTTGATTACGGTTGCAATTCAAACGTTGCAAATCATGAACTTTCGTGAGGTCGAGCGTGCGAAGCTGATTGGATTCGCAGCCCAACTGCTGCAGCGCAGGAACTCCACTGAGATTGAGTTCAGTGATGCAATTGGAGCCGCATTGCAGTAGTTGCAATGCTGGCAATGAGCTAAGGTCGATTTCGGTTAGCTGGTTGTTGGAACAGCCCAATTCACGCAACTCAGGAACGGCGCTGAGGTTGAGTTCGCTGAGCCTATTGTCTTGGCAGCCCAATTTACGCAACTCAGGAAGCAAGCCGATCACGAGTTTGGTGATCTGATTGGAGTAGCAGTACAGATCCTGCAACGCAGGAACCCTGCTGACATCGAGTTCAGTAAGCTGGTTCTTGAAACATCCCAACTTACGCAGTTCAGGAACGGCGCTGAGGTCGAGTTTGCAGAGCTTATTTTCTTGGCAACCCAACTTACGCAACTCAGGAACCGAACTGAGATTGAGTTCGCGGAGCTGGTTTGAGTAACACTCCAGCCATTGTAACCCAGGAACGGCACTGAGGTCGAGTAAGCTGAGCTGGTTGGACCAGCACCAAAGCTTTTGCAATGCAGGAACTGCGCTGAAGTCGAGTTCGCTGAGCCGGTTGGCCCAGCACCGCAGCTCTTGCAATGCAGGAACCTCGTTGAGGTCTAGAGTCGTCAGTTGTTGCTCAACCACAGAAAGATGCCCCAGCTTGGGCATCCCAGGCGCAAAACGTGCGGCCTTCTCTTTTCCGCCCCAGATCCTCAAGGACTTGAGGTCCACACCCCTCTGCCAGCGGGTGCAATCAACGGGCAGCCAGTCCCGATTCAAAGCGATGCGGTTCAGGCGTCCATCTTCGATGTAAGTTGCACAGTCAGCTTCCCACCCTTGTTGAGCATCTACTGGCACCCTGAAAAGCTGCTCGAGTACATGCTCGGGTGTGAATTCCAATTCCTCCGCCCACATCACGATCTGGCGGTAATCCGGCTCACAGAAAAGATGCGCACCAATGGCAAACCTGGGTGCCAGAGCCGCCTCGGCCTGCTGCGTGAGCGCCAACGCACCCGAAACCATTTCCGAAATGATTCGCCTGCCCGCAGACTCGTTTCGAGCGAGGCCGCAATCTGGATGGGGTATCAGTGGCCAGTTGGATTCATCCTGCATGGGTGAAGTGGTTCCCTGATGACCAGATCCTCATTCTTCTCTCGGGAGGTCGTGTCCAGAAAAACTATTTGAGTGCTGATTGCCGGGCTGATTCAGCCATATTCTTGATCACTTGTAGGTTCTTCGGGTCAACGGTTTTTTGAACAACGGCGAAAAGTAAACTTTCGAGGTAAGCTTGGTTGGCAAGTGCCTGCCTGAGGTCTTTTTCCAATTTTACGAGGCGGGCTTCGGTCAATACTTCGGTGTGCATGGACGCTTCATAAGCTTTGCCAGTCGGATTCCAAGAGAAAAATCACCTTGGTAGAGACGACGGTAATGCATCTCGGCGAATACACTCTTTGTCATCAAGAGACTTCTTCAGTTCGGCTCCAGTGAATGCGACTTCGGAAACCAAAACGGCTGCATTGTGGGCAAATATTTTAAATCCCAGCTTGAACACCTTTTCATCCTCAGGATGGCCGAAACCCGTACGATTTGTTAGGTTGTCAAAAAATGGCACCGTTTGGTCGGGATGGATGGTTTTCTTGCAGCTTCGCCATTCACCCTTGTGGTGTCGCACGGTCTCCCACAACCCATTCGGAAGATTCTCCTGTAATTGAAAGTTGAGGTCAGCCCAAAACATGATGCAGGTATCTTGAGCTGAAGCGTTGCCGCGGTTGATAACGCTGACTTCAATTTCGAGGTGCAGCAATCCATCGCGTTCATGGAATGCACTGGCATCTCCAGTCGGCTCTGCTTTGACCAGTTTCGCCGAGACAGTCGGGACAAGCCATGGGGTTAACTGGGGATAGAACATTCGTCTCAACAACGCAGTTGGGATCGAGCGGTTGCTGTCGCCAGCGCGCATATAGTAATCGCGCTCAATCAAGAGGGATCGGTGAGGCGAAAACGTGCTTTCCGGGATATAGCAGACGACAAATCCCTCTTTTGATTTTCCTTTAGTGACCGCACAAACCTCCACGCCCTGCACCGGCGGATCAACTGCATCATTTTGCAATCCAATTAGTCGGTCTGCGAGAGCCTGAGCGTCTCCAGAAAGTGACAGTCTTTCCGCAAACCGTTGCGGTGCATCGATTCCCCATATGAGCACGCCGCCTCCAGTGTTGGCAAATGCAGATAGGTTTTCGCTCCACAATCTTTTCACGGTGTCGTTTCGGCGTCTTTCCTCGTCACGTCGGCTTTTCCCGTTATCAAGTGCTTCCGGTGGAAGCGGATCATGAATGAACTTTGCCTCTTTGAAGTCCCTCCATTCATTCTCCTCTGCCTTCTGTGACACGAGGTCAGAGAGGCGTTTGAATGCGCTGGAGCGCTTGCTGAGCAAGTTCCGAAAGAACAGCTCTGCGCGAGATGGGGTATTGATTGGCATAGAAAACTGCGAGTTCGGAATATTCGACATCAATCTGGACGAACAAGACAGCTATCGGAGTGAAAAAATCAACTTTGGAAGCTTTATCACGGCCTGCGCAGCTCAAACCTATCTTGAGCCCACGCATACAAGTGCGGACTTTACGTGCCGCAAGCGCATCGCAACTGCATGTGAAGATCGCGAAGACGTACGGTGACTGGCCGTGACTCACGCCCACCCCAGCCACCCGCTCAGCGTCTTCATATCCCGCAGATGCGCCTCACGGAATCCCTTCAGCACGGCGGCGTCCTTCGGATTCCCTTCCAGATACTCCAGATGCAGCGAAATCGAGCCGGTGTAGCCGGTTTTCATGAGCATCGGGCCGTATGCAGGATCCACCTTGCCTTCGCCGAGGGGCACGGTCACGAGCTTGCGGCCGTCCCATTTGAAGTCTTTGAAGTA
>CAILZI010000067.1 GCA_903838675.1 uncultured Verrucomicrobiota bacterium
AGAGAACCTGAGGTATGTGGAGGGTGGACCCACGCGTCCGGAGAAGTCGGCGGAGAAGCTGGAAGTGCATCCGGAGTTCAACATCTCGCTGGTGGCCAGTGAGCCGCTGATCAACAAGGTCATGAATGTGGACTGGGATGAGAAGGGGCGGCTGTGGGTGTGTGAGACGCCGGAGTATCCGAATGGTCGCCGGGAGTTGAATGTGGAGAAGTGGAAGGACAGCGGATCATGGACGAAGAAGTATGATCGTGATCCGATCGACCGGATTTCAATTTTGACGGACACGAATGGTGACGGGGTGATGGACAAGAAGCATGTGTTTGCGGACAAGCTTGAGCTCGTCACCAGCTTCTGCTTCTACAAGAAGGGCGTCATTGCGTGTGCTGCGCCGGACATCTGGTATCTTGAAGATACCGATGGTGATGACACGGCCGACAAGCGCACGAAACTTTACACAGGGCTTGGCACGGGAGATACGCATGCGGTGATCAACAACCTGCGCTGGGGTTTGGATGGCTGGGTGTATGCCACGCATGGGTACAGCTCCGGGCATGTGACCTCGCCGGATGGCAAACAGGATTTTGGTACGGACGGCAGCGGTGTGGTGAGGTTCAAGCCGGATGGCAGCGCGTTTGAGCAGTATGCATCGCGCGGCGGCAACACTTGGGGACTCGACATCACTTGGGACGGTCAGGTGTTTTTCACGCAGCCGACGAGCGGGAATCATTTCCTGCATGTGGTGCTGCCTGAGTATGTGCTGGCGAAGGGCAAGCTGCCCGGGGTGATGGGCACGAATGGGATGCTGCCGAAGGAGCCGACGTATCCGCTCATGTCATGGCCGGAGCAGGCGTATGTGCAGATTGATCAGGTGGGGAGCTATACGGCTGCGGCGGGTTGTGCGATCTATGAAGGCGGTGCGTGGCCGGCGAAGTGGAACTACAGCTACTTCTGCACTGAGCCGACGCTGAACATTGTCAGCCAGTTCTTCGTTGAGAAAGATGGGGTGACTTACAAGGCGCATCGTGAGGCGGGGCGTGAGAAGACGGAGTTTATTCGCAGCAAGGATTTGTGGTTTCGGCCGATTGAGAACCGTGTGGGGCCGGATGGGGCTTTGTATGTGGTCGATTTTTACAATCAGGCGGTGATTCACAATGACACACGTGGACCGGTCCATGGGCCTGCGAATGCTGCGGTGAGGCCTGACCGGGATCATTATTTTGGGCGCATCTGGAAGGTGCAGCACAAGCAGGCGAAGAATGTGGAGGTGCCGGTGCTCGACAAAAAGGATTCCAAGGGACTCGTTCGTGCTATCCTACACAAGGACAACGGTCCAACCGCGCAGCAGGCATGGAGACTATTCCGCGAAAACTTTGGTCTCGATAAGCTGTGGGACGTGCAGGATTCGAAAGGTTTCTATGCATCCGAAGAAGAGCGCGATGAATTTGGAAAGGGAGATTTTCGAACCAGCAATTGGTTGTCGACGCACTTCGCCGAAACCAATTTTTGGGCCGAACGCAAGCCGACGATCGATGGAACTCCCGTTACTCCAGCCACTGAGGCTGAATATGTCATTTATATCACCCGGGGTTTGCGCGATGCCAGACCTGAAACGCCCGAGGAATGGTTCAAAGCGCTCTCTGCGGTGAGCCGATATGAAGCGGGCAGAGCTTTAATCGTCGAGCACTTCGCCAAGGCTGAGGACGACTGGACGCGTTCAGCCGTGATTGCTGCTGCGGCTGATCATGCGGACGAAGTTATCATCAAGGCGCTTGCTGCGCCGGCAGGAGTCGAGAGGCTTGTCAGTGCTTTGATTCCGTCCGCAAAGTCGGCGGAGAAGTTGATCATCGCCTGCGCCGATGCAAAAGCTGATGCGCTGAAGGTCATCATTCTCCAAGGCATTGAGCAGTTGAATGAAGTTCCAGCGCTGACACCTGCTCTTTCGGCTGCTTTGAAGAAGCTTCTGGCTCAGCCTGCGCTGGCGGCTGCTGCTTTGCCGTTGGTGGTGAAGTGGGACAAGGCGGGAGTGCTTGCGTCTGAGGTTAAGGCGCAGATTGCGAGTTTGACGGCCAAGCTGGAGGACAAGGGTGCTGCGATTGGTGATCGCATTACGGCTGCGAAGTCGCTGATCGGCATTGGTGGTGATGCGAGTGCGCTGGTGGTTGGGGTTTTGGGTCGTTCGGATGCGCCTGTTGCGCTGCAGGCTGCGATCATCGGAGCGATGGATGAGAAGGGTGACGTGACCGCTCTTGTGGGGAACCTGAACGGGCTGAAGCCCGAACTACGTACCCAGGCCTTTGATGCGATCTTGAAGAGGCCGGAGGCTTCGCTGGCGCTGCTGGCTGCGATTCAGGAGGGGAAGATTGATCCGAAGGAGATCGGGCCGGGGAACATTGCGCGGCTGCGGACGCATCCGAACAAGCAGGTGGCGAAGCAGGCGAATGCGATGATCGACAAGCTGAATCCGAATGCGAAGGCGAAGAACGAACTGCTGGCGCAGCTCACACCTGAGGTGGAGAAGCCGGGCGATGCGGTGAAGGGCAAGCTGATGTTCACTGCGGCCTGCGCGGTGTGTCATAAACTTGGAGATGTGGGGCTGCGCGATGTGGGGCCGCAGCTCACGGGCATGGGGGCACATGGTCCGGCGGAGCTGCTGGTGCATATTGTGGATCCGAACCGGGAGGTGGATCCGAGCTTCTGGGCCTGGAACATCACCACGAAGAAGGGTGAGACGCTGGCGGGTGTGATCATCACGGAGAACCAGGCAAGCCTGACGCTGCGGAATCAAGTGGGTGATTTTGAAATCAAGAAGGACGACATCGCCATGCGTGAGAATACGCGGCGCAGTCTGATGCCGGAAGGTCTGGAGGCGCTGGGTGCTGAGACGCTGCGGGACATCCTAAGCTTCATTTGTGGTGGGGAGCAGAAGTTCCGTGTGGTGGATTTGCGCGAGGCTTACACTGCGGATTCGCGGCGCGGGTTGTTCGCCAGCGAAGAGGCCACGGGTGATACCGTGCATTTCGCGAAGTTTGGCAACGTGACGGCGGACGGAGTGCCGTGGTTCATCATGGACCCGGCGAAATCATCCACGGGCGCCAATCTCATTGTGCTCAAAGGCGGCGGCAAAAACAACGTGGCGAGTCAGAATCCGCAGAAGGTGGAGGTCGCCATGCATACGGCGGCGAAGCAGATTCATCTGCTGAGCGGCATCGCGGGCTGGGGGTATCCGGCGATCAGGGATGACCGGGTGGTGCTGAAAGTTACGGTGAACCACAGCGCTGGGGCTGCGGAAGTTTTTGAACTGAAGAACGGTGAAGCGTTTGCTGACTACAATCGTGAGATTGAGGTGCCGGGCAGTGCGTTTGTGGAAGGGGTGGTGAACCGGGGGCAGCTTCGGCGCATCACACTGCCGGTGGCCAATGCTGCGCCGATCACGAAGCTGGTTTTGGAAAGCCTGGACAATGGGGTGACGGCGGTGGTGGCGGCGATTACGGCGGACATTTCAGGTGAAGGGCCGAAGCCGGCGAAAGGCGCGCCGGTCTCTCGTGAAGAGAAGAAGCCGGGCGCTAGCACTGCTGAAACGGGTCCGAAGGAAGGTGCCAAAGGCGATGGGCCGCTGGTGGCTGCGACGCCGGTGAACTGGGAGGCGGGGAAGACGAAGGTGCTCGTCATTGGTGGCGGGTCATCGCACAACTTCGCGAAGTTCTTTGGTGAGACGGATGTGGCGACGCTGAAGGCGGCCGGGTTTACGGTACATTACACGGAGGACCGGGATCAAGCAGCGGCTGAGCTGGCGAATGCGGATGTGGCGGTGATCAGCGTGAACCGGAAGTTTTTTGATACGGCGGTGTATCGCAAGGCGCTGATGGATTTCGCGGCTGCGGGCAAGGGCATCATCATGCTGCATCCTGGCACTTGGTATGGGTTTGGCGGATGGCCTGAGCTGAATGCGCAGATCGTGGGTGGAGGTGCGCGTGGGCATGACCGGATTCATCCGTTTGAGGTGAAGGCGGTGAAGGGGGAGCATCCGATCATGGCGGGAGTGCCGGCGAGCTTCACGGTTGAGGACGAGCTGTACTATGTGAATGCGGAGGCGGATAAAATTCCGGCAGGCACGGCGAAGATCACGGTGCTGGCGGAGACGAGTCCGAGTGAGAAGTACAAGGCGGGGCATCCGAGTGTGTGGATCACGGAGCATGCGAAGGCGCGGGTGGTGGGCATCGCGCTGGGGCATGATGCGCGGGTGCATGATCTGAAGCCGTACCAGCAGATTCTCGCGAATGCGGTGAAGTGGGCGAGCGGGAAGTGAGGGGACTGGGATGTGGCTTATCGGCAACGCAGAGCAGAAAGAGTCTGTTGAAGTACGACAGACATGAATGGTGCTCGGCTAAGGGTATGGATCGTTAGTTTTGGAGCTGGCGGCACCCTCCTCCTGCAGCGGAGTTCATTGCAGACGCTGCTGGGGAACGGGGCGTGTGGCGAAGGTGCTGGGTTTGCTTCCCGGTCGCGTTTTGGCATACCCAGGGTCGCCTCGCCTAGGCTCGGCTGACCCTGGGCTGTATTACGCAGCCCATTCAGGGCTGGTGTGTTGCGGGAGCGGAGTGGCGAAAGTGAGCAAGACCCATGCTACGATTCACCGTCGATCAGACACTTCAGATATTCGGCAAAGTTGGAAAACTGGTATTCATAATTTCCCGCATATGAGAGGATTTCGGGCTCGCTGCCGTCATCATCGTCGCGCGGCCAAATGAGATAAATTTCCTCATACTGCTCAGGGTATAAACCGAACAGGGATATCCTAGATGAGGGAATCTGAACGAGAGGTGATTCGGTCCATATCTCAGGCCTTGCGCGGATTTGCTCCAAAACGCTTGGGTCCTGAAGGGCGGCTTCCATTTGCTTAAGTCCCAGCCACTCGTTTCCAGCGTCAGCTTCTTTCCAAGAACCAGCGTACTCGAAGCGAGCTCTCAGATACGGAGTGATCTTCCGATAGTGCCCACGCTGCAAGGTCGGGACTTTCGAGCTTAGCTCTGCCTCTGGCGGCTCAACTACTTGGTAAATAGGAGGCAAAAGTGGGTGCGGCCTGGTTAAGCGGTTTTCATTGATTCTTTGATATGCTGTCAGCATGTCGTGAATGTTCATCGCTTTTACCTCTGAATTATTTTATGCCCGCTGTTTCGCACAATGATATATGCGAGAGTCGTCTGAAGGCTACTTGTGAATGCTGGGTGGTTGAGGGCTTCTTGCATACCTCCGGCATGCGACTCTGACCGGGAATGTGTCGTGTGCGCGGTCCGGTGGTTCTCGCTCGGCAAGCCTCGCTTCACCACCGGCTAATTTCTCTACTCCCTCCGGGAGCCAGACAGAATCAACGGGAGAGAAGTGAAGTGCAGCTATCTCGTCACAGCGCTGACCTTGTTATGCGAGCTTCAATCAAACGGACTCTGTTGAAGTTCGATGGACATTTTTTGTTGGTCCCGGGGGATGAGAGGGCGCTGATCGACAGACAGGAGTGTCTATCGTACTCCAATCAGACTTTGAGGAAGATCTGGCGGCGATGGAGGTATTGGGCGGTGGCGAGCATGACGGCGAAGGTCATGGCGCTGGGCAGCCAGTCGTAGGGCGGGGGTGGGGTGGTGCCGAGGCGTTCGCTGATGATGCGGAAGAAGCCGAAGCCGGAGCAGAGGTAGAGGGCGATGGGATTGGCACCGACCCAGTGGAAGGGGGCGAGGCCGCGGCACCAGCCGAGGACATCGACAATGCCGTAGAAGAGGCCGAGGAGGATAGAGCTCCAACCGGCGGCAACGAGGACAAAGCTGGACGACCAGATTTTCTTGATGACGGGGAAGAAGGGATGCCAGGCCCAGCCGAGGGCGAGGATGAGGAGGCCGGCGGTGATCAATCCACTGAACTTGCGCAGGGGTGTTGCTGTGCCGGTGATCCATTTGCCGGCGAGCAGGCCGAGGAGGGCGGTGGCGATGGCGGGGAGGGTGCTGAGGAGGCCTTCGGGGTCGTGGTTGCCGTCGTATTTGCGGCCGGGGAGCCAGATGCTGTCGAGGTAGTTGGTGAGGTTCATGCCTTCGGCATAATTTCCTGCGCCGATGCCCGGGACGGGGATGAAGCGGAGGAGGAGGAAGTAGCTGATGAGGAGGGTGGCGGTGGTGATGATCAAGCCGCGTGTCTTCAGACAGAGCGAAAGCAGACCTGCGGCTGCGGAGGCGATGCCGATGCGCTGAAGGACGCCGAGCCAGCGAATGTGGTCCCAGCCGTTTTTCATGCCGCCGGAGTAGATGATGCCCAGGACCACGAGAATGACCGCGCGTGAGAGCAGATGGCGTGTGGCGGCCCAGCGGCCATCGCGTGCGACACGGCGTGGTACTGCGATGGCGAGGGAGACGCCGGCGAGGAAGAGGAAGAGGGGAAAGATGAGGTCGTAGAAGCGAAAGCCGGCCCAGTCGACGTGATCGAACTGAGCGGCGATGTCGGTCACGATGGGGGATGCGGGGAAGGTGCGCTTGAGCAGCTGCTCGATCAGTGTGGCCAGGCCGAGGATCCAGCACATGTCGAAACCGCGGAGGGCATCGAGGGAGAGGAGACGTGTGGGAGGAGTGGAGGACTCGGGCATGGGGCGGGGAGTTTCAGGGATTGCTGCGGGTGACTATTGTTAATTCATGGAACGGGCATCCGGTGGGTGTTTAGAGAACGCAGAGAAAAACGGAATTGAACCACGGAAAACACAGAATACACGGAAGAGGGATCGGATGTGATGGATGCGCGAAAGGGGGCGTTTGTTTTTTGGCAAGGGAATGGGCGGATTTTGGTTTTGGTATTGGTGATGCTGTGGGGGTAATGAACCACGCTGGAGCATGGGAGTGATGGAGTTCTGCGAGGATGCAAGGTGGGAAAAAGAGCAGGGATGAGACGCTCGTGCTGGCATCGCTACGTGATGCGTGTCGTGGAAAAAGGGAGGCTCTGTGAACGAGGGGTGTCGCTGCGCTCAACCCCTCGCTACAGGCTGGGATGGCTCCGCCATCGGTGGAGCGCATCCTTTCTTTGCTCAACCTTTCGCTCAAGGCTGAGATGGCTAGGCCATCGGTAAAACGCATCGTTCCTCGGACCACGAATGATCCGATGAACGGGTTCACGATAAACAGCGATCTGGTGTATGGTTATAGCAGTTCGCAAAACACATTTTCTTGAGCGGGCTGTCTCTGGTGAGAAAGGCCTGGGCTCCGACGGCGGCTGGCTGGGGACAGCCAGCCCTACCTGCGCTGGGCTGGAGCATGCACGGCGCGAGCTAGGGAGGCTTGTCCTCAAGCCTCCGATGAGTGTCGCCACGCGTGCTTTTCGGAAATCAGTTTTGGGATTGGCCATAGCCTTCACTCACTGGGTGGAAAAGAAAAAGGGCAGGTCCGAAGACCTGCCCTTTGGGATTCAATGCTGAAGGAAGCGATTACTTCACGATGCCGAGGAGTTCGACTTCGAAGATGAGGGGGACGCCAGGGCCGATTTCGCCACTTGGGCTGCCGCTGTCGCCATAGGCGAGGTCAGCAGGAATGACGAGGCGCCACTTGGAGCCGACCGGCATGAGCTGGAGGGCTTCGGTCCAGCCTTTGATCACCTGCTGCAAGCCGAAGGAGGCTGGCATGTTGCGCTCGACGGAGCTGTCGAAGACGGTGCCGTTCACGAGGGTGCCGTGGTAGTGAACGCTGACGGTGTCGGTGATGGCGGGCTTGGGTCCGGTGCCGGCTTTGAGGATTTCATACTGCAGGCCGCTTTTGGTGGTGGTGACTTCTTTGCGCTTGCCATTGGCGGCGAGAAATTTCACGCCTTCTTCTTTGGCGGCTTCCATTTTTTGCTTCACGGCGGCTTGTTCAGCGCGCTGCTCAGGGGTCATGTTGGCCTCTGCCTTGGCCTTCATGAAGATCTCGAAGGAGGCCATGGCCGAGGTGAGTTCTTCTTCGGTGTAGGCGGGTTTGTCGGCACCTGGCTTCACGGTGAAGGTGATGCCGGCGATGAATTTTTCGATGTCGATCGGGATGCCTTCGCTGGCGAACTGCTGGCCGAGGCCGGTGCCCATGGAGTAGCTGGAGCTTTTCTTCGAGGTGAGGGCGTCCTTGACGCCTTCGGTGAACTCCTTGAGGTCAATTTTCTCCTGCTGTTTCAGGATTGAGTTTCCGACATTTTTTCCGATGAAGTAGCTGACTTTGTCCATGGGCAAGGTGGGGGCGGCGGCGGTTTTTTCGGCCGGCTGTGCGGGTTTGACTTCCTGGGCTTGAGTGAGGGATGCAGCCGTGAGCGCGGTGCAAAGCAGGGCGATGGTGGGTTTCATAATGGAGGCGCGGAGACTACCCAGTGCCCCGTAGCGGTCAATGACAGCCTTGGGAGGCCGGGAAAAACCCGGTTGACCCCGCCCCCCCCTTGAAGCACTGTCGCCGCCCTTCAAACCAGAACCAATATGCCCGCGAAAATCTATACTGAAAAAGACGCCAGCCTTGCACCGCTCAAAGGCAAGACCTGCGCTGTGATCGGCTTCGGCTCCCAAGGCCACGCCCACGCCCTGAACCTCAAAGAGAGCGGCGTCAATGTGATCATCGGCCTTTA
>CAILZI010000068.1 GCA_903838675.1 uncultured Verrucomicrobiota bacterium
GGCGATCTCGGCGTAGGCGAGTCCGATCACATAATGCTTCCAAAGGAACTCAAAGCAATCCGGCTTGGCCTTGCGGAGCAATCCAACGGCATATTCCAGGTCGTGTCGTTCCTGGGCCGGAATGCCGGAACTCGGCTGCGCCGATTCGATCATTTGCAAAAGGTCGTCCGGTGGCATGATCTCCAAGCGGTTGGACTCCTCCTTTCGGAAGTAGTCGCTGGTTTTGTTGCGGGCGATGCGGTAGCACCACGCCCAAAACGCATTCTTGGTGTCGCCCTCGAACTTTTTGAGACTCGCGGCAATGCCCTTGAGGGTTTCTTGAAGCACATCGTCTGCGGCATGATGGGGCACAGCGCTAAAAACAAAGAATCGCAGATCCGGTACAATCATCCGAAACAGTGCATCAGCCAGGCTCAAGCGCTGGTCGAGTGCGCCTGTCAGGCGATAGGTGCGAACGAGTTTCATGAGATCATCCATTGAGAGGCGGCATGATACGGGTGGCCGCATGGTCGGCCAAAGATTTCTTTGCGGGAAAATGTTCGGATGCAGGGCCGCCCTTCGACTGAAAAGGCGAAAGGGAGAACTGCACCATGATTCCGACTGCCTCACCATCGCCTGCGCATGTGTCTCACAAGACGCAGGATAAGCAGTTGAGCGCTATCACACTCGAAGGGGTGTTGCAGAAGCGCCAGCTTGAGCAGGCGCTCAATGCAAAGGAGTTTGCTGTGCTGGCCGGAATCTCCTATACCACCGCTCGCGACTGGTTTCGGATACCGGATTTTCCGGTGTTTCGTGGTGTGGTGTTCTGGCAGGATTTTGCAGACTGGCGCATACGCCAGAATCGTTCGCGCTGTGAAAGCGTGATGCAAAAAAAGAGTGCGGGCGGCGAAGCCGCTGCAAAGATTTTATCATCTGGTCTGCCTCCGCGTGCGGCGCGGTTGCTGATGGAAGCCTGATGATTCCGGCGATTCAATGATACCCGTGGGGGGTATCCAAAGAGAAACGCGTATACCTGGGAGGGGTATTTTAAAGGCAGTGAAAAAGTGCGTTTACTGCACTTTTACTGCACAGTCTCATAATCCCTTGATTATGAATGGCGGACAGGGAGGGATTCGAACCCTCGGTACCGATTAAGGTACACACGCTTTCCAGGCGTGCTCGTTAGACCACTCTGACACCTGTCCAAATTCTTGCTCCGGCAAAAGGAGAGCTTGGATAGTGGCGCAGTCGGAGAGACAGGCAAGCGATTTTGCCCGCTGATTTTTGTTCTCAGTTGACCGGCTGCTCCGACTTCTTCCAGGCATGCACGACGTACGTAGAGGCAGAAGTGCCGAGAGCGGCAACAGCCTGCTCTTTTGTCAGGGAGGGGGAAGTGGAGGTGACGGTGACTTTTTGGGTGCCGGGTTTGTCTCCAGGAGCAATCTGCACCTTGGAGACGCCCTCGAGCTTGGTGAAGGAGGCAGTGACGTGATCTTTGCAGCCGGCGCAGACCATGCCGGTCATTTCGGCGATGTAGTTGACGGGGGCGTCTCCCGCCATGGCAGGTGTGGCAAAGAGGGAGAGGACGGCGAAAAAGAAGGCAGTGCGTGTCATAAACGGAGGGGGTGGAAACAGATATACGATGACTTTGTGCAGCCAAGTCCAAGTTTGTGCGGGGATGAAACGTTGAGTGGAAAGATTTTCGCGGATAAAGATTTTTCGTGCTCCCATTCGCGTTATGCCGTGTTTTACTGAATCCAACCATGAAATTGACTCAACTCCTGCCTCTGCTGGCCGTGGCGCTGGCATCTACTGCAAGTGCGCAAACTCCAGGCGCTCTTGGCGCTGAACCTGAGAAACCCGAGCTTAAGGTGATTCTCACGCCGGCCCAAACCGAGCACATCCTCAAAGAACTGGAGAAGGTGGAGGCGCAGATTGGCAAGGGCAGAGGCTCTGTCTTCAGTGCGGCGATGGCGAAGTTTCGTGAAGGCATGGCGAGCCCGTCGGCTGCCTTGGCGCTGTATCTGGACTGCTACAAGCTGGAGCACTTTGACCGCAAGAATCTGAAGAACGCAGATTTCCTGGACTGGCGCAATAAAAACGAGGCGCACCTGAAGGATGAGGACTTCAAGAAAGCGCTGTGGTTGCAACTGGAGTATCTCGTGCTGACGATTCAGGCACAGGAGATCGAAGAGCCTAAAAAAATGGCTCCGATCGTGGCATCATTGCAGGCATTTTTGGGGAAGGCGGTTACCGCCATTCAAGGCACCACCGCTCACTCCGCCTCGGGTGCGGTGACGGACAAGGATTCCAAAGGTGGGCGCAGAGGCGGTGGTGGCAATGTGCCAGCAGGAGACATTTTGGGAACCCTGAAGCAGTCCGTGGCGGATTCTGTTTTTGCGAAGGCTTACTCGCTGGAAGATTTCCTGAAACGTGAGGAATGGGAGTACCAACCGTTGAACGTCAAGGGTATTTATTCCAACATCATTTTCCCTTACTACCTGGCGGAAAAACCGACAGATCTGCCTGCGCAATGGGATTCCCGCATCAATGCCGAGGTGGCCATGCGCAGGGCGCTCATGAGCGAGACTGAATTTACTGACTACAACAAGGATGCCGGGCCGCGTATGTTGTGGGAAAAGGACAACTATCTGGTGGAGAATAATGTGGCTGCGGTCAATGCGCTGGCAGACATGCTGAAGGTGATCCAGACCTATCCGAGCCATCCAGATGCCATTTCCTGGTTAAAGGACTTCCGCGAGCTGGTCAAAAATGTCTCTGAGCCCACGGCAGAAGCGGCGGGGAAACCCGCTGGCGTGCAATAGCCGGATCACAACAAATGACGCGCTGGCTTGCCTCGGTGCTCCACAGCTTTGGGCCTGCGCTGGCGGGCCTGGCCTGGGCGCTGAAAACGCAGCGTAATCTTCAGGTGCATGCACTTGCCACGATGCTGGCAGGGGGCTTCGGCGTCTGGCTGCAACTGGCGGACTGGGAGTGGTGCGTGGTGTTGCTGGCCGTGGGGCTGGTCTGGGCGGCAGAACTGCTGAACACAGCGCTCGAAGTGCTGGCGGATCGCGTGAGCAAGGAGCGTGAAGAACCCATCCGCCGGGTGAAGGATGCTGCAGCGGCGGCGGTGCTGGTGGCCGCGCTTGCTGCACTGGGAGTGGGTTTGGTGGTTTTTTTGCCAAAACTCTGGCGCTTGCTTTGAGAATATTCCGCCGACGCCTTGACGCAGCGAAGCACACTTCTATGATGCGGCGCGTTTACGCCCCCCCAAAACTTTTACCGAATTCATCCCGATGGCCATTCTTGTTGAAACTGACACCCGCATTCTTGTTCAAGGTATCACCGGAGATTTTGGTTCGCGCCATGCGAAGGCTTCCATCGACTACGGCACCCAGCTGGTGGCTGGCGTGACGCCGGGCAAAGGTGGTCAAATTTTCGAGCACAGTGGAAAAAAAGTGCCGGTGTTTGACACCGTTGCAGAAGCCGCCCGTGAAACCGGAGCAACCGTGAGTGTGATCTTTGTGCCACCTCCATTCGCAGCGGATGCGATCCTCGAAGGCGTGGATGCCGGGCTGGATCTCGTGGTGGCAATCACCGAAGGCATTCCGGTCAATGACATGATCAAGGTCAAGGCTGCCATGAAAGGCAGCAAGACACGCCTCATCGGGCCGAACTGCCCTGGTCTCGTCACCCCAGGCTTCGGCGACAAGTCGCATGGCGGCTGCCGTATCGGCATCGCTCCAGGGTACATCCACAAGCGTGGCAACGTGGGAGTCGTCAGCCGTTCCGGCACGCTCACTTATGAAGCCGTCTGGCAGCTCACGACTCGTGGTTATGGCCAGAGCACCTGCGTCGGTATTGGTGGTGATCCGGTGAACGGCACCAACCATCTCGATGTACTCAAGATGTTCAACGATGATCCTGAGACCGAAGCCATCATCATGATCGGCGAAATTGGTGGCAACGCCGAAGTCGAAGCGGGTCTCTGGGCCAAGGATAACTGCAAAAAGCCGATCGCTGCCTTCATTGCCGGAGCCACTGCGCCTCCTGGACGCCGCATGGGCCACGCCGGTGCCATCATCGGTGGTGCGGACGATACAGCCGCTGCCAAGAAGAAGATTCTTGCCGAATGCGGCATCTCCGTCTCCGACTCACCTGCCGACATGGCCGCCACACTGCTGAAGTGCTGGGGCAAGGCGTGAGTAGAGTTGACTGTGGCTTGCAATCAGATCAGCGGTTTTCTCCGCTGATCTGGAAATTACGGTTAATGATCTAAAACGATCGTGGCCTTAAGGAATCAGCCTCAGTTCCAGAAATGGAACCACTGATTCAGCCATCCAACAACGGCGGCGATGGAGCCGAGGACTAGCATGCCTTCGGTGAACATGCGCAGGCGCTCGCTGCGGCGTGCGCGTTGTCTGGCAATGGGAACGCGACGATGACGTGGGGCGGGGGATGCAAGCTCCATGGGCGGCACCATGTTCACGTTTGCCAGGCGGCGCTGACGCTCGATGCGCGGAGCCGCAGTGATGAAGCATTCCAAGCGGTGAATCTCGCTGTTCAGTTCATCCGCACGCTTGGTCAGGTTGCGTGATTTGCGCTGGGGCGATGCCTCCTCCTGCAATGCCTGGACAGGCTTCGGGCGGCGTGAGCGGACTTTGCGATTGCCAGAAAACAGAGCCATATGGATGAGAGGTGACGGGTTTGCTAAATCAGAACATCAGACGAATCAGGATGATGGCGACGATCACGGTTCCCATGAGCGGGAGGGTGAAGGCAAAGCCGCGGCGCAGCCAGGTCTTCAGGTCGTCAGCATTGGAGTTGAAAGAGGGCAGCACGGATGAGTTGGCGTCATCCAGATTGCTCGGTCCTCCTGCGGAAACGCCTTCCTGTGGTCCCATGGTATGCAGACGGCGGATGCCTTTGGCATAGTCGCCTTCGGCATCCTCAATGGCAGCCAGAGCATTGTCGAGTTCTTCACTTACCTGGGAGCGGTGCCATTTTTCCGGCTGGAGCGATTTCAGAATGTCCTGATGGTGGCGGAATTCGTCGTGTACAGAAGCGAGATCCTCGACACGCTTCTGTGCGTCGTAAAGTTCACGTTCGACCAGGCTGGCAGACCGACCGATTTTTTCGACGAGATCACGCTTTCCGGCGACGAACCGCTCCTGCTTGACGCGAAGGGCTTCGAGATGCTGCTTCTGACGTTCGATTTCCTCCTGCTGCCGGCGGAGTTCAAGCAATTGCTCCTGAGCGGCCTTCACTTTGGAATCGACATTCTCCAACGAGGTCGCAACGGCGTGGCCATCCATGAATTCGGGAGCATCTTCAAAAACGAGCAGATTATCCTCATTGTGGCCGTTTGCAGTGGCGAGGGCGGGTGCTTTGCGGGTGATCATGGGAGTACTGGAAATTATTTCCAGTATCCAAATACTACAGATGTCTTAAGTATTCCAGATTTTTCGTCTGCCGTTTGGCAAAAAAATATGGAATGCCTCCAAAAGCCACGGTTAGCAGAGCCAGTCCACCTAAGGTCGCCAACTCGATTTTTCCATTATAGCCCACGAATGCCACGGCATCCTGCCTGAGATTCTGCCAGGAGGGGATCAGCAGCAGAACCATGCCGCCGACGATGTAAACGAAACTGGCAATCAAACAGACCGTGCCGCCAAACCCCGAGACAATGCGCGCGGGATTCGACTCCCGGAAGTTCGGAACCAGAGCGCCGAGAGACAGTGCCAGTGAAGTCAGGCCGTAGCTTAGCATCAGGATCGAAGCGCTGAAATACAAAATGCGATGCCCCGGCAGCCCCAGAGACAATCCTGAAACTACGACGAGTGTCAGCATGACAATCGACAGGACACTGGCGCTGAGGCGTAATTTCAAGGCCAGCACACGGTGTAATGGCAGAGGGGAGAGCCCTAAAATCCACAGGCGCTGTCCCTCCAGACTGAACTGCGGATAGATGAATCGTGTGGTCAGCGTGGAAAGCGCGAGGCAGCAGACCAGCAGGTTCAAATGACTCACAACGGTGATCCAAAATGGACTCTGCAGATCGTAGCCGAGCTTGCGCAGGTTCATTGAATAAATCAGCAGCAGGCCAAAGATGATGGCCGACTGCCCCCATTGCACGGGCTCGCGCAGAAACGTGCGAACCTCTTTGACGAGGAGCGCAAAGGAGGCGCGATCAAGCGCCAGAATGCGACGCAGCCATTGGCTGCGGTGTCCAGGTTTGGTGCGAGACGTGGTTTTTTTCACCTTTTTGCCGGCTCCTGGTGCAGCACTCATGATGCGGTTCCAGGCGGGATAATAATAGGCGCTCGCTATGCGCGTGGTAATCATGATGCTCATCACCGCGTTGGCCAGGAGCACGAGGTTGAAGAAGACGGTGCGCTCAAAAGTGCCGCGACCGGCAGCCTGAATCGTTTCCGCGACCCATGAACTAGGCAGCAGCGGATGCATGCAGATTTCTGTGTGCCGCAGGATCTGGTTCAGACTCGCGCTAAGATCTCCGGAGTTCAAAGTCTCGACACTGGAATGCCAGATGGGCAGTGTTTGGATCAGAAGCAGCGCCAGGACTGCGAGCAGGGGTTTCCACATCCATCGTTTGGCCCAGAGCACCAGGGCGATGAGCAACCAGGTAGAAACATTCGCCGCGATCATCACCAGAGCCAGCAAGGCGGGCAGTACCACGAGCATGAATTTCGCGTCGGCCTTGTAGGTCTGGGCCAGGGCAATGAGTATGGGGGTGCTGAGCAGCAGCAGTCCCCAGCTGGCCAGCAGCATGCCTTCCAGAGTCTTCCACAGCACCAGGCTGCGCGGTGGCAGGGGAAGCGCGATCTGCCATTCCATGTCCTTCCGCCGGAACAGGCTCATGCCGGTGATGGTGGCATTGGAAATGACCAGCATCACGAAGAAGAAAAAGAAGAGGAGAAACACCAGCCGCTCCGTGAGCAGCGGGCCGATGAGGGGCAGCTTCATCATGAAATCCAGCCCGCGCCCCACCAGCAGATAGGCCGCGAGGCTGTACAGACCGAGGAACGCACCAACAGTCACGCTGAGCAGGCGGTTTTCACGCAGGCCAAAGCGCAGCTTGTGCCGCAGCATACGACCATGAGTGCGGGCCAGCAGCCAGGTGGCGGATGCTGTGGTCATGGTTCAATATCCAGGTTATTTGTTTCCGAGCACATTCAACTCAATCACATTTGCCTTGCCGCCGATCACGCTGAGCGAAGGCTCTTTGCTCCGCTTCTCTTTGTCACGGTCATCGCGAATGATGTTGCCAACGACCATGCTGTTCGTCACCTGCTCAAGACGGAGGCCGATGCCATCGGAATCCAGAACGCTGTTGTGGCAGATCTGCAGCCGGTTGCAGGACTCGATGTCCACCGCGGCGCGCTGTTTCCACACACCGCTGATGACGTTGTTGGTCAGCACACTGTCATCGCAGCGCAGCAAGACGACGCCGTTTTTCTCGGCGTTGTCGTTGCCATTCACAAGGTAGCGTGGATTGCGGTCAAAGTTGTTTCCGTTAACCACGACGTTGCTGCTGTCTGACACGACCAGATCGTGCTGAAAGCCTTCCCAGAAGGTGTTGCCGGTGATCGTCACACCTCGTGAGTGCTGGACCTCCACATTCACCTGCACATCGCTGAACACATTGCCCGTGATGGTCACATTGCCTTCGCGGGTGTGCTCACGTCCGCCGCGGCGCAGCAGGGATGCATCCGTGCCGGAGCCGATGATGCGGATGTTGGCTGAATCTGGCGACTTGTGCGTGTGCTGCAGGGTGCAACCTGTGATCGCTACTTCGCCGATGGAGCCGCCGCGTGAGTCGAGCATCACGTTGGCACTGGGCGGGCCGTCTTTGGCGTGATTGCCCTCAATGTCGCAGGTGCCGATGTGCAGATTGCGCACGTTGCCGCCCACGGAAACGACACCGCCGCCGCCGTTGTAGCTGATGTGACTGCCCACGATGTTTGACTGATGAAGGTTCACATTGTCGTAAAACACGCCGATGCCTGTGTTGTGGTAGAAATGACAGGCTGAGATCAGCACATTGCGGTTGCGGGTGGACAAATGTACGGCGTGCCGACATTCACGAATGACGACGCGGCTCAGGGTGATCTGCATCGTACCTGTGGCCTCGATACCATCCGCTTTATCATCCGCGCCCACGATTTCAATGCCGTCAACCATCGGCGTGCGCTGACTCTCCCACACCTCCGGCTTGAATGTATCCGGTGCCGCTGAACCCTCATGCGTACCGACGAAAAGCAGCGCCGGACCCTCACCTGCCATAATCAGACGTACCGTACCGTCTCCGGTCAGTGCCGCATAACCGGTCTTTGTGAGATCGATTTTCACGGTCTGAGTAAGAAGGTAGGTGCCCTTCGGCAGTTTCACACTGCCGAGGGTGTCGAACATGTGCTGAATGGCCGCCGTGTCGTCCGCCTTGCCATCGCCTACGGGTTCTTGCGCCAGAGCCATGCTTGCTGCGGTCAGCAGCAGAAGAAAAGATTTAGAGAACATTTGATGAGCCTAGCTGCGTGCCGGGGTTTTCGTCAATTTGAAGCTGGGGGTGGTGTTGAGAAATCGTCTCAGACCATGTGACTGTGCAATCGCTTGAAACCCGCGCCTTCCACGCCACGTATCGAACTCGCTGGTTCCAATCCCAACACTCTCATGCACCCTACCGCACGCATTCTTGCTCTTATTGTCGGCTTGAGCACCGTCTCCGCTTACGCACAGGCGGATCTGTCTGAAGCCTTCCTGCCGATGTTCATGCCGTTGCCTGCCGAGGTCGCCTCCGCCACCAACGAACTCACGGAAGCAAAAATCAATCTCGGTCGACAGCTCTACTTTGAGACCCGCATTTCCAAGGGCGGAAAGATGTCCTGCAACTCCTGCCACGTCCTTGAGAAGTACGGCAACGACAACCTGCCATTCTCCCCTGGGCATGAAGGCAAGCTTGGCGGCCGCAGCTCGCCCTCGGTCTACAATGCTGCTCTGCACATTGCGCAGTTTTGGGATGGCCGTGCACCGAGTGTGGAGGAGCAGGCCAAAGGCCCCGTACTCAACCCGGTCGAAATGGGAGCCCCCAGCGAGGAATTTGTCATTAAAGTGCTCAAGAGCATGCCCGGCTATGTGGAGGCCTTCAAGGCTGCCTTCCCGGGCGAGGCCGATCCTGTGAACTACAACAACTTTGGCAAGGCCGTGGGTGCCTTTGAGCGCAAGCTGCTCACGCCTTCCAAGTGGGACGCTTTCCTCAAAGGCAACAAGGATGCTCTCAGCGCCGAGGAGAAGAAGGGGTTTGCCACCTTTGCCAAAACCGGCTGCGTCACCTGTCACAACGGAGTGGGGGTCGGCGGCATGATGTATCAGAAGCTTGGCCTTGTGAAGGCCTGGCCTGATCTCAAGGACAATGGTCGTGCTGACGTCACCAAAAACGATGGCGAGAAAGCCTTCTTCAAAGTCCCCAGCCTGCGCAACATCACCGAGACCTATCCCTACCTGCACGACGGCTCGGTCAAGACCTTGGAAGAGATGGTTAAGAAGATGGGTGAATACCAGCTGGGCAAGCAGCTCAGCGACGAGGAGGTGGCTTCCATCATCACTTTCCTCAAGGCCTTGAAGGGGGAGCTTCCCGCCGATTACATCAAAGCCCCGAAACTGCCTGAAAGCACCGCCGATACGCCTAAAGCGTGATAGCATAGCTATCGTGGATGTTTTGATCAGCCGGGCCACAAGCCCGGTTGGTTTGTTTTCAGCGTTTGCGCCTGACGAGCAGGAGTCCCAACGCCAGGCCCAGCAGCAGCAGGCGTGAAGGCTCGGGCACGAGGACGATGGCGATGGTGCCGTTGGTGGTGAAGTTGCTGATGTCCCAGGCGTATCCTGACCCCGAAATATTCGGGAGATCGAAGCCGCTGGCTTCATCCCCATTCCCCAAAAGCTGGCCGGTGTAGGTAAAGCGGCTGTCAAAAGTGGGAGAGGAAGTCAGGCCGGACCAGTCGATGAGATTGTAAACTGCCGGAGCGGCCGGGGTAAATGAAGCCGCTGTGACGGTGATGTTGCCATTGAACAGGAGCGTGTTGGATCCGGTGCCCACGATGTTTAGCAGATCGGAGGTGCCACCTGGATTGAGTCCGAGAATGATCGTGCTGCCCGACTGGAAATCGATGGTGCCGGAACCTGAACTCGGCTGGAAGGTCAGAGTGCCGTAGTTGCTTTGGGCGGTGCCATCACCCGCCTGAATGATTGCGCCGCTTACTGCGGTGAAACTGGAGCCTTGAACGACACCTGTGCCTAGGAGCGTCGCGCTGTTTTGTACCGTGACCGCACCCGTGCCCGTGGTGCCCATGCCTGTGACACCGACCTGCAACGAGCCCGCCTGAACGACTGTGGCACCGCTGTAGGTGTTCAATCCTCCCAGCACGAATGCGCCAGTGCCGGTCTTTGTCAGCGCTACCGTGCCAGTGCCGCTGGTGTTGTTAACGATCGCGCCCAGATGCTGGCCTGTGGTATTTCCTGAGCCCACTGTCAGCGTGGTGTTGGTACCTGTGGCGTTGTTGAGGATCGTGCTGCCAGGTGCGTCGACCAGTGAGCCCAAGGTGGCGTTGTAGCCGTTCAGGTCCAGCGTGCTCTGGGCATTCATGGCCACCGTGGCAGTTGAGGCTATCTGGCCGGCTCCCGCCAGTCGCACCGTGGCGCTGCCACTGACTGCACCGACGGTGCCGATGGTCAGCTTTGAAGAAACCGCGACAGCACCGCCTGTTTTCGCCAGCACGAGCGTGCCACTATTGACTGCGAGACCCGAGGAGCCGGAGAAGGTATTGTCAGTGCTGCCGCCCAGAGTCAGCGTGCCACTTCCCGCCTTCACCACCGAGAGATTCGTTCCGGTCAAAGCACCCGTGAAGGTGGAGTCCAGCACCAGCGGACTCAACGTGTTTCCGATCGTGAGAACCGAGCTGGCTGTGGCGTTTACTGTGCCGCTGCCATTGAGAGAACTGATGGTCTGCGAGGCACCAAGAGCCAGGGTGTTGCCGGAGGCCATGGTCACCTGGGACAATGTGCCGATGGCGGCGGCGATGTTGAGGTTCAGTGTGACTGCACTGCCGGTGCCGGCCAGAACGATTTGCGTGCCGTCCACCAGGCTGGTGGCCGCCGTAGCGAGGATGACGTTGCTGGATCCCGCGCCGCTGTTTTGGAAAGTGATGGTGCGAGGTGCGATGGCCTGATCAGTCAGAGCGCCCAGAGTCAGAGTCATGGCCGCGCTGGCGGTGCTTTGCACATCAAAGACAGGGTTGCCGGGAGCCAGCGATGGCCCGCCGATGGTGATGGTGGTGAGGGTCAGGCCCATCGTGCCGCTGGTGACGTTGTTTCCGGATTTCAGCGTCAGGGTGTTTCCGCCGATGATCACCGCCCCCATGGTCAAGGTGAAGCTGCCTGCTCCCGAACTGGCGCGATCTACAATGATGGTAGAATTGGCCAGCACGTTCACCGCATTGCTGGTGGTGCCGCTGGCATCGAAGCCCAGGCTCAAAGTGCCGCCGTTCATGGCATAGGTTCCGGTTCCCAGACTGGAGATGACTGTCGGCGCTTGAACTCGCAGCGTGCCATCATCGATCTGGTTGGTGCCCGTGCGTGCGCTGGCTGAGGTGCTGGTGAAGGTGAGAGTGCCGCTGCCAAATTTTGTGAGAAGGACGCTGCCAGTGAGGCCGCCTGCATTGTTGATGGTGATGTTGCCGGAGCCTCCCATTTTCGTCCCTCCACCCAAGACCGTGCTGCCCGTGATCGTTGAGGTCGTGCTGCTGCTGTTGATGATGGCACCGACACCATTGTTGCCGGTGCCGCTGATATTGGTGAAATTCCGGTCCGTGTTCTGGCCGTTCAAATCCAAAGTGGCACCGGGACTAATGATCACACCACTGGTGGCTCCAAGAGCCGTGGCACTGTTCAGTTTTAAAACGCCCAGGCTCACGAGCGTTGCGCCAGTGTAGGTATTGGCACCGCTGAGAGTGAGCGTGCCAAGACCCGCCTTGGTGAGGCCTGTGGCTACGCCGCCAAAGCCGAGCACGCCGGAGTAGTTGGTATTGTACACCGTGGCGGAACTTGAATTCCCCACGGTGAGCACAAAGGCGCCAATGACGTTGCCGTTGCCCGAGAGCGAGCCAATGGTCTCCAGCGCACCGAGGCTAAGAATGCTGTTACCACTGACGGTGACCTGCGCCAGAGTGCCAAGTGCTGCCGCGGCGTTCAGATTTAATGTCACACCGGCATTTGTACCGCTGTTGAGGTTCACCACCGTGCCATCCACCAGGCTGGCCATGGCGGTACCGAGGATGACGGCGCTGTTGGTGGTTGATGTGCCGCTGTTCATGAACGTGATGGTCCTGGCCACGCCCAGATCATTCAATGCACCCAAGGTCAGCGTGGTTGTGCCGTTGGTGGCGGTCGTCGGGCTTTGCACATCAAACGTTGGGCTGTCCAGCAATGTGGTGGCTCCGAAGGTGACACCGGCATTGGTGCTGGTCGTGGTGACATTACTTCCTGCCTGAATGGTCAAGGTCTGAGCTCCGATGGCGAGTACACCCAGCGTGTGGGTGAGGCCCGCCCCGGCAGTGAAGACATCTGAAACAACCGTGGAGCTTGAGGTCACACAAACGGGATAGGCTGCCACGGATGTCGTGCTGCCGAGGCTCAAGGTGCCGCCATTGAGGATGATGGCGGCAGTGGCTGCGCCGATGGCCGTGGTTGAATTGCTGATGCGCAGGGTGCCTGCGTCAATGCGGGTGGCCCCGGTGCGCGTACTTGCGAGCGCTGTGCCTGCATTGTTGCCGAAGGTCAGGATGCCCGATCCCGATTTTACGAGGATGTTGTTGCCGACGAGCACACCCGTGGATGTGATGCTGCCGGTGCCGCCGATGCTGGCACCGATGCCACCGGTGCCATTGCCCAAGCCAATGGTCAGCGCGCCGATGGAGGCCGCTGTACCGCTGCTGTTGATGAGCGCACCTCCGCTGCTGATGCCCGTGCCATTCAGGGTGGCTGTGTTAATGACGAGCTTGCCATTGAGGTCGAGCACACCGCCCACCTGTACCGTCGCAGCAGAGGTGCTCATGGCTGCGACGTTGCCGATGATCAAGGTGCCAGCATTGATGCTGGTGGCGCCGGTGTAGGCATTGGCCACAGTCAAGGTCAAAGTGCCTGCGCCGTTTTTAGTCAGACCACCGGTGGTGGAACTGGTGATCGTAACCTGAATGTTCAGACTGTCGCCTGCTGCATTGGTGCCGATCACGAGATCGCCACTGCCCGCCGTGGTCAGGCCCAAGGCGGTGACTCCGTCTGCGATGGTGGCTCCCACGCCGCCAGTGACTAAAACCCCACCGGCGGTGTTCGTGCCGTTGTTGATGGTCAGGAGAATGCCGCTGGCGATGGTCAAAGTATCATTGCTCGCAAATTTCAAGCCCGCATTGACGGTGACTGAACTTGTTTGCGAGTAGGAGCCGCTGATCAGGTAGGGAAGGGAGTTGCCAGCGGTCATGCTGCTGGTGGCCAAAGTGGTGGCTGCAGCACCGATCACTCCGGAGGTGGAGGAGGCGAAGTCTGCGCCGTTGTAGGTGATGCGCGGATTGATAATACCATTGGTATTCGTAGCACCGGTGATCGTGAAGCTGGTATTCGTGGGCGAGACGATGTTCAGGCCTGTGCCAGCGGCAGGTGCCGCAAGGGAGGTGAAAGTCAGCGCATTGATGCCTGAGGCTGGAGCATCCACTTTCAGCACGCCACCACCGGTAGTCAGAGTGAGCGCGCCGAGCGCCTGCGTACTGGCGGCGGTGGACCCACCGAACTCAAAGATGCCGCTGCCAGTGTAGGTCAGACCTGGCGCACTGCTCCAGCTGCCGGAGGTGCCGTCGCCAAGTTTCAAGGTGCCTGTGTTGATCGTGATGGCTCCGGTGCTGGTGTTCACGCCTTTGAGTGTCCATGTGCCCGTGCCATTTTTGATGACAGCACCGGTGGTGATACCAATGATGCTGGAGATGCTGCCATCACCAGCGCCTGCGAGGGTCAATGCAAAAGTGGCACCTGAGAGTGTACCTGTGTTGGTCAGATTCAAGACGCCACTGTCTGAAGAGATCGTCGAACCACCCACGGACATGCCAACAAGACCGGCATAGTTGTTGATGCCGCTGATATTGACCAGACCTCCGGTCTGAATGTTGATGCCATTGGTACCGACGAAGCCCGAGCTGCCTGAAATGGTAAGACCTTCCACTGCTGTTGTGATGCCACCCTGTATTTGCAGCGTGGCTCCCGCACTGACGATGCTGGCTCCCGTGGTCGAACCCAGGGCGGTCGCGCTGCGAATGTTGAGGATGCCTGCACTGACGGTAGTGGAGCCCGAGTAGCTGTTATCACCACTGAGAATCAAAGTGCCCAAAGTTGTCTTGGTAATATTGCCGGCGACTCCAGTGAACTCAGTTATCGATCCGCTGATGGTGAGCTGGTCCGCCACGTTGGTGACCTGAACTGTGCGCGTAGCAGAGCCGCTGGCGGACGTGGTGATTTGCAGCGTCTGGCTCATGGTGTTGATGCCGGAAAAAACGAGCGTGCCGCTGGTGCGGTTCAACGCCAGCGTACCGAAACCGGTGATCGTGGATCCGAAGAAGCCCGCCAGCGTGTCCACCGTAAGCGTGTGGCCGTTCATATCCAATGTGCCGCCGGCGTTGATGATCAGGTCTGATGTAGCAGTGACTGTCATTTGCTCATTGCCTGCCAGCTGCACCTTCGCGTTTCCCACCGTGCTGGCGGCTGCAACACCGATAGTCAGGCCCCCCCCGCCTGTGGCCGTAGCGCCGCCTGTCTTGCCCAGAACCAGAGTGCCTGAATTGACAGTCGTGAGACCGGTGTAGGTGTCTGAGGAACTGCCGCTCAGCGTCAGCGTGCCAAGGCCTGCTTTGGTGAGAGCCAGCGTGCCGGTGCCATTGGACAGAAGGCCGCTGAAATTGCTGTTAAGGGGCGTGTAGTTGCTGCTGTTGCCGATGATGAGTGTGAAAGTACCGCTGGCATTGA
Source organism: uncultured Verrucomicrobiota bacterium (assembly GCA_903838675.1). Taxonomy (GTDB): domain Bacteria; phylum Verrucomicrobiota; class Verrucomicrobiia; order Verrucomicrobiales; family Verrucomicrobiaceae; genus Prosthecobacter. The sequence goes on from CAILZI010000068.1 coordinate 15,058, forward strand.
CCGTGCCGCTGCCGGCGAGCGAGCCGAGGACAATGCTGGTGATGCCTGCCGTCAGGGTGTTACCGCTGCCCACGGTCACCTGTGCGAGGCTTCCCAGGGATGTTGTTGTGGTGAGGTTCAGCGTCACAGCACCTCCTGTGTTCGCGATGTTCACGATTGTGCCGTCAACCAAACTGGAGGCTGCTGTTCCCAGCGTGATGGTGCTGGCCACTGTGCCGCTGTTTTGAAAGGTGAGGGTGCGTGGCGCGATGGCCTGATCGCTGAAGGCTCCCAAGGTCAGCGTCGTCGCGGCCGTCGCGCTGCTTTGTGCATCAAAGACTGGATTCCCCGGACGCATGGAAACACCGCCGATGCTGACCGCTCCCATCGTGAGGCCGATCGTGCCGCTGGAGACGTTGCTGCCTGCTTTGACCGTGAGGGTGTTGGAGCCAATGGTCAGCGTGCTCAGAGTCGTCACAGTTCCTCCCGCACCTGAGGATGCACGGTCGGCAATGATGGTGCTGTCTTTGATGATGTTGACTACATTGGTAAAGACGGTGGTGGCATCAAAGCCCAGGCTCAGTGTGCCACCATTGAGTGCGAAAGTTCCCGTGCCAATAGGCGCGATGGAGGCTGCCGCCGCTTGCAGTCGCAATGTGCCGGCGTCGATTTGGGTCGTTCCGGTGCGTGCGCTGGTGGCGGTGCTGATGAAAGTAAGGGTGCTGCTTGCAGTCTTGGTCAGCAGCACATTGCCGGTGAGGCCGCCCGCATTGTTGATGGTCAGGTCATTGCCCCCACCACCGAGCAAGGTGGACGCTGTAAGTGCCACAGTGCCTGTCAGTGTGCCAGCTCCCGTGCTGCTGATGATGGCACCACTGCCACTGCCTGCGCCGGAGATGCTGAAAGCATTGCTGATGCTGAGGCCGTTTAAGTCCACGACACCACCAGGTGTTGGTGTCAGAGTCGCTGCGGATGGCAGGGTGGCGGCTGTGCCGAATTTTAATGTGCCGAGGCTTACGCTGACAGTGCTGGCGTAGGTGTTCGTTCCACTCAGCACCAAAGTGCCCAGACCCGTTTTAACAAAACCTGCCACGGCCCCGATGGAACCGACCACATTGATCGTGCCAGCCCCACCAAAATTAAGATAGTTGCTGCCGGTCAGGATGTTGGTGGCTGGCGCGGTGCCGAGATTCAGCACGGAGCCGGCATCTGCGGTGATGAGAACGGGCGCAGCCAAAGTGATGAGTCCGGAAATGGTGTTGGTGCCGCTGAGGCTGCGGATGGCCCCGTTGCCGCCATCACCAAGGCCGGTGATATTGGCCAGCGCACGGGTAAGGGTGATGCCGCCAGACAGGGCGAGAGTGGCACCGTCCAAAACCGTCACAGTGCCCGAGGTTCCCAATGCTCCGTCGATGCGCACCTCCAGGATGCCGCTGGAGATTTGCGTGCCGCCAGTGAATGTATTGACCGCCGTGAGCGCAGTGCGTGTGCCTGGAGCGCCGTTGGAAACCAGAGTTACCGCGCCTGTGTTGTTGTTGGCGATGATGGAATTGATCGTCAGCGCGCCAGTGTTGGAGAGATTGCTCAGAAAGAGGACGCCCGCAGTGTTCGTCACACTGCCGCCTGCAGAGAGCGTGCTGGCTGCTCCTGCGGTGCCGATGGTCAGATCCTGCGCGCCATTGAGCATTTGAATGCCTCCGAGTATGCCAAGGCGGAGTGTCTGCCCGGCACCTAGCTGCACCAGGCGACCTGCGGTGATGTCTGAGTTGCTCAGGCTGTTGAGATTGGTTGTGCCTGCTCCTGCGGTGACCGCCCCCGTGCTTGAGCTGGTGATGCTGGCATTGGATGCTGATGTAAATGGGGACGTGCTCAGACTTTGTCCTGTGGCAAGTGTGACGTCCCCGGCGTAGCCACCCGCCACAGCTCCACCCACCACCTGGGCCCAGCTGCGCGCGCCATAGGCACTGGTATAGCTCATCCACGGACCGACAAAGCCTGTTGTTTGCGTAGTGGAGATGGTTCCGGAAAGAGGTGCAAGCACGGAGAGTACCGCCGTCGTTTCCACGCGACTGATGTTTCCAAAACTCAGATTCATTGTGCCGCCGCTTCCGGAGATGAGTTCCAGCACGTTATAAGCGCCCGAGACGCTCAAGTTGTTGAATGACTGGCTGTTCGTCTGCCCGGCATTGCCAATGAGGCGCAGCGTGGTGGCGGAGTTGCCGCTGGCCAGGTTCAGATTTCCAGGTGTGGCCAGACCATTGTAGAGGATGTTGTTTTGCGGTGCGCCGGTGGCGCTAAAGTCCAGTATGGTGATGCCGCCGGAGTAACTGGCCACATTGCGCCCCAGCGTGGTGGCACCGCCATATGTGTTTGCTCCAGTCAGCGTCACCACGCTGTCTCCACCGCGAGTAAAGGTGAAGCGGGTGAAGCCATAGTTGCTGCCATTGTCTCCGATGGCACCGGAGATTGTGGCGCTGAGGCCATTTGAGCCGGAGAAGTTCGTCTGAATCCCGGCGTCCGCTGTGAGGGTGATGGGGCCGGAGAGTGTGATGTTGTTTGAGACCAGACGTATGGCTCCATAAGCGGTGCCGGAGAAGGTGAGGCTGTTGCCAATGCCCGCCAATGAAAACGCCTGCGTGTAGTTGGCCGCTGTACCGCTGAGCGCGGCCGTGCCACCCGCTTCTACCGCAATGTGGTCCACAGCCTGCAGTGTGGTTGGCGCGGTTATGGTGGCATAGATGCTGCCGCCCAGGGTGAACGCTCCCGTGAGATCGGGATTCGTGGTCATCGACAGCGAGATGTACTGAAATATGGTGCCGCTGCCATATTTTTGAATGCGCAGGTTGCTGCCCTTGAGGCGGAGGTTCGAACCAAGGCCGACAAACTGGGAGCCGCCGGAGGAGAGGTTTTCCATCTGAATCAGGCCGTTCGCGCCGAAGTCGATGATGCGCCCGGCCACATCTCCCTGGAGCGTGTACATGTTGTAGCTGGTGGGCGCGGCGGTAAAGCCGCGGAAGTCCAGCGTCGTCAGCTGAATGTCCGACTGGACGGTGATCGTGATCGGTGCAGCGGATGTTCCCGTAGTCGGAGCCGTGCCGCCGCCGATGTCTGCTATGGCCGTGGTGGAGTTCACCCAGGAGGTGTTGGTGGAGCCGCTCAGCCAGTCGGTGTTGGAGGTGTTCCAAAAGCCGCTGCCATTTTGCATGCCGCTGGAAACTGAGTCGGCATCCCAGGTGAGGGTTTGAGCTGACGCATGGGTGAAGAGCAACAATATTACTGCTGCGGAGAACCAGCAGATTCGACAGGCGCGACTAACAAAGGAGAAATGTTGCACAAGCAATGCTTTATTCATTGCCTCCATGACTAAGCATATGCATGACCAGACCTCAGATCATGCATACCCCGAATCGCGCAATTCAGACGTTATTTGTGCAGGCATCGTTGACCGTGCCTTGTTTAGATGCGCCTAAATCTAAGTGGAGTGCTTCTATCGGTTATTACGCCAAGCCAAGTCACTTGGTCATGGCTGGTCGTGGTCGCGGATAGGCAATTTCAGTGCGCTGGTCGGGATGCTTCGCCCCTGGTTTCTTCTGCGCAGTGGTTGTAGCTCTAGAGAGAAACTGCAGCCGGCTGCTGCTGGTGCCGGTACCGCGGAGTTCCTCCAGCAGTTCATCCACGCCCTCCAGCACACAGGTGGGCTGGTAGACATAATTTTGCAGGTCTTCGAGCCGCGTGGAGCCCGTCAGAACCAGACATGCCTGCATGCCGACCTCAATGGCACCGCGGATGTCCGTCTCCATGGTGTCTCCCACCATCATGACTTCTTCCGTGTGGCGCTGCAGGAGTCGCCGGGCACGCTGAAACATGTAGGGGTTGGGCTTGCCGAGGAAATAGGCCCGCTGCCCCGTGCTGGCTTCGAGATACGCGGCCAGCGCACCTGCGCCGGGACGGGTTACTTCCTTTTTCACCGGACACCAGTTGTCCGGATTGGTTGCCACCAGCCGTGCACCTTTCTCGATCAGTTCATGCGCCTTGGAGAGTTTCTCCGTGGATTGCATGCCTTCGCCAACGACCACATAAGTGGGGCGGATCGAATCATTGGGGATGCCAGCCTTTTGCAGCGCCAGTGTCAGCCCTGCATCGCCCATGACGAAAGCGGTGCAGCAGGGGTGATTCTCCGCCAGAAACTCGGCGGTGTTCATGGCCGCCGTGTAAAAATGTCGTGCCGAGATGCCGCTGATGCCCAGATGATTGAGTTTGACGACCAGGTCTTCAGGCGTTGGCGCCGAGTTGTTGGTGACAAAGACGAAGGGAGTCGAAGTTTTAATGAGATGATGGATGAAATCCGCCGCTTTGGGCAGCAATTGGTTTTCACGATAGATCACACCATCCATGTCGATCAGCAGTCCTTTGGTTTGATGCATGGCTTGAGAAGGTTTCAGGGTTCTTTGAAAGTGAACAACAGACTGTTGCACGTACTTATTGTCACTCCTTTGCTAAGCATGTGAGGGTCCATCGCTCCGTTCATGAAGACCCCGAATCGTGCAAAGCAGACGTTCTTTGTGCACTCTGCTTCACGAAGGCTGCGCCACCCGGCTGCGATAGGCCAGGGGGACGCAGTGCTGGTGCTCCCGGAACTGACGCTGAAAATGAGCGGGTGAAACAAAGCCGCAGTCCATGGCGATCTGGCTGACAGTGAGGTCAGTTTCAGAGAGCAGCAGGCACGCACACGCGATGCGCAGTTCATTGACATACTGGGGCACGGTGCGTCCGGTGCTTTTCTTGAACAGGCGGCTGAAGGCGCTTTTACCAAGACCCACGATTGCCGCGAGATCGGCCACATAAATGGGTTCCGGAAGATGGGACCCAATGTATTCACACGCCATGCTGATGCGGTCTGATGCCCCAGGTCGTGGCTGAGGCAGAACTGGGGATGAGATTTCTTGCAGTTCCTCTGAATTTGAAAGGAGGTCAAGCAGCTGCAGCAGCAGGATGACACGCTGCATGCCATGCACGTGCAGCATCTCCTGAACGATGCGCGTGGCAGTCAGCCGGGTGATGCCCGTGACCTCCAATCCTTGGTCGGCACGCTGAAACAACCGACGTATGGGCTTCATGGTGGAGCGCTGCATCCAGTCCTCATGACCTGGCAGCTGGGGCATGAACTGAACGACAATGGCCTCCACATCTGTGTGAGGTTCACCCGGCGCGGTGTGGTTGCGGTAGTCGTGCGGCACATTGGAGCCCAGAAAGACGAGATCTCCCGGAGTGAGGGGCGAAATGTTGTTGCCCACGAGGCGCTCGGTGCCGCCTTTCAGCACCAGTGTGATCTCACAATCCGGGTGGTAATGCCACACGCAGCCAAAATCATGCCCGCGCACGATTTCGCAGACCACCGGTTCGGCGGCTGCAAGCGGGGAAAGCATTTCAACAATGGGTTTCATTGACTGCTGGTGCTGAGAACATGCAGGTATGCATGCCTGCAATCACAGATGTCGAACGCACGAAATCGTTCATGAAAATTGATACGAATCAAAGCCGCATGCAGAAGTTCATTTCTGGCAGGAGAGATGGAAGGCAGAGTCGATTTAAGGGGCAAAATGAGTATGAAAGGAATGGGGTAAATAAACCTTCAGGCAGGGCGTCAGGCTGGCTGCATGGTTATGCAGCATGCGTGCCACCTGTGGGCGCTGCGCCTACGCTTCGCACAGATGTGTGTTCATCTGCGACATTCGTATCATTTCGCGAGCCGCAAGACGCAGATTAGATGCGTTATGGGCCCCAAGTTTTCAATCCTGTAACCGGCAGCAGCGCATCGGCGGCGGACCGCCATGCAGGAGTGCCGGCTTTTTGAAAGAGTTCGTAAATGAGTTTCTTGCTGTATGGGTCAGCGACAGAGTTTGGAGCATTGCGCCACAAACCAAGTCGTAGACCTCCTTCATGGGCATGATCCACATGACGGTGGTAAATGAAGGCATCGACCGTGGAAAGTGTTTGAATTTTCTCCCAAGCATATGCGTAGGCGGCTGCCTGAAGCTGCTCACCCTCGGGAGTGAGCAAAGTGTGGAAACCCTGCTCACTGAGGATGATTCGGCGCGGCGTGCCATTGAAGAGCAGTTCAGGCCGCTCCAGATGCGTTGGCAGCACGGAGAGGTTTTTGAAGGTGACTTTGTTGGTGTCATCGTCGGCAGTGACGGTTTTGTCGGCCCAGGCACGTGGATTGCCGAGGTCCTCGGGGTAGGGATGCCACGCGACATTCCAGTCGAAGTCGCCACGCTCGCGCACGAGCCGCGCGAAGGTGTCGAGGAAGTCGCGGCCCGGCGTGGCTTCCTGCGGGCTCACATTGTGCATGCTGCTGCTCCAATGATGATCTGAGGAGAGGTAGGTGCGGGCGTTTTTCGAGCGTTTGCGAATGGCCGTGTGCATGATGCGGAAGGCCTTCTCATACTCGCTGGCGGCAGTCTCCAGCGGCACGGGGCCCATGTTGTTCCAGAGGAAGTGTGAGTTGACTTCGTTGCCGATGATCCAGCCCCACGCGCGACCATGCTCAATATGCGCACCGCTCCAGCGTTCAGCGAGCATGCTCATAACGGCGTTCAAAAAACCACTCGTCGTGTTTACGGCGCCGACGCTGAACTGGTAATCTTTGCGATGTCCCGGATGCAGCACGACGGCGTCGATGGCCGGGTTCTTTGAGGGATAGGCGATGATGATGAGATAAACGAGAACGTCCTTGTCTGATAGCGGCTTGATCTGACGGTCCAGTGACGCGAGATAATTTTGATTGAAAATAAACTCGCCGGTTTCGGACTTTGATTTGGGATCGTACAAAGCCGTGAGATTTACATTGATTCCGGCGTGATGGATGCGGAGCGCCAGCGCATCGTCCACCATCTGCGCCTGCAGGCCCTTTTGATTCGGCGGAGTAGGAAACGGATCGCTGTTTTGCGCACAGGTGATTTGCGCGAGGAAGAGACCGAGAAGAAGATAACGCATGAGTGACGAGACAACCACCGCAGCGAGTGAGCAAGTGCAAGCTGCCTGCGAGCGCTGCGGCAATCCTGAGGCGGCAAAATTCGGAAACGAATTTATCTGTGACGACTGCTACGCCGCCTGCGGGGCTTGCTGTGCAGGATAAGACCAGAATGATCCCAACAATGCACAACATGCGTTGAGACACCGTCTGATCCTTTCGTAGGTTCCCGCATGTCCCTCTCCTCTTTCTTCCAGCCGCACAGCATCGCTCTCGTCGGAGCCACAGATCGGGCAGGGAGTGTTGGCCGTGCGATCTGGGAAAACTTGCGCGGTTTTTCAGGTCCGGTGTTTCCGGTGAATGCCAAGCGGGCGGAGGTTTGCGGGGTGAAGGCTTATCCAAACCTCTCGGTTCTGCCGGAGGTGCCGGAACTGGTGCTCATTGTGACACCAGCAAGCACGGTGCCTCAGCTTGTCGAGGAGGCGGGGGTGGCGGGCGTGAAGGCCGTGATTGTTATCTCTGCGGGATTTAAGGAAACGGGTCCAGAAGGTGCCAAGCTCGAAGCCGAAGTGCAGTCGGCGGCGAAACGACATGGCGTGCGCCTGATCGGACCCAACTGCCTCGGATTGATGAATCCGCATGCAGGTATGAACGCGACGTTTGCCAGCAGCATGGCTCAGATGGGGCGCGTGGCGTTTCTGAGCCAGAGCGGGGCGCTTTGCACCGCCATCCTCGACTGGAGCCATGAACAGCATGTGGGCTTCAGTGCCTTTGTTTCCACCGGGGCAATGGCAGATGTGGGCTGGGGCGATCTGATCCGGCATTTTGGTGATGATCCGAATACGGCGAGCATCGTGATCTACATGGAGTCCGTGGGTGATGACGCTGCGGCATTCCTGGCTGCGGCGCGGGCTGTCGCGGCGCAAAAGCCAATCGTAGTGATCAAGGTCGGACGCACTGCGGAGGCCTCACGTGTGGCGGCTTCCCACACAGGCGCGCTGACCGGAAGCGATGCCGTGCTGGATGCGGCGCTACGGCAAAGCGGGGTGCTGCGGGTAGATACGATTGAGGAGCTGTTCGACATGGCTGAGGTGCTGGCCAAGCAGCCGCTGCCAACCGGGAAAAAGCTGGCGATCGTGACGAACGCGGGCGGTCCAGGGGCGCTGGCAACGGATGCGCTGGTGCTTGGAAAAGGGGAGCTGGCGGAGCTGTCGGCAAAGACGATGGAGGATTTGAACACACTTCTGCCTGCAAGCTGGAGTCATCATAATCCCGTCGATGTCCTGGGCGATGCGGATGCGACTCGGTTTGCCCAGGCCCTGCGTATCGTGGTGAGGGACGCTGCGGTGGATGGTGTGCTGGCGATTTTGACACCGCAGGCCATGACGCAACCCACGAACATCGCGCGGGAGGTTGCGCTGATCGCTGGCGAGTTCAACAAGCCGCTGCTGGCGAGCTGGATGGGGGCGCAGAGTGTGCAAGAAGGTCGTGGCCTTCTCAATGAGGCCGGTGTGCCGACGTATGACTACCCCGATGAAGCGGCGCTGGCTTTTGTGCGCATGCGTGAACATCGTCTGCGTCTGATATGGTTGAGCGAAACCCTGAGCGCGCATGCTGACGATGATGAAAGTGAAGCTCTGCCGCTGGTGGGTGAGATGATCGACACGGTGCTGAAAAGCGGGCGAACTCTGATGACGGAGCAGGAGGCCAAGCAGCTGCTGCATGTTGCGGGCATTCCCATCGTGGAGACACGCGCCGCCTACGATGAAGCTGCGGCCGTTGCCACGGCTGAGGCGCTGGGTTATCCGGTCGTGGTCAAGCTGCTTTCATCCACGATCACGCACAAGAGTGACTGTGGCGGGGTGCAGCTCAACCTGCTCAATGCCGCCGCAGTGCAGCAGGCCTGGAGATTGATCCGTGACAACGTGACGCATCTTCACGGACTGGCCGCTTTCGAGGGGGTGACGGTGCAGCGCATGATCACGCAGAAGGGCATTGAACTGATCCTCGGGGCGAGCACGGACGAGCAGTTCGGTCCGGTGCTGCTCATCGGTGCAGGCGGAACTTTGGTGGAGGTATTGCAGGATCACGCGCTGGCTCTGCCGCCGCTCAATCACGCGCTGGCACGGCGCTGGGTGGAGCAGACAAGAATTGCCAAAGTTCTGCATGGTGTGCGCGGCCAGCCTGCGGTGGATCTGCCCGCGCTGGATGATGTGCTGGTGAAGTTTGCCCGGCTGGTGCAGCACGAGCGGCGCATTGTGGAACTGGACATCAATCCTCTTCTGGCGATGCCGGATGGCGTCGTGGCGTTGGACGCGCGAGTGGTGGTTCGGGCGTGAACGAAGGGCGGCTTTCGCTGTGAGGGCAGGCTTCGCGTAATGCGATTTACCCATTCAAATGTGGCGGTCGCTTGTATCTAAACTGCTTTTAGCAGAAAAGTTGGCAGATTTGTTGGTTGCCTGTATGGACGATTGATTGAGATCAACGGCGTCCATACGAACGCTGGAAACGAATTGTTTGCGCATGAATACATCTTTTAAACACCCTCTGTTCGTGCTGGCGCTGCTGCTCGCGAGTTGCGGGCGCACTCCTTCGGGGCCTCCTCCGGCAGCACCGGGGCCTCCCGGTCCCATGGAAGTGGGTGTGATCACTATTAAAACGACGCCGGTGACGCTGACTCAGGACCTGCCAGGGCGCATTTCTGCCTTCCGTGTGGCGGAGGTGCGGGCACGTCTCAGTGGCATTGTTTTGAAACGGCTTTTCAAGGAGGGCAGCGACGTGAGGGAGGGGCAGGTGCTCTATGAAATCGATCCGGCGCAGTATGAGGCCTCATACGACAGTGCGCTGGGCACACTGGCCCGCGCCGAGGCTGGCCTGAACTCCGCGCAGCTGAAGCTGAACCGCATGCAGTCGCTCATTGATTCCCACGCAGTCAGCAAACAGGATTTTGACGAAGCCTCCGGCAACCATAAGGTCAATCTAGCGGAAGTACTGCTCGGCAAAGCGGCGGTGAAGACGGCGAAGATCAATCTCGACTATACCAAAGTGACGGCGCCGATCACCGGCCGGATAGGGATCTCGCAGGTGACGGAGGGGGCCTATGTGCGTACCGATCAGGCGACATTGCTTACCATCGTGCAGCAGATTGACCGGGTCTATGTGGATGTGAATCAGCCGAGCAGCGATCTGCTGCGCCTGAAGAATGCACTCGCGAGCGGCAGGCTCAAGGCGGACGCATCAGGTCAGCCGCGCGTGAAGCTTGTCCACGAAAGCGGTGACAGCTATCCTGAAGTCGGCACGCTGGAAGTTTCTGACGTAACGGTGAACACGCTGACCAATTCCGTCACTGTTCGCGCCGTTTTCCCCAACCCGCGCAATGACCTGCTGCCTGGCATGTTTGTGAGAGCACGGCTGGAAGAAGGCACCACGCCGGATGCCATCCTCGTGCCGCAGTTCGCGGTCAGCCGCAATTCAAAGGGAGAACCGACAGCGCTGGTGGTCGGAGTGGAAAGCAAGGTCGAACTTCGAGTGCTGGAGACGCCGCGAGCTGTTGGCAATCAATGGCTGGTCACCTCCGGGCTCAAACCGGGCGACCAGCTCATCATCAACAATCTCCAGAAGATACGCCCCGGCGCGCCGGTCAAAGTCGCTGCGGATGCTCCTGCTGCAACCCCTGGCGCCGCCAAGTAATCCACGATGTCACGCTTCTTCATCGACCGGCCAGTCTTTGCCTGGGTCATCGCCATCATCATCATGCTGGCGGGGGCGCTCTCGATCACGAACCTGCCCATAGCTCAGTATCCGAGCATCGCTCCGCCGACCATCGCCATCATCGCGACCTATCCCGGTGCATCAGCCAAGACGCTGGAGGACACGGTGACTCAGGTCATTGAGCAGAAGCTCAATGGCATTGATCACCTGCGTTACATTGAGTCCGCGAGCACGTCGGATGGTACCGCGACGATCACGGTCACCTTTGATGGCGAAGCCAATGCCGACACCGCGCAGGTGCAGGTGCAGAACAAGGTCGCGCTCGCCATTCCATCTCTGCCGCTGGAAGTGCAGCAGCAGGGCGTGCAGGTGAACAAATCGGTGCGCAACTTCCTCATCGTCGTCGGCCTCATCTCCGAGGACGGCAGCATGTCCAACACCGACCTCGCTGATTACAATTCCAGCGTGATGCGGGACCCGATCAGCCGCTTGCAGGGCGTGGGTGAGATTCAGGCCTTCGGCACGCAGTATGCGATGCGCATCTGGCTGGACCCTGACAAACTCACCAAGTACCAGCTGGGCACCTCGGACGTCATCGCCGCCGTGCGTGCGCAGAATGCACAGGTCTCAGCCGGAGCGCTGGGAGCCCTGCCAGCGGAGCCGGGCCAGCTGCTCAACGCCACCGTCATGGCGCAGAGCCGCTTGCAGACGCCTGAGCAGTTTGGCGCCATTCTCCTGCGTGTCAGTCAGGATGGTTCGCGTGTTTTCCTGCGTGATGTTGCGCGCACAGAGCTTGGCAGTGAATCGTACAATGTCATGGCGCGCTACAACGGCATGCCCGCCAGCGGCATGGCCATCCGTCCCGCACTCGGAGCCAATGCGCTGGAAACCGTGAACATCGTGAAGAAAAAGGTGGAGGAGCTCTCGCAGTTTTTCCCGCCGGGCGTGAGGGCGATCTTTCCTTACGACACCACGCAGTTTGTGCGCATCTCGGTGGAGGAGGTTGTGAAGACCCTGATCGAGGCTGTCATTCTCGTGTTCGTGGTGATGTTTGTTTTCCTGCAAAGCTGGCGCGCGACCCTGATCCCCACCATCGCGGTGCCGGTTGTTTTGCTCGGCACGTTTGGCGTCATGTCGGCGGCCGGGTATTCCATCAACACGCTTACGCTGTTCGGCCTGGTGCTCGCCATCGGCCTGCTGGTGGATGACGCCATCGTCGTTGTGGAAAACGTGGAGCGTGTGATGCAAGAGGAGGGCCTCTCGCCAAAGGAGGCCACGCGCAAATCCATGGATCAGATCAGCGGTGCGCTCGTTGGCATTGGTCTGGTGCTTAGCGCGGCCTTTGTCCCCATGGCCTTCTTCACGGGTTCCAGCGGCGTCATCTACCGGCAGTTCTCGCTCATCATCGTCAGTTCGGTGACGCTCTCAGTGATGGTCGCGCTGATTCTCACGCCGGCCCTTTGCGCCACGTTGTTGAAGCCGGTGCCCAAGGACCACGGCATCAACAAACGGGGTCCCTTCGGCTGGTTCAATCGAGCCTTTGAACGCACGGCAGATCATTACACACACGCGGTCGCAATGTTCCTGAAGCACTACGTTCTCGCGCTCATTCCATACATCGGGATCGCCATCGCGGTCGTTTTTCTCTTCGAGCGTGCGCCCACCGGCTTCCTGCCGGATGAAGACACCGGCGTGCTCTTTGCGATGGCGCAGCTTCCGCCCGGCTCCACGCGAGAACAGGCGGATGAAGTGCTGAAGAAAATGGAGAAGCATTTCTTTGAGGAGGAGAAGGATCTCGTCGAAGGCGGCTTCGGCGTGCTCGGCTTCAGCTTCAGCGGCAACGCACAGAATCAGGTGCTCATGTTCATCAAGCTCAAACCCTGGGAGGAGCGCAAGCTGCCTTCGCAAAAAGTGAAGGCCATTCAGATGCGAGCGCTGGGCAAGTTTGGGCAGATCAAAGAGGCTCTGGCATTTGCCTTTGCGCCGCCCGCCGTGCTGGAACTCGGCACCGCAACTGGCTTTGATCTGCGCCTCGTGGATCTCGCCGGGCTTGGGCATGATGCGCTCATGGATGCCCAGGGGCAGCTGCTGGGCATGTCGATGAAGAATCCGTTTCTCGCCTCCGTGCGCCCCAATGGTCTTGCCGACACTGCAGTTTATCAGATCGATGTGGACCAGGAAAAAGCCAGCGCGCTGGGGCTGTCTCTGGCCGACATCAATGCTTCTCTCAGCACCATTCTCGGCTCCACGTACATCAATGATTTCATCGACAAAAACCGCGTGAAGCGCGTCATGATTCAGGGCGATGCGAAGTTCCGGATGCTGCCTGAGGACGTGAACCGCTGGTACGTGCGCAACTTGCAGGGTGGCATGGTGCCGTTCTCCGCCTTCTCCACGGCCTCTTGGAAAATGGGCTCACCGAAGCTGGAGCGCTTCAATGGAGCGCCATCGCTTTCCATTCTCGGTGAACCCTCTCCGGGCCACAGTTCGGGTGAGTCCATTCGCGAGATCGAGCGGCTGGCAAAGTCGCTGCCGCCGGGTATTGGCGTTGCCTGGGCCGGGTTGTCGTATGAGGAGCAGATGTCTGGCTCCAAGGCCTCATCGGTTTACATCATCGCGTTGCTCATGGTCTTCCTCTGCCTTGCCGCGCTGTATGAGAGCTGGGCCATTCCGTTCTCGGTGATGATGGACATGCCGCTTGGCGCGCTGGGTGTCGTCGCCGCCACGCAGTGGCGCGGCATGCCGAATGACATCTATTTCCAAATTGGCCTGATCACCATCATCGGCCTCTCGGCCAAGAACGCGATTCTTGTCGTGGAATTTGCCAAGGAACATTTCGATCAGGGAGCCACGCTCATAGATGCGGCGCTGCATGCCGTCCGCCAGCGTCTGCGGCCCATCTTGATGACCTCCATCGCGTTTGGTCTTGGGGTGCTGCCGCTGGCGATCAATACCGGTGCGGGTTCAGGAAGTCAGAACGCCATTGGCACTGGTATTGTCGGCGGTGCGGTGACGACCACGTTGCTCGGGCTGTTCTTTGTGCCGCTGTACTTTGTCGTCATTCTGCGGCTGTTCCGGGTGAAGCCGCTGAAGGTGGAGGCAAAGTAGCTGCAAGTTTTTGTTCGTCGGGTCTTGCTACTGCGCCGCGAGCGCCGCAGCCGCTCTCGCTTTAGCGATCTCCGCCTTCTTCAAGATCTCTTCCGTGCTCGGCAGGCTCGCCAGCACATCCGCCGGGATGAAGCCGTCGCCGACGAGTTTGGTGAGGCATTTTTTGCGTTCATCCAGCGCTTTGTCAGGGCTGCGTTCTTTGCTGAAGCGGGATTTGGCGGCGGCGCTGCGGTCTTTGAGGGCGGAGTAGATGTCGCCGCCGAGGAGGGAGGAGATGTCCACTTTGATCTTTTCGCGGCCGGCTTCGTGCTCGTTGATTTCGTCGCCGTTGATCGGTCCAGCCTGGTATTTGGGGAACATGATGGCGACTTCGGGGCAGACGCGGGAGCAGGCGGGGCAGTTGGTCTTGCAGTTGTCGTTGTTCTGCACCTGGATCTTGTTGTCCTCGCTGACGCCATAGACATCGAAGAGGCAGAAGCTGAGGCACTGCATGCAGTTGGTGCAGCGGGAGTAGTCGATGACGGGGAACCAAGGCTTCCATTTGCCGGGTTCGTTCATGGTTTTCTCGCCGCGTGATTTGTCCACCAGCGCCACGATGGCGTCAGGCTCCAGGCCGGTGATGTCGCAGGTGTCGATGGTGATCTTGCCGGTGGCGTCTTCCAGCGCGGGGGCTTTGCCTTCGAAGGCACCGAGCACGAGGAGGTTGCGCTCGTCATGCGGCATGGCAGGCGCGCCAAGACTGCTGCGGGTGACGGTGTAGCCTTTGTCGAGCAGGGCCATCATGACCTTGGCACGGGACTCGGCGGGAAGCTGGATGCTGCCGCTGCCTTCATAAAGGACGACGCGGAGCGGGCGGTGAGTGTGAGTGATCATGGTAGGTAAATGACGAATGGTCAGGCGGCGGTTGCTGGCTCGGCGCTGAGGAGGGCGTCGGCGATTTCCTGCGCGGTCTGGGTGCGCATGTTGAGGATCTCGGTGTCGGCGGGGAGGGGGAAGCCTGCCTGCTGGAAGAGGCCTTTCACGGCGCGGGGGTAGCAGGCGGCGATGCGGAGCTTGCCGCAGGAGGCAATGGCCTGAAGACGGGGGTCGCGGTGCGCGGCCATCTCGCAGAGATCGGAGACGGTTTCAAAGCTGGCGTTTGAATCGCAGAGCTTCTGGAGGACGTCGTTTTTCACGCCGGTGGGAACGACCTGGGCGTAGGCGCAGCGGCAGTAGAGGATGGTGGCGGGGGGACTCAAAAGGGCACGAAAAAGGTGGAGATCAGTGTGGGCTCAGGTGGCGTACTACGCAACACCGGCGAAGGAGGGCATGACGAATTTAGGTCCAAAAGCACAAAGTCGGCGCGAGGCCGACTTTGTGGATGAGCGCGAGTCGAGTTGTACGCAGGCCTACGTGGTGGTCTTGCGCTCGACGTTGAGGCCCATCTTGCGGTAGAGCGTGGCGATGGAAACGCCGAGCATGCTGGCGGTCTTTTCGCGGGAGCCGCTGTTGTACTTGAGGGTTTCCTGGATAAAGGCGCGCTCCTGCCCCTTGATGAAATCGTCGAGCGTGGACCCGATGGGGAGCTTGGTGATGCCCTCGGTGGTGGAAGGGGTCGGTATTTCGATCTGCTGCGTGACTTTGGCCGGCAGGTCGGAGGGACGGACGCGGTCGTTTTCCGCGAAGGCGCAGGCACGCTCGATGGCGTTGCGCAGTTCGCTGACGTTGCCGGGCCAGTTGTACTTCTCCAAGAATTCGATGGCGCCGGTGTCGATGGTCTTGGGCTTGGTGTCGGTGCGGTCGGCGAGATCTTTGAGGAAATGCTCGACGAGGGGGCGCACGTCCACGCGGCGCTCACGCAGCGGCGGGATCTTGAGCGGGACCACCGAGAGTTTGTAGAACAAGTCTTCGCGGAACTTGCCCACCTTCACCGCATCTTCGAGAGACGTGGTGCTGGAGACCACGAGGCGGAAATCCGCCCCGCTGGAGCCATTGCCCCAGCCTTTCTTTGACTGCGCTTCGTCAAGGAAGGTGTTCAGCTGTGCCTGGATACGGGCCGGGAGCTGATTGACCTCTGCCAGATGGATGGTGCCGCCGGAGACGCGATTGAAGATGGCGGTCTGGCCGAAGAGCTCGGTTTCGAGGGCGTCTTCCGGCATGGCGCTGCACTGCAGTTCCTTATAAGGGGAGTTACTGCGGCGGCTAGCTTCATGCAGAGCGCGGGCGACCATGTGCTTGCCCACGCCGAATTCACCTTCGAGGAGGACGGGACTGTCGTTGTTGGCCACGCGGCGGACGATGTCAAAAATGCGCTGAATGGCATCGCTGTGACCGATGAGTTTCGAAGCTGAGGCGGAGCGCAGCGTGGAGCTGGGAATGCTGGTAGGCGTAGCGGCGGCGATGCCGTTGCGCTGCAGGGCCTGATTGACCGTCTTGATCAGATCTCCCAGATCGAAGGGCTTGGTGAGGTAATCGAAAGCGCCCAGGCGCATGGCTTCCACGGCAGTTTCCACGCTGCCATGACCGGTGACCATGATGACGGCGGTGCTGGGGAATTGATCCCGGCACATGCTGACGAGATCGAGACCGTTCACGTCGCCAATACGCAGGTCGACAATGACGAGGTCAGGCTGGTTGGAGCGAATGGCCGCGATGCCATCAATGCCGGTGGTGCAGCCAAAAACCTGGTGACCCGCAGCTTTGCAAAGCTTGGTCATGAGTTCCAGAATGGCGGCTTCGTCGTCTATGATTACTAGTTTAGCCATATTATTTTCGTGAAGTGAGAGGCATGGTTGATTGTTAAATAAGCTAAACGTTTCGCAGGATTGCGTCAATTTAAGATTCTCAAAAAGGAGAATAGGGGTGCCTCAGGCATGCTTCAACATTGAAATTCAGTAATGTAGGAGGATTGCCGATTGGCCTCGTGGTCTTCTGCACTGCGTTTAGTTAGCCAGGGATTCGCAGTTGTGGCGCTGGGGGACTGAAACTCTTGCTCCAGACGAAGGTTCATTCTCTCGCACTCAATTACCATAGCACTTTCACATGAAATCCAAATCCAACCGACTCTTCTGGCTTTGCGGGGCGCTCGCTCTCAGCGTCGCTCCTTTGCAAGCTCAGGATGCCAAGCCCGCAGATCAACTGCCCGCTGCTGCGCCACTTCCTCCAGCCCCAACTCCCAAACTGGACGCGCCGCCCGTGGCACCACCACGTGAACTACCGCGCCCCGGCGTGCAGCGGGATGGCAATGGGCCCCGACCAGACTCCATGCGTGAGCCGCAGCGCCGCCCGGATATGGCTGGTCCGCGCGATGGTGTACAGCCTCAGCGTGACGGGCAGCGTGGGCCGATGAATCCCACCAATGATGGCGACCGCAAACCTGATCAGGGCCCCGGATATGGCCGCGATGGTTTTCGCCGTCCTCCCATGGATGGCCAGCAAGGTGGTGAGCATCATCGCGGCGAGCCGCAACAACGGGGCTTTCGTGGCCCGATGAACAACCCGCAGCACGAAGGCGACCGTGCTCAGGATCATTCGGGCCGCCAGGATCGCTTCCACCAGCACCAGGGGCAGCGGGGCGGCGAACATGGTGGCTTTAGGCCTCGATTTGAAGGCCGTGGCCCGCGGTTTTTTTCACCGCGTGGATCGTTTGGTGCACAGCGTGGCGGTGAAGGATTCCGTTCACCTCAGGGAGGCCCACAGGGGTGGCGGATGCACCGTGGTCCTGGTCCGCAGGGCAGAATGGGATGGGGTTTTGGTCATCGCTTTGGCGGGCGTCAGCAGGGGCAGCAGTTCGGCAGCCTGCGAACGGGAGGGCGATTTGGCGGTCCACGCGGTTTTGGCCCCCGATTTGAACAGCCTCGCGGGCCAGCACCGCAGCAGTTTGGGCCGCAGCGTGGTTATGGGCATTGGGGCGAAGGTCACCAGCACTTCGAGCGGCCAATGCCGCAGCCTCAGCATGGTGATATGCATGGCGGCGACCGTGGCCCCGGCCATTCGCCACGCGACGGCGGTCCGCGCTTTGCCCCGCCTTTTCAGCGTGACAATGAAGGACCCCATGGCCCGCCTCCGATGAATCATGAACGTGGTCGCGAAGGTCCTGCGCGTGATCGCAGCGTGTGATGTTTGAGCAAGCTTATTTTCATGACACGGCGGCCCGGGCAACCGGGCCGCTTTTTTTGCGTCTTTGAAAAGAGCCATTCGCGTCTCGCGAGTTGTGTTTGTACAAACGAACTCCATAGTCGGGTCCGCCCGCAGTCCCGACGGCCTGCCACGACTCCTACCTCATGAGCTTGGTCAAAAAACTTGCCAAAAAGTTCAACACGAAAGCGCAGACCTCTGCGAACGGAGTTCATGGACCGGCGGAGCTGCCATGGTGGTCGCCGGATCGTTGGGCGCACCTGTGGAACGGCGAGCCGCCGATATCCGCCGCCTCGGCAGCCACCGCCAACACCATGCTGCCGGTGCTGATCGAAGTCTTCGCCGCTTTCAGCAAGCTGGACGGCAACATCGAGGAAGAGGAAGTCGAATCCAGTCTGGGCTACCTGCGCTATGACTACCCGGAGGCGATCTACGCCGACATGCGCCGCCTCTATTTTGAGGCCCTGCAGGAGCCGCAGGATCTGACGCAGCGCGCAAAGGAGCTGAGCCAGAAACTCACGCAGGAGCAAAAAATCCTGCTGGGTGTGCAGTTGTACCTGCTCATTTCGCGTGCGCAGCAAAATCAGCGGCAGATGGTGGAGTTTTATCTCTTCATGACGAACCTGGGCATCGCCGCCCAGGCCATCGACATCGTCTATCAGCTCAATGCTGGAGACAAACCGCCGGAGGAGGGTTTTTCCACCAAGGGTGGCCAGCCGCTGGACACGCTGCGCATTGGCGCCACGAAGAACTGTGACGTGCTGCTGCGTTCCCTCTCGGAGGACTGCTCCGTGGTGGCGTTCCGGTTTCAAAATCTCGTGCTGCTGAAAAACACGGGCAGCATTTCCATTCTGGTGCGCAGCCGCCGTCAGCCGCCGGGGGAATTTTCGCGACTTTATCCGGGAGAGCGTGTGGTGCTGGAAGACGTGACCCTGGACTACAATGACCTGATCACCTACTTCAACTCCAAGAAGACACTCTCAGGCACGCAGATCTACCTGACCCTCACGGAAAGCGGTAGCGCGGAGATCGCCCCGCAGCGCACGCGTGGTACCAATTTGCGCCTCAGCTTTGGGCTGGGCGTCACGGTGGAGGCTTTGCGGACCACCAAGGCCACGCTGAATGGTGTGGTGCTCAGCAGCGGCACGGTGGTGGAAGCCAGCATTGAGGACAGCCTCATTGCCCATGGTGAAGTGGAAATCGCGCTTCGCGATCTGCGCGTGCGTGCGCAGGAGTTTGGCGGGCAGTTCCGACTGGAGGGCAGCCGCAACACCTATCTCGTCTCCAACAAGCCCGAGCTGCTGGATGAAGGCGACATTCTGCTTTCTGAAGACACGGATGGTGAAATCCTGCTGCGCATCGAGTGCAACTACGCGCAGAAAACTGGCGTGCTGGAAGTGCTTCGCTCCTCACGCCCGCTCTACATTGGCATCATTCCGGTGCGTGACCGCATCACCCTCAATGACGGCGACACGATCACGCTGGGCGAAGGACAGTACCTGCGCTGCCATTTTGCGGATCGCATCATCGAAGAGGAGCGCAATACCGTGCGCCAGCTTGAGGTGCGCGAACTCAGCCACCGCTTTGATGGCCGCGACACCGCGCAGGACGGCGTGAGCTTCCTTGCCCGCCGTGGCGAGATGATCTGCGTCATGGGGCCCAGCGGCTGCGGCAAGAGCACGCTGCTGCGCATTCTCGGCGGGCAGCTCAAACCGAAGGGGGGCGAAGTGCTGATGAACGGCCTCGCGCTGTATGACAACCTGCACAATCTCACGCCCTACATCGCCTACATTCCCCAGGAGGATGCTTTTGATCCCTTGCTGAAGGTGCAGGAAAATCTCGATTTCTCGGTGGCGGTGCGTTGTCCGCATTTGAAAACCGAGGAGCGGCGCAAACGCGTGGATGCGAAGCTGGCTGAACTTGGCCTGGCCGATCTGCGTGACCGGCTGGCCGGCACGCCGCAGCAGAAATTCCTCAGCGGTGGTGAGCGCAAGCGTCTCAATGCGGGGCTCGACATGATCGGCATCTCCGACGTGTATCTCTTTGATGAGCCGACCTCCGGCCTTTCTTCCAAGGACAGCGAGCACGTGCTTGAAATCATCCGCAGTCTGGCGCGCAACAAGATCGTCATCACCTCCATTCATCAGCCCAGTTCAAGACTGCTGCAGATGTTCGACAAGGCCCTGCTGCTCGACAAGGGCGGCAAGCTTGCCTACTACGGCACGCCGCAGGGCATGCTGGAGTACTTCTGGCGCGTGTATCACACAGAGACTGGTCAGGCGGGGGATGCCGATACGCAGCCGCCGGACAAACTCACGCCGGACTTCGTCTTTGACGTGCTGGAAACACCGCTGCGCGACATCAGTGGTGACATCATTCATGAGCGCAGCGCAGACGGGCATCTGGTGGCGGCACGCCGCTTTCCGCCGAACTTCTGGCGAGACTCCTATCAGCGGCATCTCATCATGGAGAGCATGGCGAAGCAAAAGTCCGCGCCGGGTAGCACCAGCCTCATTGCCCGGCCCAAGCGCGATGAAAGCCACAGCGCCACCCGCATGCGCAGCACGCCCAAGCCGCCGAAGCACACCTTCCGCGAGGAGAGCATTCTTTTCTTCACCCTGCTGAAGCGCGCTTTCCTCAGCAAGCTGCGCAATCGCACCAATCTGCTGACGACCCTGCTGGAGGCTCCCTTGCTCGCCTGGCTCATCTCCAGCGTGCTCAAGTACTCCGAGGAGAAGCACTACACTTTCGCCACGGCTTTCCACATTCCCACCTATCTCTTCATGAGTCTCGTGGTGGCAATGTTTCTGGGCCTGACGAACAGCGCGGATGAAATCATCCGCGACCGACATACCCTGAGTCGAGAGCGCAATCACAACCTGCGAACGTTTTACTACCTTAGCGGCAAAATCATTTCGCTTTCCACCTTCGCACTCGCCCAGTGCGTGATCTACCTTCTCATCGGCAACTGGGTGCTGGAGATGCGAGACATGTTCCTGATTCACCTGTGGTGGATGTTCCTCACCTCGCTCACGGGCGTCTGCCTCGGGCTGTTCATTTCCAGCATCGTCAGTGACAACCGCACTGCGGTGAACGCCATTCCGCTCCTCCTGATTCCGCAGATCATTCTGGGCGGTGCGCTGATCAAGTACGAGGAGATGAACAAAAATCTCGACCTTGTCTATTCCGTGGGGAAATGGCTCAAAAAATCTGGCAATGACGAGGAGAACGCCAGCAAGCTCAAGGTGCCCTTCATCTGCCAGTTCATGCCCCTGCGCTGGTCCTATGAAGGCATGGTCATCTCGCAGTCCAAGCTCAACCCACTGACGCGCAACCAGGACTTTCTGGATGAACGTATTCAGTCGCTGCTGCCTCCCACTGGTGCGGAGATGAGTGATCGGCAGCGCCATGAACTCGAACTCACCAAGCAGTCCCTGGCAGTCGTCTCCGGACTCTACGCCGAGAACCCGCGCGAAATCTCCAAGCGCCTCGGTTCCATCCGCGATGCCGTGCTGAGCGGTCGCATTGAGCCCCCCATGCTCGACAGCATGCTGCAGCAAAACGACGGCGTCAGCGCCGAGGAAATCTACGTGAACCGCAAGGTGCTCGACCTTGTGACCAAGGCCGAAATGGAGCGCGAGGACTACCGCCGCAAAAGTAGCCCCAACGTCTTCTTCGGCACCCGCAAAACTTATTTGGGAACCAAGTACAACACCCTTTGGATCAACAGCATTGTCATTCTGTTTACGCTCGCAGTGATCATCGCTGCGGTGGAGATCAGTTTAAGGAGGCAGTTGACGAAGGTTTAGTGGGGAGGTTCGATGGGTGCTCATTTCTGCACGAGCTCAATGCGATGACCATCAGGATCTGCCACAACAGCGCGACGGCCCCATGGGAAAACTTGAGGTGGTGAGATGATGGCGGTGGGAAAATCGTTGAGTGCTGCGATCGCGGTCTCAAGAGATGGAACCCTAAAACCGATGCGAGTGCCAAGTGTCGAAACGTCATTCGACGACTGTGGATACAATTCAAAGACACAGCCGCCAAGTTCGGCGGACAGATGTTCCGGCCCGCTGCCATGTCGATGGCGAGTGAACTGCAAATCCAGGCGTTCGTAGAAACCTCGAGCACGCTCCAAGTTGGAGGAGCGCAGAACGACGAGGTTGAGTGCGAGTGGATTGTCAGTGGGTGAGGACATGTCCGGATGCGGAAGCTTCGTTTTGTGCCTCGATCCATTGCAGGATGGCCCTTGCTCGCATCTGGGAATAGATGAAGCCTCCGACTCCACCGCCAATGGCTGAGCCATAGATGCCGACGGAAAAAACATCGCCGACCCATGATCCAGTTGCGGCGCACAGTCCGCATAAGACCAGGCCGAAAAGCGATGACCAACGCACGCTTCTGGAGGCGCAGGCATCTTGGACGAGAAGGTTTGCCTCGTCGATGGAAAGCGACGCGAGTGCAGGTGCGGATTTGAGATTCCAGATCATCGGCTGCAGGAGTGCTTTAGCACTATACCCCGTTTCTTTACTTCTCCAGCTTCTTCAACGCCGCTGTCACATTCCCCACCGTCAGCAGTTCATCGAGGATGAAGGGTTCTTCCGCGCCGGGGATGTAGAGGACGTTTACCGGCACGGCGCGTTTGCCGAGGGCTTCGAGGGCGAGGCGGATGGTTTCGTTTTCATCGGACCAATCGGCCTTGAGAGTGGCGACGTGGTGCTGCTTGAAGAGGGCGCGCAGGCCGGTGTCGGTGTAGACGCGTTTGTTGACCTGACAGGTCCAGCACCAGGAGGCGGTGAAGTCGATGTACACGGGCTGCTTGGCGGCGCGCAGCGCGGCCACTTTTTCTGGCGACCATGTTTCCCAGTGCAAAGCATCGGGGTCTTTGAGATTCACGGATTCTTCTGCATGCGAGCGTTTGGCTGAGGCATTTGGCAAGCCGAACCACAGGCCGCCTGCAATGGCGAGAAGTGTGAGCAGCCGTGCTATATTCTGCGTGCGGGCTGGCTTGTGAGGCAGGGCCCAGCGGCCATAGATCCAGCAGCCTAGCGCGATGAGCACAAGGCTCAGGATGGCGAACAGCACTGGCAGGCCTTCGATCTGATTGGTCAGCACGTAGAGCATGAAGCCCACGGTGCCAAAGAGCAGGAAGGACATGCCTTGCTTGAAGCTCTCCATCCATGCACCAGGCCGTGGCAGTGCGGAGATGAGGCCCGGAAAAAGAGAGAGCAGCAGAAACGGACTCGCGAGACCAAGACCGATGAGCGTGAAGATCAGCATCGACTGGGATGCGGGCAACGCGAGCGTGGCTCCCAGCGCCGTACCGAGAAACGGAGCGGAGCAGGGGGTGGCGACTACCGTGGCGAGCAGGCCGGAGAAGAAGGAACCGCCGAGACCGCCTTTCGACTGCAAACCGGAGCCCACGCCAATAGCAGAAGTGCCGATCTCAAACAGGCCCGCCATGTTCAGGGCAAAGATGAGGAAGAACGCGGCCAGGAAGAAATTGAAGGCGGGTGATTGAAGCTGTGAGCCCCAGCCCTTGTTCAGCGCGATGGCGACGCCGCCCAGCACCCAGAACGAGAGGAGCACACCCACGGTGTACATCAGTCCGTGCAGCACCACTTTGCGGCGGTCTTCTCCGGCCTGCTGCACCACACTTGTGACTTTGATGCCGAGCACAGGAAACACGCAGGGCATGATGTTGAGGATCAAGCCGCCGACGAATGCGTAAAGCAGCAACTGCCCAAAGGGCAGGGGGGATTTCGGTGCGGCGACTGGATTTGCAGCAGGCGCCGTGGTCGCTGCTGCACTTGTAGCAGCCGGTTTCGCTTCCGCCGCTGCAGGCGTTATGGTCGCGGGCTCAGGGCTTTTTTTTTCAGCGGCAGGGGTGCTGCCAAACGCGGCGGCATTTGCGGCATTGGGCACAGGCGCTGCGGCAACGCTCAGGGTGAGCGCGACTTCTTTGGGGAAGGGCAGGCAACTTTTCGGATCGCACACGAGTGCGTTCACTTTCACTTTCAGCTCGGCGCTGCTGCCCACAGCAGCATTGGCAGGCGGGGTGATCTTCACCGGCAGGTACACCGTGCCGTCATAGCCCTCACTGATAGCTCCATCGGTGGAGGGAACTTGATGAGTGGCAGGCCAGGGCAGTTCCTCGATCTGCCAGCCCTCGGGCAGTGTCCAGGTCAGCTTGGTGGGTTTGCCGATGACGCCCGGTGGCAGGACCTTGCCATAGGTGTGGCAGTCCTTCGCATGCACGAGTTTGACCGCAGCCTGAAACGGCTGGCCAGGTGCGGCGGCAGACACTGCGGCAACGAGTTCTGCGGTGACGCGCTCCTGCTTCGGAGCGGCTCCACCAAGGCCAAAGGTTTGCGCATGAGCGACGGTGGCGGCGAGCAGCAAGACGGCGAGTGACAGAAAACAGCTTCGATTCATGGTTGGGGAGGGATTGGCAGGTAGGAGAACGCGCCGTGCGGGTTATTCCCATCACGGCGCGTTTCGCGGACTTTGAATACTTAAAAAGGCTCTACGAATCAGAGCGCCTTGTGGCTGCCATCGCAGAAGGGCGGGTTCTTGCTGTGCTTGCAGTTGCACAGCCAGACTTTCTTGGCCTCGGGCAGATTGAACTTCTTCGGGTCCAAACCACTGCCTTTGTGGCTGCCGTCGCACATCGGCTGATGGCCGCTCAAACCGCAGGCACACCACCAATGGTCTCCAGCAGGAAGTTCAACGGCGACGGGTTGTTTCTCGTGAATTTTGGGAAGATTTTCCATGGTGGTGAATCTGGCAGAATGAGGCAGGAAGGTCAAGGTGCTGCGCCTTATGACGCATCTTTGACTACTTGACCGTGTCCAGCACCTCTCTCACCAGCCCTGGTCCGCGATACACCAGGCCGCTGTACACCTGCACGAGGGCCGCGCCGGCCTTGAGCTTTTCCACAGCATCTGCTCCGCAGAGGATGCCGCCGACGCCGATGAGCGGGATCTGTTCTTTCAGCAGCATGCGGAAAGCCTGCAGCACGAGGTTGGAGCGCTCACGCACCGGCGCACCGCTCAGGCCACCGGTTTCGTTCGCGAGGCGATGGCCGGTGACGGCAGAGCGGTCAATCGTCGTGTTTGTGGCGATGACGCCGTCGATGTTCTGTTCATTGAAGACACGGGCGAGCGCCTCGATCTGCATGTCATCGAGGTCCGGGGCGATCTTGACGAGCAGAGGCACCTGTTTGCCGTGCTCCTGCTTCAAAATGGCCTGCTCTTTCTTCAAGGCTAAGATCAGTTCCCGCACGGCACCTTCGGCTTGTAGATCACGCAGGCCCTTCGTGTTGGGCGAGGAGATGTTCACCGCAATGTAGTCAGCGACCGAATACGCAGCCTTCAGGCAGATGAGATAATCCTTCACCGCATCTTCATTCGGCGTGTCGAAGTTTTTGCCGATGTTCACACCAACGACAGCCTTGGTGCGCCGATGCTTGAGCTTCTTCACGGCGGATTGAATGCCGGGGTTGTTGAAGCCCATGCGGTTGATGAGTGCTTCGTGCTCGGGCAGGCGGAACAGGCGTGGCTTGGGATTTCCTGGCTGGGGGCGCGGCGTAAGTGTGCCGACTTCCACCGAGCCAAATCCGAGCGCGCCCCAAGCCTCGACTGCGCTGGCGGACTTGTCCATGCCGGCTGCGAGGCCGAGCACGTTTGGAAAGGTGAGACCCATCACATTGCGTGATGGCTGCGGTCCGCTGACCACTGATTTCAGCATGCCGAGACGATGGGCGATGATCATCATTTTCACCGTGAGAGTGTGGGCACGCTCGGCATCGAGCCGGAAGAGCCACGGTTTCAGCACGGGATAAAAGGATTCGATCAAGGTCATGCGTCAGGCGGAAGGATGGATTTCACGAGTGCTGCCACGGCTTTGCCGAGCCGTCCATGCGCAGCCGCATCTAAATGGATGCCATCGCTGCCGGGCTCGATCAATGTCTGCGTGTTGAGGAAACCGCAGCCGAGTGAATTGGCGACGGCTTCATAATACTTGGGCAGCCTGCGGCTGTCCTTCTGACCGTTGGGGAACTTGGCGGCAACGTCCGGCAGATGAAGTTGGTCGCCGATGGCAGGCGGGCAGAGCAGAAGTAATTTAGGTGCTTTGTTGCCGAGGCCGGCATCGCTGCCCAAGATCATCTGCGCCAGCATTTTGACACCCGTGGCGATCTCTCCGGGAGACACGCCAAACACAGCTTTCAGGTCGTTTGTGCCGAGCATCAGCACCACCAGATCCAGCGGTTTGTGAGATTCCAGGATCGCAGGCAGCACCGTTTTGCCGTTGCGCGTCAGGGCGAAGGGATCGTCGTGCACCGTGGTGCGGCCGTTTTGACCTTCTTCGATCACGCGGAAGCTGGTGCCGAGTTCGCGGGCCAGAATGCCGGTCCAGCGCACATCGTGGGGATGGCGTTCGGGGCAGGGCAGGGAGATGCTTTCGGGCATGAAGCCCCAGGTGTTGGAATCGCCAAAACAGAGAACGTTTTTCATCAGGCGTGTATGATGCCGTTCATCGAAGCGGGGGCAACTGCTCTCCACAAATGTGAATAAGTCATCAAAATCCAGCTTGCGCCTCTTTTCGTCTGTGTTAGACATCCTGCCCCCTGCTCCAAAAGCGGGGTTTTGAGTTCCCCCAGACTCACCTTCTTTATCCACTCCTGTATGCGCGTCCGTACCTCCGTTAAACCTCTCTGCGAACTTTGCCGTGTTATCCGCCGCAAAGGTGTTGTCCGTGTTGTCTGCAAAAATCCACGCCACAAACAGCGTCAGGGTTAATCCTTTCTCTAAATCCCAATACACTGAATTATGGCCCGCCTGCTTGGAGTCGAAATCCCGAACGAAAAGAAAATCGAATACTCACTGCCGTATATCTACGGCATTGGTCTCTCGATCAGCCGCAAAGTTCTTGCTGCCACCAATATCGACCCGAACATCCGGGCTGGTGAATTGAGCGATGAGCAGATCACCGCGATCACTCAGACCATTCAGGGGATGAAAATTCCGATCGAAGGCGACCTTCGTCGTGAGCTCCAGATGCACATGAAGCGCATCCTTGGTATCAACTGCTACCGTGCTCATCGTCATCGCCGTGGTCTGCCAGTGCGCGGCCAGCGCACACACACCAACGCCCGCACTCGCAAAGGTCCACGTAAGACCGTGGGTGCCCAGAAGGCGAAGTAATCTGAATTTAAGCAACGTCCCCGTCTACATATCATGGCTGAAGAAACGACCCCTATCGCACCTGTTGCAGCAGCTCCCGCTCCTGCCGCACCTGCTACTCCCGCTGCCCCTGCCGCACCTGCGGATCAGCGTCCATCCACCAGTGGTGACAAGCAGGTTTCCCAGAGCGTTTGGCTCGAAATCGGTGGTGAAGCTGCCGAACAGAAGGTCGTCAAGGCCAAGGGTTCCAAAAACGTTTCCCAAGGTATCGTCCACGTGTACGCCACATTCAACAACACCATCGTCACGATCACGGATCGCGCGGGTGGTGTGATCGGCTGGTCCACCGCTGGCAAGATGGGCTTCCGTGGTTCCCGTAAGGGCACCGCATACGCCGCTCAGGTCGTTGCTCAGGATGCCTGCCGGCAGGCGATGGGCCATGGTCTCCGTGAAGCTGAAGTTCGCCTTCGTGGTCCAGGCTCCGGCCGTGAGTCCGCCGTGCGTGCCGTTCAGGCCCTCGGTGTCGAAGTGACCACCATCAAGGATGTGACCCCCATCCCGCACAACGGCTGCCGTCCGCCAAAAGCACGTCGCGTCTAATTTTTCAGCTCCTTTCTCCTACCCACTATGGCACGCTACACTGGTCCTCGCGAAAAAATCAATCGCCGCTTCGGCATTGCGCTTTTCGGTCCTTCCAAATCTCTCGAAACCCGTAACTTCCCGCCAGGACAGCACGGTGCGCGCAATACCCGCCGCAAGACTTCCGAATACGGCACCGCCCTCGCTGAAAAGCAGAAGCTGCGCTATCAGTATGGCCTCATGGAAAAGCAGTTCCGCCGCTTCTTCACCGAAGCTCAGCGCCGCAAGGGCGTGACCGGTGAAAACCTGCTGCAGATGCTCGAACTGCGCCTCGACAACGTCGTGTATCGCATGGGCTTCGCCAACACCCGTTTCGCCTCCCGCCAGCTCACCAGCCATCGTCACATCACTGTGAACGGCAAGGTCGTTAACATCGCCAGCTACCAGTGCAAGCCCGGTGACGTCGTCGCCGCCCGCAGCACCAGCCAGCGCAGCCAGCAGCTCATCGGTCGTTTCCTTGAAATGAACCAGGGCACCCCTGCTTCCGACTGGATGACTGTCGATCGCGACAAGATGAGCGGTGTGGTCAATCGCGTCCCAGTGCGCGAAGAGATCAACCCGATCGCCAACGAGCAGCTCGTCGTCGAACTCTACTCCCGTTAATCCCTCCGGATTAGCCATCAAACTTCAAGAGGGACGCTTTCGAGCGTCCCTTTTGCTTTTCAAGCTTCTCTCCCTAATCTTCCCTCATGACACCGACCCGCCTGGAACTCATCGGCACCGAAGTTGCACTCGTTTGGAGCGACGGCACAGAGCAGTTCATCGCCATGGAGAAACTCCGCGCTGCCTCACCCAGCGCCGAGAACACCGGTGAGCGCGACCTGCTGGGAAAGAAGATCGGAGGCACCGATCAAAAGCACTTCCCCGGCGTCACCGTGAAGGACTGGCGCATGGTCGGTGGTTACGCGATTCAGTTTGATTTTAGCGACGGGCACAACACGGGATTGTACACGTTTGATTATTTGAAGGCGCTGGATGGAGTGGATGCTGCGTGAGGGTGGCGTGAGCCATCATTCCCCCACGACACTGACCACAATGCTCCGCGTGTGAGGAGCGCGGCGGTGCTCAAAGAGAAAGATGCCCTGCCATGTCCCTAGGGCGAGGCGGCCTTTGACCACGGGAATGACTTCAGAGGTGCGGGTCAGCGTCATGCGCAGGTGGCTGGGCATGTCATCCGGCCCTTCGTAGGTGTGAACGAAATAAGGGGTGTTCTCCGGCACGAGGTGATCAAAGAAACTGTGCAAGTCAGTACGTGCTGAAGGATCGGCATTCTCGTAGATTACCAGGCTGGCGCTCGTAGCTGCACGAAGACAGTGACAGTACCCGTGCGTATGCCACTGGCGCGCACGATTTCCTGGCAGCGCTCGGTGATCTCGTAGGTGCCTTTGCCCCGGGTGGGTATGGAGAATTGATCAGCGTGTGCGGCCATGAGAGAGGGGATGTTAAGTGGGGGGCTATCTACGTCTGCCGTCGGTATACAGCCATAAAAATGCCATGTGACTCATCATCACATGGCATCTGATTTTTTGCGGCTGCAGGTCGATTACGACAACTCAGCGAGCTTTGCCTTCACTGCGGCGAAGTCAGGAAGATCCTTCGGCGTCGCGGTCTGTTCGGCGTATTGGATGACGCCATTTTTGTCGATGACGAAAGCAGCACGGGCTGACGTGTCACCGATGCCGGCGAGGCCTGGGAAGAGGACATCGTAGGCTTTGGTGGTTTCCTTGTTCAGGTCGCTGACGAGGGTGATGCCGATCTTTTCCTTCAGCGCCCAGGCTTCCTGTGCGAAGGGGCTGTCCACGCTGATGCCGATGACCTCGGCGTTCAGGTCGCTGTAAGAGCTGAGACCTGCGGTGATGTCGCAGAGTTCCTGGGTGCAGACACCCGTGAAAGCGAGGGGGAAGAACAGAAGAACGGTGTTCTTGCCGGCTGGGAGCGAGACATCGCTGAGACCCGAAGCGGATTTCGATTTGAGAGTGAAGCCAGGGGCTTTGGAGCCAACGGAGAGTGCCATAGAGGTTGTTTGGTTTTGGGTTGCGTTCAGGCCGGGTGGCCAGGAGTCCGGTTATCAAGGCCAGACTGGCCTTCAGGTCAATCTAACGTTGCTGCCCTCCTCATTGGATGCCCCGGAGGTTTTACGCCAGCGGAAGCAGTTCCTTGATCGGATCGCCAAAGGGCAGGATGGGCATCGGGCGGCCCTGGAAGTCATCAAAGGTGTCTTCCGGGTCGATGCCCAAATGCTGGTACACCGTGGCCCAGAGATCGTTGGGGCTCAGAGGACGCTCAATGGGGAATTCGGCCCGTGGATTCGTCGCGCCGATGACCTGCCCGGTCTGCATGCCGCCGCCGCTGACGATGAATGACATAGCATTCGGCCAGTGGTCGCGTCCGGGCTGGCTCACACCGGTCTGGGTGCCGAACTGCGTGTTGATTCTGGGCGTGCGGCCAAACTCACCGGTGATGATGACGAGCACGTCTTTGTCCAGCCCGCGCTGGTGGATGTCCTCGATCAAGGCGGATGCCGCCTGATCATACACGGGCATGCGCCAGCGGGCATCGGCATACATGTCGCAGTTCACCGCGTGGCTGTCCCAATTGTAGGTGCAGTTCTTCGGGATGGTTGTGGTGAAAGGATTTTCCCAGACCATCGTCACAAAACGGCAGCCTGCTTCGACAAGACGGCGCGCCATGAGACCGCGCTGGCCGTAGGTGCTGTAGCCGTAGCGCTCGCGTGTTTGGGCGGATTCCTTGGTCAGGTCAAAGGCATCCTGAACTGCGGGCGTGGTCAGCATGCCAAATGCTTTTTGACTGAAGCTGTCCATCGCCTCCATGAGGCCGCTGCGGTCCATCTCGCGCTGCAGATTGTCCATGCCCTTGAGCAGGTGCATGCGGTCATCCATGCGTGCCGCCATGTCAGGCGTCAGGCCGATGTTTTCGACTTTGAAATCTTTGGCGCTGGGATCTCCCACCACCATGAAGGGCGATGCGGAAGGTCCGAGATAGGCTGCGCCCATCGAGAAAATATCGATGCCGCTGCGACCGCGGTCCACGCCCGCCACGCAGGTCGGCATGGCCTGACCGGCGCGTTGCAGTTTGCGCGTGATGATCGACTGCACCGAAGGCGCATCGTTGACGAATCCCACGGGTAGAGCGGGATTGCGCCCCGTCATGAAGCGCTTGTGGCCGCCGCCATGATCCGCGAACTCGTGATGCACGCTGCGGATGATGTTGAACTTGTCGGCGATCTTCGCCTGCTTGGGAAACAGCTCACTTATGTGCGTGCCGGGCACCTTGGTGCGGATCGGATTGAGCACACCGCGGTATTCCACCGGGGCATTGGGCTTCATGTCATAGCTTTCAAGCTGCGACATGCCGCCCGGCAGCCAGACGAAGATGACGGACTTGTCCTTGAGCCGTTTTCCCGCCGTCTTGGCAATCGTCTCTGCGCGCAAGGTGTCGCTCAAGGACCAGCCCGTGAGTCCGAGAGTTCCCATGCTGAGAAAACTCCGCCGCGACAGCGGGCCGGAACAGCGTTGGGGAGAGGCGGATGACGAGAACGACATGGATCAAACAAATACGTTAGTGGCCGCATGTACTTTCAGCGAGGCAGTTGAGCACCGGACGCGTTCCCAGCTGATAGGGCCGGGCTGAAAGTGAGCTGCTGCAGGAAATGATACAACGCCTGCTTCCATTCTGGGGCGTCGTGCTTGTGGTCGGTGACGTGCCATACATGCTGAATACCCTGGGCCATCAGCCAGGCATGAAAGTCCTGGCTGATGGAGAAGAGCCCGTCCTTGCTGCCGCAGGAAAGCCAGAGCCGTTGGAGGTGCTTAGCCGCCCTGGCATCTGGCAGCAGTTCGGCGGGTTTGCGAGTGTTGGGTGCGGAGGAGAAGCCACCGACCCATGCAAAGAGCAAGGGATGACCCAGACCGAAATTCAGCGCCTGACCGCCGCCCATGGAGAGGCCGGCCAGGGCGCGATGTTCGCGGTCCGCCTGCACGGCATAGTGCGCCTCGATGGTCGGGATCACATCCTCCAGCAGATCGTGCTCAAAGAACGCAAAGGCCGGCGCGTGCTTGAAGACATCGCCGGTGGGCCGGTCGTTTTTCTGTGCGCGGCCGTTTGGCATGACCACGATCATCGGCACTGCTTTCCCATCGGCGAGGAGGTTGTCCAGCAGCACATCAGGCTGTGCAAAACGCTCCCACTCCGTTTCATCACCACCAATGCCGTGAAGGAGGTACAAGACCGGGAGTTTGTTCGCTGGCGTGTATCCCGGTGGCGTGTACACATTCATCCGCCGCCGTGCGCCCACGGTCTTGGAGTTGTACTCGATCATGGTCAGCTTCCCGTGCGGGATGCCCTCCCGCCTGTTGTCCCAGCCGTCGGGGGGCGGGGAAAAGGCGGGTTTGTCATCCTCCTTCAGCACGATGGGCCCCCACGTCTTGCGCGGCTCGCTTTCGATCGACTGCGACAAAGCAGGGAAGGTGAGCAGGGGCAGCAGCAGGGCGCGCGCGATGAAGTTCATGGTCACTTCAGGCTCATGATGAACGCCTTCACATCGGCGAACTCCTGGGGCTTCAAGATAAGGTTCATCGGCGGCATGGGGCTGATCGGCGTTGCGGTGTAGCCTTCGGCGAGTTTGGCGTTTGGATTGACCAAGCTTTCGAGGATGTAGGCGGCATCTTTGCGCGTGGCTACGCCATCCAGCGCAGGGCCGACAGCGCTGCCCTGGCCTTTGAGCATGTGGCAGTTTTTGCAGGCGGCCACGGGATGCTCCCAGAAGATTTTTTCGCCGCGCTTCACATCGCCGACGAGCTTGGATTCATCGTCCTCGATTTCAGGGATCATTTCCACCAAGCGCACGTCATCAAAGTAGGTGTCGCCTTTGCCCACGTGAAGGAGGTTGATGCTCGCCTTGTCGCGTGCTCTGCTGTTGAAGGTCACTTCGACTTCGGTCCAGTCCTGCGTGCGCTTGACTGACGAGGTCTCCGCACGGCCGATGTGGTCGTTGAGGCTGGCCTTGCCACGGAAACCGTGGGTTTTGATCCAGGCGCTGAGCTTGTATTCCGTGTTCGGCTTCAGCGGAACGCCGGCAAAGAAGCTGGTGTCGGCATCATCGCGGGTGATGACGCGGAAAGCCTGCTTGCCACTATGGATCATCTTCTCATCGGTGACGATGCTCCACTCGGCTCCGGCATTGCCGGGCTTGGTGCCGTAGTTGCGCTGCTTCCAGCCGGTCGGTGTTTTGGCGCCTTCAGCCACTTCTTCAAAGCCTGCGTTTGGCAGCAGGTTCGGTCCTTCCTTGTAGTTCAGCGCCTTGTGCTTTCTGCCCAGCATCTTGGAGGCTTCGGCCAGCCATTCGTCATTCTTCACCACGGAGTCAGCGGCCAGTTTTTTCACCAGTGTCTGGATCTCCGGCGTGGTAGGGAAGTCGGCGAGCCTGACGAAGGCGGCGAGGCGGGTGTGCAGGTCGGGATCGCTGATGACGCCGGTGCCGAAGAGCAGTGACTGCGCTTTGGCATCGCTGCCGAGAGCGCGAACGGCATTGCGGCGCAGCTTGGCGTCTTTGGAAAGCAGCGCAGCCTTGTGCGTGGATTCATCCAGCAGGCCCATGCCTTGAAGAGTCCACAGCGCATGAATGGCGGCTGGGCCCGCTTCCGGATCAGTCACCGTGCGTTGCAATCCGCGGTCGATGTGGGTCCCATCCACACTTTCGCTGCTTTCAACCATCTGGCGTTGCGCGGTGAGGCGGGCACACTGCGTGCTTGCGGTCAAAGAGGGTTTCTCCGCTTGTGGATTCGTGCCTTTGGCAACGACGCGATAAATGCGTCCACGGCTGTGATCGCGCAGATCATTCTCATGGGCGCCGCCTTTGCCGGTGGTGGCTACGAAGCCTCCGCGCTCGATGCTGGGCGTGGGATTGTGCTGGATGATGAAGTTTTGGAAATCGGCTACCCATACCGCGCCGTCGGGGCCGACTTCGGCATAGACCGGGGAGTTCCATTCATCGGTGCTGGCGTAGAGGTTCATGAAGTCGAGCGCCTTCCAGCCTGCGCCTTCGGGCTGCACATCGAAGAGAGAGACGACCTTCATTGTTGGTTCGCAGACCATGGCCTTGCCCTGGAAGCGCTTTGGCAGGTTGTCGCTGTAGATGAAGCTGCTGCCTGCCGCTGCGGTGTAACCGCCGAAGACATCCACCTGACGGAAGTTGGGGGTGATGGTGTGGCAGGCTTCGACGATGTTGATCTTCTTTGCCGTCATGCCGCGTGAGCCTTCGGGGTAGGCCGTCGCGGGGATGCCGCCAAAGAAGATGGGCGCGCCGTTTGCAGTGCCGCCGAATTGGTCGCCCGCATCATTGGTGCTGTGCGCCCAGGAGTTGTTGGTGAACTGATGCAGAAACTCGATTGCACTGCCGTCAGACTTGAAACGATAGGTGCCCATGGCGAACTGATGCTTTTTGCCGCCGACGTAACCTTCGATGCCGCTGTAGCCCACGCAGCCGTAGAGCCAGTTGTCGAAGCCGTAGTGGAGATTGCTGGCCTGAGCATGCGTGTCGCGGATGCCCCAGCAGTCGATCACGGTTTCACGCACATCGGCTTTGTCATCGCCATTGGTGTCTTTGAGAAAGATGAACTTCGGCGGCTGGCTGACGATGATGCCGCCACGTGCAAAGACGATGCCCGTGGGCAGGTTGAGCTTGTCGGCGAAGACGGTGAACTTGTCGGCCTTGCCATCGCCATCCGTGTCCTCGCAGATCTTGATGCTGTCCTGGCCTTCGCCGCTGTCGGTGACGCCATGCGGGTAGTCGCGCGTCTCCACCACCCAGCAGCGGCCACGCTCATCCCACGCGAAGGCGATGGGCTTGGCGATGTCCGGTTCACTGGCGAAGAGTTTCAGTTCGCAATCGGCCGGCACCTGCGTGCGCTCCATGCTGGCCTTGACGCTCATTGGCAGTTGCAGCGTGAGCGGCTCCGGGCGCTTTTCGTAGTTGGCTACCTGCGGATGTTTTTTGCGCTCCTCGGGATCGCGCTGCTTCAAGAAGGCTTCATAACTGGCTTTGCGCTCGGCGCTGAGTTTGGAGAGGATGGCATCGCGGCTCAAATCGCTGCCGGGTTTGACGATGAGGTCGTAATCGCCGGCGGTTAGTTCCTCTTTGGCATAATCAAACCAGATCGCATCGCGTCCCAGGTCACGCATGGCTTCATGCAGTGGACCGACGGCGGACTGTTCCTTGCCCTCAGCATCCAGATACAGCACGCGGATGGGGCCGGTGGGTGCAGCATGGGCTAAAACGGCGGTGAAGAGGATGAGCAGGATTGCTTTCATGGTTGGTGAATTGGATTATCGCCCGAAATAACGCCATCTGACCAGTCTGATGTGCGGACAACTTTTGGGAGGAATCGGACGTGACCAAATTGATGGAATGTACATTTGGCTTTTCGTCTGGCGACGGCATGATCCCGGCCCGTGACTGATACCAAACGCCTGCGCCTGTTCATGTTCATCGCCCCGCTGCTCAGCGGTGTGATTCTGATGTTTGCCTTTCCAGGCTGGAACTCCAACCTTGCAGTCTGGCTCTGGCTCTTTCCTCTGCTTGCCGTCCTGTGGCCGTGGAAGAATTTCGACGGTGTCAAAGTGCGCCCGTTCTGGCGCGGTTATCTTGCCGGCTTCGCCTTCTTTCTGCCCAACCTGAAATGGGTGCATCATTCAGCGCGTGTCAGGCTTGGCGGAGCGGTGGATGACACCTGGGTGGGGTTGGGACCGGAGCTGCTGGGACTGGGGGCGCTGATTGGCCTTGCTGGCTACTGCGCGGTTTACTTCGGGCTGTGGGCCTGGTTCACGCATCGTTTTGCCAGACCGAACATGACCACGCTGACCAAGGATGCGTGGTGGCCCAGCACGCTGCATTCTCTGGCCTGTTCATTTCTCGCAGCGGCGGCATGGGTCGCGTGTGAGTGGCTGCGCAGCACGACGGTCTTCACTGGCTTTGGCTGGAACGGCCTTGGTGTGGCGATGCATGGGAATCTGCCACTGATCCAGGCGGCGGATTTGGTGGGCGTCTTTGGTCTGTCCTTCCTCCCGGTCTTCGTAGCCTGCACGGCTTGGAACACCTTGACGCGCCTCATCACCGCCTATCGCGGGGATGGGACGTGCAAGACCCGGCTCGATTTCACCGTGGCGTTGATCCTGATGCTCTGCACGGCGGGTTATGGCATGCTGAAGCTCACGGAGAAAGAGCCGGACTCCATCACGGTGCGCACGGTTCTGGTGCAGCCCAATGTGGCGCTGGTGGATGCTGCCACTGGCAGGCTGGCTGAACAAACCTATCAGCACCTCGATCAGTTCACGCGCATGTATGGCACGGCGAAGGAAGGCAAGACCTCCACTGACCTCATCATCTGGCCGGAAAGCTCACTGCCGATTCATCTGGATTACAAAGGCCCCATACTCCCGGAGGACTATCATAAGAATTACCTCGATGACATGCTGCATGCAGGAGACTTCAGCCTGCTGTTTGGCACGGAGCTGTTTGAAAGTGATGAAATTGGGCATGTGTCCGCCGTGCTGTTCCGAGGCAACTCC
Organism: uncultured Verrucomicrobiota bacterium; assembly: GCA_903838675.1. GTDB lineage: Bacteria > Verrucomicrobiota > Verrucomicrobiia > Verrucomicrobiales > Verrucomicrobiaceae > Prosthecobacter. The sequence goes on from CAILZI010000068.1 coordinate 51,355, forward strand.
GCGCATCGGCAGGATTACAACAAAGTACACTTGGTGCCCTTCGGCGAGTACCTGCCGCTGAAAGACATCCCGCCGTTCTCGCTTTTTCGCAGCATGTTTGAGGGGGCTTTCACACCGGGGGACAAAATCGAGCCGCTGCTGCTGGAGCAGCCGCAGGTGCAGATCATTCCGCTCATCTGCTTTGAAGACACCGTGGGCAGTCTGGCGCGCAGGTTTGTGCGCGGGGCGCCGCAGATGATCGTGAACATCACCAATGATGGCTGGTTCCTGCAAAGTGAAGAGCCTGAAGTGCACATGACGAATGCGCTCTTCCGTGCCATCGAGCTGCGCCGCCCCATGGTGCGTGCCACCAATACGGGCGTGAGCTGCTTCATCGACACCTGCGGTCGTGTCACCGCCAAACTCAGTGATCCCGATACCGGCTTGTCCTTCATCGAAGGAACGCTGCCTGGCGAGGTCAAAGTGCCGCGTGTGGGGCACATCACGCTCTATGCACGGTTTGGCGACTGGTTTGCGCTGACGCTGCTGGGCATCTGCGTGGTCGTGTGGCTGATCAGAAGAAAAGGGCTTCGGGCGTAATTGGGATCAATCACCTCTCCACCAGGAACGCCATGTGGGGTGGGGTTTGGGATCGCGCTGAGATTGCAGCGGTCCCGGAAAGTGTGCGTCATTGGCAGCTTCCGCAGGCGGAGGAGCGCTGACTTCGTCGGAGAAAGGCTTGCCGAAGCTGGCAGGGTTAAATTTGGATTTCGCGGCGACGGCGTTCTGCGTCGGCGCACGCGGACGCAAAATGATCTCGGCTTCAACCACGGTGCTCGTCGCCTGAGTCTGAACTGGAACTGAGGGCGTCGCAGCAAACACCTTGGGCTCAGGCTGCCAGGGGTTTTCGGGCATGGCTGCCAGGGGCGAATCAAAAGATGCGTCTCCAGGAGCCGCAAGCTCTACCGGGATCTCCGGTGCAGTAACTGCAACAGGGGGAGGCTCAATCAGTGGCTCGGCTCTCAGCATGGGGGCCTCAGCGGACGGCGTCGGCGGTGTCAGTGGCGGCACGGGTTCAATCGTGGGAGCGACCTTGATTTCATCCGGGAATGCGGCCCCCTGGAACACCGAAGTGGAAAAAAAGAGCGGTGGTCCTGGCTCTTCCTGCCGCAGAGGAGCCGTGGAGAACATGTGCGAGCGCGGCGGCTCCTGTTTGGTGATGGGGACCTCCTGCCGCACCGGAGTGCTGAAGTACAAGCTGCCAGCCGGGGCTACGTAGGGCGCGGGATCGTTCAAGCTCGGCATGGGATCAACACCGAGAGTCCACGCGGCATCTGCGGCAGCGGGAGGCGAGGGCTCCAATGACTGCTGCGGGGGAAGGGGAGCTTCCTGCTCGTCTTCCGCTTGTTCCTCTTCGACTCGCTCCATCTCTGGGGCAGGCTCTGGAAGCGGCTGCGGCGCGGGTTCCGTGAGACCGGCAAAGGAATCGTTGCCGGGTGATGGAACGGCGGAAAATTCGTCGGCATCATCCAAAAGAAAGGATCCCGGATGATAGTCATCTTCGGGCTCTTCTGCAGGAGGGAGGTCAGCCTTGGAGAAATCAATGACAGGAGCCTGCTCTTCGCGAATGATCTGGCGGGAAAGCCACTCCTCCACCTGATGCTGCGCAGGGTTTTCAGGCTGAGGTACAGGCTGTGGCTGGGGCTGAGGTCTGGCAGGTGGAGCGGCGGTCTTTTTCTGATTCAGCAGCGCCAGCGCAGCCGCGCCTGCAGCGAGAAACAAGGGGGCTTTGCCGAGGCGTGAGCCAATGACTCCGCCAATCGCAGTGACAGCAAGGATTGCCAACGGGCCAGGCTGATGACTGGTGCGTTGCGGCTGGTCTGACGTCATGTCTTCGGAAGCCGTGCTCATCCTTGAATTAGAACGATGTTAATTCACCGCAGATGCTGCGGCAAGACTCAACTGGCTTCGCGGCACTTCCGCGTCTGCCTATTTGGTTGCGTCGCCACCGCTGGCGAGGCCAACTCCGGCATCTTCGGGAGGAAGGAAGGCTTTGAAGCGGTTCTTGTCGATGGCCTTCATGTAGGCTTCCATCGGGGTGACATAGCCGTCACGGAGCTTCTGCCAGATGGCTTCGTCCATGAACTGCATGCCTTGGGCCTTGCCGCCGATGATGACGTCGTAAAGCTTCTGCGTGGCACCTTCACGTATGATGGCACCGACTGCGGGGGTGGAAACCAGGATTTCATTCACAGCGGCACGTCCCTTGCCATCAGACTTCTTCATGAGGAGCTGGGCGACCACGCCTTTGAGCGAAGCCGCCAGCATGGTGCGCACCTGGCTCTGCTGGTCTGAGGGGAAGACGTCGATGATACGGTCAACGGTCTTGCGTGCGTTGTTGGTGTGCAGGGTGCCAAACACGAGCAGGCCGGTTTCCGCCGCAGTCAAAGCCAGCGAGATGGTGTCAAGGTCGCGCATTTCACCGACGAGCACGATGTCCGCGTCCTCACGCAAGGCGGCACGCAGGCCGTCGGCGAAAGAAGAGGTTTGGATCGGCACTTCGCGCTGTGTGATGATGCTCTTTTTATTGCGATGTACGAATTCGATGGGTTCCTCCACCGTGATGATGTGGCGGGTGAAATTGGTGTTGATGTAATCAATCATGGCCGCAAGTGTCGTGGACTTGCCGGAGCCGGTGGGGCCGGTGACGAGCACGAGGCCGCTGCGGATGTTGCAAAATTCCTTCACCACGGACGGAATGCCGAGCTGCTCAAGGCTGGCGATCTTGGTGGGAATGATACGAAAGACAGCCGCGAGGCCATGCTGCTGCTTCAGGTAGTTGCAGCGGAAACGGCTGTTCTCATCCATTTCATAGGCGAAGTCGAGATCGCCTTTTTCAAGATACTTCTCCCACGCTTTTGCTTCACAGATCTCACGCAGCATGGTTGTCATGACTGCTTCGTCGAGGATCTCTTCGGAGATGGGCTTGATGCTGCCATGGGCGCGCACCTTGGGCGGCTGGCCTTGGCTGAGATGGAGGTCTGAGCCCCCCATATCGATGAGTTGATGGAAATATTGCTCAATGATCGGCATGAGACGTACGCTGGGGTCTGGGGGTGGATCAGGATTCGAAGAACTTCTTCATGATGGTCTTGTCTTCGGCGCGTCGTTCGCATTCTTCACGGGAGATTAATCCTGAGGAGTAGAGATTGCGCAGCGAATCGTCCATCGGGATCATGCCGACAGCCTTGCCGGTCTGCATGACACCTGGAATCATAAAGGTTTTGCCATCGCGGATGCAGGCGCCGACCGCAGGGGTGTTGATTAAAACTTCGAGCGCCATGACACGACCGTTGCCGTCCGCACGGGGAATCAGCTGCTGGGTAAGCACGCCGCGCAATGATTCCGACACCATGATGCGGATCTGATCTCGCTGATCGATCGGGAACACGTCGAGAACGCGGTCAAGTGTGCGTGCCGCGCTGCTGGTGTGGAGGGTGCCGAGCACCAGATGCCCCGTTTCGGCTGCGGTGATGGCGAGAGAGATAGTTTCCAAGTCGCGCATTTCACCCACCATGATCACGTCAGGGTCTTCACGGAGAGCGCCGCGCAGGGCGGCGCCAAACGACGCTGTGTGCGTGTGAACTTCGCGCTGTGTCACATGGCACTTTTTCGAAGGGAAAAGGTACTCAATGGGGTCTTCCAGGGTGATGATGTGATCATCACGTTCGGAATTGATGGCATCAAGCAGTGCGGCAAGCGTGGTGGATTTGCCGCTGCCGATGGAACCTGTCACCAGGATGAGGCCGTTGTGAAAGCGGGTCAGGGTCCTGACGGTGTTGGGCAGGCCGAGGTCATCAATGGATTTAATCTGGGTCTTGATGACGCGGAACACCATTTCAATGCCAAGGCGCTGCTTGACGACGGATGCACGGAAGCGGCCAAAGCCAGGGGAGTAGGCAAAGTCCACATCACCGCGACCTTCAAATGTCTGGAGCTGCACTTCGTTCATCAACGAAAAGGCCAGACGGCGGGTGTCTTCGGCGGTGAGCAGCGCGGTGTTGTCCCAGATGGGCTGAAGAATGCCGAAGCGCCGCCAGGAGGGCTTGGCCCCGGTGGACAGATGCAGATCTGAGGCATCGTAATCGACACAAAATTGAAGGTAATCAGCGACGGAACCTAAAACAGGGATCAGATCTTGTGGAGGTTGGGTGGATTCAGACATGAAAGGATGATGACGCTAGACTGCTTCGGAATCCGGGACGTTCGGAGAAATTTTCTGACGCAGATAAGTTTCAAACAATTGAGTGCCGTAGTTCATTACGGATTTACGAGCAAGAGCAAGCAGCGGGCTGAGGAGAAGAGCAAACAATCCGCTGCGCTCCACGCCACTAAGGGAACCTTCAGCGTGGCGCTGGGTGCCTCGCACCGGCCAGATCGCTTTCAGCGCAGCCATGCCTGCGACGGCGGCGGCACCGATCCACAGCGCGCGGTGTTTTTCCACGCTGCGGGTGAACAAGGCCTTTGGACTCCATTCCTCCACCGCATGCGAGGCATGGAAAGCGAGAGACGCGCGGGCGTCCTCGAGATCTCGCAAAGCCTGCTGCTTTGGAGTCAGTTGTGCTTGTTGCTGGCGAGCCATTCGCGATCTCGGCGGAGTTGGTTGAAGGATTCCTCGAAGAGCTGCATGCCGCGCAGCCTTGATTTCAGACCCGCGAGGAGCAGCAGGCCGAGAAAAAGATGAATGCCAGCGCCGGCAAGCGCCACCCGGGTCCAGTGCCAGCCGTTGAAATCAGCAATGATCCAGACCAGTGCGGGAGCGGCCAGCATCCAGCCGATGATGAGTGCGGCAAAGGCCAGCATGAACATGCTGGAGAGATTGGCTAGGCGGCCGCCTGCCTCCTGGCCTTCGATATGCAGCAGACGTCCGCGCGCTTCGATATACAAGGCAACGGCGCGCAGCAATCCTGTTGCGCTGGCGCGTTCCTCGGGGGCGGGCGGCGTGCCTGAGTTCATGAAGGCTTAGTGGGGCGCGATGGAGTGTCAGCGGCGCAGAATGGCCCCGACGACAAAACCAATGCCAAACGCGGTGAGCAGCGCCTGCAGGGGCTTTTCACGGGCGAATTTTTCCGCCTCAGCACGCAGATCATCATAGCGTACTCGGGCTTCAGAGAATGTGTGGTCGGCGAATTCACCGGCCTTTTCCTTGATGTCAGTGGCCTTCTGCTCTGCGGTGTCGCGGAACTGCTGGGCCCGTGCTTCTGCAGCGTTGCGGAATTCGGACGCCTTCTGGGCAGCTGCTGCGCGCAGTTCCTCAGCGGCTTTCAATGCGCTGGCCTTCGCAGCTTGAAAAGGATCATGAGGCAGACTGCTGCCAAAGGCGGACTCTGCGGTGGGATTTTCAGTCATGGGGCGAAATAGGTGTGGAGTGTCATGCAAGGCTGAGCGCCTGCTTTACATCTCTGAATAAAGACGGTCTCTCACCATTGGCGAGAGGAAAAAACAGTTGGGCGATATCTTCGCTCAGGCGCAGCGCGCCATGCTTTTTGGGGGGCTTTTGCGCACAGCAGCCACAGGCAGTCTGCGCCGCGCAATCAGCAAGGCACGCTGCAGTGTGGAGTTCTGCTGCCTGGCATTGAGGATTTCCGCCTTGGCCGCAGCGAGTTCAGTCTCAAGAGACTGGATGCGCAACGTATCCATGGCGGGCAACGCTGGCAGGGAAGATGGGGGCGGCGGAGGCTTGGGCAGCGCGGCAGCGACGGGAGCTGGGGGCGTAAATGCCGGCGGTGTGAAAGCTGGCGGCTTGGCGGCAAGCGCAGCTTCAAGCTCAGAGACTTTGGCCAGTGCGACGGCCAGCGTCTGCTGATGCATGGCATCCATTTCCTTCAGGGCGTTAGCGCCACCCTGATCAACCTGAAGCAGCCGGTGGGAGAGTTCGCTGCGCAGGGCATCAAACTGACGCTGGGTTTTGGCTCTCCAGGACATGGAGTCATGGTGAATGGCGGTGACCTCTATTTGCTGGAGCACGGCCTGCTTTTCCATCTTCGCGCTTTCAACCCGCAAACGGCTGTTTGCGCGGGAAAGCCGAAAGATGCGCACCAAGGACAGCAAAAAGAAAGCGGTGACCGCGCTGAGTCCAAAAATTAATATCAGTTTGTCCTGAGGCATATCACTATTCATTCCCGTTTATGTAGCAAATGTTGTTCCAAATCAATCTTCTGAGTGTTCCTTCGCTTTAGCGGAATTTCAATTCCACAAGGCATTCCCCAAGGCTGTGGTTCAGGAGATGTTCAGCGCGGGAACGGGCAGCACTGCTTTCTCTTCCGGCGCCACAATCTTCGTCAAAACGGTCGGCGGGGGTGGTGGCGCAGCAAATACCTCAGTCGGTTTGACGGCTGTTTCACAGCGCTGCTGCACTTCTTGATAACGTTGTTCGGATTCAACCAGACGTTTGGAAAACTCTGCACGAAAAGCATCAAACATTTTCTGCATCTCGCCGCGCCAGGCATTGGAGTCTGAACGCACCGAGAGGATTTCATGGTGCTGGTTGAGCACCTGCTGCTCCATTTTGGAAGTGCTCTCCTGGAGGCGGGCGTTGGTGCGCAGAAGGAACACAATTCGGACCATCGCTATCAGCAGCAGACCGCCGACGATGGTTAGACTCAGTTTGAGAGTAGGCGCATCGAGAGCAATTTGGGAAAGGTCCATAAGGAAAGATGGGAGCACGATTTGTTCCAAAATCAATATTGCATCTTACTTTTTTAGTCCTTCCCGTTTTTGCGTCCCAAGGGTGAGGCCGGCTTTTTCCAAGCGCCGACGGGCAGCACTTGCGCACGTGCCGCCCAGGTTTCCCATGCCGCAGCCATGGCTTTGACGCGCTCGGGTTCGGCTGCAGAAAGGTCATGCAGCTCGGCCCGGTCCTGATCCATGTTGTAGAGTTCCCAAGGTTTGTTTTCCTTGGCCACGAGCTTCCACGGGCCGAGGCGGTGAGCACGGTTGCCTTCATGCTCCCAGAAGATGGAACGCGTGCCTTCGCTTCGTCCTTGAAAGGCGGGCATCAAACTTATGCCTTCCATCGGTTGAATGGCCTGCCCATTGAAATCGGCAGGATACTTGGCTCCAGCAATTGCGACACAGGTCGCCATGAGGTCAATCAAGTGGCCGGGTTGCGGTGTGATCTTGCCGTTTTGTGCTGCAGGTATTCCCGCAGGCCAGTGGGCGATGAGCGGCGTGGAGATGCCGCCTTCATGCACGAAGTGCTTGTACTCGCGGTGCGGTGTGTTGGAGACATTGGCCCAGGCTTCGCCATAGGCGATGTAGTCGTTGGGGCCGCCGGGCATGGTGCCCAGGCCCTGCTTCACCGGCCGGCCATCGCGTGTTTGTTTGGGGATGACGTCCAGTCGAATCGCATCCTGTGCGATGACGGGAAAGGTCTTTTCATTGGAAGCAGGTGGCTTCGCCTGACGGCCGATGGCTTCCTGGCAGCCGCCGTTGTCCTGGAGGAAAAGGATGAGAGTGTTTTGCAGCAGGCCCTTTTTCTCAAGCGTGCTCACCACGCGGCCTATGCCCTGGTCCATGCGGTCGATCATCGCGGCAAAGACCTCCATGCAGCGGGTCTCCCACTCCTTATTGTCCACCTGCGTCCAGTCGCCTTTCGTGGGGGAAAGCTCCGCGTTCTTGGCAATCAATCCCATCTGCTGCATGCGGAGCAGCCGTGACTGCCGCACGGACTCATAGCCGACGTCATACTTGCCTTTGTATTTGGCCACGTCCTCTTCCAGCGCGTGCATGGGCCAGTGGGCGGCGGTGTAGGCCATGTAGAGGAAGAAGGGTTTGTCCCTCTGTGCGCTGGTGTGTTCATCAATGAAGCGCACCGCATGGTCGCTGATGGCATCGGTGTAGTAGTACTGCTTCGGCTGGTATTCAGGATCAGCGAAGGGCGAGATCATCCTGTCATCCCGGGTTAGCGTACCCGGATCATAAAAGCTGCCTGCGCCGGTGATCGTGCCGTAGAAGCGGTCAAAGCCGCGATGCAGCGGCCAGTTGAGCTTGGGGCCTTCCGGAAATGCATGCTTGGTCACATGCCATTTGCCCACGGCATAGGTGCGGTAGCCTGCTGGTTTCAACACCTCGGCGATGGTCACGCAGCGGTTGTTCAAATCGCCGCGGTAGCCATCATGCCCGCGGTCTTCCATCATGTGCCCGATGCCGGCCTGATGCGGATACAGCCCGGTCAGCAACGACGCCCGCGTGGGGCAGCAGCGCCCGGTGTTGTAGAACTGGCTGAGCCTTACGCCGCCCTTCGCAAGGCGGTCCAGATTCGGCGTTTGGATTTCTCCGCCGTAGCAGCCGAGGTCCGAGAAGCCCATGTCATCCGACATGATGAGGATGATGTTCGGCGCAGCAGCTTGCAGGGAAACAGCCGCAAGCAGGAAAGACGCGAGTGAAATGAAAAGACGGCTGCGCATATCTGGCCCTCCTCACTTCACCTCCGCCACGTCCACCACGTTGAGCTGGATGAACTGGCCATTGAAAGGCTGCGGGGCAGGGGCGACCTCGGGGACGACGAGTTTGGCGAAGTTGGTGATCATGTGGCCGTTCTGGCCGTTGCCGTGAAAGGTGAGCGTGGCGCCGCCTTCGACTTCGATGGTGGCGGTGTAGTCGATGGTGAAGATCTTGTGGCCCACCTTGTCCTGGCGGTTGAAGAAGAAGTGCTGCGCCGGGGCGGAGACGGTGAGCTGGTAGATGTTGTAGGTGGCGTTGTTCGGAGCGCCGCCGATGTAGAAGTACTCGCCCACCTGCTGGCCGTCTTTGTACATCATCGGCTCCACCACGCCGCGCACGCGGAGGGTGACCTTGTAGCGCTTGCCGGGTTCGCCGCCAAACTTGCGCGTGTCGGTGAACTTGTCGTTGGTCGCGGGATCGGTCGTTGCACGCGCAGAGATGCCGTCAGCGCCGGGCTTGGGGTTTTCCGGCATGGGGTCCTTGCAGGCGAATTCGAAACGATAACCATCGAGAGTGGCTGCGACCGCTTTCAAATCCTCCGAGCGAGTTGTCGTTGCGACGCAGAGGGTGATGGCGAGGAGGAGGGAGGAAAGGCGGTGCATAAGTGGTTGGTAGGTTGAACCGACGAAACGCAGCCCGTGGATGGAATCCACCATCGTTCGTCGAAAAAGTTGAAGTTCTGGTTTATAGCGAGCGCCCCACTTCATGCCTGCCCCCACCGCGCTCCCCATCTGGAAGATTCACGCCGACATCCTGCGCACGCTGCAGGGCGGCAACCGGCTGGTGCTGGTGGCGCCGACGGGCTCGGGCAAAACGACGCAGGTGCCGCAGATGCTGCTGGATGCGGGCGTGGCCGGGGACAAGATGATCGTGGTGCTGCAGCCGCGCCGCGTGGCCGCACGCACCGTGGCGGCACGTGTGGCCTCGGAGCGCGGGGGCAAGCTCGGCGCGGAGGTCGGTTATCAAATCCGGTTTGATGACCACACCAGCGTGGGCACGCGCATCTGCTTCGTCACGGAGGGCATTCTGCTGCGCTGGCTGCAGGATGATCGGGCGCTGTCGAATATCGGCGCTGTGATCTTCGATGAGTTCCATGAGCGCAACCTGCTCAGCGATGTGGCGCTGGCCTTGGTGAAGCATTTGCAGCAGAGCCAGCGGCCCGATTTGGTCATGCTGGTGATGTCTGCAACTCTCGATGCGGAGCCGGTGGCGGCGTATTTGAACTCATGCCCGATCTTGGTTTCCGAAGGGCAGAGCTTTCCCGTGGAGGTGGGTTATCTGCCGGTGCCTGATCAGCGTCCGTTGACGGTGCAGGCGGCGGAGGCGGTGGAGCGCATTCTTTATGAAGGCGAGCCCGGCGACATACTTGTCTTCATGCCAGGGCGCGGAGAGATCAATGGCACGCTGGATGCACTGAGAGGCATGAGAACGCAGGAGCGTGTGGCCTGCATTCCCCTGCATGGTGAACTGGAGCCGCAGGAGCAGGACCGCGCCTTTGCTACGAACGCGCTGCGCAAAGTCATCGTAGCTACGAACGTGGCTGAAACCAGCATCACCATCGATGGCATCCGCCACGTGGTGGACAGCGGCGTGGCGCGTGTGGCGCGTTACGATGCAGAGCGCGGCATCGGCACGCTGCTGCTGGAACCAATCAGCCGGGCCAGTGCGGACCAGCGCAAAGGCCGTGCTGGCCGTACGGCACCCGGCACCTGTCATCGCTTGTGGACCTCCATCGGCCACCAGACCCGTGAAGAACGAAATACGCCGGAGATTCAGCGCAGTGACCTTGCGGAAGTGGTGCTGCTGCTGCACTCGCTCGGCATTCAGGAAGCGGCCGCGTTTGACTGGCTGGACAAACCTGATCCGCAGGCCGTGGTGCGTGCGGAGAAGCTGCTGACCATGCTGGGAGCCCTGCACGAGGGCAGGGCAGAGCTCACCCCGGTGGGCCGCCACATGCTGCGTCTGCCGATGCACCCGCGCTACTCACGTATGCTCATCGAGGCCAGCCAGCGTGGCTGCGTGCCGGATGCGGCCCTGTGCGCCGCTCTCGTCAGCGGGCGTGATTTGCTGGCGCGGCTGGATCGCGATGATGCGCAAATGAAGGGCCTGCGCGAGATGTTCGAAGACAGCGGAGACTCCGACTTCATCACGCTGATGCGGGCCTACGACTTCGCCAAAGAGAACGGTTTCAGCTTTGAGCGCTGCCGCAGCCATGGCATCAATGCGCAGGTGGCCCGGCAGGTGGAGCAGACCTGCCAGCAGATCCTGCACGCCGTCCAAGGAGTGGCACTTGCCAAGTGCCAGCCAAAACTCCCCAACCCATCCACCGACGAAGCCCTCCTCCGCTGTCTGATGGCCGGATTCGTGGATCAACTGGCCAAACGCCGCGTGCCCGGCAAGCCCGAGTGCGATCTCACCGAGCATCGCCAAGGCCAGCTCGTGCGTGAGAGCGTGGTGCAGGAGGCTGCGTTTTTCGTGGCGGCCAATCTGCGGGAAGCACCCTCGCGCGGCCCCAACCCGCTGACCTTGCTCAGTCTCGCCACCGCCGTGCAGCCGGCGTGGATCGCGGAGATGTTTCCCCAGCATCTGAGCACTACGGTGGAGCATCTCTTTGATGCGCAGAACAAGCGTGTGGCTGCGATGAAGGTGGTGCGCTACCGCGACCTCGTCATCGAGCAGAAGGCGCAGCAGCGCGACCTTGATCCCATCGCCAGCGGGCGCTGCCTCGCTGAAGCCCAGCGCGCGGGAGCGTTTGATCTGCCGCTGATGGATCATCGGCTGAAACAATTCATGGCCCGGGTGGACCTCGTTCACGCCACCTTGCCTGAGCTGGAGTTTCCGCGCTTTGATGCGGATGCGATCACTGATTGCCTCGGCCGTGCGTTCAAAGGATTCTCGTTGGTGAAGGAAGCGCAGGCAGTGCCGCTGATGAGCGCCTTCCATCAGCATCTGGCCCAGGGGCAGGTGAGCTGGCTGGATGAACTGGTGCCGCTTTCCATCCCATGGCCTGCGGGTGGAACCCTGAAGGTATCCTATGCGAACGAGTCACCGGAAGTGCAGGTGAAGCTGCACGAGTGCTTTGCGCTCACGGAGCACCCGACCCTGTGCGAGGGGCGGCTGCCGGTGATGCTCATTCTCTACACGCCGGACGGGAAGAAGCTGACCACCACGAAAGACTGGCCGACCTTTGTCACGCGTGAATGGCCGAAGCATCGGCAGGCCGTGGCGAAGAAGTTTTCGGGGTTGTTGTGGCGGTAGCGTCCGGGCCAGTGCGACCGCGAGCGCGAAGCGTCTTGGACTGCGGCGGCAAGCCTAGGCGCGACGCCGCTTTCGCAGGCCGGACGGCGGAGTAGGACCGAAGAATACTCAACACCCTGCGAAAGCGGTGTCGCCGATGCAGGCTTGCGCCGTGCATCTCTGCCACCGCAGTCCAAGACGCTGCCGCGCCGAGCTTGGTTATTCTTTCGCCCTTCTCCCCCCCCTTCACACCCGAATCACAATCTTCCCAAAGTGCTTCCCGCTGGCGATGCGCTGGAAGGCGGCCGGGGCGTCTCTGAACTCAAAGGTGGAATCGATCACCGGCTGCAGTTTCACGCGCTCCATTTCGGCGAGCATCTGGGCAAACATCTCGCGTGAGCCGACGTAGATGCCGTCCAGCCGGATGCCTTTGCGCAGGATCTGCACGGTCTGCACATCACCGCTGGTGCCTGTGAGCACGCCGATGAGGGCGATGTGCCCGCCAAAGCGGGTTGCTTTGACCGAGTGATTGAGGGTTTCAGGGCCGCCGATTTCGATGACTTTGTCCACGCCCAGGCCGCCGGTTTGGGCCACGGCCCATTTGTCCCAGTCGGGATCGGTCTTGTAGTTGTGCACCGCATCGGCCCCGAGTTTGAGGAGATGCCCGGCCTTCTCATCACTGCTGGTGGTCGCCAGCACGCGGGCGCCGGCCAGCTTGGCAAACTGCAGGGCAAAGATGGAAACACCGCCGGTGCCGAGAATGAGAACGGTTTCTCCGGCTTTCAGCGCACCCCGGCAGTGCAGGGCATCCCAGGCGGTGACGGCGGCGCAGGGCAGGGTGGCGGCAGCTTCCGTGGAAAGGTAGTCCGGGATGGGCAGCAGGCTTTCGGCGCGGATGACCGCCAGTTCGCGCAGCAGGCCATCCACCGCACCTCCAAGGGCCTGAGATGAGTGATGCTGGGTAAACTCTCCCTCCAGCCAGCTAGGCATGAAGGGGCAGACGACGCGGTCGCCGGGTTTGAACTGGGTTACTCCAGCCCCTACCGCTACCACTTCTCCTGCGCCGTCGGAGCAGGGAATGCGCGGCACCGGCCCGGTGACCCCACGAATGCCCATGACATTCATGTAGTCCCGGTAGTTGAGGCAGGCGGCGCGGATACGCACCAAAACCTCTCCAGGGCCGGGCGTTGGATCTGGCAGTGTGACGGCCTTCAGGGAATTGAGGCCGGTGGTTCCGGTGATTTGGTAGGCGTGCATGATGGGAAAGGGTGGGAGAAGCTGAGGGAATGCAATGCCGCAATGGGAAGGCGGGGCTTCTTGCCTCCCAAAGTCAACGATTTAGGTGGTCCTGCACCGTCGAAAAAGATTTTCAACAGGAGGTGTGAACAAATCGCGCATGATTCACAGAAAGGCTGCGTCTTCTGGGCTGAAGAGAATCTGAATTGTCAAATATGAAAGGTTTTGAGCGCGGCGAAAATGGATCAATGGGCGCCTCGGATTAGGGGATAAAGGGTGTCGAAAACTCAATGGCCTAAAAACACGGTCAATCGGCTTTTTCACAGCAATGACAGTTCTTCGCATTTGTCCAAACTTGATTGGATGCCAGTGGTTTGCATTGTAATATGTGTGTGTAAAATATTGAAAATAAACGAAATAAATTATGATTTATTCGTCTTGTGAAAAAGTTTCCTAAGGGGTGGATTTCAAGAGGCTCTAGGCGCAATGCGTGTCGAAATTGTTTCAGTTTGCCTATCCCTTTGCGCGTTCCACGATTCAAACACAAGGGTTCCACGTCCTGTTTTTTGCAATGGGGGCACTGATGAGGCGGTGGGCCAATCCTTTAACCGATGATTCCGGCAAAGGCAGAAATGAGAATTCCCAACCGACTGTTAATAACCTGTCAAGAAGTGTACTTTACGAAGGTAAATCCTGCGAACAAGCCTCCCTTGCGCAGGGGAGCAGCAGACTCACCTCGCGGCGCTGCATCTTTGCGGCTCATTCACCGTGCCTCGGCGGCCAGTTTTTCGATCCATTTTCCCAGATCCGGTGGCTGAAAGGCCTCCATGCGGGCCAGCAGGGCGGCAGGATCGCTTTCGACCAGAAGGCAGGCGGCGTGCTCAGATTTGACAAAGCCGCTCCGGCTCATGTGGCCGATAAAGTCGATCAAGCCGTCAAAGAAGGCTCCGATGTTGAGCAGGCCCACAGGTTTGTCGTGAAAGGAGAGCTGCAGCCAGGTGAGGGTCTCAAAAAGCTCATCCAGCGTGCCGAATCCTCCGGGCAGGGCGATGAAGCCGTCGCTGAGGTCCACCATCATCTGTTTGCGCTCGTGCATGCTGCCCACGACGTGCAGTTCGGTGACGCCGCCATAGCCCAGTTCTTTTTCCATGAGGGACTTCGGGATCACGCCGATCACCTCGCCCTGCTGGGACAGCGCACCATCTGCCACCGCGCCCATCAGGCCGATATTTCCGCCGCCATAAACGACGCCGATGCCACTCCTGGCCAGAAAGGCGCCGAGATCATGCGCAGCGGCACGATAGATGGGATCATTGCCAAGGGAGGAACCACAGTAGACACAGATTCGGCGCAGTCGGGACATGGCGGCATGATGAATGATTTCTGCCGCCGGTGCAAAGGCTTGCGCAAAAGGGAAGTTCTTCGCTACGATTAAGGAAGATGAATCAGACACGCCGCTCGTTCCTTGCCTCCGCCGCCGCTCTCTCGGGTTGTTCCCTCCTGCCCGCCTTTGGCAAGGGGAACTGGATCGATGCGCACGTGCATGTGTGGACGCCTGATGTGGAAAAGTATCCGCTAGCCCGGGGCTTTGCCGTCAGCGACATGCAGCCGCCGAGTTTCACCCCGGAGCAGTTGTTTGCCCACTGCAAGCCAGAGGGAGTGAACCGCATCGTGCTCATTCAGATGAGCTACTACCAGACGGACAACCGCTACATGCTGGAAATGATGCGCGCCCATCCCGGCGTCTTCAGCGGCGTTGCCATCGTGGACGAGCACGCGGCAGGCCTGGCTGAAACCATGCGCAGCCTGGTGAAGCAGGGCGTGCGCGGCTTCCGCATCTCTGCCGGCAAGGCGAAGAATCTGTCTGACTGGCTGGGCTCTCCAGGCATGGCCACGCTGTGGAAGACGGCGGCGGAGCTGAAGGTGAATGTCTGCCCGCTGATCAATCCGGACACGCTGCCGCTGCTGGACAAGATGTGTGAGTGGTACCCGGACACGGGCGTGGTGGTGGATCATTTCGCCCGTCTGGGCATGGCAGGCGCTGCCAGGCCTGAGGAAGTGCAAAACCTGCTGCGGCTGGCACGCCATGCCAAAACACACGTGAAGGCCTCCGCCTTCTATGCCCTGGGTGCGAAGAAGGCCCCGTATACCGACATGGGCCCGCTCGTCCGGCAGGTGCGGGACGCCTTTGGCCCCCAGCGCGTGATGTGGGCCAGCGACTGCCCCTTCCAGGTGGAGCACGGGCACAACTACCACAACGCCATCTCGATCATCCGTGACCGCCTCGATTTCCTCAGCGAGCAGGACAAGGCCTGGATGCTGCGCGGCACGGCGGAGAAGGTGTTTTTCTCTGCGGCGGCGGTGTGATGCGGGCGGAGGTGCCGTTCATTTGGAGTGCGGTCGCGAAGTGAGGAACGAACGCAGCTACCGCTTTTCGCAGGCTGTTCGGCTTACACGCTCCGTGGGATATCCAAAGGCGGGCGCTGGTGGATTTACGCAAGCCGGTCAGCTCACGTGTGTCACGAGACACTCGAAAGCGGTAGCGCCGCTCGTGTCTCGCTGCGCGACCGCACTCCAAAAAAAAGCCCCGCCAGCAATGCTGACGGGGCTGAAGAGGGGAGAGTGATCTGGCGGTCTGAAAATCAGGCGGCGGCTTCGGCGCCTTTGTGGCCAAGCTGTTTCACGGCGAGATTGAGCTGATCGTATTCGATCGGCTTCTTGATCACCGTCACCGGACCGTGGGAAAGAATGCGGCTGAGGATTTCGCTGTCAGGGTAGCCGGTGATCACCACGATGGGGAGATCCGGGTAGAGCGCCTTGAGCTGCGAATACACTTCGTCTCCGGGAACGTCTGGAAGCTTGAGGTCGAGGAACACGAAGTCAAACTTCTGCTTCTTCGCCATGGTGATGGCTTCAGCGCCGGTGCCAACGACGAGGCGTCCGAAACCCGCCTTCTTGAGGAACTGCTTGAAGAGGGCCTGCAGAGCGGGATCGTCATCAACGACCATGACCGTGGGCTGTCCGGCCTCGTCTTCCTTGCGCAGCACATCGCGGTCAAGCAGGCTGCGCTTGATGCGCCAGCGGCCGCCGATTTGCACTGCGGGCAACTGGCCGCGCTGGACGAGGTAATAAACCGTGGGAAGAGGGATGCGAAGGTATTCCGCCGTCTCTTTCACGGTCATGAGTTCGGGTGCTGCTAGATCGGCCATAAAATTTGTGAGTGTGTCTTGTTACCTGCAATCATCTGTAAAAATCGAAATTGAGTCTCGTTGGAAGTTGTTAACAACGTTAATCAATAATTTCTATCATTACAGCGTAATTATCGGTGTTCAGCTAAATGTGTGGTTCGGGATAATTGGTAGATTTGCGAATTATTGCCACAATTGCAAACCAAAAGTGTGTGTCAGCTAAAAAACGTCGGAAATGCTGAAGAATTTCATACAATTGCTATCAATCCAGAATAAGAAGCATCAAACCCGAGGAACTTAGAGCCAGTCCACAGGTCTAAATTTTATTTACATGGCAACTACGATGGGTCCTTGTAATCCAACACGTTACGCCGCGTCATCTGGGAGGGGTTTTATTGCAGTGATTCAGTCTCTGGGAACAATTGCCATGAACGGCAAGTAACCGCCCTGGATTCTTTGCAGTGGCTCTACCTGTGGCAACCGATTTGCCAAATCGCCGCGCTTGGCCTAGATCAATCCTCCCATGTCTGATTCCATCCCCAATGTCCTCGCCGAACGTTACGCCACCGCCTCCATGCGCGCCCTCTGGTCGCCTGAGGGGAAAGTCAGACTGGAGCGTGATTATTGGATCGCAGTTCTGAAAGGTCAGCGTGACCTTGGCATCGGCGTGCCGGACGGTGTGATCGAGGCCTATGAGAAGGTGAAGGAGCAGGTCAACGTGGCATCCATCATGGAGCGCGAGCGCGTGACGCGGCATGATGTGAAGGCGCGCATCGAGGAGTTTTGCGACCTCGCGGGCCACGAGCATCTGCACAAAGGCATGACCAGCCGTGACCTTACTGAGAACGTAGAGCAATTGCAGGTTTTCCGCTCTCTATTAGAAATCCGCAACAAGAGCGTGGCTGCCCTCGCAGGCCTCGCACGCCGCGCGGCTGAGACGCGTGACATTCCGCTGACGGCACGTACGCACAACGTGGCCGCGCAGGTGACCACCCTGGGCAAGCGCCTTGCCATGTTCGGAGAGGAGCTTCTCGTCGCGTTTGGCGATCTGCAGCACCTCATCTCCAGCTATCCGGCCCGTGGGTTGAAGGGTGCCGTGGGCACCCGCTTGGATCAGATCACTCTCTTTAATGGAGACACGAAAAAAGCGGCGGAGCTGGAGAGCAGCATCCTGCGCCACCTCGGCATGCCGGCGGCCTTCAATGCCGTGGGGCAGGTCTATCCGCGCAGCCTCGACATGCAGGTCATCGCTTCGCTCTGCCAGGTGGCCAGCGGTCCTTCCAGCTTTGCGCGCACGCTGCGCCTCATGGCCGGGCAGGAACTCGCCAGCGAAGGCTTTGCCAAAGGGCAGGTGGGCTCCTCCGCCATGCCGCACAAGATGAACAGCCGCTCCTGCGAGCGCATCAACGGTCTGCACGTCATCCTCAAAGGCTACCTCACCATGGCCTCCGGTCTGGCGGGCGATCAGTGGAATGAAGGGGACGTCTCCTGTTCCGTCGTGCGCCGCGTCATGCTGCCGGATGCTTTCCTCGCCATGGACGGCCTGCTGGAGACTCTGCTCACCGTGCTCAATCAGATGGAAGTCTTTGAAGCTGTCGTGGAGCAGGAGCTCATGCGCTACCTGCCCTTCCTCCTCACCACCACCGTCATGATGGAAGCCGTCAAAGCCGGTGCCGGACGCGAGACCGCCCACGAAGTGATCAAAGAACACGCCGTGCAGGTGGCCAAGGACATGCGCACCGGCAAGGTGCGCGAGAACGATCTCCTCGCCCGCCTTGTGGAAGACGTGCGCCTCACCCTCACCGCTGAAGACATGCAGCGCCTCGTGGATGCCGGCAAAGCCAACGCCGGCGACGCCCCGCAGCAGGTGGATGCGTTTTGTGCCCACGTGGCCGCCATCAAGAAGGAGTACCCGCATGCGGCGAAGTATGAGCCGGGTGTGATTCTTTAATCAGAGGTATGAGCTCAGAGGCTTTCACAACATCCGTCTTGATTCCCACGTCTGGCTTTATCTCACGTCGAGACGATGTTTTCGACATCTGGATTGGGATTCAGCCATTCGAGCTGGATGGCGAGACTGTTTCCACCGAATTCCGTTTCGACGGAGCCGAACTGCCCCTCGATGGTCCATCTGTTTGGCGGAGTCAGACCTTCATATTCCCAGCCAACCCCGAGCTCGGCTACATTGATGGCTCTATCTATATGCGCAATGCGCACAACCCGGCGGACGTGACACGCATCGTCTTCGGTGATCAGCGGGGCGACTTCATCGACGCCACGCTTTTTGTCGCGATCGTTTTCGAGTATGAAGCCGTCGGATTCAGCAATACAGATGTTGTTCTCAACGTCTCGCTAGAAGTCCGCAATTCCTGAATTTGAGCTGCACTGCACTGAGCCAGACGCTCTTGGGGCTGGGCGGTCATTCGCATGTTCCTATCCCCCACGGCGGAGGGCTGGGGACAGCCCTCCCTACCTTCTCACGCTGGGCGCAAAGAATGCCCGGCGCGGGTAGGGCGGCTTGTCCCAAGCCGCCTCGTTTCACGAGGTCCCGACGAAAATGCGCCAAATGCGCCAAATCCACCGGGGGGGTATACTCACACGCACTCCCGCCGAGTGGAAACGTCCACAGTCAAGGGTTTGCCAGAGGGGCTTGTGAATGGAGATCAAGGCTTGCCAGACAACATTGGTATCTGGTATTGGAAGGTCATGTGAGTTGGCTAGGACTCACTTTCATTCAGCCATGCCAGGTTACATCCAGTCCGGTGAGTTCTATGGGGTCAGTTACATTACTGGCCCTTCTCATGTCTTGCTTCAGGTCGCCTTCTCTGCGGTTCCGGTTTCGGAACCATCGCTTGTGGCACTGCCAGCCGTCAGCGCCCTGCCGCACGCGATCCTTGACCCACAGCAGATCCTCAGTGCCGTGGTCAACGCCGCCATCGCAACGAATGCCGAACTGGGCACGGCATTCTTTCCAGCCGTCATCCGCTATGTGGCGGATGATTCACCCCGCTACTCACTCTATGGCCACTGCGCCACCTTGCTTGTGCGCCGTCTCGCCAGTGGAGAACTTTTTCAATCTGCATCAACCACGGTGCCTGCCAAGGAATGATCCAGGATCAATGGAACGCTGGAATGAGCCACTTCGAGGAGGGTATCTTCTTTGGCGACAATGAGCCTATCGCACTTCAGGGTTTGATAGGTGAGGGATTCATTCTTGGCACCCCGGGCTTGCGGGCCGGACAGCAGGCGTTCACGGATACACCCCCCCGGTGGATTTGGCGCATTTGGCGCATTTTCGCCGCGTCTCAATGCCTGGCGGAATTGAGCTGGTCAATACATCGGTGCATGGAAGGGAATCTGAGAGCAGGACGGTGAAGCTGAGACCTCGCCAAGCATCGCAGCCAACTCGCAGGGGCAGCCTCCTGAGTTGGTCAATGCCGTGACTTTTGTCTCGCCTTGAGAACGGTTCAGCCAGATCATTATCAGGCACACAGATGTGCCTCATTGAAGCCGCGTTTATGAAACCCACCTTCCACTCCATCACTCCCCTGATTCCCACGATCGGCAGCCTGGCGGAGGCGCTCGGCTTCTACGCGGACCACCTGGGCTTCTCCATCCTCTGGCAGGGCGACGGCATGGCCGGCATCGGGCGCGATGGCGTGTCCCTCAACCTCGTCGTGAACGACAACCAGAACTGGGCGGACAATGCGAGCTTCAGCATCGGCGTCTCCGACCTTGAGGCCCTCTACGATGAGTATCGGGCGATCCCGGCCAGGGTCGGTCCGCTTGAACTCAAACCCTGGGGCAGGCGCGAGTTTCATCTCATTGCGCCCTCAGGCGTCTGCTTCCAGTTTTACCAGCGCGCAGCCGCCTGACCCGGCGCTGCAGCCGGAGACTCCGCCGAGGAAACCTCCCCAACTTCCCCAAATACCTCGGGGGGGTATACGCGCGGGCGCTCCATGTGCGGAGAATCTTCTCCATCTTCTCCAAATTCTCCGGGGGGGACACCCACGCGATGAACATCGCTCGCCCGGCAGGCCGGAGGCTGGCACCGCAGCTGGCAGGGGTCAGCCTTGGAAGAGTTCAACCATTTCCACCTTTTCAACGCCTGGGTATTCGCGCGCGTATTCCAGGGGCGGGAGAAGCTTCGCCAAGTTCGCCAATTTCTCCGGGGGGTGTACGTGCGCATGCCAGTGGGCGCTTGCATTCATCGAGCCGGGCGGCTCTCCTTACTCTCGTCACCCTGCTGGCCAACAAGGAAAATCCTTCGTCTGGTTCCACGCACAGTGGAGCCAGAGTCCAAGCCGCGAGTGAAGCCATGGAGCGTGCTGGTCCAAAGGTGCTCCGCGAATGCGTCAGCGTTCTGGAGGAGAGGGATCGTCCCGATCCCTCACGCTCTCACACTGCCCAGCGGGTGCGAACATCTCAAGCACTCCAGATGGAGGATCAGGATGATCCCCCTCCGCCGGCAGTCCTGTTTTCAACGCATCCTGGTCTCACCCCGCGCCACCGCCCTCTGCCGATTTCCAGAAAGCGCTGCAGATGTACATGGCTTTCATCTTGCCAAGCCTTTCACTTGGGTAGCCTGGAGGGCTCTATCTCTGCACATGGGTGCAGCATGGAGCCATCTCAGGCATCGCTACGCATATCTTGAAATGAACCAGCCGAAGGCATACGACAAATCCAAGTGGCACGACGAGGCCGTTGCTCAATTCGGTTTGCCCGAGGAGCACGCTTCACATCACATCGTCTTCTTCTTTCGCTGGTGCATCGAGCACGACTTCCTCATTGGGTGGCTGCGGACCGAGTGGCCTGACGACTACACCGCAGTGCGCGAAGGTCGGCTCAACGCCCTGGCTTACTTCGAGAAGCTCGACCGCTGCCTCATCGACGACATGCTCAGCGATGAGGGCAACGCCTTTGCTGCGGCATACTACGAGCACGGGCGTTACATCGAGGACCTGACTGGCACCCTTAAAGGTTCCTTGCCCTCCGAGTATCACATCCCGTTCAACGACGACACCTACGGACGCCTCAAGCAGCTGATCGACGGTCGCTACGCCGCATGGAAGGCAGGCGACGTGGCCAGCGTCTCCAAGGCCCAATCACCGAAACACCCCTGGTGGCAATTTTGGAAATGACCGCAACGCGCCACCAGGCATCGCATGAGCGATGCCTGCGCGAACACCCAGGCGTTGAAATGGTGGAAAGGGTTGAAGCTTCTCACCTTAAAGGCCTGCCTGCGCGTATACCCCCCCGAGGTATTTGGGGAAGTTGGGGA
>CAILZI010000069.1 GCA_903838675.1 uncultured Verrucomicrobiota bacterium
ACTCCAAATCAAGCCGCTTCCCGCCCTCAGTCAGCACACTTCACTTCAAAACTTCAACCGTCCATGGGATGCCTGTGGTTCACTTTCTGTTCCGTTCTTTTGCTGGCCTCTGCCCTGCATGCCGAGGTGAAGCTCTCCAAGGTCTTCACACCTCACATGGTGCTCCAGCGGGGCATGGAGGTGCCGGTATGGGGAACAGCAGCTCCGGGCGAGAAGGTGACGGTGGCCTTTGCAGGTCAGAGCAAAACAGCCACGGCGGATGACAAGGGCGCATGGAGTGTGAAGCTTGGCTCACTCAAAGCCAGTGCGGAGCCGCGCACGCTGACGATCGGTGGCCAGAAGATCGAAGACGTGCTCGTGGGCGATGTGTGGGTGGGTTCGGGCCAGTCGAACATGGACATGGTGGTGGCGAGCTATACCAAGGATGATCCCGTGCTGGATGAAGCATCAAAGCAGACGTATCCGCTGCTGCGTTTGCTCCGCAAAGACGCGGGCGCCACGTGGGAGCAGGCCACGCCGGAGACAAATCCGAAGTTCAGCGCTCTGCTGTTCTCGTTTGGTTTCCCTTTGCAGAAAGAACTCGGCGTGCCGGTGGGCCTGATGGTGGGTGCGGTCGGTGGCACGCCTTCGGGATTCTGGTTGAGCGAGGAGATGTATCGCAGCGATGCCGCCTGCGCCGAGGCGGTGAAGCAATTCGCGCCGACCTACAAGTATGATGAACTCGTGGCCAAGTATGCCGTGGACAAGGCCAAGTGGGATGCGGACGTGGCCGTCTGGAAGCCGCTGGCCGAGGCAGCGAAGAAAGAGGGCAAGGCCTTGCCTCCCGCACCTCGTGCGCCGCAGCCTGTGGGAAAGGCAGGCGAAACCAACTCCGGCAAGGTGGGCCAGCTCTTTGAAGCCTTCATTCGTCCGTATGTGGGCTATGGCATCAAAGGCGTGCTGTGGGATCAGGGCGAAAGCCGCACGAACATCGTGGGCGTGGATCAGGTCACGCTCATGGGTGCCCTCATCGGCGGCTGGCGCAAAGCCTGGGGGCAGGGCGATTTTCCCTTTCTCTATGTGGAAAAGCCCAGCGGTGGTGGTTGCGCTTTTGACTATTCACAGCCGATGAACCGCCTCGCCGAGAAGTTTGCGCCGCTGCCGAAGACGGTCCCGAACAACCCGGATGCCCAATACTCGCACATGGCCTTCGAGCAGATCATGAAGTATCCGAACACGCACATGGTCATCAGCAGCGATCTCGGCAATGGCATTCATCCGCCGAACAAGTCCGGCTACGGTGCGCGTGCCGTGCAGGTGGCGCTGGCTGTGGCGTATGACAAGGGTAATGAATACCTCGGACCGCAGCTTGCCTCGCACACGATCTCTGGCGGCAAGGTGACGCTGAAATTCAAGCACAGCGGCAAAGGTCTCGCCTTCTAAAACGGCGACAAGCTGCAGGGCTTTGCCATTGCCGGTGCCGACAAGAAATTCGTCTGGGCGGATGCCGTCATTGAAGGCAACACCGTGGTGGTTTCCAGCAAGGACGTGCCGCAGCCTGCCGCCGTGCGCTACGCCTGGAGCAATGCCTTCCAGTGGGCGAACTTGTTCAATCAAGATGGACTGCCTGCACAGCCGTTCAGGACGGATGCGTGGTAGGCGTGGAGCGGGTAGGGCGAGCTGTCCCCAGCCCGCCGCGTGAGGTCACAGGATGTAGAATAGCTGGTGTGCAGCAACGAAGCCTATCAGCCTGCGAACGGCGGCGGTTGGGGGACCAACCGCCCTACCGCGTTACCGGCAAACCACTGGGCACTCGCTCAGGCACGGACTTGTCGTAGTCGTCGCTGTTGAGTGATTCGAGGAAAGCTTTGATCGGTGAGTGGTCTTCGGGGAGCATGTTCATCTGGCGGAGCAGGGGATCGAGGGGCGGAAGTGTGCCCGTGTCTCCGCCTTCCAGAGTTTCGGCAGCATGATCCATGAGGCGGTCATAAAACAGCAGCACTTCATCGAGCGTCGTTGAGCCGCCATGATGCATGTAGGGCGCGGTGTGCTTCAGATTTCGCAGCGAAGGCGTGCGAAACTCGGTACGGTTGGTGGCGGAGTCGGTGAGGCCGATGGCGTGCAGCTTGAAGTCGGAGAGCATGGGGCCATTGTGGCAGAGTGCGCAGCCTGCCTTCTGAAAGGCGGCCATGCCTTTCTGCTGCTCGGCGGTCAGCGCGGTTTTGTCGCCACGCATGAAGCGGTCAAAGGGAGAATCGGCTGCGATGAGTGTGCGCTCATAGGCGGCGATGGCCTGCGTGACTTTCTCGGCGGTGATTTCGGTGTGAAAGAGCTTCACGTATTCCGGGATGCTTTTCAGGCGCTCCACCATCGCGGGGACGGCTTCCGCTTCGCTGCAAACATCGCCACGCATTTCCTCACGCTGGCGAATCGGTGCCAGGGCCTGTGCTTCGAGGCTTTGTGCGCGGTTGTCCCAAAACATGGGCGACTTGGAGGGATCAAACGGCTTGCCGGATTCAATGCCGTTGAAGGCCGCATTGAGGATCGTGGGTGTGTTGCGTGTCAGGGGCAGGAACGCGGCGCCCTGGACGAGTTTACGTGAGGGGCCGGTGCCGCTGGCATGCACTCCTAGCGGCGTCGGTCTGCCATCGGCCCAGCCATGCTGCGGATGGTGGCAGGTGGCGCAGGAGACATCACGCGTGGCGGAAAGGATGGGATCAAAGAACAGCAGTCGGCCGAGGGCGATCTTCGCTGGCGTGTCGTCAGGCTGCGCGGCGGTGAGCGGCAGCGCTTCGATCTGCGTGTTGGGCAGCGGTTCAGCCGCCGCAGCCGCCAGGATCACGACCAAGGTGGTGAGCATATCCTTTTAACGCGCACTGACCGACGGTTCATCCAAGCGACGGTCAGCGTGGAGCAAGAACTCCTGCAAATCGCGCTCGGCCTGCGGCACAAGCGCGTGCCTGGCGGAGCGATAGGTTTTGAGGCGAAACTCCAGGAACTGACGCTGCCAGGGTGGGTTGGGTTCAAAGCGGGACATGACTTCAATCTTTTGCGCCTCGGTGAGCAGAGTGATGATCTGGATCAGCGTGTTCATGCGGCTCGGCTCTGCCAGCCCGCCGGGAAACGGCTGTTGCAAGGCAGTCATGAACTGCGGGACGAGGTCGCGATTGTTTGCTGCAAGCGGCGGCACCAGTGAAAGCGCGGTTTGCACGGATGAGGGGCGCACCCAGACTTGGGAGGGCATCGCCTTGAATCCATCCAGCAGGTGAGAGGCGGCATCGTCGTAGGATTCTTGTCTGAAGGCGGAGAGAGCTGCGGCGAAGGCTGCATCGGCAGGCCAGTCCTGACGCACGGCGGCAAGGCAGGGAGGCAACTGCTCGGCGGTGCCAGCTTGGGCCGTGGATTCGAGCAGCATCAACTGCTCAAAGGGACTGGCAGGAGTTCCCACCCATGTAGCGAGGACTTCATTGAAATCTCCTTTGGCAAAGGCAGCGACAGCTTCAGCGCGGCGTTGATCCTCGCCGGTCAGATTATCGAGCATGGCGTAGCTGGCGCCATCCACCGCGAGCATGCGCAGGCGCTCATAGGTGAGGCGTGTGTGATCGATTTGATCTGCAAGGTGAGCAGGTGCATCCGTCTCTTGTTCGATGGCCATGCTGAGCACCTGCGTGGTCTCAAAGGTGTTGTCTTTGGAAAGGGCACGGGCAAAACCGTACTCCAGCAGGTTGCGGTCATCGGTGTTGACTGTGGCAGCACTGGATTGCAGCAGGCTGCGTGCAAACTCAGGCGAGGCCAGATGATGGGCCAGCACGCCCTCGATGGAGTTCGTGAGCCACACGCGCTTGAGCGCTTCGGCAAACAGCGGCTGTGTGATGCGCGAGCGCAGTTGCTCCAACGGGTAGGCCGGTGGCGTGAGGTGGCCGATGAAGAGCAGATCGTTGGGGCCGGAGATCCACGTCTCCACATGCGGAAACACGGAGGTGAGAGTGGCATAGACCTGGCGGATGGCCTGTGCATCCACTTCATAACCCTGCACCCATTGGGCAAAGAGACCGTGCTCATTGAGCCGGGCTTTGGCGGCGGCATAGAACTCCTGCGTGAACAGGGTGGAGACGCCGGCACGGTAAGGATTGGAAGGCTCGGAGATGATCAAGTCATAGCGGCTGCCTGCTGCCAGCAGGGCTTCGCGGGCATCGCCGGGAATGAGATGGACGTTGGCCTTGTTCAGCACATCGCGGTTCACGGGGGCGAAGTGATTGCGCGCCAGTCCCGCCATGGCGGGCTCCAGTTCCACCACATCCACCTGCTTCATTTCGGGGACATCCGCCACCCAGCCAGCCGTGGTGCCGGTGCCGAGGCCGACGATGAAGGCATGGTGCGGTGCCGGATGCAGCAGCGCAGGCACTAGGCCCTGCATGACCTGGGTGTCGGCATCGCCAAAGGCTGAGCCGTCGGATTTGCCGTTCACGTAGAGGCAGTAGCCGTCATCGCTAGACACAGCAGCCACGCTGGCCTCACGTCCTTCAAATTCATGCGCGATCTTCCAGCGGCTGGCATGCAGCCAGCCACGCAGGCCATTGAAGGAATTCGGTAGCGGCTCCACACGGCCATAACCGATGGGGCGGTGCCGCCACGCTGCGGTGGGACCGGTGGGAACGAACATCAATGCCCCTGCGCTGAGCCATAAGGCCGCAATGACAGGCCAGGCGTACCGTGAAGTGTTTCGTGCTCCCAGCGCCGCAGCGCCAAGACTGAGCAGCACGGTGAGCAGAAATACCCAGTGCCATGCGCCGAGTGCGGTCAGCCATGGTAATAGAATGAAACCTCCGGCGAGTGAACCCGTGATGGCTCCCAGAGTATTGGCTGCGTAGGCATAGCCCACATGCCTGCCCGCATCGCGGCTGCCGCTGCCCAGCAGACCCACGAGCAGCGGGAACTGCACCCCCGCTAGAATCGACGGCCCAAGAACGAGCAGGCTGGCGATCAAGGTCCATCCCGTGATCTGCCCGGAAAGCCCGAGGGAACGCAGTTGATTCACATCAATGGCAAAGACTGCAATGCGATCTCCCAGCGCCCAGGGCAGCGCCAGAAACAACGCCTGCCATGCCGCCACGCGTGCGAGTGCCGCCAGCGTGACAGCTCCCGCACGCGCTGCCCAGAGCACGCGATAGAGCAACCCACCCAGGCCGATACCAGCAAGTGCCAGCGCCAAAATCAAACCGAATCCATAGACCGAGCTGCCCAGCAAAGGCGCGAGGATGCGGAACCAGACGAGTTCACTGAGGAAAAAGGTGAAGCCGGTGATGCCTGCGGCGAGGTACAGGAAGCGCACGGTCAGCGGGGTGGCAGAAGCGGCTTCGCTGCTGGAAGGCTGCACCTTGGGCTGCAGTGAGGTCTCCTTCTGGGCCACGAACCACGCCGCCGCACCAATGAGGAGATTCACTCCCGCAGCCGCCATGACTGTGGTGCGGATGCCCCAGAGTTCCAGCAGCCAGAAGGTGCTCAACAGCACGCCCGCGAGGGCGCCGAGGGTGTTGACCCCATACAGCACGCCCAGGCTGCCGCGCTGCGTGTCCTGATCGGTCTCCACCCATTTGAAAGCCGCAGGCAGACTGCCCCCCATGAGCAGGCAGGGCGGCGCGAGCACCACTGTGGCCAGCAGAAGCTGCAGCAGCGTGGCAGGCACCTGACCCAGCGCGGCGATGCCGCCGGTGCTCAGATAGAGGGAGCGCACCAGAGAGAGCAGCAGTGGCGTCAGCAATGCCGCGACTCCCACGCCGAGTTCGATCAACGCATACAGCCGCAGCGGGTTTGTGGAAGCTTCCGCCTTGCGGCCAAACAGCGCGCTGCCCGCACCCATCGCCCCCATGAAGATCGCCAGCACCGCCGCCGTGGCAGGCGTGGCGCCGCCAAAGACCAGCCGGAATTCCCGCAGCCAGGACATTTGGTACACCAGCGCACAGGCACCGGACAGGGCCAGCAGGAGGGCGAGGAAGGGGAGGCGAAGAGCAGGAGGGAGAGTCATCAGCGGGGCATCAAGACGCACGATGCCTGAGGTGTCCAGTTGCGAAACGGCGGCGGGAGTGTGCGGCAGCCAAGCCCCGCTGGCAGGTTTCGGTGGTTTTGGCGGTTTTGGCGGTGCTTTTTAATAGGAGGAGATTTTTCAGGGCGGGAGGTATCGGCGGTTTTGGCAGTTTTGGCAGTGCCTTTTAAAAGGGGGAGAGTTTTTTCGCGAGGGGCGGAGCATGCTAAAGCGAACCAACGAAACTGGGGGGGGGTGAGGGTTTTGTTGGTGCTTTTAAAAAGGGAGAGATGTTTTGTGAGGACAGGGGCTGGCTGAAACTCCAACACGTAGCCTTGATGTTTCATCGGCTTAGGCAGGTGGTGTGCCAGTTGACTGATGTGAGCTATGGCAGAGCCGGTTAACAAACCGGTCTGTCATGAGAGGTCAGGTCAGGCCAGGACAGGATGAGGTATTCAATGCTCTATAGTGGCACCAGGTGGTTACTAGAAGCATGGTGTTACCTTTGGAACAGGCATCCTCGCTATGCAGCAGCAGGGCTGCTTTGCTGCAAGTCATGGCAGGAGGTGGATTGTGGGTGTTTTTCACCCTGGCATACACGGTCATCTCCATTCATCCCCCCCCTTGTTGGCCAACCTCATGAATGGTGTACCTCTTGAAAAGGCACTGCCAAAACTGACGAAACCGCCAATACCCTCCCGGGGCGGTGCTCGTGAAAAAACACTCCCCCTTTCAAAAAGCACCGCCAAAACCGCCGAAACCGCCAAAACCGCCGAAACCGCCAAAACCCTTCCGGGGAGCAGTGCTCAGTGAAAAATAGCCCCCTCCAAAATGAACTGCCAAAACCGCCGAAACTACCGGCGGGCCCGAGGACTGCCACGGGATGAGCTTTCTTGCATATTTTCCATTCGCCATGGGAATGTACAATGCTCACGTTGCCACTGTGAAGCGCACCCTTCTTCTTAACCTCCTCTTGTTTGCAGCCAGTGTTGCTCAACTTTCAGCTCAGGCGGCCGCAGAGCCGTCCGAACGGCAGGCCAAAGCGCTTAAGGTCGTGGCCAGCGTGAAATATGGAAACCTGATCACACAGCATGCCAAAACGGGTGAGGCACCCGCACCGGATAAATTTGCAGACTGGCTGCTCGCGGAGGCAAATAATCCTTCATTGCTTCGCGATCAAATCGCCGAGGACATTACAATGATTGAGACGAATGGCAGGAACGAGAATTTCTTGGAATCTTACTTCACAACGAACGCCAAGTACGTGGGGCGATTGGTGTTTCGCCCCCGCGATGTCAAGGTCAGCCGCGTCGGTGGTGGCAAAGAAGTGTTCACCTATCAGGCGAGCTTCCACACCCAGGATAACTTTCATCGTGGATGGAATGAGATTGATTTTGTCTTCACTTTCCAAGTGAAGGTCGAGTTCTTCAAATTCACCAGTGCCTATCAAGTGACCGTGGTTTCCTATCCGAAGTTTGAGAAGAAGAACGAGAAGGAAGAGGTGATTCCTCGGGTGAAAGAATAAGGAGGCAGTGGTTTCTCATTCAGTCCGCTGAACACCGAACCGAGAATGGGCCGTCGTTCCATTTGGAGCGGCAGGGTCGAGGACGAGGACGATTTTGCTTCGGCGGCACGTCTTTACTGCTTGCCACACTCACCACTTCTACTTCTGATAAATCGGCAAAAAGTGATGATGCACACTCAGGCTAAGTAACGCCAACGACGTTGCATACACGGCTCCGGCGCTCTTCTCGTTTCCGTTGCGGGGATACCAGCTGCCGTCCTGACCCTGGGCGGCGATGAGGGTTTGCTCGGTCTTTTGGCGGGCGGTGGCGGCGTGGTCGCCGCCGCGCTGGTACATGCCCTGCGCATAGTAGTAGCAGCCGTAGAAGAACCAGGGCTCGTTGATCTCGGGCGGGGACTTCATCAGCCAGTTGGCGGAGCCGAGGACTTCGGTGGTTTCATACTGGCCGCAGACCTGGAGGGAGAGCAGACCGGCGGCGGTGGTGGAGAAGGTCTGGCGTCCGCCGTAGGGCTCGTAGCTGAAGGCGGCCGCATCGTTTTTAGGATTGCCGTTGGAGTCGCGCTCCACGCGGTAGCTGCGCTTGATGTAGGCCACGGCGTTGTCGATGGCACCTTTGGGCACCTCAAAACCGGCGTTCTTCGCAGCGCGCAGGGCCATCACCTGCCAGACGCTCACGGAGATGTCGCTGTCACTGGAGCTTGGCTCATAGCGCCAGCCGCCGCGGTTGGCCTCGCTCTTCGGCACCTGCTGGGAGCGGATGATAAGTTGAATGGCGCCTTCCAATTGTTTGCGCAGGCGCTTGTCGGTCGCTTCATCCGGCGCGTGGCCGATCATCTCGCTCATCATGAGAGACATGATGCCGTGCCCGTACATGCGAGAGCGGTCGCTGCGGCCGAGGTAGCCGTTTTCATCGGGCTCCACGCCCTCCACAATAAAGCGCAGGGCTTTGCCGCAGGCGATGCCTTCCGGCGTGGGGTCGTCAGGCATGTGACCCACAGAGGCCAGCCCCATGAGGGCGAGCGAAGTCATCGCCGCGCTGTGGGAGGGCAGGTCGCCACGCTTGGGCTTCGCATCGGACTTTTCATCCACGATGTAACCTGCTGTTTTCTGCTGTTTGATCAGCCAAGCCACGGCCTTGTCCACCGAGGCTTTGACCTGCGGGGAGATCAGTTCCGGTTTGGGGGACTGGGCTGAGGCAGTGGAGGCAGCCGCGAGAAGAAGAATGAGGGATCGAAGGAGGCGCATCAGGGTGACGAAGACAGTCCAATGCACCTTCAACGCGCGTTCATCCAAGGAATTTGCGGCTCATTCTTCAACTCTTTCCAATTGTTCCAGGCCAGCATGCCGAAGACCAGCAGGGTGAAAATGCCGCTGCCCACACGGATTTCCGCGTGAATATCCAGCAGATGCAGAATGCCATTCTGCAGGCCCAGCCAGAGGTCACTGGTCACAGACAGAAACGCCAACGTCACGGCGCACACGATGCTGATGGTCAGCACCTGGCGCTTATTGCGGGGGCCGAGGTAGGCCTGGCAGAGGTGGCCGCCATCGAGGGGCAGCACGGGCACCAGATTGAGCAGCGCCCAGAAAATGCTGACCACGGTGAAGGCATCCAGCATCTGATGCAGCCAGAGCCACGGCGGCGGCCAGAGGGTGATCGACCAGCCGACGGCAAGTCCGGCAAGGATTTCCAGCCCCGGGCCGGCGGCACTGACGAGGAAGTCCTCCTGCCGGGTGCGCGGCCTGCTGCCGATCGCAAGCCCCCCAAAGGCATACAAGACGATGCCCACCCTGCGGTCACCGTAGTTGCGCATGGCTAGGGCATGCCCAAGTTCATGAATTATGATGGAAAGCTGAACCGCAACCACCCAGGCCAGCAGGGCGCGGAAGGCCTCGGGGGTGTCGGCGGTGAAGCCCCCGCCCATGAGTGCGGTGTTCAGCCAGAACATTCCATGGATCTGAACCGGAAAGCCAAAAAGAGTGAAGCGAAGCATGAGGTGCAAAAGGAGTGAGCAGATGCTGTCTCACAAGGGGTGGGCAAAATCCACCATTTGATTTGGCTCCGGGGCATGGAAAAAGGGAAACAACGCCCATGCGCGATTCGTTACGCGTGTTCGATTCCACCATGAAAAGACTCCTGACCTGCCTCCTGTTTTCCTCCGCGCTGCTGGCTGATGATGCCGCCGATGTGCTTTCCCAATCCGGTGTCAAAGGCGGGATCGTGGTGCATGTGGGCTGTGGCGATGGGAAGGTCACGCAGGCGCTGCGAGCCAGTGACCGCTATCAAGTTCAAGGACTCACGCAGGATGCGACGGCGTTGCCGGGCATTCGCGAAACGATTCATCAGGCGGGCAAGTACGGCCCCGTGGCGGTGGATGCCTGGGATGGGCAGCATCTGCCGTACATTGAGAATTACTTGAACCTGCTGGTGGTCGAAGACGCTGCTGCGGTGGACAAGGCGGAGATCGACCGTGTGCTGACTCCGCTGGGCGTGGCCATGGTGCGCAAATCGGGCGGCGGCTGGGAGAAGATCGTGAAGCCATGGCCCAAGGGCATGGATGAGTGGACGCACTATGCGTATGACTCGAAGGGCAATCCCACCTCCAAAGATGTCCTCACCGGCCCTCCCTCACGCATGCAGTGGGTGGGAAATCCGCGCTGGAGCCGACACCATGACCGCATGTCATCCGTGAGCGCCGAGGTGAGTGCGGGTGGTCGTCTTTATTACATCATGGACGAAGGCAGCCGCATCTCCATCCTGATGCCCGCCAAGTTTGCGCTGATCGCACGTGATGCCTTCAACGGCACCGTCTTGTGGAAGAAACCGATCCCGCAGTGGAGCACGCATCTTTGGCCCCTGAAGTCGGGCCCCACGCAGTTGACTCGCCGTCTCGCGGCCATCGGTGACAAGGTCTATGTGACGCTCGGCATTTCAGATCCCATCACCTGCCTCGATGGAGCGACGGGTGAGGTGATCCGTGAGTACTCGCAGACCAAAGGCGCAGAGGAGTTGCTCTACCGCAATGGCACCCTTTACGCCCTGGTGAACCCTGAGGCGTGGCGGTTGAACGAGGAGTTTGCCGTGAAGCAGCAGAGCGATCAGAAGCGCGTGGAGACGGAGTTCAACTGGGATGGCAAGACGCGGCACCTGATGGCCATTGATGCCAAGAGCGGTGAGACGCTTTGGAAGGTGGATGACAAGGTCGGCCCGATCACCCTCGCCCTGGATGACAAGCGCATGGTGTATTATAATGGTGATGGTCTGACGAGCCGCGATGTGAAGACGGGCAAGGTGCTCTTTGCCGATGTGCCCGAGGCCCGCCGCAAGCTTTACGAATTCAACTTCGCGCCGCGTGTGGTGCTCAACGACGATGTGATCCTCTATGCCGGAGGCGATGGCAAGATGAAGGGCATCAATGCGGACACGGGCAAGGAACTGTGGAGCTCCTCGCATGAGAAGAGCGGCTATCGCAGCATGGAGGATGTCATTGTGGCGCAGGGACTCGTCTGGAACGCGGGAACCACGCAGGGCAATCAGACGGGGGAGTACACGGGCCGCGATCCGCTGACCGGAGTGGTGAAAAAGCAGTTCTATCCCGACGTGCCGCAGGGCACCTACTGGTTCCATCACCGCTGCTACATGGCCAAGGCCACGGAGAAGTTCATCATCCCGTCTCGCACCGGCATCGAGTATGTGGACATGGAGAAGCAGCACTGGGACCTGAACCATTGGGTGCGCGGCGCCTGCCTCTATGGTGTGCTGCCGTGCAATGGTCTGACCTATGCCGGGCCGCACAACTGCGCCTGCTACCCTGAAGCCAAGCTGGATGGCATGGCCGCCATGGCTTCCGCGCCGCGTTACCCGATGCCGCCGCACACCGCAGACAGCGCACGTTTGACCAGGGGGCCTGCGTATGCCGAAGCCCTTGCAGAAACACCGGCCGATGCCAAGGACTGGCCCACCTACCGCTCCGACAATGCCCGCAGCGGCTACTCCAACCAGGATCTGAAAAAGGACCTCGGCATGGCCTGGGAAGTGAAGCTGACACCACCGCTCAGCACCACCACGAGCGCCGCAGGGCTGACCTTCGTCTCCGAAGTGGACAAGCACACGCTGCATGCC
Organism: uncultured Verrucomicrobiota bacterium; assembly: GCA_903838675.1. GTDB lineage: Bacteria > Verrucomicrobiota > Verrucomicrobiia > Verrucomicrobiales > Verrucomicrobiaceae > Prosthecobacter. The sequence continues at coordinate 11,650 of CAILZI010000069.1, forward strand.
TTTGACTCCGCCACCGGCAAGGAAGCGTGGCATTTCATCGCAGGAGGTCGCATGGATTCACCGCCGACTTACTGGCAGGGGAGGGTGTTCATCGGCGGCAATGACGGCAACGTGTACTGCCTGCGTGCCAAGGACGGCGCGTTGGTGTGGAAGTTCCAAGGCGCACCCGTCATGATGAGCCACGGTGCATGGGAAATGATGGAGAGCGTCTGGCCCGTGCACGGCAGCGTGCTGGTGGAAAACGGCCTCGTGAGTTTTGTCTCAGGCCATTCCTGCTTCCTCGATGGCGGCCTGTGGTTCTATCGCGTCGATGCGAAGACCGGCGAAATGAAGGTCAAGATCAACTACGACGACCGTGATCCTGACACCGGCGGTGATTTGAACGACCGCCACAAGACGCTACAGATGCCCGTTGCCCTGAACGACATCCTGAGCAGCGACTGCAAGTGGACCTTCCTGCGCACGCAGAAAATCGGCATGGATGGCAAGCGCGTCGAGGTCGGCCCAGTGAGCGGGGATTTCGACAAGCAGGGCGGCGCCCACAAAGGCGAGGGACAGCATCTCTTTGCGCCAATGGGTTTCCTCGATGACTCCAACTTCCACCGCAGCTACTGGGTCTATGGCAAGAGCTTTGCCGGTGGCCACGGCGGCTACTTCCAGGCAGGCAAGTATGCGCCTGCGGGCCGCATCCTCGTGCACGATGACAAGAACGTGTACTCCTACGGCCGCGAGGCGCAGTACTACAAGTGGACGACCACGATGGAGTACACGCTGTTTGCCACGCCCAAGGCGCCACCGGAAGAAGCGTATGACACCGAGTCCGCCACGACCGAACGCAAGGGCAACAGTGTGGTGCTGGATGAAAAGGGCGTGCCCCTCGCGGTGCAGCCGAAGGGCGAGACGCAGGTCGGCCACAGCGAGACCATGAAGGCCGAAGCCGAAGCCAAGAAGAAAGGGAAGGGCAAGAACGGCGGAGCTGGTAAAAAAGGCGAAGCCAAGGCGGCGAGGGCCAAGGGGGCTCCCATGCCCGGCAGCGTGCAGTTCCCGGATGTGCCGGTGCTTGATCCCGCTGAGACGCCGATCACTGTCGAAGCCTGGGTGCTGCCGGACAAACCCAGCGGCACCATCATCAATCATGGCGGGCCAAAGCAGGGCGTGGGCCTCGACTTCCACGACCGCAAGCCGCAGTTCCACATCCGCAGCGATTCCAAGGCCAGCAGCATTGTGTCCGCCGAAGCCCTGACTGACGGCTGGCATCACATTGCAGGAGTGCTCGCTGCCGACAAAAAGATGACCTTGTTTATCGACGGCAAGCTTGTCGCTGAAGGCGTGGCCGAAAACCTGGTAGCCGCCAAGCCGGCGAATCCTCTGATCGTAGGCAATGGCAATGGTGTCGATGAGGACAGCGCCGGTGCTTACAGCGGTCTGCTGGATCAATTGGCCATCTATCACAAGGCTCTGAGCGCCGCCGAGGTGCAGCAGCGCTTTGAGCAGCCTGAAGTGAAGCCTGTGGATGCGGTGCTCTTCTGCAACTTCGACAACGGCGACTCCCGCGACAGCTCCGGCAATGACGTGCATGGCGTGGGTGCAGGTGTCGAGTCCGGCAAAGGCAAGGTGGGCGGCGCGCTTTGGTTCAAAGGCGGAGCCGAGGCCAAGGGCGGCAAAAACGGCGGCAGCTTTGTGAAGCACACCTGGGACCGCTTCGTACCCATCGTCGCCCGCAGCATGGCGCTGGCTGGCAAGACCGTGCTCGTCAGCGGTGCGCCTGACATGATCGACGAAGAGTACGCCTTTGAACGCCTCGCCGCCAGAGATCCTGCTATCCTGCAGGAGCTCAAGGAGCAGGATGATGCCCTCGATGGCAAACGTGGTGCCAAGATGTGGGCTGTGAACACCGAAACCGGCGAGCAAAGCGCCGGCATTGAACTCACCAGCCCTGCCGTGTGGGATGGCATCACTGTCGCTCAGGGGCGCGTGTATGTGAGCACCATGGACGGCAGGCTGCAGTGCTTTGGGAAATAAACGTCATGCGCCTCGCCACCCTCATCATCGCCATCTGCACCAGTGGTGCCTGCGCCTGCACTATCCCGGTCTTCCGGTTTGCGCTGGATCGCTGGGAGGCGGACAAGTTTCATCTGGTGCTGCCGCAGGCGGTCTCGAAAGAACCTGCTGTTCAGGACTTGCTGCGGCCACTGCGTGCCAATGGCAAAGCCAATCTGGACATCACCACCTCGGCCGACACGACTCAGCAGGATTCCGTCCTGCGCTACTCACGGGCGAGCGACAAGCAGGTGTGGTCTGGCAAACTGGATGCCGCCGCGCTCAGTGCGGTGCTGGATTCTCCCGCGCGCAAGAAGCTCGTCCAGCAGCTGCTGGCGGGGGATTCGGTCATCTGGGTGATCGCTGACAGCGGATCGCCAGTGGACGTGCTGGAGGTGGAGCGGATCGAGAAGCGGCTCAAGTTTCTGGAGCAGGTGGCCTCCCTGCCGATCCAGGATCCGAATGACCCCGACAGCCAGCTTGGCCCCGGGCCCGCGCTCAAACTGAAGTTCACCACCCTCAGGCTGCGGCGGGATGACCCCGCAGAGCAGTTGCTGCTGCGGATGCTCGCGGGTCCGCAGGGTACATTTGACCCTGCCACCACCAGTTTTGCCGGGGCGGTGTTTGGCCGTGGACGGGTGCTGGGAGCCTGGCCGCTCGCCATTCTGGATGACGCCTCGCTGGACGACGCCTGCATGTTTCTCGTGGGCCGCTGTGGCTGCCGGCTCAAGAACGAAAGTCCCGGCTGGGACATCCTTCTCAATCTTGACTGGGAAAAGGCGCTGCCTGCTGCGGCGACGACCAGTGAGTCAAAGCCAGCGGAAGCTCAGATGACCAGCCCGCAGCAGCCGCAAATCCAGGCAGTCTTCAAACCCACCGCTGCCGAGCTGATCACAATCACTCCTGACGAGCCTGCTGTGCTGGCCGATAAGGGTAGAAAAGGTCCGCTGATTGCGGGAATGGCAGCAGGGCTGGCCCTGCTGGTACTGATTCCGCGCTGGCTGAGAAAGTAACCGAAGGTTTCACTTGGCGACTTCACGGGATGTCGTGGTCTCGCCACTCTCATAGGCTTTATAGGCGTCATATGGCCTATTTCCAGCGACGGATACCTGTATCAAGCGTGCCCATTCAACAGCTTTTGTAGCCACTTGATCGAATCAAAATCCCAAAGCCAAAAAAAAGATTTGCCGGATCCATTGATTTGAGGGATTATTTAACATATCTAAATAATCAATAGTTGCCCCACTTCTCATGAAAAGGATCTTCTTTTGCGCTTTAAGCGTCAGCATGGCCCTTTATCAAAGTGCTGTGGCTCAGCCTGCCTACAGCGGCGTCATGGCCATTCCGCCTCCCCCTCCGGGTTATGGCACCGGCGCTCCTCCTGCTGGCTATGGCACGACGTCCAGTGTGCCTGCGTATCCCAACGCACTGCCGCCTTCCAGCGTTTCACCAAACGTTACTTCGCCGCCTGCGTATGACCAGTATGCCGCCGCCCCACAGCCGGGTCAGGTGTCGTCGGTCGCTCCACAGGGGGTCTCAAATTACGGTTCCCAGCCCGCCTATGGAACCAACGGAGGAGGCTCAAACATGATCAATTTCAGGTATGCGGAAGTCTACTATCGTTATCTGGCTCCCAAGCACAGCGACTTGGCAGGGGCCAGTACCATCGGCGGCGCGCTCTCGTTGGAGCTGAGCAGCCTCTTTTATTTGAAATTCGGTGCCTCCTGGGGCAGTGGCACCGACAGTGGCGGATCGGTAGGCTCAGCCGCCCACGCGAAATACCAGTTTGCCAGCGTCCAGGCTGGTGCCGGTTTCCACACCCAGTTGACCAGTCGTGTCACCTTCGTGGCTGAAGCAGGCATGGTCTATGCCAGCTTGAAGGCCAAAGACAGCGCCGTCAGCTTCAGCGACGGCTCGGTCTACATACGTCCAGGCCTGCGTTACACTCCGCGTGATTGGTTGGAATTGCAGGCTGGTGTGACTGTGAGCAGTGCGGACAAATACGACAGCAAGATATTGGATTTCACCAGTTACTTCCGCGTCATGCCGCAGTTTGACTTGGGCGTTGGCGGAGACTTTGGCAACACGACCCGAGCATTCCGCGCCACGATGCGTCTGCGCTGGTAACTTACGCCTTCCGAGTGCTCACCGGGTTCTGGCGCTTGGCATAGCAGGTGCGGCAGATCTCGCACACAGTGCCATCGCAGCCCCTGGCAGAGCAGAACTCCCTGCCGTAGAAAATGATCTGCAGGTGCAGTTTGTTCCAAGATTCCTCTGGAAACAGGTGCTTCAAATCACGCTCAGTCTGCAAAACAGACTTCCCGTTGGTCAGGCCCCAGCGCTGGGCGAGGCGGTGGATGTGAGTGTCCACCGGAAAAGCAGGAATCCCAAAGGCCTGAGCCATCACGACCTGGGCTGTCTTGTGGCCAACTCCAGGGAGCCGTTCCAGGGCCTCAAGCGACGCTGGCACCTGCCCTTGATGTTCCGCCATCAGAATGCCGGAAAGCTGTTTGATTGCTTTGGCCTTCTGCGGCCCCAGACCGCATGGACGGACGATTGATTCGATTTGATCTAGGGGAGCGGCAGCCAGCGCTTTCGGAGTGCTGCCAAGACGAAACAGGTCGGGAGTGACCTGATTGACGCGAACATCGGTGCACTGCGCTGAAAGAAGCACCGCCACCAGAAGGGTGAATGGGTCCGCATGATCCAGTGGAACAGGCGGGGAGGGGTAGAGCTGTCCCAGACGGCCCCGAATGAAATCCGCACGCTCCTGTTTGGTCACTGGAGTAGGTCCGCAAAAAGACGAGGACTATGAACTGGTCTCAATCCGCGCCACCATGCGCCGTATGTGTTCATAGGCTGTACGCTGCTTCATGATGGACAGGCTCTTGGAGAAGGACCCCCATTTGATGACGCGGATGTTCACGTTGCGCACACCCCAGGCATTCATGGTGGCCTTGTCCGGCTTGTAGAGGTCGATGGTGTTCGTGCCCACCAGGGCAGAGCCATAATCATCCACCTGATAAACGTAGGGCAGGCCTTCGATCTGGAAAATGGTGCCTACCGGATACACGGACCAATCGGCGGCGGCGCTGCGCACATTTCCATACTTGAGCTGAGTGCCAACGGCGGTTTTAGCACCATACACGATGTGGTCTGACTCACCATGAGTGTAGGCGGTGGTGCGAACGGAGGTGATGCGCGTGCCTCGTCCCAAGAAACCTGTGGATTCACAAGATGCCAGAAAACAGGCTGAAAGGCCGATGAGAAGGAGGGTGTAGTGTCGCATTTTTATTAACAATATCTGATTGTTAACTTTCCTTTTAGAATACTTATTGTGGGGTAAATCTGCGCTGAAATCAATCTTTGATTTTCAGCCCCCTTTTGAGAAGGCGTGCAGACCGGCGTTAAAGCCAGCAGAACAAGTCGCGACAGGAAACCATGGATGCATTCCTGGCTTTGATGCAGCCTGGAATGCGGCGCAGCAGACCCTGCTCAGCTTCAGCTCTTTTTGGCTGCCTGTGCTTTCTTGAGGACCTTGGTCAGTTTTTTGGCAAAATCTTTGGGCGGGGTGACGTCTTTCAGGTCATCCAGAGTGGTCTTGCCGACGGAATCGAGGAAAAAGAGGTGCGGAATGGTGTCGACCTTGAAGCCTTCGGCGAGCTTGCTGTTGGCCTGCTCGTCGATGTCCAGATAGGCCCAGTTGAACTTATCATGAAAAGGCTGCACCTCGCTGCTCGGATAGACGTCCTTTTTCATGGTCTGGCAGGGGCCGCACCAGGAGGCGGAGAAAACGATGACAACTGGCTTGCCGTTTTCCTTGGCTGCTCTCAGGGCCGAAGAAGCGGAGGTAAAGAACTTCGGACTGCCTGCGGGGAAGTCAGCGGCATGGAGAGTCAGCGAGAACAGGGTGGCGAGTAAAAGGAGAGCTTTTTTCATGAAGGGAGCGGGGAAAAGGGGACGCTGTCCAGGGGTGGAATATTTCAATTCCTGCCGGCCACTCACTCAAAGAGAGGACTTGTCTCCAGAACGCATTGCCTGGGCCAGGACTGCCAGCCGCCGCCAGCAGGTCCAGAGCCCGGCAAAAAAGATCAGCGTCAGCGCCAGCAGGATGCCCCAGCGTTCGCGCCCAAAGAGATGCTGCTGGAGTTCGATCAAGATGCCGCCGCACAGCACCGCCATGCGGTGCTGTTTGGCCATGGGGCCGCGGAAGTCGTGTTTGCCGGTCAGGGAGGCGCCCAGAACGCGGATGTAGGCGGTCCATACGGAGGTCACCGCGCAGCACCACCCCAGAGGGATCACGTGGAAAAGTTTCACCACGCCTGGGTCTCCCGCGCCGCTGTAGCCAGCTCCCACCATGATCAGCACATCCGCCACGCGGTCCGGCGCATCGTTGTAAATCGCTCCCACCGGAGAGCCTTTGCCGCCTTCCACCGCCACCATGCCGTCCATCAGATTGCACAGCAGCCGCAGCTGGATGCAGGCGAGGGCTCCCAGCCAGGCGGCCAGAATGCCAGCGCAGCTGGTTTGATCTCCGGCGACCATGAAGCAGGCCATCGCTCCGCCAGAAAAGAGTACGCTCAGTAGTGAAATTGCATTCGGTGTCAGGCCGGAGCGGGCCAGCCAGCCAGCCAGCGCATGCGCCCAGCGAGTATCACGGGATTTGAGGCTGCGGCGTGACGCCAGATGTTCTTCGGGCACGCTCATCTGCGGAAGCGGTCTGGATTAGCGTGCCGTGGATCTCCAGCTCACCACCCGTCCGCCGACGAAGTCTGCCGTTCCTGCGGTGTAGGGGATGTAGGTCACGGAAGTGCCGCTGCCCATCATGGGGTAACCGCCGTAACCGTAGGGCCCAAAACCACCAAAGCCAGGGTATCCGAAACCACCATAACCAAAGCCGCCGTAGCCAAAACCCATGCTTGTGCTCATGGAGCGTATCGGGCGCTGTCCTTCATAGGTCCAGTTTTCGCTCTCCCGCCCACGATTGACGCCGACTGAGACTGCAGTAGGGCGACCCCAGGCGAGGAAGACTGCATCGCGCTCCATGCCTTCACGGATCAAGCCGTGGGTAACGAGCTGGCGGTCGTGGGCGCTCAGTTTGGCAAACATCTGCGGGTTTTTTTCGATGCGCGTCTTGGGTGTGGAGGAACACTGGACGAAAAAGAGGGCCGCGACCAGGGCCAGACAGAAGCGGAGAAGTGATGGCGCTTTCATGATGTGTGCAGATTGATGTCAGCGAGACTGTTTGTCGAATTGTTCTTAGTGACCTCGATGTACAACGATTCGTTCATCTTTTTGGATGGAAAAATTACGCAACATCATCCACCCGCCCGCCACCAGCGCGGTGCCGGCAAACCACCACGGCCACAGTCTCAGTGCAGCCGCAAACACCCGTGGATCATCAGCGCTCAGGTGCAAATGGCCGCCCACCCAGCTGGTTTGCCAGCCGAAGAGCAGCGTAAGCAGCCCGTAGGCCAGATTGATCGTCAGACCACGAAAGCTCAGCGCCGTGGCCCGCTGTTCGGAGACCACAATCTCATTGAGGTAATGCGACAGGAAGAACTGGAGAAAGCGCATGCTCAGGAACAACGGCACGACCAGGGAGATGCCCGTCCAGCCAGGCTGCGGATGCGCCGCCGCCATCAGGCCGCCAAACACCACAAGGCCCAGCCAGGTGAAATTCTGCCTTGCTGTCATGATCTTGGCACTCTTTTCCATCCAGCTCGCGGTCACCAGCCCCAGCAGCGAGACCCCGGTGCCGATCACCCCATACCACCCTTCTTCGATGCCCACTAGGCGGTAGAAATTGCTGGCCACTGTCAGGAAGAGGCGGATCATACTGTCAAAGACCAGACCGAACACGATCAGTGCAAAGGCTGCTTTCGTGCGCCACATCCAGCCGCCTGTTTGCAGGATGGAGACCCAGGTTTCACGGATGCTCTGCAGCAGCGAGGTCCTGGGGGCAGGGTGACGAATCTCAGTCATCCGCAGAGTCACCATCAGGCAGGCCAGTGCCGTCCCCAGGCAGAGCAGCAGGGGGAGTCTCATGGCCACAGGTTTTGCCACGGTCACATCCAGGCCCACAAAGTGCAGGGCACCCGTCAAAGTGTGCGCATCATACAAAAATGAGCCGGTGATCGAGGACACCACAAAACCCAGCGCCATCCCGCGTGAAAGCCGGGCCATGATCTGCGGCCACAGGGTTGTACGTTCTGCCGCAGGCAGTGAGTCATAGGCCAGCGCTTCGTCCGCGCCGCTGGCACAGGCCTCGGCGGCACCGCTGAGCACCCGGTTCACGACAAACAGCCATAGCACCAGGTCGTGGTGCCCCGGCTGCATCAGGCACAGCATCGTCATTTCAAGCACCATCAGCACGCCTGCAGCCACGACCAGCGACCTCCGGCCAAAACGATCCGCCAGCGCGCCCGAGGGCACCTCCAGCACCACACTGGTCAGCGCCCACACCACATTCAGCACCGCGAATTCGCCAATGCTCAGGCCCAGATCGAGGAACAGAATCGTGAACACCGGGTAGTAAAACCGGCAGTTGAACAGGATTCGGAACCACACAAACAAGCGTGCATTGGAATGCTCGGGCATGCCTCCTTTTACGCTTTAAAGAACCGGATTGGCAAACAATTGCACCCGATATTCCCTGCCTTAGAACCTCACCCGAAGATAGGTGCCCAGCACGGATTCAAGTTTCCAATAAGTATGGGCGCGCTTGGAGTCGATCATGTAGAAAACATCAAGGTCCATGGCATCGGTGATCTTGAAGGTGAGACCCAGCGGCACAAAACGGTTCTCTGTTTGACGACGCAAATGCATGTCCATCAGGATTTCATCATTGGCAAAAATGCGTGTCAGCGGCCCTATAGGCTCAGGCAGAGTCCAGGCGAGCTGCATGCGGTGCCGGGTGCGGTTAAAGGTGGAGGGGGCCCCCTCGTTGTCGCGCCACTCCATGCGGTTGCGCCACTCCACCCGCAATTCCTTGGTCAGATCGTAGTGAGGATTGATTTCCAGCTCCGGTCGGAGCTGGTCGTAGCGGTCGTGGGTGACGATGTTTTCGATCCTGAGCATCGACAGCCCCACCCCGAGGTCCAGCCAATCCAACGCGGCGTATTTCACCCGGGGGCTCACGATCTGCGCATAGGAGCCGTCCACTTCATCGGCGAAGTTGCCCATGAACAGGCCGGCGGTCCACGGCGGCTTGCGGTAAAAGTCCAGCATGGTCCAGGCCCACCACTCATCCGCATGAGCAGGCAGAACCGAAAGGATGAAGAGCAGTGGGAGCAGGAGGCGCATCGGGTGGTTTAGTAGGAGGTGCCGACGATTTCGTTGGTCATGGCGTTGATCCGGTCAATGACCTCGTCCGCTTCTTGCTGGGTCACGCCCATGTCGAGCAGGGTCTCCACCAGATGTCCGGTGAAGCTGGCGAAATGCTTCTTGGTGATGCCGCGCCCATGATGGGTATGAGCCAGGGGGCGGCCGCTGTATTGGAGCGGCCCGCCGGTCGCCATCACAAAGAACTCGCGCTGCATGGCGTGCAGTTTCTCCAGCTCAGTGTGTTTGAAAAACGGACCGAGTTCTGGATCTGCGAGCACGCGGATATAAAAGGCCGGGATGAGGGCGGAGATCATGTCTTCGCCACCGAGACGTTCATAGAGAGAAGGGGTGTTTGTCTTCATGCAATGTCATCCAAAGCACAAACAGCGCCGTCATGCTGTGGCAAAGCGACTGTGGACAAACCATGCGCAGCGAATGCCAGAAGGCGCGAGATGCCCACGCAAGAATGGCACACAAATCCATTGCACCTCTGGCACCAGTCATGCCTATGAAGAAGTCATGTCATTTCTTCAGCAACTGCATCAGGACAACTCCGTGGCTTGTGACCTGCTCATTTTCAGCATCGTCATTCTAGGCGGCATCGGCCTGGGCAACATTCGTTTCAAGGGAGTCAAGCTTGGAACCGCAGGCGTACTCTTCGTTGGTTTGGCGGCATCTCACTTTGGACTGCGTCCTGACGAGGCGGTGGCGCACTTTTTGAAGGAGTTTGGTCTCGTGCTCTTTGTGTTTGCGCTGGGCATGCAGATGGGGCCTGGCTTCTTTGCCTCCCTGCGGCGTCAGGGGCGTTTGTTGAACTCTTACGCCTTCGCGCTGGTGGCCATCGGGGCTGTTGTTGCCCTGGCCGGCGGCTGGGTGCTGGGCATGCCGCTTCCTGCGGTGGCAGGTTTGTTCGCCGGTGCCACCACCAACACTCCTGCACTCGGAGCCGCGCAGCAGGCGCTCGCTTCGGCGCATGCAGATCCTGCGCTGGTCACGCTGCCGGCGCTTTCCTACGCTGCGGCCTATCCGCTTGCTGTTGTCGGAATCATACTTTCACTCATCATGCTGCGTTCCTTCTTCAAGGTGGATGTGACTGAGGAGGCGGAGTTGTTTCGGCAGGAGCAGGGCGCTGGCATTGAGCCCCTGCAACGCATGAACCTGCGGGTGGAAAATTCGAATCTGGAAGGTGTCCTCATCGCCAACGTTCCTGGCGTGCAGGAAACCAGCGTGGTCATTTCCAGGCATCGTCTTGCCTCAGGTGTTGAAGTGACCACCGCAACACCCGAAACGAAGCTGCATGTCGGCGATGTGATCATGGCCGTCGGCACGCAGGCGCATCTGGATCAGTTCCGTCTCGTCATCGGCAGCGTGAGTGAGGAGAACCTCATGAAAGCTCCAGGCAGGATCACGTACCGCCGCGTGGTGCTCACCAACAAACGACTGCTCGGCAAAACAGTGCGTGAACTCGGCCTTGATCACTTCCATGGCGTCGCCGTCACCCGCGTAAGCCGTGGCGATTTGATCTTCACCGCGCTGCCCGATCTGCGCCTGCAGTTTGGCGACATGCTCCAGCTTGTAGGAGATGAGGACTCTCTGAATGCGGCCACTCAAAGGCTGGGCAATGCAGTGCAAATGCTGCAGGAAACCAAGTTTGCGGCCATCTTCACGGGCATTCTTCTTGGGGTGCTGCTTGGACTTTATCCCATTCATATCGACGGCCTGCCTGCGCCGGTGCGTCTGGGACTGGCCGGAGGGCCGCTCATTGTCGCCATTCTCATGAGCCATCTCGGTCGTCTGGGTCCCATGGTGATGCACATGCCCATCAATGCAAACCGCGCCCTGCGTGAGCTCGGCATCATACTCTTTCTGGCCAATGTAGGCCTGCTTTCGGGTGAACATTTTGCCGCCACAGTTTTCTCAGCGCAGGGCCTGCAGTGGGTGCTGCTGGGTGTCCTGGTGACCATGCTGCCGTTGCTCATTGTGGGCTTCGTTGCGCGCAAAGTCCATCGGGTGAATTTCATGACGCTCTGCGGTTTGCTTTCCGGGGGCATGACCGATCCTCCTGCGCTTGCCTTTGCCACCACCATGGCACGCTCCGATTCCCCCGCAATTGCCTACGCCACGGTGTATCCGCTCACCATGCTGCTGCGCATCGTCGCCGCCCAGGTGATCGCCCAGCTTGCCTGAGGCAGGAAACGTTTCGTGCAAGACCCCGCTGAAAATACAAGACTTCCTGCGCAGTTGGCGTTCTTTGCAGCCTGCCATGAAGTCAACCATCGTCGCTGTTCAACTTGCTGTACTCATCTCGGGCTCTGCCGTCTTGCTCGCTGCGGAGGCGCCGCCTGCTGAAGTCAAACTGCCGGAAAATCTGCCGCTCGATCTCAAGCTGAAAGCGATGCAGTTCAAGAAGCAGCAGGCCTCGGTGCGTGAGTTCATGCAGGCCGGCAAGTATGATGAGGCCGAGAAGGTGCTGCGCTCTCTGATCGAAGATTTCAAGGTCTTCTTCGGGCCTGCAAACGCACTTCTTCCGGACTGCCAGGGGGCGCTGGGCACCTGCCTGCGCGCACTGGGACGACCGGCGGAGGCGGAGCCGGAATTCCGTGCTGCATGGGAAGGGCAGGTGAAGTACGCTGGGGCGGACAAGCCGGAGGCGCTGCGCATGCACAACGCGCTGGCGGAAACTCTCCGCGAGGAACGAAAATTTGAAGAGTCGGAGAAGGAGACCCGGGCTGTGGTCCAGGAGATGACCAAGGTTTATGGAGCCGAGCATCCAGCGACCCTGCTGAACCGCACCAACCTCGCAGTGGTACTAGGCGATGAGAAGAGATACGACGAGGCGGAAAAAGAACTGCAGGATGTCATCCAGATCGAAATGCGTGTGCTGGGAGTGGACAAGCAGCCGACTCTCATGGCCCGAGGAGCTCTGGCAATTACCCTGCGCGAGGGGGGCAAACTGGCAGAGTCCGAAAAAGAGTTTCGCGCGGTGCTGCTGTTTATGGATCTAAACCCCGGGGAAGATCATCCTGACACGCTGACGTTCCGCTATCACTTTGCACTTTGCCTGGCGTTGGAAAAGAAATATGCCGAGGCGAAGAAGGAGGCCGAGCAGGGGCTTGCCAAGGCGAAGAACAAACTGGGAGACGATCATCCCAATACGAAAGAACTGCAGCAGCTGGTGAAGAACCTGGAGCAAGTGCCGAAGTAGGCGCGGACAGTCAAAAAATCACTGTGAAACTGGATGTGCTAAATAATTAGCACATTGCACTTGCTCTGCCGCGGCCAGGCATGCTAATAATTTAGCATGTCGGAAAAAGCCAGCCAGTTAAGCCGCCGCGAACGCCAGATCATGGACATCATCTACGCGAAAGGGGAGGCCACCGCCTCTGAGGTCGCGGGTGCCATGAAGGACGCGCCAAGCTACTCTGCGGTGCGCGCGCTGCTGCGGATCCTTGAGGAAAAGGGCGTGCTGAAGCATCGAGAAGACGGCAGGCGCTATGTCTTCCTGCCCACGGAGTCCGTGCAGAAGGCCAGCCGCTCCGCGCTGAAAAACGTGGTGCAAACTTTCTTCGAAGGCTCGCTGGTCAACGCGGTCGCCGCGCTGGTGGACGGGCGGGAAAAGATTTCTCCCGAGGAACTCCAGCGTCTTGAGTCGATCATCAAACAGGCCAGGAAACGATAACGCAACCCAACTCCATGAACCCATTGATTTTCACCGCCCTCGACCTCCTTGCGAAGAGCGCAGGAGTGGTGCTCCTTGCCTTTGCAGTGCAGAACTTCTTGCGCTCTGCCTCTGCAGCGCAGCGAGGTGCAGTCTGGCTTGCAGCCTTCTTCGTGCTGCTCCTGCTGCCGTTCACGGTGTTGCTGCAGCCGCGCTGGTCGTTCTCCTTCATGCAGCCGGAGACTGACTCTCCACTGCCGGAACTCCAGGCTGAAGTCATGCAGGCATCTGCAGATTCCATGGCGGGCATGACTCAGCCTGCGAGTTCAGCGGGACTGCTGCCGTCTCTGAGTGTGGCACAGTGGCTGGGGTGCATCTGGCTGGCGGGATTTGTCTGCCTTCTGGCGCAGCGGATGTCGGGCAGTCTGCAACTGCGTCGTTTGAAAGCACATAGCCTTCCGCTGCAGGATGCCCGGGCCCTTGAATGTGCGGCACGTGTGGCCTCAGAGGTGGGAGTGCAGCGCGCCATCTCTCTGCGCACGGCTGCCTGTGTTCCTGTGCCGCTGACGTGGGGCGCCCTGCAGCCGGTGTTGCTCTTGCCGACGGACGCGCTGCACTGGGATGCTGTCAGCCTGGAGGCGGCGCTGCGGCATGAGATGGGGCACATCCGTCATCATGATGCACTTGCACGCCTCATCACCTTGATCATTACGGCGGCCTACTGGCCCAATGTGCTCGTCTGGCTGGCTGCCAAAGCGTGGCGCACAGTGCAGGAGCAGGCGGCGGATGATCTCGTCATCAGCGCTGGCACGGTGGCAGAACATTACGCGCTGCAACTGCTCGAAGCCGCGCGGGGTGTGCAGGCTGCCGGTGGCCTGCGTGCTCCGGCCATGGCCATGGCGCAGCCTTCCACGCTGGAGACACGACTTGCTGCGATCATGGACGACACCCGTGATCGCAGCCCTTACAGCATGCGCGGCGCGCTCACCGGTCTGGTCTGTGCCACGGCTGCCCTCACGCTGTGTGCAGCAGCGCAACTGCGCGCAGCCGATGCCAGGCCTGGCACAACGCCCGCCAGTGACAGTGGCAAACTGGCAGCCAGGGCTGAATCGATCATCCTGCCTGCGGTGAAATTCAAAGAGGCGCGTCTTCCTGAAATCGTGCAGTTTCTGCAGACGCAGTCCATCAAGCTCGATCCGCAGCATGTCGGTCTGAGCCTTGTCATTGCCGAGCCTGATTATGAGAAGATGAATGCGATCACTCTCGATCTTCACCAGGTGCCGGTGAGTGAGGTCCTGAAGTACGTGGCGGCACTCAGCAACCGTGTGGTGCGCTATGACGCCGCTGCCATCATCCTCAGTCCTCCATCGGCCCCGGGTGATTTGCTCACGCGCGGCTACAAGCTGCCTGCGGGTGCGTCTGCCAAAATTGGCAACATCAAAGATTGGCTGGTCAGCCAAGGTGTGGCGTTTCCATTGGGAGCTAGTGCGATTTATGTTGCCGATCACAATCAGCTTGTGATCCGAAACACCCAGCAGGAACTGCAGAAGGTGGACGCCGCAGTCAACACGCTTGGAGCGGGCGGTGCAAGCTCTGTCGGCGGCGCGGCCGGCATCATGCCAGCAGGTCCAGAAAAGGCACCGGCATCGCCTCTGATCGCCAAGGCAGAATCGATCATCATTCCGAAAATCCAGCTTCAAGGAGCCAGCGTGAGTGAGGCCCTGGAACTCCTGCGTATCAAGGCGCGTGAACTTGATCCTGCCAAAAAGGGCGTGAACATTCTAATCAACGACGTGGACATTCCGCAGAATACTCAAATATCGCTGTCCTTGAGCAATATCCCTCTGATCGAAGCTCTCAGATACGTGGCTGAACTCTCAAACCTCAAAATGAAAGCCGGAGAGAATGCCTTCGTGCTCAAGCCAAATTCTGCCAAATAGGCATGGCCAGTTTTCGCCACTCGGCCAATCACCGAGTGGTGGAGCAGCAGAGGAGACTCAGACGTGCAGCAGCGAAACAGCGACGTTGCCGCTGAAGCAGGCCTCCACATCCGAGTCCGGATCACGCGGACGTGAGGCATATGAGGCATTGTAAGCGTAGCCTTGCGCCTCTTTGCGGTAGCTCACATTCAACGGCGAACGCGCCGGGTGGCACGTGATGCGTGGAGGCAGCACCGTCTGATCGGCAGGCAAGTGGGGCAGATTGATGTTCCAGAAGGTGCTGTGCGGGTGGTCTTGCGCGTGTGTTTCCCGGATGATCTCCGCCATCCATGCGGCGGTGCGCTGCCAGTCCACCGCGAGCTCGCGGATCATGTAATGGGAGAGAGACATGGAGCGGATGCCATGGTAGGCGGCCTCGCGTGCCGCGGCCACGGTGCCGGAGATGACGATGTCCTGCCCGAGATTGCCACCGGCATTGACACCTGAGAGCACCAGGTCAGGTTTTAGATCAAGCGCAAACAAAGCCAGCCGCACGCAGTCGGCCGGGGTGCCATGCACGGCATGACGATTCTCTCCATGCATCTCCACCCGCAGATGCTGATGCGTGGTGACCCGGTGCCCGCACTGGCTCTGCTCCGTGGCCGGAGCCACGACGGTGAACTGCCAGCCAAGCTGCTTCACCGCATTTTCCAAAGCCTGCAACCCGGGTGCTGCAATGCCGTCGTCGTTCGTGAGGAGGACGTGCATGGGTTAAGCGAGATCGAGGATCACCTTGCCGCCGCGTGAGCCTTCCTGCGCGCGTTTGATGGCTTTGTTGAATTCTGCCAGCGGCACGATTTCGTCGATGGCGGTAACGAGTTCGCCGGATTGAATGAGGGCGGTGAGTGGATCAAGCACCTCGTAGAGTTCAGGCGTGCTGGCTTTCTCAAACCACTTGGTGATCCACAGGCCGTGAAGCTGCAGGTTTTTGAAGATGAGGAATTTGTTAGGCACCTTCAGGCTCCGGCGGCTCATGGCACCATAGGTGACCAGGATGCCCTCAGAGCTGAGCAGGTCCATCAGATGAATCGCGCTGTCACCCCCGACCGCGTTCGTGGCCAGCATCACAGGCCCGTCGCCGACGATCTTTTTGGCCTCGGCGACGCCTTCGTCGGTGTCGAGCACGACGACGTCAGCGCCCAGCGTTTTCAGTTCATCGAAGAGTTCGGTTCGACGCACGAAATTTATTGTACGAAAGCCGAAGTGCTTCGCCAGTTGGATTAATGCGCGGCCCACGCCGGAGTTTGCGGCGTTCTGCGCGACCCAGGCACCTTTGGGCAGATCGGTGTAGTGTTTGAGCAGTGCCCATGCGGTGACCGGATTGATGCGCATCATGCTCGCCTGAACCTGATCTATCTGCGGTGGCAGCTTAGCGAAGTGATGTTCCGGTGCGGTGAGGTGCTGCGTCCAGCAGCCGGTACCCACCAGCGGGATGACGACATCACCTTTCGCCAGCGATGTCACCGCGCTGCCCACCGCCTCCACCTCGCCACAGCCTTCATGCCCCGGAATGCAGGGCGGATGCGCCGCGCGGCCATAGGTGCCCTCGATGAAATTGAGATCCGCTGGATTCACCGGCGCATAGCGCATGCGCACCCGCACCTCATGCCCTTCTGGTGGCGTCAGGGTGCGTTCTTGAAGCTGCAAAACTTCAGCAGGATTTCCGGTGCGGTCGAATTGAAGAAACTGGGACATGATAGAGTTAGATTACGTTGCGGAAAGCGAGGAGGGCTAGTTCTTCCTCACCCCAATCTCCTCCATCGGGATCGCCTTGAACCCAAGCTTGAAGGCGGGTGACTCCGGCTTCAGCCGGAAATCATCGTTCTTCACGTCCATGAAGAGTGGATCGGCGACGACACTGTGTTTGTCCCATCCGGCATTCTGCCATGCGGCCCATTCGTCGAGGGGTTCGGCTTCGGTGATGCGCACGTCGTCGAAGAAGACCTGGCCTTTGGGCTCGTGGCAGTCAACGCGCAGCCAGAAGGCGGTCATCCAGGGTTTCCAGCCAGCTTCGTTTTCGCGCAGCATGCGGCCGGTGGCTTCGACTTCCTTCCACTCGCTGGTGGCGGTGATGCTGGTGCTGCCTGCCTGCCAGTAGCCTTCACCGTTTTTGAAGGCGGCAAAGGCGAGGCTGATCTTGGCGGTGGGTTCGCTGGATTTGACACGAAGCCTCACGCGGTACGCGGCACCGGGCTTGATCGGCACATCGGGGCTGTGGAAAACGCTCTTGGGGTTTTTGGGATCCGTGCCGAGCGCGCAGTCCACGCGCAGGGCACCATCGGCCACGACAAGCTGCACGTCTTTGTTGGGGCGATGGTTGAAGCCCCAGCCCGGAGGTGTTTTGCCGGGTGCGAGGGTGTCGAAGTTCTCGGTGGCGAGCGGTGCGCCTTTGTCCGGGCCGACTTGGTTGATGCCGGTGACGATGGGATGCCCGCCGTTCCAGGCGATGTTGTAGTCGATCGTGTTCCACTTCGGCGTGGCGTTGCGGATGTCGCCGTATTTCACGCCGGGGGTGTCGCCAAACATGATGTTATGCTGGAAGCTGTTGCCGCTCATCATGGTGCCGTCGTCGCGGATGGCGTCCTTGGGGTGCAGGTCCATGTTGCGCATGCTGGCCCAGGCGAGCTGTCCGGCCACGGATTCATAGCCTTTGATCATCGTTTCAATGTGGCTGGTGTAGAATCGCTGATCCTTGGTCCAGCCATGGAGATCGAACTGAAACTTGCCGCCGAGGGCGAAGATGTTGTTCTCCACAATGCAATCGCGAGAGTTGTGCATGTGGATGGGCGTGTGAGCCACGCGATAGACAATGTTGCCGATGATGTCGATGCCGCCGCTGTTGTCGTCCGGGTAGAGGCCAAAGGTGAACCACGGATGCTTAAGGCCTCCGGATTCCTGACCGCAGCCGATGACGTCATGGATCAAATTGTAGCGCCACTTGCTGCCACGGCTGCTGATCCAGTCGCGGCCGCCGGTGTAGATGGCGCCGCCGTCCTGCGTTTCGAGGCAGAGATGGTGCAGGTGGTTGTATTCCACGATGAGGTTGTTCCCGCTCATCTGCACGCCCATGCGCGGGCCGTCGTGGATGTGGTTGTGCGCGGCGGTGTTGTCCACGCCATACATGCTGATGCCGCAGGCGTTCTTGTTGAAGACGCCCATGTGGTGGATGTGATTGTCCTCCGCGATGTGCCCCGGCCCGGTGAGTGTCTTGCGGTCTCCGCCGCTCAGGCTGATGCCATTGCTGCCGGTGTAGCTGATTTCGTTGTGCGAGAGGCGCACGTTCTTGCCATCGCTCACGCCGATGCCACTGCCATTGAAGGCGCCGACCTGGGTGATGACGCATTTCTCCACGAGGCAGTCCTCCGCGCGCTCAAAGGTGATCGCGCTGCCGTGGCAACCGATGAGCGTGAGGCCGCGGATGGTGATCTTCTTTGCTCCAGCCTTCACTTTGAAGAAGCTCTCAAGCACGGGCAGGCGGATTTCAGGAACGTCCTTGCTGAATGGTGGCCAGAAGTACAACATGCCGTTGCGCTTGTCGTAAAACCACTCGCCAGGCGCATCCAGTTCTTCGAGGGCGTTTTGAAAATGATAGCGGTTGTGCGGATGCAGGTCATAGCCGCAATCCTTCTTCAGCGTGAGCATGCGTGTCTGGGGATCGAGCGAAACCACGGGCTCGATGAAATTCCACCAGCCGAACTGTGCGAAGATGTCGAGTTCCACATCCTCAGGGTGCGACCATTTGCGGACGTCCTCAGGCTTCACATAGAGCGTCCGTTTCCACAGGTGGCCTTCGGGAGCACCAGCAGGTGGAAATTCTGCCACAAAGGCCCAGCCGCCGTAGAGCGGATCGTTCGCGTCGAAGTTTGGGTAACGCGCCAGGATCTGCCGCTTGCCGCTGCTGAGCAGTTGTTTTGGGATGAAACCCTTCGGCACCAGCTTCGAGACATCCGCTTTGATGATCTGGCCCTCGTGAGGCTGCCAGCCGTTGATGACAGGCGCACCGACGAGCGTGCTGCTGGTCCCGGTGAGGGTCAGGTTGGAATCCTGCGCTTCGAGCTGAATCGGCTGCGTCAGGTCCGTCGTGCCCGCAGGCAGCAGGATGGTCGCAGGTTCAGTGTTGCCCGCCTTGCGTGCGTCGCGGACCTGATTGAGCGCCTGAGCCAGCGTGAGGGCAGGGGAGACTTTGACCTCCAAGGCATGGGTTGTGGTGAGTGCGGCTGCAGTGAACGCTAGAAGCAGAGAACGGGGCGGGAACATGGTTGCGCAGCGATACGCCATGCGGCCCGGAGGGCAAATGCGTGTTGTGGGCGGGAATTGGCGTGGAACTTGAAACCTGAAACTTGTAACCCTGCGCTCCCCCTTGCCACGCGCCCCCATCTTGCTAGGCTTCGCGCTCCTTTTCCCGAACCATGAGCGCCCCTGACACTGCCAAGAACTACAAAGACACCGTCCTGCTGCCGAAGACCGACTTTCCCATGAAGGCCGATCTCGTCACCCGGGAGCCGCAGCGCCTGGCGAAATGGCAGGAGGGGAAGCTCTACCAGCGCATCAATGCGCAGTCGAAAGGCAAGCCCACCTTCATCCTGCATGACGGCCCGCCGTTTGCGAATGGCGACGTGCACATGGGCACCGCGCTGAACAAGATCCTCAAGGACCTTATCGTGAAGTCGAAGACGATGGCGGGCTTTCACACGCCCTTCATCCCCGGCTGGGACTGCCACGGGTTGCCCATCGAGTTCAAGGTCGTCAAATCCGCCGCCGGTCTCACCCCGGTGGAGGTGCGCCAGCGCTCCGAGGCGGAGGCACGCAAGTACATCGACATCCAGCGCACCAGCTTCAAGCGCCTCGGCGTCTTTGGCGACTGGGACAATCCCTACCTCACGCTGGACCCTGGCTACGAGTCCGGCATCCTGCGCACCTTTGGCAAGGCCGTGGAGCAGAAGCTCGTCTATCGCATGAAGCGCCCGGTGCTGTGGAGCTACGGCGCACAGACCGCCCTGGCTGAGGCCGAGGTGGAGTACAAGGAGAAGACCTCGCCTGCGGTGTATGTGAAGTTTGCGCTGGTGAATCCGCCGCCCGGGTGTGATGGCGCATCCCTCGTCATCTGGACCACCACGCCGTGGACGCTGCCTGCCAACCTCGCCATCGCGCTGCATCCCACCTTTGACTACGTCAGCGGCACCTTCACGCACGAGAGCGGCCGGGTGGAGAAACTGGTCATCGCCAAGTCTCGCGTCGAAGCCTTCGGAGCCGCCACTGGCTTCAAGCTGAACACCGAGCACGCCAACGAAGAGTTCAAAGGCAACGCGCTCAATGGCCTCGATGCCCAGCATCCCTTCCTCCCGCGCACCTCAAAGGTCATCAACACCCTCTTCGTCACCGATGACACCGGCACTGGCGCGGTGCATATCGCCCCCGGACATGGAGCGGACGACTATCAGGCTGGCCGCGAGCATGGTTTGGACATCCTTTCGCCTGTGGATGCCGATGGCAAATACACCGCCGAGTGCGGACTGCCCGAGTTCGTGGGCAAGCATGTGTTCCAGAGCAATGACGGCATCGTCGCGCTGCTCGAAGAAAAAGGAGCGCTCCTCGGCAACGAGAAGTACGTGCATCAGTACCCGCACTGCTGGCGCTCCAAGACGCCGATCATCTACCGCGCGGTGGAGCAGTTCTTCATCAAAATCGACGGCATCCGCTCCAAGGCGCTGTACGAGATCGACACCGTCCATTGGATGCCCGCCTGGGGCCGCAACCGCATCTACGGCACGGTCGAGAGCCGCCCGGACTGGTGCATCAGCCGCCAGCGCACCTGGGGCGTGCCGCTTCCGGTGTTCTACTCCGCCAGTGGCGAGATCATCATGCAGCCCGAGGTCATCGCCAAAGTGGCCGCCATCATCGAGCAGCATGGCAGCAATCTCTGGTTTGAAAAAGACGACGCATGGTGGGCTGAGGAAGTCGGCCTGCCTGCGGACACGAAGCGTGGCAATGACACGCTCGACGTCTGGATCGACTCCGGCTGCTCGCACGTCAGCGTGCTGGACCGCCATCCTGAGCTCCACGCTCCGGCGGATCTCTACATCGAGGCCACCGACCAGCATCGTGGCTGGTTCCAGAGCAGCCTCATGATGAGCATCATCGCCCGGGGGCACGCGCCGTACAAGGCCGTGATCACCCACGGCTTCGTGGTGGACACCAGCGGCAAGAAGATCAGCAAGAGCGACCAGGGCGCGGGCAAGAGCTCCAAGCCCATGACCGCCGACCACTACTACAACACCTATGGAGCCGACATGGTGCGCCTCTGGGTGGCCAGTGTGGACTATCAAAACGAAGTGCCGTTCTCCGAAGACCTCTTCAAGCAGAACAGCGAAAACTATCGCCGCATCCGCAACACCCTGCGCGTGCTGCTGGGCAACCTCAGTGGCGAAACCGCGAAGCCGGCAGCAGGTGCTGCAGCGCTCGCCTACACCCTCATCGACCGCTGGATCCTCGAACGCCTCCACGTCGTCACCAAGGAATGCGTGGACGCCTACGCGCACTACGACTTCCGCAAGGTCTTCAGCGTCATCAACAGCTTCATCACCGGCGACCTCAGCTCCCTCTACATCGACATCACCAAGGACCGGATGTACTGCGACGCCGCCACCAGCCCGCGCCGCCTCGCCACGCAGGCCGCCATCCGCGAGATCACCGAGACCCTGTGTCGCCTCCTTGCCCCCATGCTCGCCTTCACGGCGGACGAAGCCTGGGAGCACCTCGGCCACACCGACAGCGTGCACATGGAAGTCTTCCCGCAGCCCAATCCCGCCTTCCCCGGCAGCGATGCCACGCTCGCGGTGAATGAACTGCTCAAGGTCCGTGGCGTCATCCAGCAGGCCATCGAAAAAGCCCGCCAGGAGAAGAAGATCGGCTCCAACCTCGAAGCCACCGTCGCCCTCACTCTACCCGCCGAAGGCTTCGATCATCCCGTCTTCAACGAGCCCGCCACCCTTCACGAATTCCTCATCCTCAGCGACCTCAAGATCACCCGCGGTGGCGATCTCGCCGCCGTCGTGCAGGAATCCACCCACTGCAAATGCGGGCGGTGCTGGAAGTATCTGCCGGACGTGGGAGCCAATGCCGAACACCCGACGCTGTGCGGGAGGTGTGTGGAGGCGGTGGGGTGAAGACTAAAAGCATTTTCGTTCCTAGCTCAGTCGCAGTTCATCTATTTGGGTTGCAGGGGATGGGCGACAAGCCTTCAACAAAAACAACCCATTCGTCAAAAGTGTCCTTTGCGTAATAGACGGTCATCGGCACATCGCCTTGTTTCAGTCGTATTGGGTAAATTAAAGTTCCTCTAACAAGCCCTTTAACTCCATTTGAAACAAGCACGCTGCCACGTCGATAGTTCGAAGTATCGAGCAATTCGTTGAGAATTTTGGCCCCAGCCACAATGATTTCGTCCGGTGGAATAGGGGCAGGCTCAACGATCTTGGACTCCTCCGGTTGATTCTTATCTGGTTCATCCAAAACCACATTTGCCTCTGTTGGCTTGGCTTCACTGAAACTCTTTTGTATTGGCGCAGTTGGATTTTGAATCGCCGTGACGGCCTGCGGAGCATATTCCTCCCGAATTTGCCAGCCTGACAAGCCACCCAAAACCAATCCGGTTAGAAGACTTGCCCAGCTCAGCTTGCTTTGTTTGTAGTTCTTCTGTTGGTTCGATTCGACAGGTGTTCGGTTCCCAGAATTAGTAAGTGGAGGAATTTCCGGAGGTTTTAACGCAAAAACTAGTGCAAATTCGGGAACCTTTGAAAGTGGAGTCCACCCATCTAGCCGTTCTGTCCAGCAGAGGTCATCTTTATCGAGCTGTCCAAGCTCGCAAAATTTGATGACCTCTGCCAGTTCATATGGGCCATGTTTTTGGCCTTCGATCAAAAGTAGAGTCTGCATAAACTCGCCGAGCTACAAGTTACCAAGCAAAGCTTCCCTTACGGCTTGAGCCAAAGCCACGTCGTCACTTAGTGAGGCAAATTTTTCCCTATGGCCGCCATTGGTCGTATCAATGATGTATTCAGCGGAAGGTCCCCGAGAAATAGTTTGTTTAATCAGGGCTGTTGAATCAGAGACTGCAAAGATTCGAGCTCCAAACTTAGGGGTATGTGATGTGTTTTGGTCCATGTATATAATTTTCACAATTAATATGATTTGTCAAATCAGCCACCTTCGGACCTGAGATCGTCCAATGCTGACAGCTTTACTTCATCCTCTGGGCCACCACCGAGGAACACATTGACGAAAAAAGCCGCCCTAAAAAAGATGCCCGACATTTTGTTACTTCGCGAAATTTTCCATCAACCCTTTATGGAAGCATAGCTGAGCTTGTATAACCGCAGAGAAGTCTATTCTGAATGGCTCTACGGTTATATCGTCTCTTGCGGTGTTTTGCTCCGGGCTTCGGTGCCGATGAATCGTCCTGATGTCCGCATTGCCAAAAGCCACGACAGGAGCATCTTAGCCTAATGAATCTGCCAACAGTCGCTGCACTCATCACCGAGCCGCCGCAAGATCTGCTGGCGCAGTCGAAGACCTTGGCCGTCAACCCTGACGCGACAGATGAGAGCTGGCTGAACACCTTTGGCTGGGCCAAGAACAATCCCGACTACGACGCCGCCATGAAACTCGGCGAGCAGTGGCGGCAGGACGTGAACCGCCAGTCTTTGGTCGAGATGGATCGTAGCGATGATCATTCCGAGCAGCTTGAGGGGAAAACCGCAGCGCTGCCCCAAGAGCGTCCGCTCGGAGCGCGGGCGATGATTGGTTTTGCCGTGCAAGGTGGACGCGCACCCCGCGCCACAGCAGACTGGATGAAGGAACTGCGCGAGGGAGACGAGGATTGAGATTCATCATGAAAACACCCGCCGAATCCAAAAAGCGAACCGCAGTTGCCGCGCGGCTTCCCAGCATTCACCCCGGCCGCATCTTGCGGAAGGAAATCCGTGAGGTGAGCGGCATCACCCAGACGCAGCTCGCAACTGCTACTGGACTGCCAGTCAGTCGAATAAATGATCTGGTCAAAGAGCGTCGCGGCATCACGGTGGACAGCGCTATTCGACTCGGTAAAGCACTCGGCACCTCCACGGAGCTTTGGCTCAATCTGCAGCGGACCTACGATCTCGAAGAAGCCGAAAAATCCAAAGGCACCGAATATAGGCAGATCAAGCCACTGCCGCTGAAAGCTGCCTAATCAATGCCTTCCTGATGAATCCCTCCCATCTCGCCCGACTCCTCTGTGCACTACTCCCGCTTCTGCTCACCAGTTGCAGCAAAGAAGCGGGCTATGAGATTCGTGGGGACAAGGTGGTCTGGAACACTTTTGTGGGGGATGGGTTGTTCGGCAAGTGGTCGGAGGCGGTGGTGGTGGGTTCGCAGGGCTTTGAGATTCTGCAGCCGGAGGGCTATGCAAAGAATGCGCAGTACGTTTTTCACCGCGCAGCGATCATCGAAGGGGCGGATGCGGCGACGTTTCAACTGCTGGAGAAGCAGGGGGGTCTGGCCAAGGATGCGAAGCGGGTGTATGAGGCCGGGGCGGTGATCGTGGGGGCGGATCCGGCCAGCTTTGAACGTGCGGGCATGGAAGGACTGGGGCGGGACAAAAAGGATTACTATCTGGGCACGCTGCCGTTGCATGTGCGTGATGTGGCCAGCTTCAAAGTGCTGGATGCAAATGCTGTCAGGAAGAACGACCACATCTGGGCGCGGGACAATCTGGACTACTATGTGGAGATGGAGGCCATCCCCATTGCCGACCCGGCCACGTTTCAGGTGATTCAGTCCTGGTATGCGAAGGATGCGCGGAAGGTGTACTTCGGTAGCAAGGTCCTTTACGGGGCGGATGCGGCCAGCTTTCAGGGCATCGGCGGAGAGTCGGGCGAGTTCGCCAAAGATGCCACGCACGTTTATTGCCAGGGGCAGGCGGTGGAAGTCTGCGATGCCGCGACGTTTCAGTTGCTCAAGTGCCGCTTCGCCAAGGACAGCAAGCATAGCTACTTCTGCTATCAAAGCGAGAGCCCACCGCTCGTGCTGCCCGGTTCGGATGGGCAGACCTTTGAAGTGATCGGCCCCTCATCGCAGGGCTATGGCTATGCCAAAGACGCCCGGCAAGTCTATCAGGGTGGCAATGTCATCAAGGGGGCTGACCCCGCGACCTTTGTGGTGGATCCCACCGACTCTGAAAAGGCCTCGGACAAGAACCGGCACTACCATTACGGCGAACCTGTGCCGTAGGATCCTCCGTGGTGGTGGTGATTCGCGAGGGACGCTGATTTGATAGGCGCTTTGCCCAGCGACTTCGTGGCGCATTCTTCTCGACCACCGGCCATTCGCTCTCCAAGTTCGCGGCCCGATATGCCTACTGCCACTCGCGACATTTTTCTCGGCACCGATTCCGGAGCCACCACTTCCAAGACCGGCGGCGTTTTCGCCAACGGTGAACCCGTCTCCACGCACCTCCGTCAGAGCTCGACCAATTCCCAAAATGGCACGGCTGCCGTGGTGGCCGGCTGGGTCGAAGGAGCAGAGGGATTCCTCAAGGACAACGGCCTCACGTGGGACCGCGTCGCTGCTGCAGGACTCGCCCTGCCGGGCCCTTACCAGGTCTATGGCGTACTCGACAAATCTTCCAATTTGCCGGACAGCTTCACCGGCTGGAATTTCCATGCCGAGTACTCCGCAGCGATCGCCAAGGCCGCTGGCCGCGAGATCCCTCTCTATGTGGGAAATGATGGTGACTTCGGCGGCGTGGGCGAGGCCGCCCGCGTGCGTGGCGAAACCAAAGCGACCGTGCTTTTGTTGGCTCCCGGTTCCGGCTTGGGCGCTGCTTACATTGATATCAATGGTCTCCCGCTCAGCGGCGATCACCTCGCTGGCATGGAGGGCGGGCACATGCCCATCCCGCGTCACCTCCTCGGCCATGGTCTGGATGAAGTTCCGGCATTTCGTTGTGGCTGCGGTCGCGACTGGGGTTGCATTGAGGCCTACTCCACCATCTCCGGCCTGACGCAGTTCCTTGAGTTCTTCCTGCCGAAGTATCCGGATCACGAACTCGCCCTCAGCAACGACACGCCCAAGAGCAAAGGCTTCTCCCTGCGTGGTCGCGCACAAAAGGGCGATCCTCTTGCCCTCGAGATATTCGACATTCAGGCCCGCGCCCTCGGCATCCATGTGGCGAATTTATCGATGGCTCTCGACCCCGGCATCGTCGTCATCGGCGGTGGTCTGGTGGATCCCGAAAGCACGACACCCGAGTTCCGCGAGCGCTACCTCGGTGGCATCCGCGCTGCTGCGCTGCCCTATCTTTTCCCGAAACAGCGTGCGGAGCTTAAGATCGTGCCTGCAACCCTTGGTGAGCTTTCTCAATCCATCGGGGCCGCACTCGTGGCGCTCTATTCTTCCAAGGATTAAGCTCCCCATGGGAACTGAGATCGAACGCAAATACCTCCTCAAGTCCGGCGAGTGGCAGCCCAACGGCCCGGGCCGCCGGATGGCACAGGGGTATCTTTCCCGCGATCCCGACCGCACGGTGCGAGTGCGCCTTGTGGGTGATGAAGCCTTCATGACGGTGAAGAGCCGCCGCACGGGCATCACGCGCACGGAGATCGAGTTTCCCATCACTCTGGAGCATGCGCGGGACCTGCTGCTGCTGTGTCATCAGCCGCTGATCGACAAAACGCGGCATCAAGTTGTACACGAAGGCATGCTGTGGGAGGTGGATGTCTTCCACGGCGCGAATGACGGGCTCGTTGTGGCGGAGATCGAACTGCCTGCGGAGGACACGCCGTTTGCGCTGCCCGAGTGGATCGGCGAAGAGGTGAGCCATGACATGCGCTACACGAACTCGAATCTGTGTGCCGTGCCGTTTAGGGAGTGGTAGCGGAGCGCGGACTTTAGTCCGCAGCAGGTCGCTTGTGCTGGGCGTGGGGTTTCCACGTTCAATGCCGGAAGCACGGTGACGCTCGGTGTGAAGAGTGGTGATGGGTGTTTAAGAACGATGAGCGTCGGCGGAGTGCTGCGGACTGAAGTCCGCGCTCCGGGGGCTTATTCTTCTTTGTTCACGTTGGTCCATGGCCAGGCTTTCCAATCGGATACCTGTGCGGCCTTGACGGGATTGTTCCGAATGTAGCGGATGGTTCTTTCCTGATGATCGGGATCACGCATATAAGTGTCCCAGTAGTCTCTCTGCCAGAACGGGGTTTGCAGTCCCAGCAAGGCATTGGCGGCACGGGCAGTGACGCCTTTCCATTGCTGCAGAATCTTTCGCATCGGCACATCAGCGACCTCAAACAGCACATGCACATGGTTTGGCATGATCGTCCAGGCGTGCAGTCGATAGTGTCTGCCATCGAACTTTCGTATGGCCTCTGCGACGAGCTGTGAAATGCGATCATCTCTCAGATGACAAACGCCGTGGCCAAGATCGAGCCATGATTCAAGCTGAGTGCGGCGCTCGCGATCATCCTCGATCTTCAGCAGCTTTTTCCACTCGTCCTGTAGTTCCTCGGGGAAACTGTCAGCCAGACGGAAGGTCACGAACTGCGTCAGCCCAGGCTCGTCGCGATGCGGCACGTATCCGCGTTCATTCCAGCCTTGAAAGCCTTTGATTTTTTCCTCGCACGTTGGCTTTGGCGAGATTTCGCGTTGTTGCTCGACAACCCTCCGCACTTCTGGCCGATGTGGTGGGCCTGCGCGGCGTGAATGAGGCGTTTCGCTCATGCTGTGAGAGAACGAAAATCATCGCAGCATGCAAACGGAAAAGGAGCGCGGACTTCAGTCCGCAGCAGGTCGCTCAAGCTTAATGTGTGTTTTCCGCATTGAACGTCGCAAGCATGGCGACCCTCGGTTTAAAGAGGGATGATGGGGGAAGAGCTAGGTGCTTCGGCGGAGTGCTGCGGACTGAAGTCCGCGCTCCGGGGGCTTATGCGTTAAACTCAGCATGCCGCGAGAAACTCTTCCAGCAGCGGCTTTGCCAGCAAGCCTTCACGCCATGCGGCGGGAATCGCTTCGATGCCATGGGCTGCACCAAGAACCATGCCGAGGGCGAGGGCACGGGCGCAGTTGTCGCCACCTGCCATGGCGTTTTCGATGGTAGCGGTGGCGAAGTCCTGGCCGTGATGGCGTATGAGCCATAGCACGGCGGGCAGTGCCTGCGGAATAGGGCAGGCACGGCCTAGCTGGCCGATAGCATCGCTATCCAATGCGGACTCGGCGGATTTCAAAGCCCATGCAGGCGCGGTGTCGGTGATGACGCTTTGCAGTTCGCCGCCATGCAGCAGGCGATGCGTGGCCCGGGCGAGGAATTCTGCGCATTCGATGGCTTCGGGTGAGCGATGCGTGATCACGGTCTGCTCGATCGCAGCGGCGACGGCTTCGGACTCGGGCTTGTCCGCCAGGAAGGCCATGAGGGGTGCGATGCGGGCGGGTCCGGCGAGCTCGTCGGAAGGAGCGCCGCTTGCGGCGGCGGTGGCACCACCTTCGAGATTGGCGAGGGTGCCCTTGGTGGCCTTGTCCACGTAGTCGTTGTAGGTCGGCCACATGGCCTTCCAGTCGGCGAGGAAGGCGGTGGCGTCCCAGCGGCGCTCGCGCTGAAGAAACTCCAGCAGACGCAGGGCTTGATCTCCCGCATGGCCTTGGGCACCGGCCTGCTTGTGTGGGTGGTAGGAGTCTGCGCCCGGGGCGAGGTAGCCTGTCACGCGGCCATGCTTTTTCAGGAGCAGCGCGGGATCGTAAATCCAGTGCACGCCGAGAGAAATGGATTCGGAAATGAAGCTGCCCTGCAGCATGCCTGCGAGGCGGGAGGAGAAGTCGGGAGTCATGTGGCGCAGATTACGCATGCCCGGCACAAAGGGGGACTGAAAAATGAACCGAGCGCAGCGAGATAGACTGTCACAGGCAGCCCGAAGGGTGAGTGAAACGAATCAAAACTGTGGGCAAAGGAACGAGCACTTGTGTGTTTCCAAAGCGTTCGCCATCGTGGAGGCATATTCCACTCTTTCTTCTCCCATGACTCTCCGCGAACCTGAAATCGTCGAACTCTCCACGCCCACCGGGCCTATGCGCACGCTGGTGCTGCGTCCAGCGGGGGCGGGGCGGTTCCCGGGGCTGTTGTTTCACTCAGAAATTTTTCAAAACACGGGGCCCATCTGCCGAACTGCCGCCTATCTAGCCGGGCATGGCTTCATCGTGGCGCTGCCTGAAATCTACCATGAGTATCTGCCTGCGGGAACGGTGCTGGCCTACGATCAGGCGGGTTCGGACGTGGGCAACAAGCTGAAGACCGAGAAGCCGGTGGCCGCCTACGATGCGGATAACCGCGCCGTGCTCGACTACTTGAAAGCCCACTCAGACTGCACTGGTCGGCTGGGCTCTTTTGGCCCCTGCATTGGCGGTCATCTGACCTATCGCGCCGCCTTGCAGCCGGATGTGGCTGCAGCCACGTGCTTTTACCCCACCGACCTGCACAAGCGCAGCCTGGGTGCGGGCATGAACGATGATTCGCTGGCCCGTGC
The DNA here is from genome assembly GCA_903838675.1 of uncultured Verrucomicrobiota bacterium. Taxonomy (GTDB): domain Bacteria; phylum Verrucomicrobiota; class Verrucomicrobiia; order Verrucomicrobiales; family Verrucomicrobiaceae; genus Prosthecobacter. Next base: position 41,199 of record CAILZI010000069.1, read on the forward strand.
AGCAGACATCAAAGGCGAGCTGATGCTCGTCTTTGGCCGCCAGGACCCTCACGTGCCCGCCGAGGGCCGTGCCATGATCTACCAGACTCTCACGGCTGCTGGAGTGAACTTCACCTGGCATGAATTCAATGCCGCCCATGCCTTCCTGCGCGATGAAGGCCTGCGCTACGATGCGGAGACTGCGCGCCAGGCGCTGGGCATGACGGTGGATTTTTTCCGCAGGTGCCTGTGTGAGTAGGCGATATTTTTTTTAATCCCTCCCAAGGAGAACCGTATCCTCACGTTAACCTGACGCCGCCTGTTCTATAACGCAGGGCAGGCATTCAACCTCATCCCATCGCTAACCACCATGAAAACCGCCGCCTTGTTTTTCTTTATTTTGCTCACCTTCGGCAGCCTCTGCGTGCGCGCAGACAGCTTTGATTCGCGTGCTGTTCTGGAAATGACGTCTGGCGTCAGCATCGATGCTGCGGTCAAGCGCGGGAAGAAGGAAAACAAGCGGGTGCTCGTGTTTGCGCTGGATGAGCAGAAGAGAAACCAGAGTTTTCACATCAAGGGCATGCTGGAATTTGAGGAAACCAAGAAGCTGGTGCGTGAGAACTTCGTGCTCGTGGTCACCGACTTCAAAGACAAGCATATTCGCGATCAGATCGGAAGTGATGGCACCGACCGCCCTATGTATTTCCTGTTCAGCACCGACGGCAAGATCGTCCAGAAAGGCACCACTGCCATGGGCGGAGCCGCAGGTGCGAAGCTGGTCAAGGAGTGGACCGGCAAGTGAGGTTGAACCTCACTCCGCCGCCACTTCAGCCGCAATCAACGAGGTGCGGCAGAGGCGGGCGTACATGCCATCCTGGGCGATGAGCTCGTCGTGAGTGCCCTGCTCGATGATGCGGCCGTGGTCGAGGACGTAGATGCGGTCGGCATTGCGCACGGTGCTGAGACGGTGGGCGATGACGAAGCTGGTGCGGTGCGCCATGAGGTGCTCCAGCGCTTCCTGAATCTGGCGCTCGGTCTCGGTGTCCACGCTGGCGGTCGCTTCATCCAACAAGAGGATGGGCGGATTGCGCAGCAGGGCGCGGGCGATGCTGATGCGCTGCTTTTCACCGACGCTGAGCTTCACGCCGCGTTCGCCCACATGGGTGTCGAGCAGATCGGGCAGACGTTTGACGAAGGCATCGGCGTTGGCGCTTTTTAGGGCTTCCCAGAGCTGCTCCTCGGTGGCATCGCGTCGGCCGATGACGAGGTTCTCACGTACGGTGCCGTTGAACAAGAAGCTCTCCTGCGTGACGTAGCCGATGTGGCGGCGCAGCCATGCCTTATTGAGTTCGTGAACGGGTGCGCCGTCGATGGTGATGACGCCTTCATCGTACTCGTAGAAGCGCGTGAGCAGATTGATGAGCGTGGATTTGCCTGCGCCCGTGGGGCCGACGAGGGCGATGGTCTGACCGGGATGCGCATCGAGCGTGACGCCATGCACCGTGGGTGTTTTGCCTGCATAGCTGAAGCCGACATTCTCATAGCGCACATGGCCGGTGATGGTGGCCAGCTCTCGCCCTCCTGTTGTGTCGGCTTCAGGTTCAGCATCGAGGATGTCAAACACGCGCTCACCGGCAGCGCGCCCGGCCTGCAGAATTTGATTGAGCTGGTGCAGGCTTTCGATGGGATCGTAGAAGAATTTAAGCAGCAGCAGGAATGCTGTGAGATCTCCGGTTTGAATCTTGCCGGCCATGAGCTGGCGTGCGCCCACCCAAAGCACGATGACCATGCCGAGACTGGTGAAGAACTGCATGCCCGGGCGGTAGATGGCCCAGACGCGCATGACGTGCAGCGTGGCAGTGCGCAGTGCGCCGCTGGCGCGGTTGAAGCGCTCATGCTCCTCCTTCTCCATGGCGTAGGCTTTGATCTGGCGCATGCCGGAGACGTTGTCCTGCAGCAGGGAGTTCATGGCGCTGCTGGCCTTGCGCACCTTGCGGTGACGGTCACGTGAGGTGCGGGTGTAGGTCAGGGCACCTGCCACGAGAAAGGGCAGGGGGATGAGCGCCCAGAGGGTCAGGGAAACATCCGCCTGGAGCATGAACACGCCCACGACGATGATTTGCAGCACGGAGATGAGTCCCTGCTCGATGCCGTCAATGAGCACACGCTCCACCGAGGGGATGTCCTCGGAGATGGTGGTCATGATGTCGCCGGAGGGGCGGTTGTCGAACCAGCGGAGCGGGAGGGTTTGCAGGCGCTGGTAGATGTCGCTGCGGAGGTCGTAGATGACCTTCTGCTCAAAAGTGTTGTTGAGCTGGATGCGCAGGGAATTGAACAGGTGCTGGGCAAAGTAGGCGGCCAGCGCCCACCAGGCGAGCGGGGCGATGCGGTCCCATTGTTTGCCGGGTACAACCACGTCCATGACCTCACGGGTGATGTGCGGGAAAACGATGACCATCAGAGTGCCTATGATGGCGCAGGCGATCTGGGCGGAGCCGAGCCAGGGGTAACGACGAAGGTAGGAAAAGACGCGGGCGATGGTTTTCAAACGGGATGGGAGCTTGATGCTGGCGGGTTAGCAGCTATCTAGCATACGACATACAGCAACAGGCATATACATGAAATACCATCTGGCACGCGGCGAAGAACAGCTCGGCACATTCAACGATCTGGACGTGAGCGCGGGGTTGAGGGAGGGGCGTTTCAAACCCACAGACCTGTGCTGGGCGGAAGGCATGAAGGAATGGCAGACCTTGAAGTCCCATCTGCAGGAGCTAAACCCAGAGGCCGTTGCGCCGCCCATTGCCGAGCCCCCCTCCATCACGGCCCTGCGCGCCGAAGTCCGGCAGGATCAGGTCTACATTCTGGAACTGGCCTCACTGGGCCAGAGATTTGCCGCCAAGCTGATCGATTTAACTCTGCTCATCGTGCCTTTGTGGGTCATTCTCACGATGTTTTTTGACCCAGCGTTTGTGGAGGAAACCCAGAAACTGCAGAACGATCCGACAGCGATGATGAACGCCATGCAGAAGCGGGCGGAGACAATCCAGGCAATGGGCGGTTTAAAACTGCCGCTCGCAAGCTTGTTCTTTGACGCGACGTTGATTGTGAATGTCGTGTTGCTCACCCTGCGTGGTCAGACGATTGGCAAGCTCTGCCTGGGGATTCAGGTGGTGCGTTGCCCTGAAGGGTCCAAAGCCGGCTTTATCAAGGCGGTGATGCTGCGGTCCATCCTCTTCACCATTCTCATCTTCACCGGCTTCGTTTACTTCGGAGGTGTGGGTTTGTCGCTGCTGCTGGCCGACTGCCTGATGATCTTCCGCAAAGACCGCCGCTGCCTTCATGATCTGGTGGCCGACACCCTGGTGGCCAGACGGAACAGGTGATTACGGAGCAAGTCCTGGTTTGCTGTTGGTCTGATACTTGTTGATCTCCTGCATGCTTTCACGCTGTTCGGGAGTCAGATAACGCATTTTGTCTCTGAACTGCTGGGTCACGCCCAGCACAAAGCAGGAGACATCCACCACCAGAATGACCATGGCGATCACGATGCCATAGCGCTTCAAGGCTTCATCGATGATTTTGTTCTTGTTGACCGAGAAGGTCTCCGATTTGGAGAACATGGACTGAAACAGCCGCCGCCAGCCCCGTGGTTCCCGGGCAATGCTGAACGACCAGATGAAAAGGGCGGTCAGGATGACGCAGGCGATTTGGTAGTGGATGGGAATTTCACGCATGACGATAGCGCCGGAGTGCTGAGGACCTCGCAGGGGGGCGATTTATAGAATGCCCACGATACGTGTGCAAACGGCGATTTGTCACGGAGCAGCGAATTGATCCAGCGCCGGACTGTCGCCTGTGGCCACAAGTCGCGCCTGAGCATTGGCTGCAAGGTGGTTAAGCATATGGAAGGCATCCTCGGCGTCTATCCCCAGCTTGGCGGCCACTTCATCAGCCGTGCGGCCGGTGCTTGAGAGCGCGGCACGCACCTTGGCAAGCTGGGTGAGGAAATCCGTGGCTGCCTTTTTACCCGCCTCAACACCGGGCTGGTGATAGGCATTGATGTTCACCAGGCTGGCGTAGAAGCTCACGGCGCGCTCAAACAAGGCGATGAGCATGCCCAGATTGAAGGCATTGAGCTCGGAAATGTTGAGCGTGATGGATTCACGGCCCTTCTCGGCCAGCGCCTTGCGGGTGCCGCGCAGGAAGCCCTGAAGGTAGTCGCCGGTGGTGAAGCCTGGATCGACTTCCATGGAGGCCTTGTCGCGGGCCTTGCCCACTTCGATGAAGGTGACAAAGAAATTGTTCACGCCGTCACGCAACTGCTGTACATAGGCATGCTGGTCCGTGCTGCCTTTGTTGCCATAGACGGCGATGCCCTGGTTCACCACGGCGCCATTGAGATCATGCTCCTTGCCCAGGCTTTCCATGACGAGCTGCTGGAGGTACTTGCTGAAGAGAACGAGCCTGTCCTTGTAGGGCAGCACGACCATGTCCTTCAAACCCTGGCCTTTGCCGGCATGGTGCCACATTAGCGCCAGCAGCATGGCGGCATTCTCGATGGCGGGACGCTGGCGTGTTTCCACATCCATCGCTGCGGCACCAGCGAGGAACTGCAGGACATCCACGCCTTGCAGCGCGGCTGCCAGCGTGCCCACGGCACTCATCAGGCTGGTGCGTCCGCCCACCCAGTCCCACATTGGGAAACGGGTCAGCCAGCCTTGGGCGGTGGAGTGCTTGTCCAGTTCGCTGCCGACACCCGTCACAGCGACGGCATGCTTGGCAAAATCAAGTCCTGCAGCCTTGTAGGCGGCCTCGGCTTCGAGCATGCCGTTGCGCGTCTCCTTGGTGCCACCCGATTTGGAGATCACGATGGTGAGGGTCGTGGCCAGTTCGTCACCGATCTGGGCGACCACGCGGTCAATGCCGTCCGGGTCCGTGTTGTCGAGAAAGGAAATCGCCAGCGGCGGATTGGCCGGGGTGATGGAATTCGCCACGAGCTGGGGGCCGAGCGCCGAACCCCCGATGCCGACGACGAGCACACGAGTGAACTTTTTGCCATTGGCGGCGGTGATGGTCCCAGCATGAACGTCCGAGGCGAATTTCAAAGTCGCCGCGAGGGTGTCGCTGATCTCATGCCGGAGAGCGTCGTTCGGAGCCAGGCGGGCGTTGCGCAGCCAGAAATGGCCGACCATGCGCTGTTCATCTGGATTGGCGATGGCTCCGGCTTCGAGTTCGATCATCGCCTTGTAGGCAGACTCAATGCGGGGCGCCATCTTGCTGAAGATGTCATCCTCGAAAGCCATACGGCTGATGTCGATGGAAAATCCCAGGTTTGAGTAACGAACAAAGTATTTTTGAAAGCGGTCCCAATGGCTCATAGGTGTGGTTAAGGAGCATGTGCGATGCCACGGCGCAACCTGTTTGAGTCATTGACGCAAAGAGCTCCCTGCGACATTTTTGCCCACCATGAAAGCCGCCCTCTTCGCGCTCGCCATTCTTCTCTCCGCCATGACCACCCTCGCCACCGCCGCAGACGCCCCCTACCGCCACGTTGTGTTCTTCAAATTCAAGGACAGCGCCACACCCGCCGAGGTGCAGGGCATTGAAAACGCCTTCATCGAACTTGCCAAGAAGGTCAACACGGTCACCGCCTTTGAATGGGGCACGAATGTGAGCCCGGAAGGTCTCAATGATGGCTTCACCCATTGCTTCCTCGTCACCTTCAAGGACAAGGCCGGTTTGGAAGTCTATCTGCCCCATCCTGAGCATGCGGCCTTCGTCGCCAAGCTCAAGCCTTTGCTCGACAAGGCCTGCGTGCTGGACTTCGTGGGGAAATAAATTTCAACCGCACACCGCGCAATCACCGTGCTTCGGCAGCCGCACCTTGCGGAACTGCATCGTGGAAAGGTCCATGGAAAGCATTTCACCGCAGAGCGTTTCGCCGATGCCGGTGATCAGTTTGATGATCTCCAAGGCCCCGATGCAGGCGGCAGTGCCTGACACCGCGCCAAACACCGGAAATTGCCGCCTCCACGTCGGCGGCACTTCGGGCACGTAGCAGGCTAGGCAGCCCGTTTTTCCGGGCACAAAGGTCGTCACGCTGGCTTCCAGCGTGTGCATGGAGCATTCCACCATGGGCTTGCCTGCGCGCATGGCGGCAGCGTTCAGAGCCAGCCGCTCTTGAAACAGCGGCGCGGCATCCACGATCAGGTCTGCCTGGGCCACCAGGGCGTCCGCGTTATCAGGTGACACGTTCTCCGCAACGCCCACGATTTCACAGCGGGGATTGAGCTCCTGCAGGCGGCGCACGATGGAATCCATGCGCGGTTTGCCGATGTGGTCGTGAGTTTGGAGGAGCTGGCGGTTCAAATCCGACGGCTGCAGATCACCGCCGTGGGCGAGCACCAGCTTTCCCACGCCCGCTGCCGCCAGTTCAAGCGCCACCAGACCGCCCAGCCCGCCGACGCGGGAGATCAGCACGGAGGCGGCCTTGAGCTTCCGCTGGCCTTCCTCACCCACTCCGGGCACCCACATCTGCCAGGCATAGATCGCGCGTTCGGGGTCGGTCAGGGAGGGGAGTTCTGGCATAGGGGCACAAGAGAACGGAGGAGCTGTCGACCTCGCGCAAAAATAATTCCATCATTTTTCAACACTTTTCCCGCACCTCTCACTAACCCCATTAACAGTTCATGTGAGGATTATCAGCCCTCCGTAGACTGAGTCTTGAGAGTGATTGGTTGTTAACTAAAACCCTGCCTCACCGCAGGACTAAGTTGAGGTTGATCAAACCAGAGGCCGGGCGGAATCGGGAGCCGCCCGGCCTCAATCTTTTTGATGGTGGAGCGCGGCTGATGCGCAGGCATTTCGTGCGGAACCAACTACACCGCGGCCGTCAAAGTGGGTTGAACCCAGCTCGTCTCGCCACACCATTCGCGTGCTTTCTCGGCCAGTTCGGCGGCCTGGGTGGGTGTTTCGGTGATGGCAAACATGGTGCTGCCGGAGCCGGACATCAAAGCAACGCGGACTTCGCTTTGCTCCAGCAGCCAGGTTTTCAGCGTGGGCAGCAGGAGGTGTTTTTCAAACACTGGGCGTTCCAGATCGTTCGACATGGCACCCCAGGGGCAAAGCTGCGGTGCGTAAAGGATGCCGGGGATTTCCTTGGAGTCGGCCCAGTGCTTGTAGGCCCAGGGGGTGGGGATGGGGAAAGGTGGCTTGATCAGGACCAGCGGAAGCTGCCAGGGGAAATCCACCTCGGTGACCTGTTCGCCGCGCCCGGCACCGTCGGCAGCGGGGCTGTCGAGAATGAAGCAAGGGATGTCTGAACCGATCTGCGCACCCAGTTCGATGAGCTGGGCCTGGGTGAGCGGTGAGCCTGCAAGTTCATTGGCCCCGAGCAGCACGGTGGCTGCATTGCTGCTGCCGCCGCCGAGGCCTGCGCCTGCGGGAATCCTTTTCTCCAGATGAAGGCGCCAAGAGGACTGCTTGCCCGTGCGGTTTTCAAAGGCGCGCAGGGCACGCATGGCCAGGTTGGTTTCATCCAGCGGCACTGTGGGGTCTGAGCAGGTGAGGGCGACGTCTTTGCCCTTGCCCAAGAGCTCGAGTTCCACCGTGTCTCCCAGGGCCAGCCGGCACAGGCGGGTCTGCACCTCATGAAAGCCGTCTGATCGTTTGCCGAGAATGCGCAGCCAGAGATTGATTTTGGCGGGGGAATGAAAGGTCATGGTGAAATCAAGCAGTACGACCGAGCAGCGCCAGCATGCGCCCGGTTCGGCCTTTCTCCATGCGATAGGAATAAAAGCGGTGCAAATCCAAAGACGTACATAGGCCGGTATCGTGGATCTGCCCGGCGGAAACCCCGGCATTCAGGGCCTGCTGGCGGATCTGCGCGGCGAAGTCGATCTCATAAGCCGGAGGCCGGATGCAGGGGCTGAGCTGGACGATCAGATCCTCCGGGCGCGTGCCAAAGTGCTGCTGCATTTTCTCGATCGCATGAGTCGTGATGCCGGACTCGGATCCCTTTTTGCCAGAATGCACCACGCCAAAGGCTCCGCTGCGCGGGTCGGCGAGATAGACGGCGCAGCAATCTGCGACGTAGATGCCGATGACGAGGCCGGGCACGTTGGAGATGATGCCATCGGTGCCGGGAATGATCTCACTCGTGGGTTCTGTGAGCACGGCGACCTCCCGCCCATGCACTTGCTCGGCGATGCAGAGCGCGCCTCCTGAAAAGCCGATCTCCTCGGCCTGCAAGCGGTGCCAGTCCCACAAGCGGCTCACCACCACGGCGCGCTCATCATCCACATTGATCTCGGGATGGCGCAGGGTGAAGCGATGCGCAAATCCAGGCAGGGCTTCGAGTGCGGGGAAGGTCATCCAAGGTTGGTCGTGATTCATCTCGGGACTGTTCTGCCATGAAAAAAACAAAGGCGCACGGAAAACCGGGCGCCTTTGCAAAAGAATGGGGAACGCAATCGCTTAACGAGCCGTCGCCGCTGTGTCCAGTGCACGGTAGGAGTTCATGAAGCTGTCAGCATCTGCAGAAGAAGTTTCGCTCATGGCGTCAGCGATTTGATTCTGCAGTTCGTCACGCAGGCGGCTGACGAGCTCGATGCCACGGGAGGTGATGCGAACGAGGACCTTGCGGCGGTCATCCACAGCGTGAGTGCGCTCCATGAGGCCGAGTTTTTCGAGACGATCCACGAGGCCGGTAGCTGCTGCGGTGGAGTGTCCCATCTTGCGGGCGATGTCCGTCATGGTCAGCTCTTTCGACGTAGCGAGATAGCCGAGCAGGAAGAACTGAGCGAAGGAGATATTATCTCGGTTCAACTCACGGGAGAGATTAAGCAAGAACTCGCGCTGACTGAACAGGATGAAATCTGCCAGCTTGGCGTGGTCTTTGGCGGGGTTTTTGGTTCCGTTAATCATGGAGGGTGTCCTTAGAGCTATGGTTTCCGAGAAATTCTTGAATAATGACTAATGTAACAAGTTCCATTGGTAGGATCAAGGTAAAATCATAGAATCCATAAGTTTTTACTCAGCGTGGGGAATAACTTCTTATTTGTGAGAGGTTAATATACGCTTATTATTATCTATGAAAGGGATCATTGCAAACACTCTTTCAATCTGAGGCTTGGGTCAATTGCCGCAAATGGGGGCTATTGCAGGGTGCGGCCCTTTGTCTCTGGGGCAAACCATACCAGCACCATGCCCACGAGGTAGATGCAGGAGAGCACGGAGTAGGCATTGGCGGCGGACTGCACCACGGTGACGTGCTCACTCTTAAAGAGAGAAGTCAGATTTCCGAGCTGCAGCGCACCGATGGCGGCCACGAGGCGGCCGAAGTTGAAGCAGAAGCCCTGGCCCGTGGCGCGCACGCTGGTGGGGAAGAGTTCCGGGAAGTAGAGCGGGAAGAAGCCGTAGAAGGAAGCGGTGATGCCACCGAGCAGGAAGGCGGTGAGGATCAGCGTGGAGGGTATGGAGCCGCCGGTGAAGGGGATATTGAATTGGAAGAAACCCAGCGAAGCAGCAAGAGCGGCGGCGCAAAGGAGGGTGTAGGTCACACGACGTCCCAGTTTGTCGGCGATGAAGGGGGTTATCAAGGTGGCGAGAATGGCACCGAGCGCAGTGGAGATGACCACGAAGTCGATCACCGGCAGTGTGCTGTCCTTGGGCGCGAGATCGGAAGCCCAGCGTGCGGCCTGCTGGGCGGAGCCCCAGGTGCCGAGCAAGGCCACGGCGGCGAGGCCGGCACCGAGGAAAAGATTGCGCATGATGATGCTGCGGTCCGCAGTGAGCGTGCTGCCTGCAGCCACAGAGCGGGACATGTACTGGCGCATCGGGTGCATGTAACCCCACAGGGCGATGGCAAGACCGATCAACGTCACGATGCCTGCAACGGCTCCGCCGACGGTGGCCATGGGCGACCATACATAGATGATGCCAATGGCCGCCAAGCAGGCGATGAGCACGCCGATGAGATCCATCGTGGCCCAGTGCGAGGTGCTGCCGGATTTTTTCTCTTCCTCCCACTTATGGGACTCGGGCACGAAGACGAGGATGAAGAAATTGATGATGGCCGGCAGAGCGCTGCTCACGGCGATGAAACGCCACGCACGATTGTGCAGCAGATAGTCTGTGTTTGCCGGGGAGAGGCCCAGGGCGTGAATCCAGCCGGTGACGACGTCCAGGCTGGCGTTCAGCTTCCAGCTGATGAGGCCGGTGAGCAGGAAGCCGATGTTTGATGCGGCTCCGATCATGCCAGCGATCCAGGCGCGGTTCTTGTTGCCCCAGATTTCATTGACCAGGGCAACGCCCAGCGCCCACTCACCGCCCATGCCGAGGGAGGCAACGAAGCGCAAGCCCGCGAAGTGCCAGGCCTCGGTGACAAAGGCGCACAGACCGCTGAAGATGGCGTAGGTGAAGATGGCCAGAGTCATGGCCTTTACGCGGCCGAGCTTGTCTCCCAGCCAGCCGAAGAGCACGCCACCGGTCGCCGCGCCCACGAGGAAGACGGCGATGATGACCGTGAACCACTGCGTCTGCACGATGGCGCTCGCCTTTGGCAGCAGATCCTGCAGCGCGGGTTTGCCGATGAGCGGGAACAGACCCATTTCAAAGCCGTCAAAGAGCCAGCCGAGGAATGCAGCGATCAGGGCGGCCATGGCGCCATTGTTGGAGGATTTGGATTGGGTCATGTGATGTTCGGGAGGAGTGAGATGTGCTTGAACGTATCGGGAAGTCGCGTGTGATCAAAAAACAGGCCGCTGGGTGGCAGCGGCCTGTGAATGAGGTCAGGAAAAGAGGGGTGTGTTATTCCTTGGCCACACCGTTGTTCCAGGCGGCGAACATCTCCTCCACCGTGGGGACTTCCAGAGGGCGCACGATGCGGAAGCCGAGCCAGGTGGCGTCTGTGAGGTACCAGATGCTCTTCGGCAGCTGCGGGTCCTGCTGCTTCCAGAGGGCGTCGGAGGCCTTGCGTGCAGAGCTGCGGAGGAGCTCGGCATCGTCATCGTAGGTGCCGCCACGGGCGACGTGCGGGTAGGGAGTCTTGGAGCGAACCCAGTCATTGCCCAGGATTGCTGCACCGGGTGTCGTGGGGGTGTATTGATCGAGGCACCATTCGCAGACGTTGCCGTAGATGTCGTAGAGGCCCCAGGGATTGGGCTTCTTGGCACCCACTTTGGAATACTGGAAGTTTGGGGCGTTGTCGAAGTACCAGGCGTACTCTTTGAGCTGGGCCTTGTCGTCGCCGAAGAAGTAGGCGGTCTTGGTTCCGGCACGGGCGGCGTATTCCCACTCGGCCTCGGTGGGCAGGCGGTAGAACTGGCCGGTCTGGGCGCTGAGCCACTGGCAGTACTTGTTGGCGGCATGCTGTGTCATGCAGATGGCGGGCATGTGCTCGCGGCCCATGCCGAAGTCCATTGGTTGGTAAGGAGGTGTCGGCTGGGAGATGAGGTCTTCCGGCTTGTCTGTCAGCTTGAACACTTGGCGTGAACCGTCTTTGTTGCGGCCGATGCTGGTGAGCTGGAAGGGCTCGTACTCATCCCAAGTCACTTCGTATTTGCCCATCCAGAAAGGCTTGATGGTCTTCTTCACCTGCGGGCCTTCGTCATCGCCACGGTTCGCCTCGCTCTCGGGGCTGCCCATGGTGAATTCACCGCTCTTGATCACCACCATGCTGAAGGGGATGCCGGTCTTGGGGATCTTGGAGTCGTAGGGCTTCATCTCGGCCTCTTTCTTCTCCTTGGTGGTCTGCACGATGAAGGCGTGAATCTTCTTCACCAACTCCATGTTGTCCGGGTTCATGGAAGCCGGGCCCTTCTTTTCCTTGGCGGTCAGCTTGATGTCATCCGGCCATGGCGCGCCTTGCAGGACCCAGAGGCGGAGGAAGTTGATGTCTTCCTTGCTCAAGGGGCCACCGCTCTTCTTGGGCGGCATCAAATCGTCTTCGTCAGCGGCCAGCGTGGTCACATGGTAGATCGCGCTCTTGAGATCGAAGGGGAGGATGTTCGGGGCGTTTTCGCCGGTGCTGAAGGCTTCCTTCTTGGTGGTGATCACCCAGTCGCCCTTGGCCTTTTCGGGATTGTGGCAGGACACGCAGTTCTGCTCCAGGATCGGCTGGATGTGCTTTTCAAACTTGATGCGCGGCGTCTGCTCCAGCACCACGCCCGCAGGCCATTCGGCACCCTGCTCGATCCAGGTCTTGATCACCTCGATCTGGGACTTCTCCAGCGCGCCTTCCTTCTTGGGCGGCATGGCGGTGTCTTCTTCGGCAGCAAGCAGCAGGGTGGTGTAGATGGAGCTCTTCTTCAGGTCTCCGGGGGTGAGGCCGGGGCCGTTCTCATTGCCCTTCTTGATGTCTTCCAGCGTGTGCATGCGGAAGTCTCCTTTGTCCTCTTTCTCGCCGTGGCAGTGGGTGCAGGCGCCTTCGAGCAGGGGCTTGATCTGCTTGTTGAAATCGATCTTCTCCGCAGCGCCAAGAAACGCGGGAGCCAATGCCAGGAGTGGAAGGAGAGTTCGGGGAGAAAACATGGGTGGGGCCGATAGCATAGGCTTGGAGGGTTGTCCAATACGAGCAATAGCAGTGAAAATTACGGCGAAATCGGGGCCGCAACTTGGCCTGCAACGTCTCTTAGGCTGGGGTGGTGCCTTTGATGATGGGCGTGAAGTCGCTCCAGTTTTCGATTTTGAAGCCGCGAATGTCGCGCACCACCTGAGGAAACCAAGGCAGGGCCTTCAATGCAGGGCCTTCAATGCGAGGAGGGCGGCAAAGAGATTCGCCATGTCGTCCTTCTCCGTCACATAGACACTGCCTTGCACCCGATCGAAGCGAAATTTTCGCAGGGTCGCGGCAACGTCTGCATAAGCTGCTGTCACACCACGCGGGTGGTGTGCTTCCGCGTCGGCGACGATGAGATCAAAGGCGATGGCAAACATCAGTTCACTTTGCTTCAGGGTCTTTCAGCGCACGCTCCACGAGGTAATCGAGCTCCTCGCCTGTCTGCACCACGACCACATGTACCTTCTGGCCGTTCACCTTGCTGACCACCTGATAAACCGGGCCTTCCTCACCAAAGGTGCGGAAGGTATCGATCAGATCATCCACCGTGCGGGCGACTGTTTGCATGGGTAAAGTATGATGCATCACCCCCAGCCCTGCAAGCTTGGTATTCTCTGCGCACTCTGGCTCCTCAGACCCCAAACGCCCGCTGGCACACCTCCATGATGCCCGCCCGTGTGGTGCAGCGGCGCATGGCGCTGAGGAAGCCCTCGGCATCGGCCAGGCCCCAGGCGAAGAAATTGAGGTGCTTTTTGATGCGGTTCACCATGTCCAGCTCGCGCGTGTTCGGCAGCGTCACGCATTCGTACAGCTCCTCCACGTAGCGCAGGCGGTCGGCGGAGGTGGGCTGAAAGACGGGCTGGCCGCGCACGTGCTGGCGGATCTGATCAAACATCCACGGATTGCGGATGGCCCCACGCCCGAGCATCAGCCCGCGCACGCCGGTCTGCTGCGTCACCTCGGCAGCATCCACGTGGGAACTGATGTTGCCATTCGCCAGCACAGGGCAGGGGAGATTCGCCGTCGCGGTGCCGATCAAATCATAGCGCACGCCTTCGCGATACATCTGCAGCACGGTGCGGCCATGGATGGTGACCAAATCCACGCCATGCTTGGCAAACAGTGGCACCAGAGCGTCGATGGTTTCCGTGTCATCAAAGCCCAGGCGCGTCTTCACCGTGAACTTGATGGAGATGGCCTCGCGCAGCGCTCCCAGAATGCCTTCGATGCGTGGCACATCGCGCAGCAGGCCGCCGCCTGCGCACTTCTTGTACACGATGGGGGCCGGGCAGCCGAGATTGAGATCCACCGCCGCGATGTTGTAGTGCTGCAACTCCTTCGCGCTGCGTACCAGAGAGGGGATGTCATTCCCGATCATCTGCGCGATGGCCGGTTTGCCCGTGGGATTGTGAATCAGCGAGGCAAGGATCGGCTTGTCCAGGTGCGAGTCCGCATGCACGCGGAAGTACTCCGTGTAATACACATCCGCCCC
>CAILZI010000070.1 GCA_903838675.1 uncultured Verrucomicrobiota bacterium
AGTCGGATGTCGGCAGAAAAGTGGGTCATTCCTCCTGTGAAGGCCGCTTTCCAGTGGCAGAGTGGGTCTCCACGATCCGCCTAAATCCGCCCATTTCCGGGTAGTTCCGGGTTGTGGGAATCACTGCGTCATATTGCTTGATCACATCATGCCAGTGATGGATGGCAAAGCGGCCCTGCAGCAGTTGAAGGCGGATCCTGCGACACGCGACATCCCTGTCATCATTCTCAGCTCCCGTGGTCAGCTTGCAGTGGGCCAGTACCAGGGATTTGAGACCGCCACGATGTTTGTCTCCAAACCCTTCAGCCCTGCCCTGCTCCGCCGTGAAGTCGAACGGTTAATCTCAGCCCCCTCTGCGCCTCTGGAACCTCAACTCGCCACCGTATGAAGCAACGCCTGGACCTTTTCATCATGATCGACGCCTGCGGGTGGGAGATCATCAAAGACCGCCCGCAGTTCCTGAGTACGCTGGCTCCTCACCGCCGCAAACTCGAAAGCGTCTTCGGCTACAGCAGCACTTGCGTGCCGAGCATCCTCAGTGGCCGCTGGCCCGATGAGCATCAAAACTGGTGCTACTTCATCCACGATCCACAGAACTCCCCCTTCCGCAGCCTGAGCTGGCTGCGCTGGCTCCCCAAGGCGTTGACCAGCCGTCGCATCGTTCGGCGTTATCTCACCAAGATCGTCAAATCAACACTTGGATTCAAAGGCTACTTCGATCTCTACAACATTCCTTTTCATCTCATCCACCTGTTTGATTTCACCGAGAAGAAAAGTCCGCTGCAGCCGCGTGGCATGAACCGCGGCCCCAATGTGTTTGACCTTCTCGTGGAAAAGGGTGTGCCCTACTTCGTCACCGAACCCAATTTGAGCGAGGAGAACAATCGAGACCGCCTGAATGCTGATATCGAAAACGAACGCATCGACTTCGCCTTCCAATATTGGGCCGGACTGGATGGCCTGCTGCACCGGGTGGGCAACCAATCACCTGAGATCGACACCAAGCTTGCTGAATACGAAGCCTGGATCACCCAGACCATGGCAGTTGCGCAAAAGCACTACAGCGAGATCAATCTTCATGTCTTCAGCGATCACGGCATGGCCAACTGCGATCATCATCTGGATCTGCGCAGCAAAATCGACGCCCTGGGTCTTCGCATCGGTACCGACTACAACGTGGTCTACGACAGCACGATGGCACGCTTCTGGTTCTTCAACGATGCGGCACGTCAAAAGATACCCCCCGTTCTGCAAGGTGTTCCAGAAGGCCGCATCATGCCTGATGAAGAGCTGAAGCATTTACGCGCCCATTTTGAAGACGGACGTTTCGGCGAACTCATCTTCCTCGTCAAAGAAGGCGTGTTGATTGTTCCCAGCCACATGGGCGAGCGTCCCATCCGCGCCATGCACGGCTACCATCCACATGATCCACAGAGCTACGCGACGCTCTTCAGCAACTCGTCCACGCTCCCTGCAGACATCACGCACATTCCGCACATTCATCGCTTGATGGAAAAAGCCCTCGAACGCCCGGAGATCAAATGTGACGCGACTTCAATCCACGCCCTGGCAGCCTGACATCAGCAGGCTCAGACCATCTGATTCCCAAGAGTATCGCCTGACGGAATACCAGATTCTTCATTCGCTGAGTGCAGAATATGAACCCCTTCCCCGCAGCTGCGGGGATTGTTGAGAGAGGGAGTCACCGCGAGGTTTTCGCACCCCGATGACCTACGACTCCGTCAAACAACACATTTGGAGCAACGCTCTCTCCAACTACCTGCGCACTTTTGTTGGCATTGTCGTCGGACTGGTGACTTTTCGGTTGCTATACCAGGCCCTTCCACGCGAGTCGTTTGGCTTCTGGTCCCTGCTTTGGAGTGTTTTCGGCTACGGCATTCTGCTCGACTTTGGTTTTGGTTTTGCCGCACAAAAGCGTGTCGCCGAGCTGTCGGTCACCGGCGAATGGCACAAGCTCAGCCAGGTGCTTAGCACGATCCTTTTCTTTTACCTCGGTGTGGCCGCTCTCATGGCGGCCACGGTGGCCCTCGGGTCGGATGAAATTGTACGCTCGTTTGGCGTTTCAGCGGCCAATCATGATGAATTTCGCATTGTGCTCATCGTGTTTTTCGCCGCCATCGGCCTCGCGTTTCCTCTGGGCATTTTCCCGGAAATCCTTCGAGGCCAGCAGCGCATCAGCACCGTCAACAACATCATCACGATGGCCATGCTCATGCGGCTTGCCGTCATTGCCTGGGCTGTTTACGCCAGCTGGAGCTTGCTGGCCATCATGCTCACAGCCTTGTTCTTTGCCCTTGCCCCAGATCTAGTCTCTGCCTTCTACGCCCTGCGTCACATGCCTGAAGTGAAGCTGCGACCCGGCTTGTTTTCAAAGTCCATCATGCGTGAAACGATGGGCTTCTCCATCTTTGCCTACATCAGTACTGCCACCAACATCGTTCTTGGAAAAACAGACCAGCTCGTGCTTGGCGCTACTCTTTCCATTGGCGCCGTGGCCATTTATCAAGCCGGAGCCAAAGTCGCCGAGGTGTTTGCTCAGTTCACCAAACAGTTGCAGGACACCCTGTCCCCCGCCGCGGCCCACTTGCACGCCACCGGCGACCACTCTGCGCTTCGCGATCTGCTGCAGCGCGGCACACGCTGGAGTGCCATCATCGCCACCCCGCTCTATGTGCTCTGCGCCTTCGAACTGGAGCCGCTGCTCAGGGTGCTGACAGGCGATACACACATCGCCACTGAAACCTGGCAGGTAGCTCAGGTGCTGCTGCTCTGGTTCTACAGTTCAGCACTCACTCACAGCGTCAGCAAACGCATCTACATGATGTCCGGCCATGAGCGGCGCCTCATGTGGCTGGGGATTGGAGAGGCTGCAGTGAATCTCGCATTGAGCATCACCTTGGCACTCCTGTTTAAAAACGTGGTCAGCGTGGCTGTGGGATCGCTCATCCCTACTGTCTTCTTCGGCTGGTGCCTGCTCTGGCCGTGGGTGGCCCGGGATGTGAGCCTGCATCCATGGCAGTTGTTTCGTGAAACAGTGCTGCCGAGCTGGATCGCCTGCGTGCCGTCAGCACTCGTGTTGGCCGCACCGCTTCTGTTCCCAAACTTGCAGATCGAGAACGTCTGGTTGCGCATTCTCCTGATGGGAAGTGCGGGCGGCCTGACTTCGCTGCTTTGCGTGTGGTCTGGGACGCTGACCGCTTCAGAGCGCCAGCATCTCCGTTCCCGACTTCCCCATCCATTCAAAAAAAGTCCACCTGTGCTTCAGCCCGCGTGATCTCCCCCATGCAAGCATCTCACATTCTCCGCAAATACGATCCGGCCCAATGGGGCGGAACCGAGACGGCCGTGCAACGACTAGTTCAAGGGCTGCAGATGCACGGCATTTCCTCATCGGTGCATGCCCCTCAGAACCACAGTCTCGGCGACATGGATCCGCTGCGTGATGCCGGTGCCAGAGTTCAGCGCTATCGCGCCTTTGTTCCCGTGTTTGGCATTTCCGCCGCTCAACGCGAAGCGCTGATTTCATGGGGTGGCAATCTATTTTCCTTTGATCTGTTCTGGCAGCTGCGTGCCAGCGGTGCAGATGTGATGCACTCTCATGCACTGAACCGGATTGCCGGCATCAGCCTGATGGCCGCCAGGACACGTGGCGTGCCTCATGTGATCACTCTGCACGGCGGCGCTCTCGACATTCCCGATGAAGTGAGTGCTAAATTAACGGCTCCGCTAAAAGGCGGTTTCGAGTGGGGCAAAGCACTCGGCGCGTTCGTTCGCAGCCGCCATGTCCTGAAAAACACGGATGCCATCTTCACCTGCAACTCGCGTGAAGCAGCCCTGCTTCAGGATAAATACCCTCGGCAGCGCATCATTGTGCAGCCACACTCCGTTCCGGCCGCACAATATGCTGCGGACGGTCGCGCAGCTGCACTCAAAGCCTACCCGCAGATCGTTGGCCGTGATCTCATCGTCAAAGTCGCCCGGCTTGATCCTGCCAAGAATCTGCCTTGGCTTGTGCGCCAGCTTCCTGCGATCAAACGCCGGCATCCACGTGCCATGCTCGTGCTCATCGGAGCAGGGACCACACAGTCGGTTGTCGAAGAGCTTAATCGCGAAATCGCCCGTCTGGGCTTGGGCAATGACGTGCTGCTAACTGGTGGACTTGAATCAGGCTGCGCTGAATTGATCGGTCTCATCCAGTCCGCACGTCTGTTTGTACTATGCTCTACCGCCGAGCCATTCGGCATCGTCATCCTTGAGGCATGGGCCGCAGGTACTCCGGTGCTTTCCTCGCGCACCTCAGGCCCTGCCTCTTTGATCGAACATGGCCGCACCGGCCTGCTCTACGACCTTGATCATATAGCGGATTTTCACTCGGGCATCGATACTCTCATGATCAACAATAAACTGCATCGTCACCTCAGCTCGGAAGCTCTGGAACATGTGCGCGCAGAATATGACGTGCCCACCGTCGCCGGTCGCGTGGCCCGAGTTTATGAAGATTTGATCGAAGCGAAAAAAATCAAAGGCTCGAAAATCCCATCGCACCGCCAGCCAGTTCATCTTGCAGCCAAACTGTCATGAGTGATCCTCTCATCAGCATCGTCATGCGCTCCTTCAATGAAGCCTGGGCGCTGAAGGAAACACTGCCTGCTCTGGCCGCTCAGAACTGGCGGAACCAGGAACTGATCGTCATCGATAGTGGTTCGTCTGACGGCTCGCAGGAGTTGATCCGGGCTGCCAAACCTGCACATTTCATTCAAATCACACCCCAGGAGTACAATCCAAGCCGCGTGATGAATCATGGCATGCGGCTCGCGAGCAGCGAGCGCGTAATATTTCTCAATGCCGATGCCACACCTCAAAATGACAACTGGCTGAGACCACTGGTAGAAACTCTTGCGGACTCCCGCGTCGCCGCCTGTTTTGGCCGGCAGATTCCACGCCCCGACTGCCAGGCGGTGTTTGCCTGCGACTATGATCGCTGCTTTGGACCCGAGCGTGAATCCGCGCATTGGGATCATTTCTTCAGCATGGTCAGCAGTGGTCTGCGCAGGGAGGCATGGCAGCAGCGTGGTTTTCGTGAAGACCTCCAATACGCCGAAGATGATGAGTACACACGCTGGTGCCGCGCGCAGGGCTACATTGTCTCTTATGTCGAGGAATCTGTCGTGATGCACAGCCATAACTACACGCCGCAGCAAAGCTGGAAGCGCTCCTTTGGAGACGCTCGCGCCATCGGCAAAGCATGGAATCAAAGACCTGGCGTCTTCAACTGGCCCCAGACTGTTTTTCTTGGGTGGCTCAAGGATGTGCGCCATGACCTGGGTTGGTGCGTCAAGCATGGCCGGCTTCGTGAGATCGCTCATGCCATGCGCATTCGCTGGCAGCAGCGCCGGGGCAAGCTTGCCGGATTTCACCAAGGCTGGCGCGAGCAGCAGGAGGTGTCCCCATGAAAATTCTTGTTTTAACCAATCTTTACCCACCTCATTACGTCGGCGGTTATGAACTTCGCTGCGCAGCAATCACCGAAGCGCTTCGGCTCCGCGGCCATGAGGTAAATGTACTCACCTCCAATCATGAACAGCATGGCAGCCCGCCGCTCGCTGAGCCGCATGTCGATCGAAGCCTGCGAATCCACGGCTATTACGGACACCCATGGCTGGGATTAAATTCTCTCAAACACCTTGAGCTTCACAACAACCACACCCTGCGTGAAGCGCTCACCATATTAAAACCCGATGTCGTCCATGTCTGGTGCATGGGCGGCTTGTCCAAATCTCTTTGCCTGACTTTGCAGCGCAGCAGTGTGCCGACAGTCTACGATGTGAGCGATCACTGGATTTTGCGCAGCCTCAACGGAGACGTCTGGCAGGATTGGTGGAACCGCAGCCAGGGATCAATCGCATCACGCGTGCATCGCGCGCTTTGGACGCTGTGCGGAGTCCGGCAACGGTGTGACGCCATCGCCCCTACCAGCCCAGTCTCAGAAATCCGCTTTCAGCGGCTCTATTTCACCAGTGCCCGCCTGCGTGAACTCACTGCACAGCAAGGTTACGATGTGATGCATGGCGGTGTCATCCACTGCCCGGTGGATACAAATCACTTCCAAGGATCACCTATGACGCGTGCCCCCAAAAACTGGCTCTGGGTGGGACGACTTGCTGAAGACAAAGGAATCCTCACTGCGCTACGTGCGCTTTTGCTCATTAAAAGCTCCTTTGCAGGTCAGCTTCATGTCTATGGCAAGGGTGATGAAGCTTACGTGACCATGCTGAAAAACTTCGCAGCAGGAAACTCCCTTCCCGTGACATGGCACAGCGCCACCCCCTCGGAAATGCCTGATGTGTATCGCGCCCATGACGCTCTGCTGTTCACCTCCGAGTGGGAAGAGCCGTTTGCACTCACCCCACTGGAAGCCATGGCCTGCGGCCTGCCGGTGATCGGCACCATGACAGGAGGCAGCCGTGAGCTGTTCCGCCACGGTCAGAACGCAATCACTTATGACGCTGGTGCTGCCACTCAACTGGCAGAGCGCATCCTCCTGCTGCAAACCGAAGACCACCTGCGTATTCACATCGCCAAGACCGGCCACGATGAGGTCCATGAGCGTTTTGCCATGGCTCCGATCGTCGATCAGGTGGAGCTTTACCTGCGTGAATCCATTTCAGCATGAGTGCTCGTTTCACCATCGACGGCAGCGATAGCCTCGAACAACATCTGGCTGTTACCTGCACGCACGTGCTTGCAGGCGTTGAGCGCATCATCCCAGCAACCAAACTTGAAGGCCTTGCACTTGCCGGTGGCTACGGACGTGGGGAAGGCGGCGTGCTCCGTGAAAACGGCCAGGACCTGCCCTACAACGACATGGAATTCTTCGTGTTCGTCCGCGGCAGCACGTTAATCAACGATCGTCTTTTCAAGGCTTCCCTTCACAAGCTCGGGGAGTCGCTTTCTCATGCAGTTGGGCTGGATGTGGAGTTCAAAATTCTTTCCATCGCACGACTGCGCCGCAGCCCTGTCAGCATGTTTTACTACGACCTGGTCATGGGACATCGCTGGCTGGCTGGTGGCGACGAACTTTTCGCCGCTTGTGAACACCATCGCGATGCCGCGTGCATTCCATTGCATGAAGCCACCCGGCTGCTCTTCAACCGCTGCTCCGGTTTGTTGTTTGCCAATGAAAGACTCGCTCAGGATGAATTCAGCCCTGCAGATGCCGACTTCGTCGGACGCAATCTTGCCAAGGCACAGCTGGCGCTGGGCGACGTGGTTCTGACCATGGCCGGACTCTATCACTGGAGCTGCTTGGAGCGTCACCGCAGGCTTCAGAAGCTTGCGGGAGATGATTCATCGCTCATTTCTCACCACGCCGCTGGAGTGGAGTTTAAACTGCATCCACAACGCTCGCCCCACACGCGAGACGAATTGCGCCAGCAGCATTCAGCTCTTTCGCAGCTCGCCCAGAGCATCTTCCTCCAGCTCGAGAGCCGTCGCTTGGAAATCAAATTGTCCACACCTGTCGATTATACCACCTGCAAGACCAACAAGTGCCCTGAAATACCTCTGTGGAAAAACGTGTTCATCCATCTCCGCACACGAGGCATTCCGACAGGCATCACCCGTTATCCCCGCGAGCATCTCCTCCACGAACTGGTGTCAATGCTTTGGACGGAGCGCCACGCATCCTCGTCAGCCATCCAGCAGTACATGGCGCTGTGGAATCGATTTAACTAGGTTCATTTCCCCCCACTTGCGGGCGATGCATTTGGTCGTGAGTACAGCTTTGGTACGTGCAGTTCACTCTGCCCATGCACATCCTGGTTGTTTATCCCTACATCCCCTACCCGATCGACCGCGGCACTTATCAGCGGGTGTTTCATCTGCTGCGTGCATTGGCTAAAGATCACACGATTGATTTGATAGCGCTCTCGGAAAAGGGCGAGCGGGTTGAGCATCGCGGCATTTTCGAAAGTTTTTGCCGCAAAGTGGTCTTCGTACCCTTCGAGCATCCGCCGTGGCCCCGCTTGTTTCCCAACCGCCTCCTGAACTCCCTGCCCACGACAGTCAGGCACTGGTGTCTGCCTCAGCTCGCCGACACCATCGGGGAGATGCTCGACCAAAATCAATACGATATGGTGCATGTCTGCGATATCGTCATGGCTCAGTACTTCCTCGAGGAGCATCTTCAGATTCCGCTCAGTGTAGATCGCAGCAGAGTGGATCTTCAGTTTCAGGAAGAGCAGTACGCCCGCATGCCCAAAGACATCAAATCTTCCCTCTTGTATCGCGAGCAGAACTGGAAGTTGCGCAGGTTCGAACACAAAGTCGCCCTCCGCAGTTCTGTGCAGGTGGTGTGCGGTCCTGATGACGAGCAATTTATCCGCTCCGAGGTAAGCAACAATGTCCCCGTTCAAGTGGTCACCAACGGCGTCGATCTTGACTACTTCAGTCCCGGCTCATCGGAGGTTTCCCGCGATACAGCGCCCACCGTTCTCTATTGCGGTGCCATGGACTACATGCCGAACGTGGATGCCCTGCGTTGGTATTTTGACGAAATACACCCACGTTTAAAAACACTGGTGCCGGACTTGCAAGTGTTAATTGTCGGCAAATCGCCGGCCGAAGAAGTCAAAGCCTACGGCGATCTGCCAGATGTCACCGTGACTGGCGGCGTGCCAGATGTGCGTCCATGGTATCGTCGTGCATGGGCGCAAATCGTACCACTGCGCATCGGCGGCGGCACCCGGCTCAAGATTCCGGAGAGCATGGCGATGGGAACTCCGGTCATCAGCACCACCATCGGTGCCCAGGGCCTAAATCTGGCTCATGGCACGGATATCCTCCTGGCAGATACACCTGAGATGTTCGCGCACTACACCGAGCGCATGCTCCATGACGAATCACTGCGCCAGAAAATCGAAGAGCGCGGCATGCAGACGTGTCGCGGGCGCTTCGGCTGGCCCGGTCTTGGCCAGCAGCTCAGCAGCTACTACTCACAGCATTTCCAGCCGTCAAAGAACTCCCATGAACACAACTGAAGCAGCATTCACCCCACGGAGCGGGCCATCGTTGTCCATCCTCGGCGTCCCCTTCGACAATGTGACGACCGACCAGACGCTGGAGACCATTTCCGCAATGATTGCATCACGCAAACCTCATTACATAGCCACGGCGAATGTGGATTTCACTGCGCTCGCCATGTATGACGAGGATCTGCGGCGAATTTTGCTCGATGCACATCTCGTGGTCTGCGATGGCATGCCGCTCGTCTGGGCCTCGCGCTGGCTTGGCAATGCGCTGCCAGAGCGCGTTGCCGGCTCCGACCTTGTGCCAAAGCTCCTGGCAATCGCAGAAGAAAAAAACTGGAGCGTTTATTTCCTCGGTGGGCAGAAGGAGGTGGCAGCAAAGGCGGTGCAAATGGTGCAGGAGCGCCATCCAAAGCTCAAAATAGCCGGCGTCATGTCCCCGCCTTTCAAGCCGCTGCATGAGATGGACCATGCAACCATCTGCTCAGATATTCACTCCGCCGATCCTGACCTGCTGTTTGTATCATTTGGCTGCCCGAAGCAGGAAAAATGGATTGCCATGAACTACCAGCGCGCCGGTGCACCGGTGACCATTGGCGTCGGTGCCACGATCGACTTTCTCGCTGGCAACATGAAGCGCGCACCAGTCTGGATGCAAAAAACCGGCCTCGAATGGCTGTACCGGCTGCTGCAGGAGCCACGGCGTTTATTCAAGCGCTACGCCACGGATTTCGTGGTGTTCGGACTCACGATCTTCAAACAATGGTGGCTGACTCGCAGCAGCAAGCGCCCCCCCGTGACCACACCACGCATCCCCGCTCCTATCAATGCCCCGGACTTACAGCTTTCAAGCGTTGCGGAACTCTTCTGCCCGGAGCGGTTGGATGCAGCAGAAGTACGTAGCATCGAGCAGGACTGGATGAGCAAACTCGAAGGACCAGAAGAAGGCCTCATCATCGACTGCGGTGGTGCTCAATTCATCGACAGCACCGGGCTTGGCCTCCTGATGCGCATGCAGAAGCGCTGCCGCCAGTCTGGCAAACATCTGGTGTTGTCCACCGTCTCTCCAGCAGTGCTCAAACTGCTGCAGATGACACGCTTGAACTCCATCTTCACTCAAGCAGCCAGCCGTGAAGAAGCGCTCAACAAAATCCTAAACGCCAGCACTCCAGTTTCCCTGTCCACCGGCAAGGCAGAACCTCTGCACCTCGACTGGAGCGGCGCCGTTACGACCAGTAGCGTGGATGGCCTCTGGCGTGGCGCACTGGGAGTCATCCAGAACGCCGCTGATGCCCGCAACCCCATCTTTATTGACCTGAAGGGGGTTCAGCTCATGGACAGCGGTGGCCTGGGCCTGATGGCCCGCTTGAAAGATCATGCCACCAGTCGGCACATTCACCTGCGCTTCACCAACGCCAGTCCGGTCGTTCACGAATCCCTTCGTCACGAACAAATGGAATACCTGCTAGCATCATGAAAATCGCGATCTCCACCAGCGTCATCCAGCGCGGCAAAACCGGCGTGGCGCAATATGTATTGGCCCTGACCCGGGCGCTTATGCCTTATGCAGACGTGGTCAAATTCCACATCCTCGCCTTGGCACAGGATTTACCGCTCTTTGAGTTTGCACGAGGACGAATGGAAATAGTTCCAGTCGATGAGCAGTGGCGGCCTGCGGTAAGAAACATCTGGTGGCATCAGCAGGTGCTGCCACGATGGCTGGACAAGCAGCAGATCGATGTTTTGCATGTGCCCAGCTACCGCCGCATGGTGCACACAGCGCACTGCAATCTGGTCTCGACCATCCACGATCTTGCCCCGTTTCACGTGAAGAAGAAGTATGACCTCGCCCGCATGATTTATGGTCGCGTCATCGTGAAACACCTTGCCCGCAGGCAGAATGGCATCATTGCAGTAAGTACCAGCACGGCCCGGGACATTGAGCATTACTTCGGCGTGCCGATGCAGCGGCAGAATGTCATTCTCAACGGCATTGACCATGCTCGCTTCAATCCCGGCGACCGGGCGGCGGCCTGTTCCCTGGTGGCACAACGCTGGCAGTTGAATGAACCCTTCTTTCTTTATGTGTCGCGGCTCGAGCATCCGGCCAAAAACCACGCACGGTTGATTGAGGCCTTCGATCAGTTCAAAACCCAAAGCGGCTCCCCATGGCAGCTTGTGCTGGCAGGCAGCGACTGGCATGGAGCCGAGCACATTCACGCGGCGGCGCGGGATTCTCTCCATGCCAAAGATATTCGTTTCCTCGGTTTTGTAGAGGACGCAATTCTGCCAGATTTATACCGTGCGGCTGCCACCATGGTTTACCCATCATTGTTTGAAGGCTTCGGCCTGCCTCCGATTGAGGCCATGGCGTGCGGCTGCCCTGTGATCAGCTCGAAATGCGGCTCACTGGGTGAAGTCGTCGGCAACGCGGCCCGCATCATCAATCCCGAGGATGTCAGCGATATGGCTCAGGCACTGCTGGACGTCGCCACGCATCGTGAAAAGCGGGAGGCGCTGATTCCGGCCGGTTTGGAGAACGCCAGACGCTTCAACTGGGACGACAACGCAAAACGAGTCATGGATGTTTACGAAAAACCATTCACAGGTTCCCGCAGTTGGGGGGGTTGAGCGAAGGGAGATCGGGGCGGAAGTTTCTTCACGAAACATGTCCGACTTTCTCCAGCATTGGCAGCTAAACACCAAGCCTTTTGAGGCCACGTGGGATACGCGTTTCTATTATCGCAGCCCACAGCATCAGGAAGCACTCGACCGCTTGCTCTACCTCGCCAGCGAAAAAACCATGAATCTCGGCATGCTGACAGGCGACATCGGCTGTGGCAAAACGATCACCAGTGCCGTTCTGGCTCATAGCCTTGATCCCTGCGCATTTATTGTCGTGCGCTGCGAAAATTCAGGCTTCAGTTTTGATGAACTCCTGCAATCCATGCTTTGGCAGCTCGATCCGGAGGCGGATCAACTGCCCGATGGCAAATTTGGCCGCTGTGAACACCTGAAGACCCTGTGTGAGAATGCGGCCGAGCGCGGGAGACATGTCATCGTTCTTCTCGATGAGGCGCAGGACATGCCGGAGGATACGCTGCGGCAGCTCGGCATGCTGACCAACTTCAATGGCGATGGCCGCCCACTGCTGACACTGCTGCTCATCGGCCAGCCTCCTCTGCGCAGGCTGGTAAACTGCAATCAGGCCATCCAGCAGCGCATCGGACTCAGATTTCATCTCATGCCTCTGCCCGAATCCGCCACAGCAAACTATGTGGAACACCGTTTGAAAGCTGCCGGCCATCCTGACGGCACGATATTTGAAGCAGAGGCACTGCTCCACCTGCATCATTTTTCTCGCGGCATTCCGCGCGAGATCAACCGGACTGCGAAACTCAGCCTTGAACATGCCTGGGCGTCTGGAGACGAACGCGTCAGCGCGCAAACACTGCATGATGTGGCCTGTGATTTGTATCGCCAGGACCAGCTCCTCGGCATGTCCACGGCTCTTTCCTGTGCCACATGAACGCAGCTCCGCCAACTTCATTCAGCCTGACTGCGATCAATCGCAAACGCGGCATCACCAGCCCTTTTGTTCCCAGGCAGCGTGAGTCTCCAGCACTGGCTGAGCCTCTGGATCTTCCACACTCTGCAATGCCCTCGGCAACATCTGCTGAATCCGCAGCACCTGCCATCAAACTTCCATTCGACCCGCTGCGTGTGGTTGATGCACTTTTCCGCCGCTGGTGGCTGATGCTCATCGCCGGCCTGATCTGCTCGGCTGCTCTTCTGGCAGTCGGCTGGCTGCGGTTTGAAACTCTCTACACCGCTAAATCCCAAATCATCAAACAGCAGCTCGCGTCTGCTTTTAGACAGTCGGATTCTGGTGAATCATTCAAACCCAGCGATCTTACAATACCGACGCTCATGTCCCTGATGTACTCGGGGTCCACCATCGCCACTACCAGCAGTCTGCTGGACCATCATTTTGAAGAGGGCGCGATTCGCTCAGGATTGATCGTCGCAGCCGAACGCAACACCGATATTGTGAATGTCAGCATGACTTCGAATGTCAGCGCCGATGCTGTGCTCGCAATGCTGAAGGCCTACACCGAGACGGTTCTCCAGCTCTCACGGGAGCTGCAGCGCAGCGATGCTTCAACCATGAAAGCGTTCCTGCAAAAACAGATCGAACGCACGGATGTGGACCTGCTGAAGGTCAATGAAGAACTGCTGGCCTATGGCCGCCAGTCAAATTTGCTCGATGCAGACAAGCAGATGGACGCATGGCTGGCTGAGCTGGGAAACTTTACACTGAAGTATGAGACCTTGAAGCTCGATCACGACACGCTGGATGTTCGCATTCAGGGCATCGAACGCGAACTCGGCAAGGTGGACACCAACGCAGCACGAGTGGACACCGCGAGAAAAGAACTGGCTGACCTGCGCGTGCGATACACCGACGAACATCCTGCGGTTGTCGAATCCATGGAAAAGCTGAACTCAATGGAGCAGCAAATGAAAACTTCCGGCATGCGCCTCGATGCCCCGCCCAAACCCGGCGAGAGCAATGTCGCGGAAAGTTTGTACCTTGATCTGGTTCGCCTGCGCTCAGAGAAGCAGGTGATGGGCGAGCAGCTGACCAAGCTCATTGAAGTGCGTGAGGGGATCAATAAGCGTCTGGCACTGCTCCCTCGCCAGGCCATGGAATACGCCCACATCAAATCCCGCCAGCAGACACTGGAGACTTCCCGCGCTCTGCTGGCAGGACGTCAGCGCGAAGCGGCGCTCTACGAAGAAAATTCTCAGGGCTACTTCCGGTTGTTTTCCATGGCGCGCGCGGTGGATGTAAGTTCTGTAAAACCCACGCAGAAACTCGCCATGGTGGGCGCCGGCGGTTTCGGTGGTGGTGCCGTGCTGGTGGCTGCCATTGTCGTCTTACTGACGCTTCTGGACGGCCATATCCGAACCAGTGGTGATTTGAAGCGCGCCACCGGTCTTCCTGTTCTGGGAGCCCTGCCTTTGGTGCAGGCTTCAGCCGCTGAGACTGAGGAGTCATGGGCCTTCCGCACCTGGACAAGGCTGCAGCCCATGTTGCAGACGCCTGCCAATGGTGGTGCTATTATCTGTGGTGTGTTGCACGCCGCTGAGGACAACGCAGCCTCTCGTTTGATCGGACTTTTGGCTGATGCTGCCATCCATCGTGGTCTGGCATGCATTATTGTCACCCGCGAGCTTACTGATGATGCACTGAAACTCTCAGGAGCCGTGGAGCAACCTGAACGCATGGGACGGATTGTGCGTGAAATCACTGATCGACCGTACCATATCGGCATGGATGAAGAGTGGCAGTGGACCCCTGAGCAAAGACAGCAATGGCAGGCAGCACTGGCGCACTGGCGTACCCTCACAGGGGTGGTGGTCCTCATCGAATTGCCTGCTGTGGAGCAGCCGGAGGCATTGTTGATTGCCGAACAGCTTCCCAATCTCATCTGGGCAGGTTCCAGCGGATCATGCCTGGTGCAAAAGGTCCAGGATACTCTGCGCATGTATCGTGACGCAGGTTGCAGACTCGTCGCCGCCTTGCTTGACCGTGCACCTGCACTGCGCCCAGCAGCGCTGGCACGTTTCAGTGCGCTCGCTCTTTTGCTTGCCAGTTTCAGCTCAGCCGTTGCACAAACTCCCCTTCCACTCGGCCCGGGTGATGCAGTGAACATCAACATGCCCAGCTTTGAAGGTCTTGAACGAAAGGCTGTCGTGGTTGGTCCTGATGGCAGACTGACCTATTTGCAGGCACGCGACATCCAGGCAGCCGGCCTGAGTCTCGATCAATTGCGCGAACAACTGGCCACCGAACTACGGCGCTACTACCGCAATGCCCGCGTAGTTGTCACACCCTCCACCTTCCAGAGCCGCAAAGTCTATGTGCTTGGCAAAGTGGTAAAGAAGGGTGCCATCAATCTGGACCGCCCGCTCACCATTCTCGAAGTCGTTGCAGAAGCCGGAGGTTTGGAGACCGGCTTGTTTCAGCAGAATACCGTGGAGCTCGCAGATCTGGGCCGCAGTTTCCTCATGCGCGGGCAGGCTCGGTTGCCGGTCAATTTGGAAGCGCTCTTTCTCCACGGCGACATGAAGCAAAATGCACGTGTGGAGCCAGGCGATTACCTGTACTTTCCCTCAGCCAACTCCAACGAAATCTATGTTCTCGGTGATGTGAAGATGCAGGGGACTCAAGGCCTGCTGGCACACACCTCCGTCCACAGTGCCATCGCCCAGGCGGGCGGCTTCACGCAGAAGGCCTACACAAGGCGGGTGCTCGTGGTTCGCGGCTCGTTTGAAAAACCAGAACGCTTCGTGGTTAATATGGACGATGTGTTAACCGCGCGCGCAAAAGGATTCCGGCTGGAACCTAAGGACATCCTGTTTGTCGCGGACAAGCCCTGGGCACGCGCTGAGGAACTGCTCCACATGGCCATCAATGCATTCCTCCAAGGCGCCGTATCCGGCTGGACCCGTGCAAATATTGGTCCATTCATTCAGCAGCCGATCTTGCCTCAGCTGCGCTAATAAAGGTTCACGCAATTGCTATCCGCTATTATCATCAGTTTATTGGGCTCATGATCGCCACTCTGGAGACAGAAACACCACGTTCTGATACAAGAATGCTTCAAGTGGCAGTCGTTGAAGACGACCCGACTTTGCGGCTTTTTTTGCAAAAGCTCATCAGTAAACCCAGTGGCCATCTGGCATTTGCCGGAGCGTGGGAGAGCGCGGAAGCCGCCGCGAAACCGCTGCTGGAAACACGCCCTGATGTGGTCGTCGTTGATCTTGAGCTCCCCCACATATGCGGCATGGATTTGATCCGTCATCTTGCACCGCGCATGCCAGCCACGGCATTCGTGGTGCTCACCGTCCATGATGATCCGCAAAAAGTATTCGCGGCGCTTCGTGCAGGTGCCAGCGGCTATTTGCTGAAAAGTTCAAAACCTGCCGAGATCATCGCCGGTATCCGCCAGGCCTCTGCAGGCGGCGCGCCTCTGAGCCAGGAGATCGCACGACTGCTCATCCAGTCGTTCCAAGACCCGGCAAAAACCGTGCGCAAACGGATGCCTGGTCTCACACCTCGGGAAAGCCAGATTCTCGACATGTTGGCGAAGGGCATGGTGCCCAAGGAGGTGGCAGACAAGCTGAGCCTCAGCTACGCCACCGTCCGCGACTATCTCAAGGCAGTATATGCCAAACTGCATGTGCGCTCGCGGACCGAAGCCGTGATCAAATACCTCGATCAAACCAAGTAGCGTTTTCAGCATCCCCACAGCTGCGGGGATTGTCGGTGGATCATGCTGCACAGAAGTTTGCGCATGAAATTCCCCGCCCTGATTGCCTGCTGTCTTGCGCTGCTTAATGCCTGCGCTTTGATGAAGAAGCAGGAAAAATTTGATGCCCGCTCATCAGGCCCCACCACAGACGCCGCCTTTACCCAGACCAAGCGGCAGGAGCCGATCCACCCCGAGTGGCTCAAGCCTTCTCCCAAGCCATACGCTCTGGGCCCTGGAGACAAGCTCGAGATCGAAATCATCGGTGAAACCGGCACGCGCACAGACACCTTTGTCACGCCAGACAGCAAACTTTACTACGATCTGTTGCCGGGCATTGATGTGATGGGCAAGCCCGCAACCCAGCTCCGTGTGGAGATGGAAAAAATGCTCACCCGTTATTACAAACAGCCACAGGTCTCGCTGACTTTGCGTGAGGTCGTCAGCCAGCGAGTGTGGGTGCTGGGCCGCGTCAATGCTCCGGGCATTTATCCATTGAACCGGCCAATGCGTGTGCTTGATGCTGTCACACAGGCAGGAGGACTTTTCGCCTCAAGCTTCACAGGCACCACAGAAGAACTGGCAGACCTCAGTCATAGCTTTCTCATACGCGGCGGCAAAATGCTCCCGGTGGATTTCCAAAAGCTCATTCGCGAAGGCGATCTCACACAAAACATCTACCTCGAACCCGATGATTTCATTTATCTCCCTTCTTCAATGACCAACGAAGTCTATGTTTTGGGAGCAGTCACGGCACCCAGACCTGTGGGTTTCATGAATGAGATGAACTTGATCACCGCTTTGGGTCGCGGCCTCGGCATCCAGCCTGGTGCAGACCTCTCCCACGTCACCATTGTGCGTGGTTCACTGACGGCACCCAAGATAGCCACGGTTGATGCAAGAGACATCATCCAGGGCAAGGCCACCAATGTTCGTTTGGAGCCCGGAGACATCGTCTATATCCCCGGCCCAGGCAGCATGTCTCCCGGTGGCTTTTTGCATGACGCGGTCAACACCTTCACACGTCTGGTGGCGGCCAATGAAGGCAACGCTGCCGGTGCGCTGCATGCCTCACCCATTGGTTTAAATCTCAACATCGGCCCTACAAGCTCCACACACTGATGTCCACCTCCCGACGCATCCGCCCGCTAATCATCGCCGAAGCCGCTAACCCGACGCTTACCAGCGCGGCACTGGTTGGCTGGTCTTGTGCAAAAGCCATCGCCGCAGAAACTGACGCTCATATCGTCACCGAGTGGCGCAATCGCGATGATTTTCTTCGTGCTGGCATGGTGGAGGGGACCGACTTCACCGCCATTAACAACCGCCGGCTGCAGCACCTCTCCTGGAGCCTCGCCACAAAGTTCAGCCGCAAAGGCAGCTTCAGCTGGAGCCTCTATGCCGTGCTTTCCAATCTGGTTTATCCATTTTTTGAGCGCAAACTCTGGCAGACTTTCGGCCCTAGGCTGCGCGCCGGCGAATTTGATCTCGTGCACCGCCTGCTCCCGCTCTCTCCCACCACAGCTAGCTGGATCGCGCCCCGTCTCAAAAAGATAGGAGTGCCATTCGTGCTGGGACCTTTGAATGGAGGAGTGCCATGGCCGAAAGGCTTTGATGATTTGCGCCAGCAGGAGCGTGATGGGGCAGGAAGGTTGCGCGCTTTTTATCGTTTCTCCCCGGGATTGAAACAAACACGCGAATCCGCACACGCCATTCTCACCGCGTCACAAACAACCTTGAATGAAATGCCTCCGTCTCTTCGCAGTCGCTGCATCTTCATGCCCGAGAATGCAGTCGATTTGGAAAAATTCCCACTGACTCCCAAAGCGGCACTCATCACAGACCCCGCCAAGCCGCTTCGCATTTCCTTTGTCGGCCGCCTCGTGGCCTTGAAGGGCGTTGACATGCTCATTTCTGCAGCCGCCCCCTTGATCCGCACTGGAGCGCTACATCTCGACATCATTGGTGACGGCCCCGAACGCGAGCGTCTGCAAACCATGGTTCAAAGCGAAAACATCTCCGCCGGCGTCTGCATGGACGGCTGGATTCCTCATGCCCAGCTTGGCGCCCGCCTGCGCGAGAGTGATCTCTTTGTGTTCCCAAGCATTCGTGAATTCGGTGGTGGCGTGGTACTGGAAGCCATGGCACTGGGAATCCCATCTGTGGTCCTGGATCACGGCGGACCTCCCGAACTGGTGCCACCAGGGACCGGCTACGTGCTGCCCATGACCACACGTGAGGACATTGTCACCCGCCTGCGCCAGCTGCTGACAGAACTGCATGCAGATCCCGCACAACTGCGCAACGCAGGCGAACTGGCGCAAGCACACGTCCGCAAGTATTACTCATGGGAGGCAAAGGCGGTGCAGATCCACGAAGTTTATCGCTGGGTGCTGGGCCATCGTGCAAGCAAACCTGACTGGGGCACTCCTATGGGGTTCGCAAGCCAGAGAGTCGGCTCTGAAGTGTCGATGCAGTCCATGTCTCAACCCATGCTCATTCCCGGTCATGGCTTCTAAATCGCCCAGCCAAGGCGCGTTTCACATCGCCTCACTCGATGGAATGCGCGCAGTGGCCATCTTGATCGTTTTTCTAAGCCATGCTGGCCTGTCCCACGTGGTTCCCGGATTGTTTGGAGTCACTGTATTCTTTTTTCTCAGCGGCTACCTCATCACCACCCTGTTGCGAATGGAATGCGAAAAGCATGGTGGCGCCAATCTCCGCCAGTTCTTCCTGCGGCGCACACTGCGCATCCTTCCGCCGTTTTATCTGGTTCTGGCTGTCATTGCCGTGCTCACCGCACTCAGTCTTCTTCCAGGAGGCTTTCATGGCCAGGCATTGACGGCGCAGGCCCTCTTCGCTGCAAACTATTGGGAGATCGCCGGTGGTGTTCAGCCACCCGGCACAGAGGTTCTTTGGTCACTCGCAGTCGAGGAGCATTTCTACCTGCTCTTTCCCTTCTTCTATCTCGCCATGCGGCGCGTAATGCCGGAGCGCCAGCATCAGTTTGCCCTGCTGCTGACTCTCTGTGCCGCAGTGCTCGCCTGGCGCATGCTGCTGGTTCATCATCTTTCGGCCATTGATCTGCAGTCCGGCTCCGCACATCATCCGCGCACCTGTCATGCCACGGACACGCGTCTTGATGGACTGCTCTTTGGTTGTGCCCTGGCTGTCTGGGGCAATCCTGCATTGGATGCCACGCGCATTCATCGCAATTACTGGCTTTGGTTGATCTTGCCATCCTGTGTTGCGCTCCTGCTGGCCACTTTCGTCATCCGCAGTGTCCCATTTCGTAAAACCTGGCGTTACACCCTTCAAGGGCTCGCCTTGTTGCCCATATTCATCACCGTCATCCGATACGCCGACTCCCTGCCTCTTCGTTTTTTAAACTGGCGCTGGGTCAGCCGTCTCGGCGTGCTTTCGTATGCCTTTTATCTGACACATACTCTGCTCCTCGATTGGGTGTCACACATGCTGCCCGTTCCTGCAAATTTTAGCCACGTTCAGGCCATGCTGATGCGTGGCACTGTTGCTTTTGCACTCACACTGGCTGCCTCATGGATGATGCACCAGTGGGTTGAAAAACCCTTCTTGCGCCTGAGACGCCGTCTCGTCAGCACCTCTCAACCGACGGCACATAAGCAATCAGGTCCATTGCTGTTGAATCGAGCTTAGCAAAGCCTAAACCTCAATTCATTCTTCATCCAAAAGCCCGATTCAAAATGACGCGGCTTGCGGTGGTCTGATTTTATTAGGAGCTTACCAATGTAACACACTTCCAGTGTTCCCTTTTGAGCTTCCAAAATCATGAACACCCCACCCTCAATTCGTGTCGCCTGTGTCGAGGACGACCCACAATTTCAGGCGCTCCTGAAAAAAATTCTGGTGCCCGAGCGTGGCTTTGATCTGCTGGCAGTTTTCAACAATGCTGAGCAGGCCGTGGCATCCATATTGGACTCACGACCGGACGTCGTGCTGCTCGACATGAAACTGCCAGGAAAGACCGGCGTCGAATGCCTCGGCATGCTCGAATCCCACATGCCAGCCACCGCTTTTGTGATGCTGACCGGTGATGACACCCCGCAGCAGGTGTTCGCCGCGCTGAAGGCAGGTGCCTGCGGCTACGTACTCAAAACCGCACCGATCGAACATCTGCTTGAAGCCGTGCGTGCAGCTGCGGTTGGTGGAGGCCCGCTGAGCCCGGCCATTTCACGCTTGGTGATTTCTGCGTTTCAAACCAAGGTTGCCGTTCAGCCACGCATCCCCGGCATCACCCACCGCGAAAATGAACTGCTGGCTCTGTTTGTAAAAGGTCTGAGCGCCAAGGAAGCCGCCTACGAGATGGGCATCAGTTATGAAACTGTGCGTGATTATTTGAAGACGATCTATCAGAAACTCAAAGTGCGCTCTCGAACCGAAGCTGTGCTGAAATATGTACGAAACCAGCAGGGACCGGCACTGGCATTTTAACCTGCATTCGAGTAGCTTTTTCGAAATGGGTCACTGACCCTGCGGTTCATACCAGCGGTCATTAGTAATTCTGATGAAACAACCGTGGTCCCGCTCTTGCGCAGTCAGCCAAGCTGCGGGAACGTACGTTTTCGTCAATCCACAGCAGCTACAATGAAACTCCACCTCCACAACAAAGCCATTCGGGTCGCTTGTGTCGAGGATGATCAGTCATATCGAACACTGTTGGAAAAATTGCTCGCACCCGAACGAGGTTTTGAATTGATGGGAGTATTTAAGAATGCCGAACAAGCAGTGCGACCGCTGCTGAAAGAACAGCCAGATGTGGTGCTGCTGGATGTCGGCCTGCCGGGCTGGACGGGTATCGACTGCCTGCGTGCTCTGGGCTGGAACATGCCATCCACGGCATTTGTGATACTCACCGGACATGACACTCCGCAGCATGTTTTTGCAGCGCTGAAAGCCGGAGCATGTGGCTACATGCTGAAGACAGCTCCTGTGGAGCATCTACTGGAAGGTGTGCGTTCTGCTTCGTGCGGAGGCGGGCCCCTGAGCCCTGAAATTTCACGGCTGGTGATCTCTTCCTTTCATGAAAAATCAACCGAAAGCCGCAAGCGTATACCAGGCATCACTCCGCGCGAGTCCGAACTGTTAAACCTTCTGATGCAAGGTTTCAGCGCGAAAGAGGCGGCATTCGAAATGCATATCAGTTACGAAACCGTCCGTGATTATTTGAAAACCATTTATCAGAAGCTGAACGTGCGTTCGCGCACCGAGGCTATGCTGAAATACATCGACCTTCAGAAGACTGCAGCGTTTGTTGGCATGTGACAAATTCAGTCACGTTTGCAAATCCATCTGCCTGAAATTCAGGAAGATTAAAGCTCTCCCATACAATTGAGGGTTGTTCATGAAGTAGCCATTCCAAGCCGTTGCTTTAGCATCCGCTAAACTAATGCTTATGCTCACACGAACAGACACTTCCACACTTGTCGTCACCACGCCGGCTGAGATCACGGAGGTCAATGCTGGGGCGTTTAAAAGGCACCTGCAGGCAGCCGTTACCAAGGAACACCGGCATGTGGAATTGAACATGCGAAAGACGCATTCCATCGATTCCAGCGGTCTGGGCGCCCTGATTTTTCTGCACAAGCTGATGAACTCCCGCTCCGGTTCCGTCCGCATTCTGCATCCGTCACGAGATGTGCAGCAAGTTTTGGAACTTACCCGCATGGCCGAACTCTTCGAAATCCACTGCTGAAAATGAACACCCAACCTCTCCCAGAAGGCGCTATATTTGAAAGTGGGTTTCATATGCATGGAGCACGTGAGCTGGCGCGTTCGGTGCGGGTCTTTTTGGAGCGCCACCGGCTCGGTGAACAAGCCGCTTCCGAATGGGAGTTGGTAACCAACGAGGCTGCTAAAAACGCTGTCGAGAAAAGCTTCCCCTCCCAGCATCAGGAAAACGACACACTGCGGGTGATGGTCAATGTGTGGCCTGACAGTGTGGAAGTTTGTGTGGATGACCACAATGCAGGCTTTGCCCTCTCAAACCAATCGGATCTCCAGAATGATTTGAGTGAATCCGGGCTCGGACTTTTTATCATTTCGCAGCTCACCGACTCCATGCGTTATCTAAACGGCGCGTTTGGAAACACTCGTGTCATGCGCCGTGCCCGCCCGCCAGCACCCAACACGCTGGATTTGCAATGCGGCGATGGCCTGGAGACCATGATCGACATGATGACCGATGACCTGGGCGCCGCTTATGAAAGCCTGTGCTCCATCTTCCGATTCAGCAAAGAATTCGGCGAAACGGATGATGTGCAGGGCTTCATCACTCACTGGCTTCACGAATTGCTCCGAATCACGGGCACAACGTGGTTCCTCATGCGCCGTCATCAGCCCGCAGACAATACATTGCAATTGCTGGCCAGCTCCCTCTCTCAACCCGACTTTCCTTCTGAACTGATCTCACTGTCCCTGGAGGAGCAGGCCCCGGCTTCGGTGGAGTCACAGGCAGCGCGAACACGCAGTGAGGTCTGGTTCGACAACTGCACCAGCTCTGCAATGCTGGAACCCTTGACGGAGGTCTTTGCACACCCGGTGTCAGGCATCTCCTGTCCGGTGCATGTATCCGGTCGTCTATTTGGTGTACTGACTCTCGGCTGCGCTGCAGAAACCTGCTCGCTTACTGCAAGCGACACCCGTGTCGTGCGCATGTTTGCGGATTATATCGCTCTTCAGCTCAGCCACGAGCAGGCGCAGCAGGAGGTCATGCGCTCACGCGTGATGCATCGCGATCTCGCCATCGCGGCCGAAATCATGCGTTCACTTCTGCCACGGCAGCTGCCGAAGATTTCAGGGTATAGCTGTGCTGCCTGCCTGCGGCCTGCACAGTCTGTAGGCGGAGATCTGTATGACTTCATGCCGCTGGGCGACCAAGGCACGCTGTTTGTCATCGCCGATGTCATGGGCAAAGGCCCCTCCGCTGCTTTGTTTGCCATCATGTTCCGCAGCCACCTGCACACCCTTGGCCAGCTTGCCGCCACGCCGGGCAAGCTGCTGGAACAGCTCAATGCATTGCTGTTCCAAGACCTCGACCATTCGGACATGTTCGTCAGTGCTCAATTGCTGTGGTTTGATAGTGCCACTGGCAGTATAACCATTGCCTCTGCCGGCCACTGCCCTGCGCTTATAGTCGACCGCCACGGACGCCAGCTTGTCGAAGCACGCGGCGAGGGTCCGCCATTGGGGATCGATTTGAATGCCACCTTTGCCGAGGTCAAACTCGACGAACGCCAGGCCTGCCACATCCTCCTGCTCACAGATGGCGTCACCGATGCACGCAATCCAAGAGGCGAAATGCTCGGAAAGGACAACATCGTCTCCTGTCTCATGCAATTCACCACATTGGGCGGCGACGCGACCCAGCTTCAAAACTCTGTTCTGGCTGTCATCGAACAGCATGTTCAAAATGCACCTGCCGCCGATGACATCACCCTGGTCGTTCTCAGCCGTGATTCCCCTGCCTCATCACTACATCTCAACCACTAAATACCGTGAACCTATCCTCCATACTCGTCGCAGATGATCACGCACACGTCCGCCGTCTCGTTCATCAAAGCTTGAAGCGGGGTGGCTATGAGCGGTTTTCCTTTGCCAGCACCGGCATCGAAACCCTGCTCTTGGCACGCACAGGGGAGCCTGACATCATCATCCTCGATTTTGACATGCCGGAGCTCGACGGATTGGCCGCGCTGTTTGAACTGCGCGCCGATCCTCTGACCAAACGCATTCCGGTCATCATGATGAGTGGCTACGCAGAATTTCACACCTGCATCGACGCACGAAGCATGGGGGCAGACCAAGTACTATCCAAGCCTTTCGCTCCTTCATTCTTGCTGGAAATGGTCAATCAAATGCTGCGCAGTTGAGGCCGCAACACTCTCACTGCGGTTCATCATCTGACGCTTCGCACCACAGCTTTGGAGGAAAGTGCTGCAGCCCGGCGGTTCATCTCCATCCCGGCCACCATCCCGGTAAGCATGAGCCAGTGAGACAGATTCTTCGTCTGTGTCAGAATGCGCTCCACCGTTCCATGCAGGTAGCAGATGGAGAGCGCCACCAGAATGCCAAATGCAACATAGCCCATCAGGCTTTTGCCATAAAAAAGCCACGCTCGTACGGCACACCACAGCGTGGCCGCTTCAAAGAGCAGGAACAGCCCCCACCCCAGCCACCCATTCTCTGCCAGCAGCAGCCAGTAGAGACTCTCCGTCAGCGGATTGCCCCAGTACAATTCATCGATGATCGTAAAGCCACGTTCAGCGTCCCATTCCTCCAAGATGGCGCTGTATTTCGCGCCCAGTGGACGGCTGTTGGCGATGCCGTAGTTGTTCCATCCAATGCCCAGCACAGGGTAATCGTGCAGCATGGCCTTGCACTGGCGATTGAGCACCGGACGCAGATCCTCCGCATTCTTTTCCTTGCTCTCTTTGACCTCCTTGAGCCGTGAATTGAGCGAATCCATGGCAAACATCATCACCAGCACGGCACCAATCACCCCCATAATAGAAAACAACGTCGTGCGCACCCCTGGACCGCGCAGCCATGCCATCCCCAGCACGATGGCGGCACCAATGGCATATGCGGCAAGCGCCGCACGCGAAACAGACAGAAGCACGCAAAGTCCCGCAGCGCCAAACGCGGCCAAGAGCAGCCACAACAGACGTCCTTTCACCTCCTTGTGCAATGCTGCGGCAAACACCACGCAGGCTGTCATATAGGCCCACATCGACATGGGGTTCTGATGTTCAAACCAGCCTTTGATCTGAAAGTATCCCTCCAGATAGCGCATCTTCATGCAGATCCAGCCCTGCACTACCAGGCTGAGTGCCAGCCCGATCAGCGCGGCTCGCAGATCTTTCTCGTCACGCAGATACATGGCCGCAGCCACAAAGATCAGCGTACCTTTGCCGAACCGTGAGAAGGCCATCCAAACCAGCGAGGCATCCCAGGCATTGGCGACAGACATCAGGCCTACCACCGTCCACAGCGCATACCACCATGTTCCTGGCGGCAATCCTTTGCGCGGGGGCACCCCCGGTTCACGCGGGCTTTGGGCCACGGCGATGATCAGAGCTATCGCAAACACTTCGATCAGGGAAACTTCAAAGCCTTTGGTATGCCCACGGTATTTTTCGATGCTGCCAATCATCAGCGTAAATCTCCCCGGCTGCAGCGTGGGCATAAAAATCATCAATCCAAACAACGCCCGCTGCCACGCGCGCTGCGATGCCATCACCACTCCCAGAAACGGCGCAAACCCGCCGTAGAGCAGCGGAGAAATCAAGATTTTGAAAAGATCTTTCACTCATCCTAATCAAGCCCACCTCCGCATCATCTCACCACCCCCGATTGCGGGGGGGGCAAATGTTTGCGCGCGCTCTTATTTTTGAACCCAAATCTTTATCCCTATGAGCCGCCCCACCATCGGTGTCCTTATCCGTTTCAAGAACTCCGCAGCCACCCTGCCACGAGTTCTGGAACGCCTAAAGTCACAGACCATCCAGCCCCTGTTCATTCTCGGCGTGGACACCGGCAGCACGGACAATTCAGCCGATCTCATCACTCAAGCCTGTGGCAGAGTGATTGCATGGTCACAGCCCTATCATCATGCTCGAGTGCTCAATTACGGCCTCAAGCAGCTGCACACCGATCTCGTGCTCGTCCTGAGCTCGCATACCACCCTGGATGACGATGACGCCGTGGAACGCATGCTCGCCGCATTCGAAAATCCTCTCGTCGCCTGTGTCAGCGCGAAGTGGGACGATGATCCGTTTTATAGCGATGCCATCACCTGGGACGAACTTCGCGCGAAGGGGCTCAAGTTTGGCTCCATTTACAGCAACAGCATGGGCATGCTCCGCCGCAAGGCGTGGACGGCTGTCCCATTCGATGAAAGTCTGATCACCGCCGAAGACTACGCCTGGGCCATTGAGCAGGTGCGGCGGGGTCACATTTGCAAACGCCTGAGTCTGCATTTCGGCTACGAGCGCAGCGGACACGACCGCACATTCGAGTTTGCACAGCTCGTGTTTCAATTCTCGCGCCGCTACAAGCTTCGCGTCACCTGGCTCGGCGTACAGGGCAGCATCCAGCAGCTGCTCAAGACGCTCTTCAACCGCCGCCCAGACATGCCGTCACCTGCATTGCACTACGAACGGCTCAAAGCCTGGGCGATGATGCGCTTTACCGCCGTTTCTTCTTTTTCCGGCCAGTGAGGATGGCTCGGGCGCGATCTTCGTCATCGAGAGCAGTGGTGTACTTGTAGCTGAAGCCATCAAGCTTCCGGCGCTCGATCTTCTGGCTGATAAGACGCTCAATAGAAGCCACGTTCATGAGCTCGTCGGCCGCAAAGAGGGTGAATGCATCGCCTTCCTTCTGTGCACGACCCGTGCGGCCGATGCGGTGGACATAGTCTTCCGAATGCTCGGGGACCATGTAGTTGATCACGTGGGTCACGCCGCTGACATCCAGACCACGCGCGGCAAGATCGGTGGCCACGATGATTTCAAATTCACCATTGCGGAAACCCTGCAAAGCACGTTCGCGATCACGCTGGCCGATGTCCGAGTGCATGACGGCGACCTTGTATTCATTGAGTTGGTTGAGTGCAGAGTAAATCTGGTCAGCCTGCACTTTAGTGCGGGTGAAGATCATGACGCTCTCAAAATGGGTCTGCTTCAGGATGGCAAGCAGGAGTTCCATGCGCTGGTCACTCGCCACCGGATACATGTAATGGCTCACGGTCTCCGCAGCGGAGAAGCGAATGCCCACTTCAACGCTCTCAGGGTCCTTAAGAGCGAAATCCGCAAGGCTCTTGATCTGCGGCGGCATCGTGGCCGAGAAAAACAGCGTCTGACGCGCAGGCGGGGTCTTTTCAACGATGCGGCGCACGTCCGGAAGGAATCCCATGTCGAGCATGCGATCTACTTCATCCAGGATCAGAACTTCCACGCCACGCAGGTCGGCGATGCCTTCCTGCATGAAATCGAGGAGACGGCCAGGAGTGGCGACAACAATATCAACGCCTTCCTGCAAGCCTTTGCGCTGCTTGTCATAACCGACACCACCGTGGACGAGCAGCACACGCAGACCGGTGTGCTTGCCGTACTTTTCAAACTGTTCGACCACCTGCGCGGCCAGTTCACGGACAGGTTCGAGGACGAGTACGCGGAATTTACCAGGAGCCCCCATGCGAGTGAGCGTGGGCAGCGCAAAGGCTGCCGTCTTGCCGGTACCAGTCTGCGAAGCGCCGATCACATCCCTCCCGGTGAGGATGATGGGAATGGATTTCTCCTGAATAGTCGTGGGCGTGGTGTAGCCGGTTTCACGCACGGCTGCCAGCACCGCAGGCGAGAGGCCTAGCACTTCAAAGGCTTCTGGATACGGACCTTCAGGAACAGGTGGTGGCAGAGGCGGAGCCACCGAGGAGTAATTGACACGCTCAGGCTTGTCCTCACGTGGGCCACGCGGCGGACGCTTGTCATCGCGCTCACGACCACGCGGTGGGCCACGGCGGCCATCACGCTCTGGGCGTTCAGGACGCTCACTGCGCTCGCGCGGCGGGCGGGCTTCACGCGGCGGACGGGGGGCATGCTCGCGGGGCTTGTCATCATGCGGGCGCTTGTGCGCGTGAATGGTGGCAGCAGGGTGCTCCTTCGAGTGAGCTTGGTCTTTGGCAGGCACATGGGCCGCTTCCTTCTTCTTGCCTCCGCCAATGACACGTTTCAGACCAGCTTTAAAGCGGCTGAAAAGGGAGGGTTTCTTTGGGGCGTGTTCGGGTCTGCGTGGGGTGGTCACAAGCGTTTCTAGAGGTAGGAGACGGGGTTTATCGGCCAGTTTAGGGGACAATGCAAACCCGCAGACATCCCGCGGACGGGGTCAGAGCTTCATCGCGTAGTGCACCTGCCGGGCGACTTCCTCAAAACCACAGCTCGGGTACAGGTGCTGACCAATGGCATTTGAGGCCATGGTTTCGATCTGCGCCAGTTTCATCCCCTCGTCACGCATGTAATCGAGAGCGTGCTGGATCAGGCGGCGCCCAAGCCCCAGCCCCCGGGCACTTTCCACCACGGCAATGTTTGGAATGCGCCCACGTTCATTCACGCGGTCCAGCCGGGTGGTGATGTAACCGAGGATCTCTGTGCCACGCTCGGCCACGAAACACCCCTCCGGGCACAACGCCACGTCGTCGTCAATGTGGCTGGCCTTGCGCACCTTCCAGTCGCGCTCATTCCAGAGTCCATATTTGTGTTCCAACATCTGCTCCAGGGCGACGCTACCAAAGGATGCCACGGTGATCTGGCGCAATTGTGACAGGTCCTTGTCCAGATAAGGGCGGATAATTAGCGGTGGGGTGTCCATGTTTGCGGGGGTTGAAAACTGAATAAAAGAGTGATAGGTAACGTTTTTAGACAAGCATCAATCGCTCAAATGGCACGGGTCTTGCGAAATAGCTTCTAGCTTACTGACGTTGATAGCAGTAATAATTCACGGTTGCGAACATCTTAGCTTATATCATTCTTCTGGCCCATGCTGCTTTTTAGCCGGACTTCTAAAAACTCCCATTTAACTGACTGCCTTCTCAAGGTCGTTGGGGGTGTCCTTCTGGCTGGAGTGCTCAGTCAATGCACCACGCCGCCAAAAGGAGATGTGGTGGTGAGCGTTAAAGATCAGAAACTCGGCATCTACAGCGAGGGAAAGCTTACCAAGGAGTATGTCATCTCGACGTCGAAGTTCGGCCTTGGCGACCAGAAAGGCAGCAATCGGACCCCCTTGGGCCAGCATGAAGTCATCGCCAAAATCGGTCAGGGCCTTCCCGCCGGTGCTGTGTTGAAAAGCCGCCGCTGGAACGGTGAGGTGCTCAAGCCTAACGCACCAGGCCGCGATCCCATCGTTTCTCGCATCCTCTGGCTGCGTGGCATGGAGACCACCAACAAGAACGCCTTCAACCGTTTTATCTACATCCACGGCACCCCTGAAGAAAATCGCTTGGGCAAACCCGCCAGTTATGGCTGTGTGCGCATGGGCATGAAGGATGTGGTTGATCTGTTCAACACCGTGAACGTCGGTGCCAAAGTGGTCATCACCAAAGGTGGCCTGCCGCCTGGAGATAAAGAAAAGCCGCCTGCAGCTACAGATGATGGCGATGGTTCACCCGCACTCAATGCACCGGCCACGCTTGCAGCGCAGCCGATCGAATTGTCGCGCATTGCGCCCTCGGACGGGGAGAAGAAACGTGCCGAGGAAAACGAAGCCAAGACTAAGGCCAAAGTCGGCCCTGAGCATGAAAAGCCTGTTCACAAGTCCAAATCGTCAAAGTCTAAATCCGACACCAAGGTGGCGGGGCATGCCTCACACAAGGCAAAGGCGAAGGCTTGAACCGTCAGGATAAATCGCGCACCAGTTCGAAAGCTGGCATTTTCTTCAATAACGACGGGTTTGTCTCCAATGGCATCCTCCGCATGACTTTCAGGAGCTTGGGATCAAGCACGAGCCGTTGTTTGTGGATGCCGCCCTCAAAAATGTCACTCTCATTCCACCGTGGGGCATCACGAAATGCCGCCTGCGAAGGCCAATAAACCGCAGTTCGGCCCACATTCACGTCGATCAACTCCACCTCGGTTTTACCCGTCAAGTGGCAAACTCCGACGACGCAGCCCAGTTCCACCGCGCGGGCTGAGGCACAGCGTCCCACCCGCTCGACCCCCAAAACCGTTTCCGTGGCGCTCGGCACCAGCATCACATCCACGCCCGCCCCTCGCAGCCGTGTGCTGATCTCGGGAATTTCAATGTCCAGGCAGATCACCACCGCAAAGCGCAGCCCGGCAAACTCCCAGAGATGCAGCTCAGTGCCCGGTGAAAAATCCGATTCCCACGGCGTCAGATGCAGCTTGTCCTGATAAAGGATTCGATCTTCCACCAGGATCGGCGCCCGGTTGCGCAATTCCTGACGTTCCTCATCCCAGAACGGCACGGTGCCAAGCACGACCGCCTTTCCCGGACGAATCAGCAGTGATTTCACTGCTGGCAGCACTTCCCCCCAAAACACCTCAGCCGTACGTTTGAGCGTTTTCGGCTCCACCAAAGGCACCAGCCCCACCCATGCGAATTCCGGCAGCAGCACAAGAT
Organism: uncultured Verrucomicrobiota bacterium; assembly: GCA_903838675.1. GTDB lineage: Bacteria > Verrucomicrobiota > Verrucomicrobiia > Verrucomicrobiales > Verrucomicrobiaceae > Prosthecobacter. The sequence goes on from CAILZI010000070.1 coordinate 30,536, forward strand.
CTGCCCCATTGTCCCAGGAGGACTCCACACAATCCACCACCACCGCAGCAAATGCCGCAGGCGACTTGGCGGCAGCACTGGAATCAAACGTGCAGAAATCAATCGCTATCATGGCAGTAAAGCACTCTGCGCCTCATTTCCCACAGCCGCAACTGCCGCCGCAGCCCGGCTTCTTCCGGCGTTTGGCGGAGCGGACAATGAAAAGAGTGATCGTGACAAGCACGACTCCGATCGCTGCGATGGATTGCCAGTCTGCGTTCATGGTATGAGGAGGTTAGTAACCCAGCGCACTGCCGGTCTGGAAGATCAGCAGGCTTAGTACATACGCCGTTCCGGTCATGTATCCGAGCTGAAACATTGCCCATTTCCAACTTCCTGTCTCACGCTTCACGATGGCGATGGTGCTGACGCACTGCATGGCGAACACATAAAACACCAGAAGGCTTATGCAAACGAGCGGCGTGTAAACCAGACGTCCGTCGGGTCGGCGCTCTGAGGCCAGCTTGTCGCGCAACGGCTTCAGGTTGTCATCCCCTTGGCTTTCCACCGCATACACCACACCCATCGTGGAATTGAACACCTCGCGGGCGGCAAAACTGCCAATGAGCCCGATGCCGATCTTCCAGTCATAGCCCAGCGGAGCGATGGCGGGCTCGATCAGCTTCCCGGCACGACCCGCGAAGCTGTTTTCAAGCTGGAGCGCCTTGTCCTCAGTGTCAGTCTTCGGATAGGTCGATGCAGCCCAAATCAGGATGGAAATCCCCATGATAATCGTCCCGGCACGCACCAAAAACATGCGCGCACGCTGCCAGACATGCAGCAGGATGCTTTTGATCGCAGGCATCTTGTAGGATGGCATCTCCAGGATCATCGGGCTCGCAGAGCCTTTCATAACGCACTTGTTAAAGACCCAGGCAAAGCCAAAGGCGGCGAAAGTTCCCAGCCCATAGAGTCCCAGCATGATCCCCGCCTGCGTCAGTGCCCCGACCTCGCCCACTGGAAACAGCACACCAATGAGCAGTGAATAAACCGGCAACCGGGCCGAGCAGGAGGCCAGCGGCGCAATCAGGATGGTGATCAAGCGGTCCTTCGGGCTGTCAATGGTGCGTGCCGCCATGACTCCGGGAATCGCGCAGGCATACGAGCTGAGGAAAGGCAGGAACGACTTCCCATTGAGTCCCACCTTGCTCATCGCCCAGTCCATGATGAAGGCGAGTCGAGACATGTAGCCCGTGTCCTCCATGATGCCGATAAAGAAGAACAGGATGAGAATCTGCGGCAGGAAAATGACCACTCCTCCGACTCCAGGCACGACACCATTCACGATGAGGTCTCGGAAATCCCCGGCCGACATCAGCCCTTCCACCCACGTGCCCAATTGCGCAAAGCCCGCCTCAATCCACCCCATGGGGCCTTCGGCCACCTTAAAAATGAGGAAGAACAGCAGCCCCAGCACGAGCAGCAGATTCACGAATCCAAGCACCGGATGCAGCAGTATCCGGTCAATTTTCGTTGTGATGGTCTCGATCTCCTGATCAGGCCGTTTCAACACCTGCGCACAAAGTGCTTCGATGCCCCGGTAGCGCTCGGCCACGAGTTCGTCCTCCCAGCCCGGAAAACTCACTTCCATCTGGCTGCGCAGTTCCTGAATGCGTCCGATCTGGGCGTCAGCGATGCCATAATGCGTCGGATCGTGATCGGACAGCAAGTACAGCGGCTCAAGCAGCGAAGCGCGACTGTGAATGGCCCCGGTCTGACACAGGGGGCCACGGCTTTGTTCCAGTGCGACTCGCACCCCTTCAGGCAGTTTCGCGCTCTGCCATTTCGGCGGGGTGAGGTCTTCACGACTGAGAGCGAGCTTGAGTTCGATCAACCCCTGACCGGTCACCGCCTGGGTTTGCACCACAATAACCCCGAGCAACTCGGACAACTTGGCCGCATCAATGCGCCATTCGCGCTGCACCGCCACATCAATCATGTTCAGCACCAAAATCGTCGGCAAGCCAAGCTCCAGCACCTGGCTGACCATGTAAAGATTTCGTTCCAGATTGGCCGAATCCACCACGCAGACCACCCGATCCGGACGCGGGGTTTCCGGTCGGCGGCCCAGCAAAACGTCACGCAGCACGGCCTCATCCGGCGAGCGTGCATTCAGGCTGTAAGCACCGGGCAGGTCGATGAGCCGCAGTTTCTTCCCATGCTGGCTGTAGCACTCGCCGATCTTCTTTTCGACGGTCACCCCGGGGTAATTGGCCACCTTTTGCTTCAATCCCGTGAGCAGGTTGAAGAGTGTGGTTTTCCCGGAGTTCGGGTTTCCCACAATGGCGATGAGTGGCGGTTCGGACGTGGCCTTGCTCATGCAGCTGCGGGGGAGATGGCGATGAAAGCCGCCTCATGATTGCGCATGGAAAGGTGGGAACCGCGCACGCAGATTTCGATGGGTTCGCCCAGCGGCGCACGCCGCGTCACGCGGACACGGGTGCCTGGGACAATGCCCATTTCACGCAACCGCGTGAGGCAGGAACGCCCGGAGGGCATGGCCTGAACGATGGCATCTGTGCCAACAGGAAGATTAGCAAGGGTGGCGTACATGAAAGTAAAACGGTCCTGCAACTGAGACTCTGTCGCAGAACTTTAAATCAGAATAACAAGAACTGGGTTTCTGGCAAATGCGGACTTAGTGCAGATTTTGCGCTGGAAAAGACACTCCAGCCCATTTTCGGTCCCCTGCCGCAGAGGTTGCACCGGTTCTGAAAGCCGCTAGTCTGCGCGCCCTCGAATTTATGTGGAAAGGCCGTTTTGCTCAGGAAACCAGCGCTCTCGTGCAGCGCTATGGAGAATCTGTGTCGTTTGACTGGCGGCTTTACCCCCATGACATAGCCGGTTCGATCGCTCATTCCAAAGGATTGCTCAAGGCGGGCATTTTGACCACCGAGGAGCAGCAGCAGATCGAAACGGGCCTGCTGGCCATCCACCAGGAAATCGAATCTGGAAACTTTGAGTTCAAGGAGTCGCTGGAAGACGTCCACATGAACATCGAGTCGGAGCTGACGCGGCGCATCGGCCCCGCCGGCGCCAAACTTCACACGGCCCGCAGTCGGAATGACCAGGTGGCCACGGATGTGCGCCTTTACTGCCGCGCAGGGATCAATCGCATCCTCGATCTGATCTCCGCCATGCAGGCGGCCCTCGTCGAATGTGCCGAACGCGGTGGCAATACTGTCATGCCCGGCTACACCCACCTGCAGCGCGGCCAGCCAGTCCTCTTCGCCCATCACCTGCTGGCCTATGTGGAAATGCTGGCCCGTGACTTTGACCGCCTGGCAGACTGCCGCAAACGGCTCAATGTGATGCCCCTTGGCTCAGGCGCGCTGGCTGGCAGCACAATCATCATCGACCGCGAATTCGTGGCACAGCAGCTCGGTTTCTCCAGTGTGACTCAGAACTCCATGGATGCAGTCAGCGACCGTGATTTCGTCGCCGAACTCCTCTTCGCCATTTCCCTGCTGGGAGTCCACCTTTCCCGTCTCAGCGAGGACGTGATCCTGTGGGCGAGCGCCGAGTTCGGCTTTGTCACCCTGAGCGATGCGCACACCACCGGCTCGTCCTTGATGCCTCAGAAAAAGAATCCGGATGTCGCCGAACTCACCCGCGGCAAGTCCGCCCGCTTGATCGGCAACCTCATGAGCATCCTCACTCTTCTCAAGGGTCTGCCGATGACCTACAATCGTGATTTGCAGGAGGACAAGGAACCGCTCTTCGACTCCATCGACACCATCGACATCGCGCTTCAGGTGTTCACCGAAATGATCACCGGCATGGACGTGAACCGCACCAAAACGACCGCCGCCGCAAGCGATCCGATGCTCCTGGCCACCGATCTGGCCGACTACCTCGTGAATCATGGCGTCCCCTTCCGTCAGGCGCATGAAGTCATCGGCAAGCTCGTGGCTTACTCGATTGAGCAAAATCGTGACTTTGGCGACATGAAGCTGGAGGAGTTCCAGCGCTTCTCGTCGGCCTTCGGAGCCGATGTAACCGCGTGTTTGAACCTTGAAACCGCCATGGCCGCACGCAAGGGCATCGGTGCGCCATCGCCGCAGAATGTGAAAGCGCAGCTGGCCCGCTGGCGCAAAGCTTTGACCCCTGAGTGACCGGCATGCAGATCCCGGAATTTGAACTTTACACCCCCGGAGCCGAGCCTGGCTGGCAGAAGACCCGCAGTGAAGTGCTGTTTGCCAATCCGCACGTGGGCGTTGAGAAGGCCTATTTTACGACACCGAGCCGCCAGACCGAAGTGCCCTGGATGGTGGTGCAGCGCAAGGCCGCCGTGGCCATCGCCCCCATGCTCGATGACGGCCGTTTCGTGATGGTTCATCAGGAGCGCCTGCCGGTGATGCAGACGATGTGGGAGTTCCCCGCCGGTCAAATCGACACCGCAGTGACACCTGAGTCCATCATCCACACCATTCAGAATGAACTCCGCGAGGAATGCGGCTGCGCTCTTCATCCTGATCTGGGAACACTGCAGCCCCTGGGCTGGTATTTTCCTTCGCAAGGTTTTACTGACGAGATCGTTTATCTATTTACGGCGAAGCCCGTGTGCGTCGTGAGCCGTCCGGAACCGGATGCAAGCGAGCACATCAGCGACGTGCGGTTTGTCAGCGCGGGAGAACTGCGTGGGATGATTGCTGCCAATGCGATCACCAACGCCCTGACGCTGGCACTCTACGCGCGGATCGCGGCCCAAGGACTGCCGTAGTCCTGCGCATTCGTAACACCCATCCCCCCTCTCATTCCCATGTGGTCCGGCATCCTTCAAAAAGTCTTCAAAGTTCGCGAAAAAGTCGCCATGAATCTCGGCGGCAAAGGCGATGAGGAAAAACCGTTCCTCGAGCACCTCGAGGATCTGCGCACGATGATTGTGCGCATCGTGATGACGCTGATCATCTCCACCATCGGCACTTTCGTTTTCTACCAGGAGCTCTTCGCCGCCATCTTGTATCCTCTGGTGCTGGCTGGCTTTGCCAAAAACCTCGAGGAAGCCCGCAAAATCCTGATCAACACCGATGTCGCTGGCCCCTTCATGATGGCGGTTAATGTCTCCCTCATCGCCGCGGTGATCATCTCCTTCCCTCTGCTCTTGGTTTTTCTGCTGCAGTTCATCCTGCCCGGTCTGAAACCAAATGAAAAAAAACTGGTCTTCCCGGCCATCGCCATCGGCACCGGGCTGTTTCTCTCAGGAGCAACTTTCTCCTACTGGGTGGTGCTGCCCAAGGCATTGCAGTTTTTCGCCGAATTTGCCAAGTCCGTCGGTGCCATACAGATGTGGACTCTGAGCGAGTTCATCACCTTCACCACTCGTTTTATTCTGGTCTTCGGCATCTCCTTTGAGCTGCCTGTGATTGTCATGGCTTTGGTGAAGCTCGACATCCTGAACTACAAGATCATGAAGTCCACCTGGCGGCACGCCATCGTGGCCATCACGCTGTTTGCGGCCATCATCACTCCCACGCCGGATGTGTTTACCTTGATGCTGATGTCGGGTCCGCTCTACGTCCTCTACGCCATCTGTGTCTGGCTCGCCTACGCCATGGAGAAGAAGGACCGTGCCGCCTACCCTGAGTATTACGCAGACATCGACAAGGATGAGAAGGAGTTGGAAAAGTCCACCAGTGATGACTGGGATAACGAAAACTACAATCCTTGGTCTTCCGGCGACGAGGAAGAGGATGAAAAGGACGACTACCAGGCCCCTGCCGCCAAACCCTCCGCACCGCCACCCGAAGTCGAAAAATCTGACATCGAAGACCTTGGCGAGGACCAAAGCTCGAAGATGCCTGAGGAAGATCCTGCCGAACTACCGACCCGCGAAATGACGCTCGAAGAACTCGCCCGCGAGGATGAGAAGCGCTCCAGCGAACCACCAAAGGATTCATAACTCAGGGCTCACTCAGTGAATCAACATGCAGAGACACAGGTCAAAAGCCTGTGTCTCTTCAGCGTTCAGGAGCGCCTTCACAATCAATCACCAGCAGACAAGGCGCCTCGGACTTGATGTCGAGTCTGCGCACGAGCAGGCGTGCGAGATATGACTTTCCCCATTCGCTTTCACGTTCCATGAAACGCCCCAGCGGACTGTCACGCACGACGCACGCCACGAAATGCGGCTCGCTCCCAGCAGACACCTGCACATCGAAGGTGATGTATTTCGGCCGAAGTTCCGCTGCAATATCCAGTCCATGGCTGGGACGCAGGCCGACGTGAAACCACGCAGCCTCTCCCGCCGGCTGTTTGAGGAATGTGGCAAGTGCCGCAGTATGAGTTTCAAACAGCAGCGGCCAGTTGATGCGGCGTTTGCCATCCGCCCCCATGTTGAGACGAATCAGCGCGCCATTGGTGCACACCGAGGTCACCAGTTTGAACAGCGGCACCGGCTGGCCTCCCGGCAGCGTCTGCGGCATGCTGGAAAATCGTGGCAGCATCCTCAGTTCGGTTTTTTTGCCACCTGCAGTTCCAAACTGAGCTTCGATTTCTGCGCGGCATTTTGCTGCGTCCTGAATGCATGCGGCACGGCGTTCAGCCGTTTCAGCAGCGAACAATTCGGTGACCAAAGCCTTCGCATCCTCTGCTACAGCTCCCACATCCGGGGCCGGGATCACTGCTCGGGCGATCTGCGTTTTGAGTGCTATCGGATCGTTCTGCGCCACTTCCTTGGCAGGAGATGGCGCAACTTTCACACCCGGTTTCACAGCTGACGCGTTGACGCTGTCCCACCACAACCAAAGGGCTCCACCGCACACGACGGCAAATGCCAGCAAGATGAACGCATTACGCCAGGGTGAGGAGCGCAGATGCGGCGGGGTCTTGAATTCTTCCGCCGGCGGCGGCGGTGCCCCCGTAGGCATCAGTGCCTGCGATGGCTGCAGCGTCTGGCGTGCCGTAAAATTCGCAGGCACCTGTTTCGTCGTCTGGAGGCCCGGCGCACCTGCTGCCTGCAAATCGGTGTGAATGTCCCGCCGTGGCTCGGGCTCTGGCATGCTTTGCATCGGCTGTGCCTGGGAAACACGCCGCCGTACCTGCGCCACTCCCGCCACCTGGGCATGCGTGCCGAAATAGCCCCGCAACGCATTGTGCGCGCAGTGCGGACACTGGACCATCCCCTCCATGCTTTGCTGCATGGAGAGAAATGCCTGGCCGCAGGCCGGGCAAATCAGACTGGCTGTAGTGCCGGGAATCATCGTGCGCAAAAAACTTAACGCATGTGCGGCTTCTTGCGCGAGTTGATTCCAGCAATCCTCCACAAGAGGGGGACGCACGCAGAACTTTCTGGCGCAGACAGCCGCATGCGGTAGATTTTCCCTTCGCATGAGTCGCCCCAACGATGATTTGAAGCCCATACCACGCCATATCGCCATGATCATGGACGGCAACGGCCGTTGGGCCAAAGAGCGGGGTCTGCCGCGAACCGAAGGGCATCGTGCCGGAGCAGAAACCGTGCGGCGGGTGGTGGAAGGCTGCAGCGAGATCGGCATCGAATTCCTCACTCTCTACGCCTTCTCATCAGAAAACTGGAAGCGCCCGAAACGTGAAGTCGAGGCGCTGATGAAGCTGCTGGAAATTTTTTTACGTGGCGAACTGCCGTTGATGATGAAGCAAAATGTCCGGCTTCAGTCCATCGGCCGCCTTCATGACCTGCCTCAATCCTGCCAGAACGAGCTCCACCGCTGCATCGAAACGACGGCGCAAAATACCGGTCTCACGCTGATTCTGGCGCTCAGTTACGGTGGCCGTGAGGAGATCATCGACGGCGTTAAAAGCCTGCTGCAGAGCGTGGAGCGCGGCCACATCGACAAGGCCATGATCGATGTCGAAATGTTCGGCAAGCATCTCTACACGCGCTACTATCCAGATCCTGACCTCCTGATCCGCACCTCGGGCGAAATGCGCCTGTCGAACTTCCTGCTCTGGCAGGTCAGCTACACCGAATTTTACATCACCGAAAAGCTCTGGCCGGACTTCTCCAAGGAAGACCTGAAAACCGCCATCCGAGCTTTCCACCAGCGCCACCGCCGCTTCGGTGGTGTGTGACGAATGTTGACCTCCTCCCCAATTGCTGCGATAACGCAGTTCCAACCCAAATAAACGCTCTAATGCCAGATAACCCGGACACCCACCTCATCATCGTGGATCCAGATGCCGATTTCCTCGCTTGGGCTGCCGCCCATCTGAAAGCCCCGGGCGTTTCCATCAGCACTTTTGAGCGGGGCGAAGACGCCCTCGCCGCTTACGTCAAGAAACGGGCCGACCTCCTGCTCTCAGAGGTCCGCCTCAACGGCACCACCGGCATCGAGCTGCTCAAGCGCCTGCGTCAGACCGATCCGCAATCGATGGTCATCTTGTTCAGCGGCACCGCCACCACCAGCCACGTCATCGAGGCCATGCGCCTCGGCGCCTACGATGTGCTGGGCAAGGAGCGCCTGCCCTACGAGCTGCGCACCGTCGTCGAAAGCGCCCTCACCTCCATCGAGGCACGCAAGGTCACTCGTGCGCAAACCGCCGAGGTGCCCACCGAATCCATTCAGGAGACCATCATCGGCCGTTCCGGGCCCATGCAGGAGGTGTTCAAGCTCATCGGCCGCGTCTCCCGCTCAGACGCCCCGGTCATGATCACAGGAGAAAGCGGCTGCGGCAAGGAGCTCGTCGCCGGTGCCATCCACAAGTTCAGCCCGCGTGCTCAGAAGGAATTCGTCGCCATCAACGTCACGGCCATTCCTGACAACCTCCTGGAAAGCGAAATCTTCGGCCATGAAAAAGGCTCTTTCACCGGTGCGGTGAACCAGCGTGTCGGACGTTTCGAACAGTGCGACGGCGGAACCCTCTTCCTCGACGAAATCGGCGACATGCCGCTCGCCGTGCAAAGCAAGCTGCTGCGCGTGCTCCAGGAAGGCCAGTACTCCCGTGTGGGGAGCAACCAGACGCTCAAGACCGATGTTCGCGTCCTCGCCGCCACCAACAAAAATCTCGAAGACGAAGTCGCCAAAGGCAATTTCCGCGAGGACTTGTTCTACCGCCTCAACGTCGTGCGCATTCACATCCCGCCGCTGCGCGAGCGCCGCGAGGACGTGCGCCTTCTGGCCGAGTTCTTCCTGCACCGCCTGTCGGCCCGCCGCCGTGGGCCACAAATGCGCTTCACCGATGATGCCCTCGACATGCTCGACGCCTACGACTGGCCCGGCAACGTGCGCGAGCTGGAAAACACCATTCAGCGTGCCTGCGCCCTCTGCAATTCAGACGTTCTCCTCCCTTCCGACATCCCGCTCGGCAGCAAAGGCGCCCGTCACATGGACCCTTCCAGCACCGTCACCCGCATGCGTGATGCCCTGAGCATGCTCGTCAGCGTGGCGGAAAAAAGCCCTGACATTGAGCTTCTTCCATGGGTGGAGCGCGAGCTTTCCCGCCTGGCGTTCCGTCATTTCAGCGAGGATGCCGACCGCACCGCCAAATTCCTCGGTGTGAACAATGCCGCACTCCAAGGCCACCTCAGCGCGCCCGCCGTCAAAAAAGCTGCGATTGAAAGCCCGCTGAGTGCTGCGCCTCCCGTGAAAAAGGCCAAGAAAGCCAGTTAAGCTGTCATTCGATTCACGGCGGCTCATCCGCAATGAAGACAGTCCATCCAGCTCTGGTCCTTCAAGTTCACTCGTTAGACACGCCACTGACATCACGTTAAACCGTTCCCACTATGCTCAAACAACTCACACTCACCGCCCTTGCGGCGCTCGCATTCACCTCCGCTCAAGCCGCCGATAACGGCTGGGTCTCCATCTTCAATGGCAAGGATCTCTCCGGCTGGAAGTCCAACGAAGAAATCCCTGGAGTTTTCACCGTCGAAAACGGCGAACTCAAGGTCAGCGGCGGACGCGCCCATTTGTTCTACGTCGGCGACAAAGGCGATGCTTCCTTCAAGAATTTCGAACTGAAGCTCAAGGTCAAGACCACCCCCGGCTCTAACAGCGGCGTCTACTTCCACACCCAGTATCAGGAAAAAGGCTGGCCCGACAAAGGCTACGAATGCCAGGTCAACAGCACCCACACCGACCCCAAGAAAACCGGCAGCCTCTACGGCGTCGTCAACATCCTCGCCCTCCTCGACGGCCAGAAAGAGCCCGAAGGCGGCAGGCACATCAAAGTCCCCCTCGCCCCCAGCACTGACGGCGAATGGTTCGATTACGACATCAAAGTTGAAGGCAAGCACATCGTTCTCTCCGTCAACGGCAAAGTCACCGTTGACCACACCGAACCCGAAGGCTGGGACCCCGTCAAAGCCCTGAAAAACATGATGGGCCGCAAGCTCAGCGAAGGCACCTTCGCCATCCAGGGCCACGACCCGAAGAGCACCACCTACTACAAGGACATCTTCGTCAAAGCGCTTCCTTGATCTAAGGAACAGCAGATTTTGCACGAAACGGGCGTCTTCAACAGACGCCCGTTTTTTTGCACGATCGCATGCCCCGCGCAGGTAGGGCGGGCTGTCTCAGCCCGCCGCCAAGCGTCTCCATGCGCGCTTCACAAATCAGTTTCGCAAAACGCATCACCGCGTCCCCATCGAACTTGCCTGACGATTCATTTGACGGCGGGCGCAGCGCTGAGCACTGAGCAGCATGCTCCTCAACCACGGCATCCATCTCGGCTACTGCACCAACATCCACCGCGGCGAAACGTGGGAGGAGACTTGGAGCGGGCTCAAGAACTACACGCTGCGGGTGAAGGACCGCGTGAGCGGCGGCAAGCCCTACGGCATCGGCCTGCGACTCAGCCAGCAGGCGGCGGTGGAACTCAGCGCGCCAGGGAAAATCGCCGAATTTAAGACCTGGCTGGAGGCCAACGGCTGCTACGTTTTCACCATCAACGGCTTCCCTTATGGCTCGTTCCACGGCACCCGGGTCAAAGAACAGGTCTTCAAGCCGGACTGGACCACCACAGAGAGACTCGACTACACCAACCTGCTGTTCGACATCCTGGCGCAATTGCTGCCGCCGGGCGTGAGTGGCAGCGTGAGCACCCTGCCCGGCTCCCACAAGACCTTCGGCGTCGGTGCCGATGAACTGCAGGCCATTTTCACCAACCTGCGTCTTTGCCGCGAACACATTGAAAAAGTGGCCTCAAAGAGCGGGCACGACCTGCATCTCGGACTGGAACCGGAACCCCTTGGATTGTTTGAGACCAGTGGTGAGACGCTCAAGTTTTTCGGCCTCTACCTCGACCGCAATCCGCGCGACCTGGACTTTTTCAAATTTGTCGGCCTAAACTACGACACCTGCCACCTCGCCATCGAATTTGAAGATGCCGAAAAAGCACTGACGCGTATAACAGGTGCCGGCATCCGGCTCAGCAAGCTGCACTTCAGTTCCGCGCTCAAGCTCAAGCCCACGCCCGAAAATGTGGCCAAGCTGCCCGCTTTCGATGAGCCGGTGTACTTCCATCAGGTCATCGCCAGCTACGGCAAGGACGAACCGCTGCGCCGTTTCAAAGACCTGCCAGACGCCCTGCAGTTCGCTCAGGCCAATCCAGGCAGTCTCGGGGAGGAATGGCGCGTGCATTTCCACATCCCCATCCATGCCCAGCCCGGCGGCGGCTTTGACAGCACCCGGGATCATTTGATCGGCGCGATGGACTGGCTGGCCAAAAACCCCACGAAATGCCAGCACATCGAGATGGAAACCTACACCTGGGAAGTCCTGCCGCAGGAAATGCGCAGCGGAGATGTGGTGGATCAGCTCGTGCGGGAATATGAGTGGACGCTGGGAGAGATGCGAAACCGGGCGCTCGCCCCCGGTTGAAAGGGAAAATCCCCTTGCACCGGGACGCATCCATCGGAAGTCTGGCATTCCCAATTTCCCCACATGCAATCCCTCTGGAACGACCAAGAAGCCGCCACTTTCGGCACCGATCTGCTCGGACAACGCGTCTACACCTCCCGTCTGCTCGGCCGGAATCCCGCCCTCGTCTTGCACGGCGGCGGAAATACCTCAGTAAAGGTCACGGAGCAGGACTTCTTCGGTGATCCGGTCAATCTCTGCTACGTCAAAGGCAGCGGCTGGGATTTGGCTACCATCGAGCGCGCCGGTTTCTCCCCTGTGCGCATGGAGGCGCTGATCAAGATGTCCAAACTCGCCACCATGAGCGATGAGGACATGGTGCTGCAGCAGCGTGCTGCCATGACCAATCCCAATGCGCCCGCCGCCAGCATCGAGGCGATCCTGCACGCCATCCTGCCCTTCAAGTTTGTCGATCACAGCCACGCCAACGCCATTTCCGCCCTCACCTGCAATGCCGACGGCGAAGCCCGCGTGAAGGAGATCTACGGCAAGCGCGTCATCATCGTCCCCTACGTGATGCCGGGCTTCATTCTGGCCAAAACCATCGCCGACCTCATCGCAGGCCGCGATCTGCGCCAGGAAGGCATCCAGGGCATGGTGCTGCTCAAGCACGGCCTCTTCACCTTCGACGACGATGCACGCAAGAGCTACGAACTGCACATCGAGATGGTGACCATGGCGGAAGACTACCTCGCCAAAAAGGGTGCCAAAGCGGCCACGGCTGCTGCCACCGAAGACCTTATGGCCCTGGCGAAACTCCGCCAGGCCGTCTCCAAACGCCGCGGCTTCCCACAAATCGCCCGCCTCAACACTTCGCCTGAAGCCGTTGGCTACGCCAACCTCGCCAGCGTGGCTGCTTTCGGCACCCGCGGCCCCCTCACTCCCGACCACAGCATCCGCACCAAGCGTGCCCCAGCCTTCATCGGCCCAGACCTCGACGCCAGCGTTCAGCAGTACGCAGACGACTATGCAGCTTACTTCAATCGTCACACCAATGGCCAGACCATGCTCGATCCGGCCCCACGCTTCGCCATCTGGCCGAACAACGGCGTCGTCAGCTTTGGTGACACCCTGAAGGACGCCAAGATCGTTGCCGACATCGCTGAATCCACGGCTGCCACCGTTCAGCTCGGCGAATCCGTCGGTGGCTGGGAGCCACTGCCAGAAAAGGACATCTTTGAAATCGAATACTGGGATCTGGAGCAGGCCAAACTGCGCAAAGGCCCTGCTCGCAAGGTGCATCAGGGCAAAGTTGCCCTCGTCACCGGTTGTGCCGCAGGCATTGGCTTTGCCATCGCTGAATCGCTCGCCGAGCAGGGCGCACAGGTTGTCGGACTCGACATCGACAAGGACATCCCCGACATCATGAAGAAGATAGGCGGCATCGGCATCGTGGTGAATCTGACCGAAGACAAGCCGGTGCAGGACGCCATTGATTTCACTGTGCGCGAGTTCGGCGGCATCGACATCGTCGTCAGCAACGCGGGCATCTTCCCCAAGAACGATCATCTCGACGCCATGGCGCAGACAGATTGGGACCGCACCATCATGATCAACCTCACCAGCCATCAAAAGCTGATGAACAAGGTCATCCCGTTCGTGAAACAGGGCATCGATGCCAGCATCATCTTCGTCGGCAGCCGTAATTTCAAAGCCCCCGGCCCAGGAGCCAGCGCTTATTCCTGTTCCAAGGCTGCTCTCACGCAGCTCTGCCGTGTCGCCGCCCTCGAACTCGCGCCCAACAAAATCCGCGTCAACATCGTCCACCCCGACGCCGTCTTCGACACCAAGCTCTGGACCCCCGAAGCCCTGCAAAAGAGCGCCACGCGCTACGGCATGACCGTCGAGGAGTACAAGACCAAGAACCTCATGAAGGTGGAGATCAAATCCAAGGACATCGGCAACATGGTCAGCGCCATGGCCTCGCCCTTGTTCGCCAAAGTCACCGGCGCGCAGATCCCCGTGGACGGCGGGAATGACCGGGTGATTTAATCTTGGAAGGGGGCGAGCCATGACACTGCCAGAACTCCCCCTCTCCACCCCCTCCCTGCTCTTCCCAGCGATCTCGCTGCTGATGCTGGCCTACACCAATCGCTTCCTAGGACTGGCCGCAGTGGTTCGCGGGCTGCATGCCAGCTGGCAGACCACCCAGGAGCCGATGTTGCTGGCACAAATTGGCAGCCTGCGGAAGCGCATCCAGATCATCATGCACATGCAGACCCTGGGCGTGCTGAGCCTGATGTTCTGTGTGGCAAGCATGACACTGCTGTTCTTTGGCCAGCAGACAGGCGGCCAGATCGCGTTCGGCATCAGCCTGATCCTGATGCTCGCATCATTGGGACTGTCCCTGGTGGAAATCCAGAGGTCAGGTGCCGCTCTGGACCTGCAACTACGAGACGTTAAGTGCCGGGATCAGTGAGCAGGTATTAAATCAACTTGCCGTGCTTGGATCTTTGATGATGCGGCGTAGCAGCGGAAAGAGGGCATCCTCGCACTCTTTGCGTTTGAAGCGCAACTGGCGTTTCACCAGCGGATTGCCAAACATGCGGTGGCTGTCCGCCACACGTCCTTCGAGAATATCCAGCCACGTCGCGTTCGCGGCATCCAGCGCAGCCGCGAGGCTTTGATCCAAAACCGGCATTCGCAATACCAGATCCTGCGGTCGGACGATTTCATCCAGCAGTTCAGACGAAACCGGACCATCTTTCAGACTGACGATGACAATGGATGGGGCTTCACCAAAGATGGATGTGCGCCACTGCTTGATGGCAGGCCACGTGGCCGCCTTGGCCGTGACTGGATGGATCGGCAGCCAGTGCAGTCCGTCATCCTCACGCAGACTCTGAATGATTTCAGGATTCAGATCACGGCCCAAAATGTCCTGGCAGCTCGCCGGCAGGTCTGCGAGAACCAGCTTCCCCTCCATCGCTGTTTCCACGATGCGGCGCATGGAATCAACACTGTCAATGGGCATGGATTCGATCCGCTTCGGCGAGATCTTTTGGAAGTCACGGTTTCCCAGTGCATCGCAGTCGAACATGGCCACGTCATCACGCGTTTCAAAGTTGGCAAGTTCGTAGATAAGGCGGGCAATGGTGCTCTTGCCGGTGCCTCCGCTGCCAGCGGTGATAAGGATCATCTTCATAGGGTGTTGCGGTAGCTTATCGAGCGATTGGTTAAAAGCAAAAACGGAAGGTGATTTCGTACTTTCTTCCACCTGAGGAGTTTGTGCTGCTGTTTCCCGAGATGGCAGAGACAACACCGGTGCACGCGGTGAAGCTTGAATGGCAGGTTCGGCATGGGGTGCCTTTGGGCCAATGTTCCGGCCCACGCGTTGAAAAGCAGTCCCCAGATAACAAAAAAATTGTCCCGGCAGCTCCCTGCTGCCAATAGATTCCATATTATAGCCGGATAAACTGAACGTACCATCCTGCAAGGTTTGCCATAGCCGGCTTAGTTGTTCATCAATGTCACCACGCAGGTCCGAGAAGGGTTTGCCGGGCTCCACGGCTTCCCTTATGACCACCGGAGACCGCCCCAGGGACAAACACTCAGCAGCAGACTCCAAAGCGACCGTGAATTCCGCCAGACTGTCGAGGCGAATGTCCAGCATCTTGGAATCATTCGCACTTTCCCTCAATCCAGGGAGGCGCAGCAGAATATGCTCAGGATCCAGCGCCAGCCCCAGGACCGGCACGGCCGCCGCCTGCTCGCGCAGGCGATTGTGCAGCATCAGCACTTCGATCTCCGTCAGCCGATGACGATGAGCAAGCAGTCGTGAAAGGCGCACGGAGATGACAGGCATCCGCGACCCTTCAGTACGGCCATAAACATGCGGGGTCGTCCGCTGGAATGGCAGCAACGGATGCCAACGCTCATTGGCAAAAAGCTGCGACATCATGTTTGATCCACGCAAACCGCGCGTCACGGCAGCAGTCGCCATCAGCATCAGACCTTTGATCTGCCCCAGGGTTAACAGGGTGCTTCCTGCCGCCTGCCACTCTCGCAGGTGAGTCAGCAATGAAGACGGAACTTTGGCTGCCACGGAGGCGCTGATAGGCTCGGTCGGATGGCCTTTGATCAGCATGGCGCAGACCTGCATCACTCTGGAAGCAATCTCCGCGCCCCCCAGCGGCCGCGTCTCAAAGCGGTCCACAAACAGCTGTAAAAAATCTTGCTGCCACAAGCCCACCCGGCAGTTCAAGGGATCAACGAAAGAAACAGCCTCAGGCAGGAATGACTCCAATGCTTCAAGTTCCACCGCCAGCCGCCATACCAATACACAGGCGATCCCTATCGGTAAAGGTCCCACCCGGCTGCAATACTGCCGCACCACTTCTCCAGGAGCTGTCCCAAGCATGACATTCGTCTGCGTTCCCTCATTGAGGATGTCCAGCACACGGGGAAGCGAAGGAAAATACGCCCCCAGCATGGAGGAGAGCCAGACCGTTTCAGCCCGCATGAATGACTGCCGGACAAGCCACGGACCACCCGCCGGGCTGAATTCTTCATACCCAAGTTGAGCACTTGGGGATGAAGAAGATTGCGATTTGATCGGAAGAGCAGTTTTCACGATCAAGGATCGTAGCTGAGACATCACTGAAGGGCGAAGATGGTTTTATGAAATCCAAAGCAGACGTTGTTCCATTACACGAATAAGATTAAACGGAAGAAGAGAGTTCTGTAACAAATTATGCGGGAAAATCTTGAAAACCCAAACTTTGCCCGGTTTTTCAACCTTTATCTACTTTGTGGAGTCGGAATCCAGACTTTTGACAATCCGACACTGACATTCTGTCTGCAACTCACAGCCTCAGCTCAGAAATGCGGTGCATGACTTCATCCGCCAAGGCCTGATACAGCTCTTTACCAGTTTCAGAGTAGCTTTTAAAATCAGGCTGCCAGAGGTCGCCCACGACAAGAGTAATTTTTGCTGGACGCAAAGTCTTGGCGCCCCGCGGAAGAGCCTCGTAGCTGCCGAAGAGACGAACAGGCAGCACCGGAGCTCTGCCTTTGGCGATGAAGAGACCCACACCAGCTTCAGCAGATTGCGGCACACCGTCGTAACTGCGGGTGCCTTCGGGAAACATGATCAGCTTGTTGCCATCTCGCAGCAACCGAATGGTCGCCTTCAGCGATGCTGCATCCGGTTTATCACGATCGACGGCCAGCACCTGCCAGCTGCGCAGAATCTTTGCAGCAAGAGGATTAGCGAAGAGCGTCTTGCGGGCAAAGGAGTAAACCTTTTCATCAAATGCGATTCCCACGAGCGGAGGATCGAGAAAACTGACATGGTTGCAGGCAATGATGGCACCACCAGCGAACTGGAGTTTCTCCACACCCACCACCCGGTAATCAAACAATCCAAGCGCGAATTCGCGAAAGAAGTGATGACTGATCCAGTAGGAGAGATTCATTTCCGTTCGCGGTTAAGTCAGCTGGAGGGCCGCGATCACCTGATCAACGGCTTGCTCGAGAGTGATGTGGGAATTGTCGATCACAATGGCACCTGCAGGAATGACAAGCGGACTGTTTTTGCGTTGTTTGTCAATGCGATCCCTTTCGGCAATCTGATCCGATAGCCCTTGGGCTCCTCGGCGGCTGGCGCGCACTTGCTCGCTGGCATCAATATAAATCTTGTACGGGCTGTCGGGAAAAACCACCGATCCAATGTCGCGCCCTTCCATGACCAGCGGGCCGATTTCGGCAAGCGCACGCTGATCCGCCACGAGCCGGTCGCGAACTTCGTCGACACTCGCAATGAATGACACCGCACGGTTCACGGGATCGCTGTTGAGTTCGGCATCCGTGGGCGTTCGTCCGGAAATACACACCTGTGTTTTCCCCTCAACGACAGGCGATTCGATGGCAATACCAGCCGCAGCGGCACGAACAGCTTCGGCATCTTTCGGATCCACTCCGGCCTCCAGCACAGCCCAGGTCATGGCGCGGTACATGTTGCCAGTGTTGACGTAAGTGCGTCCCAAGCGCTGCGCGACTAGACGCGCGATGCTGCTTTTGCCTGAGGCCGCAGGACCATCAATCGTGATCACGGAATGTGCCACGCTCATGACTTGGCACGATTCATTTTATCCACAAGCGGCTGCGGGACCGTGGACATGACGGGAATCGGACGCGCCCCGCTGTCCCCATTCAGAAAGAGATCCAGATGCCGCTCAAAGCCGGGATAAGAGGTGGAGATGCACTCGGTGCCCTCAAGCGTGGTGGTGCCTTCGGCAAACATGCCTGCAACGAGAAAGGCCATCGCAATGCGATGATCACCATAGCAAGGAAGAGTAGCTCCCTGCAATTTGGCCCCGCCCTCGATCTCCATGCCATCTGGATGCTCCGTCACGGTGACTCCCATCAGGCGCAGGTTGGAGGCGACGGCGGCGATCCGGTCAGTCTCCTTCACGCGCAGTTCGGAGGCGTCTCGGATCAGCGTCTTGCCACGCGCCAGCGCAGCCGCAACCGCAAGAATGGGCAGTTCGTCGATGACATTGGGTATTTCCGCACCACCAATGACAGTGGCATTCAAATCGCCACCTCGGACGGTGATGTTGCCACGCGGTTCACCTTCGGAGTGCGTTTCGGAATGAGTAACCTGGGCACCCATGCGCAGCAGCACGGTGATGATCCCCGTACGAGTCGGATTGAGGCCGACATTGGTGATCGTAATCTGCGCTCCAGGCGAGGCTGCGGCGGCAACCATCCAGAATGCGGCGCTGGATATGTCCCCTGGCACCATAATGTCATTGGCCCGAGGCTCCTGGCCCCCATAGACACTGACACAGTCGTCCTCACGCAGCCATTTGATGCCGAAGTGCGTGAAGAGCCGCTCGGTGTGGTTGCGAGTGGCCACCGGCTCCACCACCGTCGTCTTGCCCGAAGCATAGAGTCCGGCCAAAAGGATGGCACTTTTCACCTGGGCGCTGGCGACGGGCAGCTTGTAGTAGATGGATTTCAAGGGAGCGCCCTTGATCGTAAGCGGAGCACAAATTTTCTCCCCCTGTCCGGTGATCATCGCCCCCATTTGCCCGAGAGGATCAGCAACTCGTTTCATCGGGCGCTTCGAGAGCGAAGCATCTCCAAACAGTTCGGTTTTGAAGTCCTGCCCGGCAAGGATGCCTGACAGCAGGCGGATCGTGGTGCCGGAATTACCACAATCAACGGGCTTGTCCGGCGCTTTCAGTTTCATGCCGTTGCCGGTAATGGCCAGTTTGACGAGGCCCACGCCTTCCACTTCCTCCAGAGGCTCCATCGTGGCGCCGAGGGCCTGCATCGCATGTACGGTGCAGAGACAATCCTCACTCGGCAGGAAGCCATCAATGATGGTGGTGCCCTTCGCGAGTCCGGCAAACATCGCAGAACGGTGGGAGATGCTTTTGTCACCGGGGACGGTGATTTCGGCAGGAATGCTTTTGAGTTTCTTCGACTTGAGGCTGGCCATGATCTTCAGACCGCCGGAAGGAGGTCGCGCAGGGCTTTGGCCTGGGCGAGAAAACGGCGGAGGGTTCCTTCGTCCATGCTCTGGAGCATTTCAAGAAGCTCTCGCATCACAGATGAGGCATCTTGCAGGGCGGCCATCACTTCCGTGCGGTTTTGCATGAGAATGCCCGCCCACATTTCGGGATCACCTCCGGCGACACGCGTAGTGTCACGAAAACCTCCTGCGGAGCTGTCCAGCACCCGGGTGTCCTTGCTCAGGGCCGCCAAAGTCGTCAGCACCGCCATGGTGTGCGGCAGGTGCGAAATGCGCGCCACACAGTGATCATGCTGCTGCGGCGTCATTTCCTGGATGCGACAGCCGAGCTTGACCCAAAAAGTACGCAATCTGCCAAGATGTTCCGGCTTTGTGTGCGCGGTTGGCGTCAGAATGCAGGCAGCCTGGTGAAACAGATCCCCCCGCGCGTTAATCAAACCAGTACGTTGCGAGCCAGCCATCGGATGGCTTCCGAGAAAGGCTGCCTTGGTGGGCATGAAAATGGCCTCCAGTTCACCGACCACTCCGCCTTTGACGCTGCCGACATCGGTCACGATCAAGTCATCCGACAATTCGCAGCCGGCGATCTGCCTCGCGATGCCCGGCATGTGCTGGATCGGCATGCACAGCACGGCGAGAGAAGCGCCCTGTACCACCACAGAAAGGTCAGTGCTGGCAATGACCCCAGGAAGCACTTGTTTGACCTCATCCACCGCCTCGTCACGTCTGGCCCAAACACGCACCTCCAGGCCGGGCATGCGCTGCTGGATCGTCTTGGCCAGTGATCCGCCAAGCAGGCCGGGACTGAATATGGCAATGGAACGTTCGACGGACACGAAATGGTTGGAAACTGGACAAATCCGAAAGGCCGTAAACTCGGATCAGATAAACCCTGGCCGACGGACACTAAATTCGAGCCGGCAGCAGGGCAGGTCGCGGCCGCACAGAAAATTAAGGCACACGGAATATTTTGCCAGTGTAGGGGCAGCGTGCCTTTTGACCAGACTGGAAGTCACGCACATCAATGGCCTGGCCGTTCGGATCAAACGGGCTGCTCACAAAACCCGGTTTGCCTTTGATACGGGTGGCGTATGGAATCTCGGCAGGAGGGGCGGCGGCGGGAGGCGGTGTGCTGCCAGGAGGAGTCACTGACACCGGCGGCGGCACCGCTGGATTTTCCGTCGTTGTTGGAGGAGTGACATTGTCGCCAGTCACAGGAGCGTTTGGATTGGGGGGCTGGACAGCAGCTGCATTGGCATTGGGATCAGCCAGATTGACCCCGTCAAAATACTGCGTCTGCTCCTGGGGTACTCCATAGCGAGGGGGGACATCCAACGAACGTCCACGCCCACCACCGGGAGTCGGCGGATTGGGGCCGGAGCATGAGGTAAAGCCGACGGCGGTCACGATCAGCACGAATGCCTGCAGGAGTCGTTTCATGGCGTGTTTGATTGAAAGAAAGAGGGGATTAGGCGTTCACGCGCATGGGCATCAGCACATACAGGAAATTCGTGCCGCTGCGCAGCACCCCGGGGCTGATTTCATCAATGAGGTGCAGATGCACTTCATCGGCGCTCAGATTGCGCAGCGGTGCCATCGCAAATTCCGGATTGAAGGCGATGGTGATCGCGGCCCCCTTGTAATTGATGGCAACCGTTTCACGTGCCTCACCAACATCTGGTGAAGTGGCCACGATTTCCACGCTGCCAGGCGTGAAGATGAATTTGATCGAGTTCGACTTTTCTGTGACCAGCAGAGAGACGCGTGAGATGGCCCGGAGAAAAGCTTCCCTCTCCAGCGGAATGCGTTCCTTCGACTCACCAGGAATGACCTGCCGGTAGTTCGGGTAGTTGCCGTCGATGAGTTTGCTTACCAGCAGGCTGTCTCCGAGATCAAAACCAACCTGCGAACCAGTGACGCGAATAGCTACCTCGCCGGAATCTCCCAGCAGCCGGGAAAGTTCATTCACTGCCTTGGTAGGCACAATGATGTCGATCTCCTGGCTTTGCGGAAACTCCAGTTCCTGCTCCACCATGGCAAGGCGCCGTCCGTCTGTGGCGACCATGGTCAGTGCGTTGTCCTTGAAGGCGAAGAGAATGCCATTGAGCACGTAGCGCGTCTCATCCGTGGAAATGGCGTAGCTGGTCTTGCGCAGGCAGTCGCGCAGCACCTGCTGCTCGATGCGGAACTCTCGCGCATCATCGAAACGGGGCAGTGCGGGAAATTCCTCACTGGTGAGGCCAAGCACTTTGAAATAACTGGGGCCGCTCCGGATGGAGGCGACGTTTTTCTCATCAACTTTGACTTCAATTTCCTCTGACGGCAGTTCGCGGACGATGGTGGCAAGGCGACGCGCCGGAAGGGTCGTGGCCCCGGGCTCATCAACCTCGGCGGGAACCGAGCAGGTCACACCGACATCAAGGTCAGTGGTGGTGAGTTCAAGCCTTCCATCCTTCGCCTTGAGCAGCACATTTGAGAGAATGGCGAGTGTGGTTCGCGAACTGACCACATGCTGGACCTGGTTGATGGCGTCCAGAAAGGATTCTTTGCTGATGGTGAACTTCATATAAAATGCCTGCTGTGGGTCAATTTGTTAACAAACCCCGATGAAACGGCAAGGATATTGAGCGGAAAAATCCGGGTGTCTAACTGCAATCTGAGTTCCTTCACTTTCGTGGTGCGGTCCATTTTCTTTCTGATTAGTCAATTCTGACACTTCTTTCCATGCCAAACTTCTTCTGTCACGACAGCCTGAAGGAGAATATTGGAAATACACGGCACCTGAAAAAATCGTCTATCCACTCGATGCAGGCTTGTCTCAATTTTCAGATTGCCTGAACGCAGCCAAGCTGTCTTTGGCGGAGAGACTGCACGGAGTTTGGTGGAGCATAGCGGGTTCGAACCGCTGACCTCCTGCATGCCATGCAGGCGCTCTACCAACTGAGCTAATGCCCCGGAATTAAAAAAAACCGGCTCCCCAGGATTTGGGGAGCCGGAGACTAGCAAAGAGCTCTGTTTTGACAAGTGCTATTTCTTCTTCTTCGCATCACCACCTTTGGTGGGGGCGGAATCCTGCACCGTCGGTGCCGCCGTAGCTGCACCGGCCTGTGGTTTCGGCAGCTTCTCAAAAATCTTTTTCGCCTCGGTGATTTCTTCGGCCTTCATTTTGGTTTCGAGCTGCTTGAGAACATTGGCAGTGACATCAATGTCGGCCTTGTTGCCGCTCTTCTTGGCGACTTCATCAGCCTGCATTGCGTAGGCCCATGCACGGGGAAGTTCCGGAGTGCCGGGAACCACACCAACTGCATAAAGATTGGCCAGGCGAAGCATCGCCAGGGCCACGCCCTGCTGGGCAGCGTCGGCATAGAGGCCTGCGGCCACCATGCGGCTCTGACGCACGCCTGCACCCTGCTCATAAAGAATGCCAAGTGCGATCTGCGCAGGTGCAAAACCCATGTCCGCAGCGCGCTGATACCAGCCAGCAGCAGCCACGACGTCCTGAGTGACTCCAGTGCCATTGGCATAAAGGCCGGCAAGACGGTTCATCGCCTGGGCAATGCCAGCCGTGGATGCCTTCATCAGGAAGGTGAATGCCTTGGCAGGATCTTTGTCCACCACGGTGCCGGTTTCATAGTACACGCCGACGTTGTAGAAGGCTTCAGCAAGGTTGTTCTGGGCGGCCAGACGATAGAGGTCGAGGGCGCTCTTTGGGTTCGGCTGGATGAGGATGTTGTCCTTGTTGTCGCGTGCGCCTTTAGGGTCCTTGATGATGCCGGTTTCGAACGCATTGCCGAGGCGGAACAGAGCCTGTGGGTCATTGCCATTGGCGGCCTTGGTGTAGTAGTCGAAAGCCTTCGTCACGTCCTGCTTCACATCAGCGCCATCAGCGCCAACTCCGTTTTCATAGATCTGACCGAGAATGCGGTTCGCAGCAGCAAGACCTTTTTCAGCGGCTTCATTGAACATCTTCAATGCGGCGGTCACATCTTTCTTCACCAGCTTTGGGCTCTCCTTCGTGTCAGGATCACCGTTCAAAAGGCGGGCACCATAGGTGCTGAGAGCAACTGCGCTGCCCTGCTTGCCGGCTTCGATGAGGTAGTCGAGCGCCTTCTGCTGATCCTGTGGGATGCCTTCCACTCCAGCGGAGTAGATCTGGGCCAGACCGAGAGTGGCTTCGCCGTCTTGAGCTTTCTCGCCCTTTTCCAGCAGCTCCTTGGCTTTCGCCGCGCTCTTCTCAACCACCACAAGGCCTTTTTCACCTTCAGTCACACCTTGCAGGTGCAGCTGGGCCAGCATGCGGCGGGAAACTTTGTTGTCTGCGGCTTCTGCTTCCTTGATCAGCTTGATGGCTTCCTTCACGGCATCCGGATTTTGCGCGCCAGCCTGCATCAGCACCTGGGCGAGTTCGGATTTGGCGAGGATCTGGCCTTTGTCGGCTGCCTTGCGGAAGAGGGCGGCCACTTCATTGATGTTCGCTCCGCTCAGCACTCCCCAATGGGCAAGCGCATAGATGGCGTCTTTGTCATCCTTCTGCGCCAGGTCGCGCACTTTCGCGACGGCGTCATTGAAAGACTTGTTCACGTCGGGGCCTGCTCCAGGGGTCTTTTGCACCTGGTCCTGATCAGCCTTGAGAGCTGTGAGAATATCTGTGAACTCTTTGGAAGCTCCTGGCATGTCGGCAGTGTCGATGCCAGCGACCGCGACAAGAGCCGCGAGTTTAAGTTTGAGTGCTGTAAGTAACATAGGTGGTTGTGATTTGGAGGGGCGTTTGACCCGGTAGTTCCGGAGGTGTTCATTTTTCGACACGACCACAGACACAGCAAGCATTTGATGAAAGTATAATTTCGGTCATCACAAAAACTCACACACAAAATTCTG
This sequence comes from uncultured Verrucomicrobiota bacterium, assembly GCA_903838675.1. Classification (GTDB taxonomy): domain Bacteria; phylum Verrucomicrobiota; class Verrucomicrobiia; order Verrucomicrobiales; family Verrucomicrobiaceae; genus Prosthecobacter. Next base: position 54,776 of record CAILZI010000070.1, read on the forward strand.
AGAGGGTGCCGTTGACGCGGTTTTGCCAAAACCTCCGAAACCACCCCAAAATGCGCCAAATCCGACCACGTCATCATCGAGCACGTCATTGACGCAAATCCGCAGCCCTCCATCCTGAACGTCCCTCATGGCCGAAAATTCCACTCCCATCGCGACCGCAGACACCCCTCAAAACGGTGATGCCGCGCATGCAAAAAAGCGGGAGAACTTCAAAAAGAAAAACGAAATCCCCACCGCAGAAGAACTGCTCGCCTCTTTCAATCGCGCCCTTCCCTTCAGTGACGAAGCCGAAAAAGGCGTCCTCTCCTGCCTGCTGCAGGATCCGGTGGAACGCCTCAGCGAGTGCCGCGTCAATCTCCCTGCCCTTGCCTTCTACCACGACGCAAATCGCACCATCTACGAAAAGCTGCTCGAGTTTTATGACAAAAATCTCCCCGTCGATCCCGTCACGCTGACTCATGCCCTGCGTGAGCAGAACATGCTCGACAAGGTCGGTGGTGCTGCCGCCATTTCCGAGCTCTTCGCCTTCGTCCCGATCCCCTCGCACTTCCCCTATTATAAGAAGATCGTCCTCGACAAGCACATCGTGCGGGAGCTCATCCATGCCAGCTCGCTGAACATCCATTACGCCTATGAGCATGGCAAAGAGCAGATGGATGAAAACACCGACACCCTCATCGATCATGCGGAGCAGCGCGTGCTCGCCGTGCGTGAATCCGTCGGCGCCAAGGAAGGCATCAAGACCCTCGCCACCCATGTCATGGATGCCATCGACAGCATCCAGTACATGCTTGAGCATCCCGGCCAGCTTCGCGGTCTGTCCACCGGCTACAGCAAGCTCGACGCCATGAGCTCCGGCCTGCAGGGCGGTGAAATGTTCGTCATCGCCGCCCGTCCTTCCATGGGTAAAACCTCGCTCGCCATGAACATCGTCGAGCACATCGCCGTGGACTGCAACACGCCCTGCGCCGTGTTCAGCTTGGAAATGAGCGCCACCATGCTCGTGCGTCGTCTCCTCGTCTCCCGTGCCCGCCTCAGCATGCAGGACCTCTCCCGCGGCCTCCTCTCCCGCGCTCAACAAGACGCCCTCGCCAAGGCAACCCGCGATCTCCAGAAAGCGCAGATCTTCATCGATGAAACGCCCGGTCTCGACATCATGGAGATGCGCGCCAAATCACGCCGCCTCAAAAAGCAGCACGGCATCCAGATGATCATGATCGATTATCTTCAGCTCGTCACCTCCCAGAGCCGCCGCGCCAAAGACAACCGTCAGATCGAAATCGCGGAAATCTCCGCCGGCATCAAAGGCCTCGCCAAAGAACTGAACGTCCCCATCATCGTCCTCGCCCAGCTCAACCGCGCCGTCGAATCCCGCAAAGGCCAGCGCCCCGTGCTCTCCGATCTGCGCGAATCCGGTTCCATCGAACAGGACGCCGACATGGTCGGCCTCCTCACCCGCTCCGACTACGCCGGTGCCAAGATGGAAGTCGAAGACGAAGAGGCCGAAGAAAAGAAAAAAGGCGAAGCCATGCTCATCCTCGCCAAAAACCGCAACGGCCCCACCGACGACGTCCTCCTCCGCTTCATCGACCACGCCATGCGCTTCGTCGAACGCGCTGAGGAAGCCGAGTCGCCCTAGCAGACTGTTACCCCCATCTCTCAGGTCTTTGATGCGGTGAAGCCCGAATGGCAGGAATAACACTCGGGTTAAGACAGCTTTTCGTCTCTTCCATGATGCCAGTGAGCCTGCATGTTCTTGCTGGCCGGCCGCTCTTCATCGCTACTGCGCGTCGCCACACACCAGCCCTGAAAGGGCTGCGTATTAAAGCCCAGGGTCAGCCGAGCCTCAGCGAGGCGACCCTGGGTATGTCATTACACGACAGGAAAGCCAACCCACCACCTTCGCCACACGCCACGCTCACCAGCAGCGTCTGCAATGAGCACCGCCGCAAACGGGGAGTACCGCCGCCACCAAACCTACTATGCCCCCTTAACCAAGTGCCATTCATGATTGGCATCTTTTCTTTCGGAAAGTAAGGAAAAGCTGATTCGCCGAATTTGCGGACCGTGAAGTAACGAGGAGCTTTTTCGACTGCAAATTCTACGAATGGAGGACCTGACCTCCCATTGGTTGCCACATGTATAGTAGAAATTTCAGTTCACGGGTATAACATCCTCATCAAATTCAAGGTATAAAGCTGGATGTCCACCTTGCATAATGCGTCTCAAATATAATTTGTATGCCTTCCCATCTTCTATCTGAGGCAGTGTCGGTCTTTGCTTAATGCCCCCCGAAATTGAAACGCGAAAATTTCATTTTCATTTAATATATTGATCCCCTTGATTTCGTGTATTTTGACTAATTTCGCTTCACATTTAAAGAGCGCACCACTGCCTTTATTTGGCTCAATTTCTCGAATATCTTTAATCACACAGGTGGCCAATGCATGATCTGCATTTTTTGCCTCCACCGTAGACCTGTCAACTTCGTCAGCGTTTGACTGAAAAGACAACATGCTTGTGCCAATCACTAAAAAAACGATGATTTTGTTGTTCATAATTATTGTTTATTGCTCCCTGGGTTTGCCCAGTCATATGAAGTGTCTGCTGCATTAATTGCGGCCTCTTCGACAGGACCTCCAGCAAAAAAAGATGCCAGGCATGAATGGCATCTACTTTGGCAAGAATTGCAGACTGAAGAGAAGAATTTTTAACCCCCGCAGTTCATTTTCAAAAAGATGGCAGGCATTTAATTGTTGATCCAGTCCACAGGCATCCCATGGACGGTTGAAGTTTTGAAGTGAAGTGTGCTGACTGAGGGCGGGAAGCGGCTTGATTTGGAGTGCGATGTCTAAAACAAAACACACACCAGCCACTCAGCCAGCACGTCACCACATCAATGTTC
>CAILZI010000071.1 GCA_903838675.1 uncultured Verrucomicrobiota bacterium
CATGGAGAACATGCACTGGGCGGCCGATTTGATCAAAAAGCTGGGCCTGGCCGCCAAGCAGGCCGCCGCCAGCATGAAGACGGTGAACATCGGCTATAGCGAAGATCACATCAGCTTCGGCATCAACCGCCGCAAAATTTACGATGGCCGGGCGGTGGTGAGCTTGAACCGCGACGGGCCCAACGACCCGCGCGTGAAGGTGCTGCGCTTTGACGATGGCAGCACGCTCACTCCGCTGGCGGTCATCATGCACGCTGTTTGTCATCCCTGCTTTTTCACCTGGGGCGACAAAGGCTCGCAGCCGTATACGATGGGATATCCGAAAATGAGCGCCGACTTTCCAGGTGAGGCGCAGACGTTTGTGGAGATGTGCTATGGGCAAAAAACCAGCGCGCTGTTCATGCAAGGCTGCGCCGGAGACATCCGGCCGAATCTTCCCGGCTATCCGTATCGCTGCGCTGATGAGGCGGACATTCAGTGGGCAGGCCGCGATCTAGGTGGGGCGGTGGCGCGTGCGGCGGCATTGGGTGTGACGCGTGAGCAACTGCGCAAACGCGAGACCTTCTACCCAATCCGTGTCGCCAGCGAGGTGGTGGAACTTCCTGGCAAAGAGCAGCCGGTGCGTGCTGAATTGATGGCGATGAAGATCGGTCCGTTTCTTCTGCTCACCATGCCGGGCGAGCCGATGGTGGAATACGGTTTCAAACTTGAACAGGCCATCGCCAACCGGGCCACGCCCATCATCGTTGGTTATGCGAATGGAAACATCGGCTACATCGCTACGGCAGATGCCCATACGGTGGGTGGCTACGAGCCCAACTTGTCCAAACTCAAACCCGAAGCTGAGACAATCATTTTGAAGAAACTCGGCGCGCTGGCGGATCGTGTGGTGGGTGATGTGTTTGAAAGTTTCTCGAAACATCCGAAGGACCTGCTGAAGCGCGAAGCCGAGGAAAAGGCCCGGCTGCAGTCCACTCCAGCCGTCAAACCCTGATCCAGCCATCATCATGACTCATCCGCTTGTCTCCTATCCGCAGCTTCCCGACACGCCGACTTCACATCTGCCCTTCAGTCCCTGCGTGGTGGTGGGTGATTTGATTTTCGTTTCAGGCCAGGCTTCCGTGGATCAGGCGGGCAACATTGTCAGTGATACCTTCGAAGGCGAGTTTCGCCGCAGCATCGAAAACGTGCGCAAGGTGCTGGAAGCCGCTGGGAGTGATTTGGCTCACGTGGTGCAGACGCGGAACTATGTCCGCGATGCCGAGGATGTGCCGCTGTACAATCAGCTCTACCGTGAGTACTTCCCGCCGCCATCCCCGGCGCGCACCACGATCACCAACTGCCTGCCGCCGACGTTGCGCTATGAGGTGGAGGCTGTTGCCGTGCGCAAAACTAACTGAACTGCGTATGAACAACGACGAAGCAGCGCGCCGTGCCTACTGGGCAGACCAAATGGAACAAGGCTATGCGATTGTGCAGAAGCTTATCGAGTTTCCAGTCAATGAATGTGGCGAGCGCTTTGCCTCGATCCCTGACGCTGCTGCAGCGGCGAATGTGGAGATGCTTTTTTCCACCAGCAAGATTGCAGGGGATCTGGACCGCGTCTACTTCCTGCGTGAGAGCCTCGTACACGACGTCATCACCATCGGGCGCGAGATGAATGAGCGTGGCTGGATCTTGAAGATCGAAGACGGCTTTCGCTCTCTGGACATGCAGCGGCAGCTGGTGCGCAAGCCGTCGGTTTTTGACACGGTTTTGAAGAAGTGCATCTGGGAGCTCGGGGGAAAGACACCGACGACGGAGATGATGTTTCGGCGTGCCATCGTGCTGACGGCCAACATGCCCAAGATCGGAGCGCACATGTCGGGCTCGGCCATCGACATTTCAGTTTTTCGACGTGACGACGGAACCGAGGTCTGGCGTGGCTATCCGTATCTCGAAATGAGCGAATGTACGCCGATGCGGTCGCCTTTCGTCGCTTCCGAGCATGTCGCCACACGGCTTGAGATCGCGGCGATGATGGAAAAGCATGGCTTCATTCATTTCCCATTCGAGTTCTGGCACTTCGATAAGGATGATGCCGGGATGCACATCCTCACTGGGAATCCCGCACCTTGCCGTTTTGGTCCGGTGAACTGGGATCCACGCACCAACGAAGTCGCGCCTGTGTCCGAACCATTCACCTTGCTCAATCCGCTGCCGGTCATCGAAAGAGAAATTGCAGCAGCCCTGGAACGTGTCCGCACCGCATAATTCTATGAAATCACTCCACTTGCTTATCCTGCTGCCAGCTTTCGCTGCACTCGGCGCCCCACGGGTTGCGCCGACCAAATCACCGGAGGTGCCAGCGCAAGTGCCGCCGCAGATTGAAACGTTGCAGCCGGGCGTCAAACTGACGTTGCTTGCTGAACATCCCGATCTGGTCACGCCGACGGGCATTGCTGTGGATAAAAACGGGAACATTTATTCGATCTCCTGCCACACGCATTTCCGTCCGGAGGACTACGACGGGCCGGTGCATGACGAGGTGCTGGTCTTTGATGCAAACGGTAAGAATCGCCGGGTGTTTTACAACAAGACCGATGCGACCATGCATGTGGAGATCGGGCCAGATGGCTGGATCTACCTCGCAGAGCGGGACCGCGTGCTGCGAGTGAAGGACACCAATGGCGATGGCGTGGGCGACGTGGAGGAGAATCTCGCCACACTCGATTCCGTGGCAGATTATCCGCATAACGGTCTCAGCGGCATGGCCTGGCATCCGGATGGCGGCCTTGTCTTCTCACTCGGTGAAAATTTCGGCAAGGACTGGACTCTCACGGCCAAGGATGGTTCCAAGGTCAGCGGACGTGGAGAAGGCGGGGTGTTTCGCTGCACGGCGGATGGGACGAAGATGCGCCGCATTGCCCGTGGTTTCTGGAATCCCTTTGGACTTCTCGTTCGCAAGGACGGCGAGATCTTCGCCGCTGAGAACGATCCCGGCAGCCGTCCGCCGTGCCGGCTGTTGTATGTCGTCGAAGGTGCGGACTACGGTTTTCAGTGGGTCTATGGCAGTGCGCCGGTGCATCCTTTCGTGGCATGGAACGGTGAACTACGCGGTACGCTTGGCATGGTGCATCCGTGTGGTGAAGGCCCCTGCGCCATCGTGGAACTCGGCGGCGGCGTCCTGATCCCGAGCTGGAGCGACCACAGCATTGATTACTTTCCGCTCACTCGAAAGGGTGCGGGTTACACATCAGAACGCATCCCGCTGGTCAAAGGCAGCGACTTCTTCCGTCCTACCTGCATGGCTGTGGGGCCTGATGGCTCCTACTATCTCAATGACTGGGTGTTCAGTTCTTATCCCATTCATAAGCGCGGGCGCCTTTGGAAGCTGGAGATCGACAAAGCGAAAGCGTCCTGGGTGAAGGACAAACAGGATGCGCTGAATGATGATGCGCGCCTTGCTCAAGATCTGCGTGCTGGAAAAGCCACGCTCGATACGAACAAACTTCTCCAGCTTGCGCGGGGCAAGGATGCGTATCTCGCTGATGCCGCTTTGACAGCGCTGGCACGCGTGAAGTGGACGGTTGAAAAGCTGAAGCAGCTGACGGCACAAGATCGACTCTGGGCCTTCGTGGCTCTGCGGCGGGTTGATTTGAATGATGACCAATGGGTGAGTGCCTTTATGGGCGATACCGATCCTGAAATGCGTTTCGAATGCCTGCGCTGGATTGCGGATGCTGTTTTGACCAAATTCGCGCCGCAGGTGGAGGCGATGCTCTCAGATTCGGCGCTCGACTATCATCTGTTTGAAGCTGTTCTGGCCACGTGGAACACGCTGCGCGGGGATCCCGCCGCAGGCGTGACGAATCCTGAGGTGCTCGTGGAGCGCATCATCAACCCAAAGACGCCCGCACGCCTCAAAGGCTATGCGCTTCGCCTGACACCAGCCACGAACAAGCAGCTCACAGTGCCGCTGCTGCGTGAGCTTTTTGCTGCGGGTGATCCTGTGCTTTCTGAGGAAGTCGTTCGCACTTTGGCGGCACGCAATGCCGATGATGCGCGTGCCGTGCTGGCGGAGATCGCCGCAGATGAAGCGCAAAAGACGGAGGTGCGTGCGGATGCCGTCGCAGGACTCGCCAATTCCACCAAACCCAATGAACAGGCATTGCTGGTGAAAATGGCCGATGGCAAGGATGCAAGTCTGCGCGATGAAGCCCGGCGCGCGCTACGTTATACCGACAAGGACAAGTCGTTCGTGATGAGCACGACTCGTCCCGTCTTTGCCGACACCGATGCGTGGTTGAAGCTGCTGGATGCGCTGCCTGGCAAGGCGGATGTGGAAGCAGGCCGCCGTATCTTTTTCCATTCGAAGGTAGGTCTTTGCGCGACCTGCCATCGCCACAGCGGACGCGGCAATGTGGTTGGCCCGGATTTGAGCCTCGTCTCGAAGCAGGGTGATCGTGCAGCTATTTTACGCTCTATTCTTGAACCCAGCCGTGAGGTGGCACCGCAGTTCTACCCTTCACAGGTCAAGCTCAAGGATGGCAGCGAGTTTGTCGGAATTATGCTGCGCTCCTCCAACACGGAAGTCTTTCGTGATATCACCGGCAAGGAGCGCTCCTTTCCGCAGACGGACATCGTCAAACGCACGGAGTTGAAAACCTCGCTCATGCCGCAGGGGCTTGTGATGTCGATGACGGATGAAGAGCTGCGTGATTTGCTCGCATTCCTGACTGCTCCGTAAAGGTATGCACCGTGTGTTTTGATATGAGAATCTGCTCCATGAAATCTGTCGCCTGCGCTCTGCTGATCATTGCAACCTCGTTATCTGCTCAAACTAAAATGCTGCGTGCGGGAGCTGCGGCGGTGGACATCACGCCCACGGAGTTTCCGATGAACATGCCGGGAGGATTCAGTGCGAATGCTGCGAACAAGGCGCATGATCCGTTTCATGCGCGCGCTCTGGTGCTCGACGACGGCAAAACAACCTTGGCGATGGTGGTGGTGGATGTCTTGGGCGCAGGTCCGGACGTGCTCAATGAGGCGAAGGCCATCGTCGCGGCCAAGACGGGCATGACGGCGGACAAGATGCTCATCAGCTCCACGCACACGCACAGCGGGCCTTCTGTAAACACACGCAGCGAGGCGGCGTCGCGTTATTACAAACGGTTTGTGGAGGGCATTGCCGAGTCCATCATCAAGGCGCATGCCGCGTTGCGGCCGGCGTCGTTCGGTGCTGCGGCGCATCCGCTTGCAGATGAGGTGTTCAATCGTCGCTGGTATCTGAAGCCGGGGAAAATGCCGCTCAATCCCTTTGGCCGCATGGACAAGGTGAAGATGAACCCGGGTACTGATCCGAATACATTGGATCATCCTGCCGGCCCCACTGATCCAGACATCACGATCATTTCGGTGCAGGATGCGAAGCGGAAGCCCATTGCCATCTATGCAAACTACTCGCTGCACTACGTTGGTGGTGCGCCCGAGGGCGAGATGTCGTCGGATTATTTTGGTGAATTTGCCCGCGTCATGCCTTCGCGGGTGCGTGGGGATGAAAACTTTGTGGCGATGATGTCCAACGGGACCTCGGGTGACATCAACAACATCCCCTTTGGCGTGACGCGTCCGCCGCGTGAGCCGTTTGAGCAGATCCGCATCGTGGCGCAGAAGGCGGCGGATACGGCGTGGTTCGCGCAGCGGAAGATTGAAAAATATCGAGGTGATGTGACGCTGGGAATGGTTCAGCGCGAGATCACGCTGAAGTATCGGCGCCCATCGGAACAGGATGTCGCAGAGGCGAAGGCGGTGATTGCGGTCAAAGACAAGGCGGCTGTTGAGGGATTGCCGCGGCTGGCTAAAAATTATGCAGGCAGTGTCATCGCCGCGGCGGAGCGCAAAGAAGAGACAATTACGGTTCAGCTTCAAGCGATCCGTATCGGCGATCTCGCTGTGTGCTGCATTCCGTTTGAGACCTTTGTCGAGATCGGTCTCGATTTGAAAAAGCGCAGTGCGTTTCCTCAGACGATGGTGGTTGGTCTTGCGAATGGTCGCCACGGTTACCTGCCCACTTTGGAGCAGCACAAGCTCGGCGGTTACGAGACCTGGCTTGGCACGAACAGTGTGCAGGAGGATACGAGTGTCATTCTCACAGACAACCTGCTGGAGATGATGGCGGAATTGAAAAAGGCTGAATGAGCGCTGCTAAGCCGTAGGAATGGAGATCTCGATCTCCAGGCCGGTCGGCTCGCGCAGTTTAGCGGTCACGGTGCCGTGGCAGGCTTCAATGCAGCGCTTGGTGATGGCCAGGCCGAGGCCGCTGCCGCCCGTGGAGCGGCGGCGTGCTGCCTCAGGACGGTAGAAAGGCTCGAACAATCGAGGCAAGGTTTCCGGGGGGACGCCCGGGCCCTGATCGGAGATGCGGATGACGGTTTTGCCGTCCTGCTGATCAGCATGGATTTGAACGGGGCCAGAATCGGCGGCGTAGCGGGCGGCATTGCGCAGGACGTTGCCAACGGCGCGGTCTAGCGCGTCACGCAGTGAATGCACCTGCAACTCGGCGGATACGTTAAGTTGAATATCCGCTTCAGGTGCTTCACGAGCGATGACGGACACGATCAGTTCGTGTAGATGGATGTCTTCAGCGGTTTCGCGTTCGGGCAGTGTCTCGGCCTTGGAGAAGGTGAGCACTTCTTCCACAAGGCGTGCCATATGCTGGAGTTCGGCATCGAGCTTTTTGAGATAACCGGCCTGCTCCGGCGTGCTGCGTTGTTCAACCACTCCAAGCGCCATCTGCATTCGCGCAATCGGAGAGCAGAGCTCATGAGCCACGTCTGCGGTGATGCGCCGCTGCTGCGCCACGTATTCACCGAGCTGCGCGGCCATGGTGTTCACTGAGGAAGACAGTTCACCGAGTTCATCGTTGCGGCTGCGCGAGACACGCTCTCCGAAGTTTCCCTGTGCGATGCGGCCTGCGGCGTGATTGAGCCGCCCGATGAAACCTGTGATGCCGCGCACGAAGGGCATCCAGACGAGGGCGGAGAGCAGCAGGGCTGCGGCAGCGAGGTCAAACCAGGGCCACAGATCGAAGAACAGTCCGCCGCCGGTGATGGTGTTTGAGACCATGAGCAATGTCAGCGGGAGGTGATCGCTCTGCTGGGTGAGATCGAGATGCACGCCCGCCCAATAGTGTGCGGGATCACCGGCACGGAGCATGAAGCGCGGTTTGGGAGGCGCATCGGTGGGTCTTTTTCTGGCAACGCCGGGTGGTGGGCGTCGTGGCGGTGGGCGGTCGCTCGGGCTGCGCTTGTCGATGAGTTTTGGAAGAACCTCCGGAGGAACTTGAACGCGGGTGCCCATGACTTGATTTCCATTGCTGCTGAATAGAGCGAAGGTCACACCATGCTGTGCTTCATGCTGCTGCAGCGCTGCGGGCCATTCCTGCTCCGGGAGCTGGGAGAGCTCGTTCGTAAGGCTGTCGCCAATAGCGGAGACGCGCTCGCCTGCTTCTCCAGACAGCATCCAGTCCAGGCTCATGCGAAACTGCATGCTGAGGAATCCAAACACGAGCAATGCGAGCAGCAGCAGATTCACTCCGAACCAGAGCAGAATCTTCAGATACAGAGGCAGTCGCAGGCGGCTCATGAGAGATCAACGGTTCGGAGTGACGAGCTGATAGCCATAGCCACGCACGGTCTTGATGAACTGCGGGTTCTTCGGGTCGTCGCCAAGTTTGCGGCGCAAGGTGGATATGTGCATGTCGATGGCCCGGTCAAACACATCCCATTCACGGTCTGCGACATCTTCAATCAACTGCTCGCGCGTGCGCACGCGGCCATGGGCTTTGGCCAGTGAGAGGAGCAGGCCGAATTCCGCTGGAGTGAGTTCCAGAGGCGCATCTCCGAGCACCACCACGTGCGAATCCGCATTGATTCGCAGCGGACCAACGACGATCTCCTTCATGGGCGCCTGCGGTGAATTTTCCGCCACCCAGCCAGAGCGCCGCAGCACGGCACGCAGTCGTGCGAGGAGCTCACGCGATGAAAAAGTCTTCGGCAGATAATCATCCGCTCCGAGTTCGAGCCCGACGATGCGGTCCACCTCTTCACCACGGCCAGTGAGCATCATGACCGGCACCTTGGATTTTGCGCGGATGCGCCGCAGCACTTCAAAGCCATCGCAGCCGGGCATCATCACATCCAGGATGATCGCATTCCACGGCTCGCTGGTGGCGCGCTCGGATCCGCTGTTGCCCTCGTGTTCGCATTCGACCTCAAAGCCCATCGGCTTCAAGTAATCCGCCACGAGCTGGGAAAGCTCGGTGTCGTCGTCGATGACGAGGATGCGCGTGGCGGGTGGCATGAGAAACTATGGGCTTCAGGGAATGGTTTCGCGAGTTTCTTTACGGTTTGCTGACAAATGAGCTGCCATTTGCTGATAAGCGACTGACACCACTGCTCCAGCGTGAGGAATATGAAAGCCATCTTCGTTGCCGCCTTGTCTGTGGGATTGTTCAACAGTCCTGCGGCTTTTGCCCATACCTGGAAAGCCGGTGCATCTGCCGACAAAGAGAGCCTGCGTCAGCATATCCTGGATGAGTGGATGCAGCAGCATGCGGTGCCGAGTGAAGGTGAGATCAAGCCGGTGCAGGTGGCTTCGACGGCGTCCACCTTGAACCTCGCTGCGGCAGCGGCGGCCAATGCGGCGAATGCACCAGCGGCGGCAAAGCCGTTTCTCGCTTTCCAGAGGCTCGAATTGAAGTGGGACAAGGATTTCTTGTTCGTGGGATCGAACGGACTGCCGGATCACAACATGATGGTGGGCATCACGGCGTGGCAGCAGCAGGTGCCGCTGCCGCAGAGCTACACGGGGGACAACATGTGGCGCATTCCTTTGCATCCGATTCCCGCGAAAACACCGGCCATTGTTGAGGGGCATTTCCTGCGAGGAGCCATCGCATTGGGAGTGAACGGCATCCCGATTTTCAATCCGCAGAACAATCGTGGTGAGGTTTCCTATGAAATCGGCGAACTGGATCAGTGGGGCGGTCACTGCGGACGGGCGGATGATTACCATTACCATATCGCGCCTTTGCATTTGCAGGATGTGGTGGGGAAGGGGATGCCGATTGCGTATGCGCTGGATGGCTACCCGATCTATGGACTTACGGAGCCGGATGGCTCGCCAGTGGGCAAGCTGGACGTGTGCCATGGGCATGAAGATGCGAAGGTGGGCTACCACTACCATGCCTCGACGAAGCGGCCATATTTGCAGAGTGCGTTTCATGGCGAAGTCGTGGAGGCGGAGGGCCAGGTGGACCCGCAGCCGCGTGCGCAGCCAGTTCGCCCTGATACAGCTCCCCTGCGTGGGGCGGAGATCACTGGTTTTGAGAGCTCGGGATCGAACAGCTACAAGCTCAGCTATAAGCTCAGCTATAAGGTGGGCAGTGACAAGCGTTCGATCACCTACAGCATCAACAGCGATGGCACCTATCCCTTTGAGTTTAATAATGGGAGCGAGGGCGTGGTGAAGGAAGTCTATACGAGCCGAGGTGGCGGCGGCGGCAAGGGCCCCGGTGGACCTGGTGGGAAGGGCAAAGGCATGGGGAAGGGCAAGGGCGGGCCTGGCAAAGGCATGAAGCCCGATGAAAATCCACCTGCGCCTCCTGAAGAAGCGCCAAGACCGCCGCAGCCACAAGCCTCAGGCAGCCTGATGGATGTGAATGGCGACGGCGTCGTCACCGCACAGGAATTCGCTGAGAATGTGAAGCGTGAATTTGCCGCGAAACGCAGCGGTGGGACGCTGGCTGCCGCCATGGCGAAGGCCCGCAGCGAATTTACCGCGCTGGACCGCAATGGTGACGGCAAACTGGATGTGAGCGAACTGGCAGCACCCATGGCTGCGCCTGCCGAGCAACCCAGCGGACGGCGTGGCGGGGTGCCCACTGCAAAGGGAGGCGGCGGCTTTGTTTTGACCAGTCCTGAAGTGACAGATGGAGGCAATCTGCCCGCAGATTATACGGGCGACGGCAGTGGCGCGACCCTGCCCCTTGAATGGAAGGGGGCACCTGCCGGCACAAAGAGCTATGCCTTGATCATGGATCATCTTGCTCCGGGCAATGAGATGAAGAGCTACTGGGTCATGTGGGACATCCCAGCGAACGTGACGAGCCTGCCGAAAAATGTAAAGGGCATGGGCAAGCTGGGAGTCGGCTTTAAAGGTGAAGAGGGATATGAGCCGCCGCATTCACAGGGGCCCGGTGAAAAGACCTATGTGCTGCATGTTTATGCGCTTTCCGGCGAGCCGCAGCCCAAGGCTACCGGTCGTGGCGGCGTGACACGGGAAGATTTGCTCGCTGCAATTGATGGTAAAGTTCTCGCGAAGGCAGATTTGAGCGTTGTGTACTCACGTGGTGGGGTGACAGCAGGTGGTGGTATGGCGCCTGGAGAAAAGAAGGCTCCTGGTGGTCCTGGCGGCATGGCTCCGGGAGGCGGCACTCAGCCGATGCGGCCCGAAACAACCACGCAGCCAATGACGCCGCAGGCCGGTGGTGGTGGACAGCAGGGTGGTCAGCGCAAGCCGTGGATGCAAATGCACGGCACCGAGCTCGATGGCAATCAGGATGGAATCGTCACCCTGGCTGAGACTCTTGCTGACATGAAAGTCGCAGCTTCCAAGTATGATGCGGACATGGATGGCATCATCACACCTGCCGAGATCGATGCGGCGGGCGACATTCGCGAAGGTGCTGCATTCGCCGGATTCATCAACCGTCATGCTTTCGAATTGGATGCAAACCAGGACAGCCGTCTGAGCAGCGTGGAACTGGCGGATGCAGCCAATTACATTTTCGGAACGGCCGATCTGGATCATGACGGCAAACTCACGGCCGAAGAAGTGCAAAGCGCACCGAATGCACCAATACGCGCGGCTGCTCCTGGCAGCGGAGATCAACCGCCTGCGCCACCCCCTTCAACGATTCCTCCTCCCGGCCCGGCCACAATGCCTGCAACAAACGGGGGCAATGGCAGCGGAGGAACGCGCCCTCTCGACAACATCTTCAATCCGCCTGCACAAACAGGAACAGGCGGTGCAGGTGGACAGCCGATGCAGGCCGGTGCAGGTCAGGGCGGCCAGCGTTCCGGTGGTGCTCCGGGTGAAGCTGGAAAGGGCGGCGGTAAAAAGAAAAAGGGTGGTGCCCCCCCCGGACTGATCAAGCCGAGCATCGCTGACACCATGAAACTCAATGTGTATGCCGACAATTGGTTCATGCTCTATGTGAATGGCCGCCTCGTTGCCGTGGATCCCATACAGTTCACGCCGCACAATGTCGTGAGCGTCGATTTTCTGCCGGAGTATCCGATGACGATTGCCGTGCTCGCGAAGGACAATGCCGATCCGAAGACCGGACTCGAATACGGCAGCAGCATCGGCGATGGCGGTTTCATTCTGAAGTTCGCCGATGGAACTGTGACCAATGCCAGCTGGAAAGCCAAAAGCTTTTTTCACGGTCCGATCAACGGCGACACCGCGAATCCGCAGGTCAAACAAGAGCCGTTGCCAGCAAACTGGTGGGCTGTCGATTTTGACGACAGCACGTGGAAGAACGCCAAAGAATACACGGTCGAGGAGGTCGATCCCAAGCAGCCCTATTTCGAGAATGATTTCGAAGGAGCCAAGTTCATCTGGACCGACGACCTCGCACTCGACAACACCATCATCTTCCGCACCAAGATCGAGAAACCGGAATGGAAGCAGCGCTGGAACACGAAGCCTGATCTCGACGTGAGCGGCGCACCCTTGAGGTAGCGTCAAATTTCAGCAGCCATGAACCGTATTCGCTCACTTTGCTTCATCTTTGTCTTTCCCATCGTGGCGAGGGCGGAAGTCAATTCGCCAAACATCCTCGTGATCATGGGGGAGGCGCAGGGGTGGGCATCTATGTCGGTGCCGCAGGATGATCGAAATCCGGAAGGCTCGACCGGCAACTTCATCCATACACCGAATCTCGACAGCATTGCTCAGCACGGCATGCGCTTTTCTGACTTCTACGCGTCGTCGCCGCGCTGTACTCCCACCCGTGCTGCTTTGTTTACCGGGCGCAATCCGGCGCAATTGCACATGACGTTTGTCGGTGAAAGCAAGAAGGAGGGAGGGGTGAATCCGGGAGACAGGGTGATCGCGCCGGAGACAACATCGCAGCTTTCTGCGGGCATAGAAACCATCGGCACGCTTTTGAAAAAGCAGGGATATGCGACCGCGCACTTCGGCAAGTGGCATGTGGGGCGAGAGAATCCGCAGATCAACGGCTTTGACGAAAACGATGGCCCGAACAGCAACGGTGGTCCGGAAAACGTTGATGAGCCGAATCCGAAGCAGTGCTACGCCACGGCGAAGCTCGGCATGGACTTCATGACACGGCAGGTGAAGACGCGGAAGCCTTTCTATCTGCAAATTTCTCATTATCCCGGCAAGCAGCCGGAAAGCGCCACGCCTGAGATGCTGGAGTCAGTTAAACGCCGGCTCGGCAATCGTCTGGACATCATGCGCATTGGTCAGGCGGCAGGTAATGAGGAGATCGACAAGACGATTGGCCTCGTGCTGGCAAAGCTGAAGGAACTCGACGCTCTGAAGAACACTTACATCATTTATACGGCCGACCACGGAGCTCAGGGGCGCAATGCGAACGGCGCGCTGACCAACGGCAAGGGGACTGTCTGGGAAGGCGGTCTGCGTGTTCCTCTTCTCGTTGCCGGACCTGGCATCAAGGCCGGGCAGTTCTCCCATGTGCGTGCCAGCACGGTGGATGTGCTGCCGACGATCATGGAGCTGGCGGGGGTGCCATCGAGCATGCTGCCGAAAGGTCTTGATGGTGTCAGTCTTGTGGGAGTGCTGAAGACAGATCCGAACACCCCGCCCAAGCGTGTCCATGAGGAGTTCGTCGTTCATTTTCCGCATTATGATAAAGATGAGATCGGCCCCGCTTCAGCCATCGTTTACCAGAATTGGAAGATGATCCGCGTATTCGAAACGGAAAAGCGAATGTTGTTTGATCTCTCGAAGGACATTGGGGAGCAGAGGGATCTCTCGCAGGAAAATCCGAACATTGTCCTCGCTCTCGACAACCGTTTGATGGACTACTTGCGTTCTGTTAAGGCCGGCATGCCGAAACCGAATCCCGATTATGTCGAGGGCGGAGAGAAGTCTGGTGACCGCAAAGGTGGAAAGGGTGGGAAAGGCGGCAAGCAGAAGCCGATGATGAAGGAGCCAAAATAAAATCAGAGCCCGTTTTTAGAACTATGAAATTTTATCTTATCAGCATTGTCGTTCAGCTGTTGGCAGCCAGTGCCTTTGCCAAGGCCCCGAACATTCTCTTCATCCTCGCGGATGATCAATCCTGGAGCGGCACCTCGGTACGCATGATGCCCGGTGAACCCGGCAGTGCGAGCCGTGAATTTCACACGCCGAATCTCGAAAAGCTCGCCGCGCAGGGGATGACGTTTTCACAGGCCTATGCGGCCCATTGCAAATGCGAGTGCTCACGTGCGGCGATCCAGATGGGGCGTACCACGAGTACGCTGAATGCGACCGATAAAAATGCCCGCAACTGGAGCGCGCCGGTCACGGACTCGCTGGTGAACACGCTCAAGAAGGCGGATCGCACCTACCGTGCGGCGCATTTCGGCAAGTGGCAGTGGTTTCACACGCCGGAGTCGATGGGTTATGATGCCAGCGATGGCATCACGATGAACGAGGACGGGGACACAACGAATCCCGAAGATCCCAAGCAGTCCTTCAGCATCACACGCCGGGCGGGCGAATTCATGCAGTCGCAGGTGAAGGAGGGGCATCCATTCTTTCTGCAGCTTTCCTATTATGCCGTGCATCAGACACCGCAGGCGCTTGCAGCGACACTCAAGAAATACGAAGGCATGGCCAATGCGGAGAAAGGAGGTCGCGGGGATCGTGCGGTGATGGCTGCCATGACGGAGGATCTCGACACCTGTGTGGGTGCCGTCCTGAAGAAACTCGAGGAACTGCACATCGCTGAAAACACGATTGTCATTTACACCTCTGACAACGGTGGCCGCACCAGCCTGTTGAATGGTGGCAAAGGCGATCTCGGCGAAGGGGGCATCCGTGAGCCGATGATCATTCGCGTCCCCGGCATCAAAGGCGGTCTGAACTGCACCACTCCCGTCATCAGCTACGACCTCATGGCCACGGTGCTTGACTTCGCTGCTCCTGGATTTGTCTTGCCGAAGGGAGTCGAAGGCGGCAGTTGGAAACCACTGCTGATGAGCGCTGGTAAATCGCCGGTAAAGCGTCCCATCGACCGCTTTGTGTGGCACCAAGTTGTTGAAGTGGAGCATCCGCAGTCCGCCATTCGCAAGGGGGACTACAAGCTGCTCTATTTCTGGGATACCAAGGAAGGTATGCTCTTTGACGTGGTCAAAGATCTTGGCGAAACGCGTGATCTGGCGAAACAAAACCCGGAAATTGCGGCCAGACTCCAGGCGGAGCTCAAGGCACACATCCGCGCCGGAATCGGAGAGCAGGCGTCCGCAGCGCTGGAGCGCGGCGAATTTCCGCAGGGGCGTGGCCCGGGCCCGGGGAAAGGCAAGGGACCCGGAGGTGGAAAAAAGAAAGATGGAAAGAAAATGATGAAGTGATCTGCTGTCACACTTCATGAAATCCATTTTTCTTTTGATGCTAAGTGCCGCCGTGTCCTTATGCGCTGCTCCAGCGAGCGATCCAGTCGCGCCATCCAGCAATTATCTGATTTTTGAGGATGGCAGAGAGGGGCCGCTGCCCGCGAGCCTGGAATTTCATCACGGTTCATGGAAGTTTGAAGATGGCGCCATGGCGGGTGAGCAGGTGCCCACTGAGAATCACATGGCCACAATCAAGGTGCTCATGGCCTTTGATCAGATGAAGGTGGAGTGGAAGATGAAGTTCGTGGTGCCCAAGCAGCGTTTCCTCTTCGTGGCCTGGCCTGCGGATTCCAGCGCCCACGCGATGGATTTCAACTATGTGCCCGACACCGGAGAGATCTCCTTGGTGCGTCCGAAAACAAAGGACAAAGACGGTGCAGTTCTGGTGAAGGGGAGGGCAATGCAGCTTAACATCGAGTGGCATGAGATTGTCTGCATTCACGACGGCCCGAATTTCACCCTCACGATTGATGGCACCACCATCACGGCTGCCGATGAAGCATTCACTCGCCCCATGGGACCCTTTTACCTGAATGGTGGCGGTTTCAATGGTGCCAAATTTCTGGTCAAAGACCTCAAAGTCACCGCTTTGCCGGGTTCACCGCAAACCCGCAAACTGCTGCCGCCCAAAGGAGCTGCGGCACCCAATCCTGCAAAGATCAATGTTACTCCCGTCGTTTACAAACCGAACCCGGGTGACATTCTGGTCGCTGATTTTGAAACAGCGAACCCCGTCGAGTGGAAAGCATCTGGCAATGCTTTTGGTCCGGGAGTGCGCAGGAATGCAGTGACTGGTTTTATCGGCACAGGACTCATCAATACTTTTCTTGAGGGTGACAAAAGCACTGGCACGCTGACTTCGCCGCCATTTGCCATCGCAAAGAAATTTGTGAACTTTCTTATTGGCGGTGGGGATCACCCGGGCAAAACGGGCGTTTTGCTGCTCATCGATGGCAAAGCCGTTCGCACGGCCACGGGCTTGTCATTGAAGAATTCTGCGGGGCAGGAGGTCATGGACTGGCAGTCGTGGGATGTGTCGGAGTTCGCTGGCAAGCGGACCAGCTTCCAGATTATTGACGACCAAACTAGTGGCTGGGGGCATATCCTGGTGGATCAGGTGTTTCAGAGTGACCAGGCCATGCCTTCGTCATTACCCGTCAAGAAGTGAAGTGCATTTCGGTATTTGCAGTGTGGGTGTTGGAAGATTGTAAATCCGGCGTTTACTGCCGATGAAGAAGGCGTGCCGCCAGTGTTGAACGACTGGCGTTTTTCGCCATCACTGTCATTCACTCACACGCCATGTCTGAAGTCTTTAATTCCAACTACCCCTCCATCGAGCACCTTCGCGAGAGAGCACGCCAGCGTGTGCCGCGTTTCGCCTTTGAGTATTTGGAGGGAGGTTGCTTCTCTAACATCAATCTTCAGCGGAACACGGAGGAGATCAGGCAGGTGCAGCTGCGGCCCTGGTATCTGCGGGACTATCCCGGCTCAGACCTGAGGACGGAACTCTTTGGCACCACCTACGATGCTCCTTTTGGCGTTTCCCCCATCGGCCTGCAGGGACTGATCTGGCCCAAGGCGACCGAGATCATCGCGAAGGCGGCGCATCAGCACAACATTCCTTTCACGCTCAGCACGGTCGCAACGGCCAGCATCGAAACCGTGGCCGAGCTCACGCAGGGAAAGGCGTGGTTTCAGCTCTACCACCCCGCTGAGGATTCGCTTCGTGACAAGCTGCTTGATCGTGTTCGGGATGCAGGCTTCCCGGTGCTCGTCATTCTCGCGGATACGCCCACCTTTGCCTATCGGCCCAAGGAAATTCGGAATGGTCTGTCCATCCCGCCGCGGATGTCGGTGCGCAATGTGATCCAGATGATGCTGCATCCCACGTGGTCGTTCAGCCAGCTCGCGGCAGGTGCGCCGGAGTTTAAGACGATGAAGCCTTATCTGCCAAAGGGGCTGAACATGAAGCACCTCGGCCTCTTCATGAACAAGACTTTCTCGGGTCGTTTGAATCCGACAAAGATCAAAGCCATTCGCGAGCGCTGGAAGGGCAAGCTCGTGGTGAAGGGGGTGGTTACTGAGGAGGATGCTGAAACGGCGCTCAGCCTGGGCGTGGATGGTTTCATTGTGTCAAATCACGGCGGCCGACAACTGGATGCCGGACAGTCCACGATCAAACCGCTCACTGAGCTCGCGAAGAAATTTGGCCAGCGTACCACGGTCATGATCGACAGCGGCCTGCGCGCCGGGCCTGATGTGGCTTGTGCCCTTGCGAGCGGTGCCAAGTTTGCTTTCATGGGACGGTCCTTCATGTATGGCGTCGCTGCGCTCGGCAAGACCGGCGGCGATCACACGATGACGATGCTGAAGCGCCAGCTCAAGCAGGTGATGGAACAGGTGGGATGTGAGCGGGTGGCGGATCTGCCAAAACATCTGGTGAATGGGCCAGAGGCTTGAACATGATTTTAGACTCGAACGATCTTCCCTATCTGCACGGCGGTCCTTTAGGTCGTGCACGATTCAAAGTGCATCCGGAAGATTTTTTGGTGGAGGAGTTGCTCGGCTTTGAGCCTTCGGGTGAGGGCGAGCACTGCCTGGTGTGGGCGGAAAAGCGGAATCTAGACAGCAATGCTGCGGCGGCACGACTGGCGGATGCACTGGGCATTCGGCGGCGGCTGGTCAGCCACTGCGGGCTGAAGGACCGGCATGCGGTCACGCGTCAGTGGTTCAGCCTGCATATGCCGGGGCAGGCATCGCCGGAACCCGCAGTGCTGGAATCCGAGGGGCTGCGGGTGCTGAGCATCACGCGCAACACGCGCAAGCTTAGGCGTGGCATTCATTTGGGCAATCGCTTCACCATCCGCCTGCGTGAGCCGGACTTTGACGGTGCGCTTGCCGCACAGCGCTGGCAGGCGATCACAGAGAGGGGCGCTCCAAATTACTTCGGCACGCAGCGCTTCGGCAACGAAGGGCAAAATGTGGCGAAGGCACAGGCGATGTTTCGCGGTGAGTTCACGCCGGGAGACCGCCTGCTGCGCGGCATCCTGCTTTCCGCCGCCCGCAGTCATCTGTTCAATGTCGTCGTGGCGGCTCGCATGGCACGCGGGACCTGGGACAAACCGCTGGCTGGCGAGGTCTTTGGTTTTGCTGACAATGGCACCCTTTTGCTGCCGGAAAATCAGCGTGGCGATGAATTCGAGCGTTTTGAGAAAGGCATTGTTGAACTTACGGCTCCCTTGTGGGGCAGTGGTGAACTGCAAAGCGTGGGCGAGGTGCGCAGCCTCGAACAAGAACTGCTGGCTGCATTTTCCGACATCACCGCCGGACTCGAAGCCTTCGGACTGCGGCAGGAGCGCCGCGTGATGCGCCTGCGTCCGCTCGATTCCACTTTTGAAGTGTTGGAAAATGGCGATCTGCAATTCCGCTTTGATCTTCCGAAGGGAACGTATGCCACGACTCTCCTGAGTGAACTGGCAAAGCTAGATGAAACCTGAGTCTTGACAGTTTCCTGACAATTTTGGAGTCGTTGCTTTATCCCTTTTTGACATTGGGAGCTATCATGAATGCGCATGAAGCATCTCTCCATCCTCTGCACCCTGGCAGCGTTCGTCATTGTGGCACTCGGCCAAAATGACGCGAAACCTGACAAGGAGGAACGAGGCAAGGGCAAGGGAGCGGGGCCGGGTGGGCAGGTGGAACCAGCCGTGGTGCCGCAGTATCTCTTCAATGTCTGGCTTTGCCGACCTAGTGCTGACTCGGTGACGCTGAGTGTGCTCACGTGGCAGGACATGGATGCCTTTGTGACCTATGGCACGAGCCCGACGTCGTTGACGCAGCGCTCTGAGGTCGTCAAACTCCGCGCGGGAGAGCCGCAGACGATCCTGCTGGGTCAGTTGAAGCCTGATACCGGTTATACGTATCAGCTGACCTATCGTCTGGGTGGTGGTGAAGGTGTGCGCGATGAAGTCCGCAGCTTCCACACGCAGCGAGCAAAGGCATCCATCTTCACCTTTACGACTCAGGCGGATTCACATCTGGATGTCAGTACGGATGTGCGGGTGTATCAGCAGACGCTGGCCAACATGCTTGCCGACAAGCCCGATTTCATGATCGACCTCGGCGATACGACAATGGTGGATAAATTTGGCAGCTTCTACACGCGGGCTGAGTCGCAGTACAAAGCGCAGCGGTTTTACATGGGCCGCCTCGCGCACAGCGTGCCAATCCTGCTCGCACTGGGCAATCATGATGGTGAGCAGGGCTCACGACTTACCGGCCAGCCGGACTCGATGCCGCTGTGGTCCATTGGCATGCGGAAGAAGTATTTCCCGAATCCAGAGCCCGGCGGCATTTACACAGGCAATGCGAAGCCGGAGGAAGGTGCAGGCTTGTTGGAGGACTTTTATGCTTTCGAGTGGGGAAGTGCGCTGTTTGTCGTGCTCGATCCCTTTTGGTTTACGCGTGACCGCAAAGGCGAGGACAACTGGAGCATGACACTTGGTGAGGCGCAGTATCGCTGGCTGACGAAGACGCTTGAGACGAGCAAGGCCCCCTTCAAGTTTGTATTCGTTCACCACCTCGTCGGTGGACTGGGCAAGGATGTGCGTGGTGGTGTGAAGCCTGCGCCTTTCATGGAGTGGGGCGGCAAAAACGCGGATGGCAGCGAGGGCTTTAAACAGCACCGTCCGGGCTGGGAACTGCCGATCCATCAGCTCCTGGTCAAAAACGGTGTGAGCATTGTCTTCCATGGCCACGATCATCTCTTTGTGAAAGAGGAGCTCGACGGCATCATTTATCAGGAAGTGCCGCAGCCCGGCCACCCCAGCGGTGGCACGCGCAGCGCAGAGGAATACGGTTACACAGGCACCATCCTAGGAAGCTCGGGGCATGTGCGTGTCACGGTGGGCCCAAATGAGGCGAAGGTGGACTATGTGCGCTCCATTGTGCCTGGTGTGACACGTGACGATCTGCCGAATGCGAGTGTGGTGCACAGTTACACGCTCCGGAGAAAGTAGCCGAAGAATTCTCCAGTGGGGACTGCGTAGCGCCGTCCAATCACCGCACAAGTTCGAGTACGCCGAACGAAGCGGGCACATGAAAGTCCGGACGTTCGGTCTGCGGATTGACCCAGGGCATCCAGCCGGAGTGAACGGTGCCATCGGGTGGGTGATGAAATTCTGCACGGTAGAGGCCGGCGATGATTTCAGATGAGCCGGGTTTGAGCACCTTCAAGTCGCGCAGCGTATCGAGAGGGAGGCTGCCGGTGATGGTGTAGCGACTGCCTTCGATGTTTGCGGTGAGTTGAAGGCCATCGCATTGCCAGTCCCAGTTCATTTCACGGTAGAAATTAGCCGCGTAGGCCAGCACGTCGCCACGTGGAGACATTTCGAGGCAGTAGTAGGGCTTCAAACTTAGATCGGTAGTGAGGAAGATTTCGACGCGGTCGGAGCCGAGCACGCGGTCTTTGGCCGTGGGGCCGTCTGGCAGCACGAGATCGTCATCGAAGCAGTCGAAGCGGAAATGAAGATGGGTTGAGTCCCACAAGGCGCGGAATTCGGTGGGGACGGCGGTGCGTGGTTCCCAAGGAAAAGTGAAGTCGGACAAAGGCTCCGCCACGGACCAATCTAAGAGAGATGCGGACGTGTGGCGGACATGGTAGCGTTTCATGCGGCAGCTTTGGCAAGGACAGGCGTCAATTCAACGGCGGGTGGATAGTTGTCATCAAGTGGGTTCGTTGGTGATGGATGAAATGGATTCTGGTTTGCCTGCCTGCACTTTGCTTAATGGCGGAGGATTTGACGGTGGAAGCCAAGCGGCTGCATCTGGGAAAGGCGGGGCAGTTTGAGTGGGAGGCATTTAAAGATCACGCTGTCGATGCAGAGCGGCTTGAGAGGCGCTTTGAGGCAAAAGTTAATGCCACGGAGCAGACGCTGCGAGTCTGGCAGCGCGATGTGAAACTGACTTGGCCGGTGCTATTGAACGGACGCAAACTGGGCACCTTGGTGACGGCGGAGACGGCAATGGAGAGCCTGCTGGCTATCCCGGCGGGGACACTGCGCGATGGTGAAAATATTTTGACAATCGAAGCGCCGCCAAGTCTGGATGACATTGAGGTGGGACCGGTGTTCATCGCTGCGAAGCCGATGACGGAAGTGCTGAGTGGAGCGCAGATGGATGTGACGGTGACGGAGGGTGAATTGGGTGGGGGGCTGCCGTGTCGGCTGACTTTGACTCGTGCGGATGGAACCTTGCAGCCTTTGCGGGCAGAACCTGCGGGCCAGGTGACGGTGCGCATTGGCGTGGTTTATACGAGGAATGGCAAGGCCATGCTGTCACTGCCGCCGGGCGACTACGTTTTGCATGCGGGACGTGGTTTTGAATGGAGTGTCGGGCGTGTGGCGATTTCGTTGAGAGCGGGGGATGCAAAACAAGTGGCGCTCCAACTACGGCGTGAGGTGCCGACGGCGGGCTGGATCGCGGCAGACAGCCACATTCACACGCTGACGCACAGCGGGCATGGCGATGCGAAGATCGAGGAGCGCATGCTGACGATTGCGGGGGAGGGGATCGAACTGGCCGTGGCGACGGATCACAATCATCACACGGATTATGCGCCGAGCGCGGCGAGCATGGGCGTGGCAGAGAGATTCACGCCGGTGATCGGCAACGAGGTGACGACGAAGCATGGTCATTTCAATGCGTTCCCGATTGAGCCAGGTGCCCGGGTGGTGAATCCCGAGCAAGAGGACTGGGCGAAGCTGCTGCCAGAGATCCGTGCGACACCGGGGGTGAAGGTGATCACGCTGAATCATCCGCGTGATCTGCACAGCGGCTTCATTCCGTTAGGCGGCATGCAGTTCAATCCGAAGACGGGCAGGCATCGTCAGGCGGACGCGCTGGACATTGATGCGATGGAGGTGATCACCTCGGCGGCGATGCAGTCGGACATTCATCTGCTGTACCGGGACTGGTTTGCCTTGTTGAATCGCGGGCACCGCATCGCCGCGGTGGCGTCGAGTGACAGCCATGATGTGAACCGCTTCATCCTGGGGCAGGGGCGCACCTATGTGGCGTCGAAGGATGGGGATGCAGCGAATCTGGACCTCGACGAAGTCTGGCGCAGCTACAAGGAAGGGCGGCTGCTGGTGAGCCTTGGCCTGCTGGCGCAGATGAAGGTGAATGACAAGTTTACGGTCGGCGATCTGGCCACGGGGTTGAAGGACAGCATCAAAGTGGAGGCCACGGTTTTTGGACCGGCGTGGACGCAGGCGGATCGCATCGAACTTTTCGCGAACGGCATTTTGATTCGCGAGCAGAAGATTGAGGACGACCACCGTGCGGGTGAAAAGGCGCGCATTGTCTGGCAGTTGCCGAAACCGGCGCACGACGTACATCTGGTGGTGATCGCGACGGGCCCGGGTGTCACCGAGTCGTTCTGGGAGATTCCGCGGCCTTATCAACCGAGCAGCAAGACCTTCGTGCCGCGTGTGGTGGGGTCGACGAACCCTATCTGGTTGGATGCGGATGGTGATGGCCGGTTTGAGCCAGCGGTAGCTATTGCACGGCGGTTGATTCAGGAAAGCGGGGGAGATGTCGTCAAACTTCAGGAGTCATTGAAGCGTTGCGACGAGGCGGTGGCGGTGCAGGTGGAGTCGTTGATGGTGAAGAACGATCCGTGATTATTTCCAGCGCTGCCTGCACATCGGGGGCTGGCGCATTCGCCATTTGGAATGATCTACTCTTCGCAAGAGCCGCTTGAATGCAGCTACTTCCCGGTGCGCTTGCGTTTTGCCTCTTGTTTGAGAAAAAGGGGTTCCAGAGTTTCGCGAATCCAGGCGAAGGCGGCCTCCAGACCTTCGCGCTGATAGATGACGCCGATGTCGGCTTCGACGGCGGTGGGATTGCCGGTGCAGGAAAGGAACTGATTGCAGGTAAAGCGCGTTTTCATCTCGGCATCGACTTTGCCCTGCTGGCGGAGGATGAGACTGCGGACGTAGAGTTCCAGAACGGCATCGCCTATCCAGGCGTTTTCGCGCAAGCGCTGGGTGAGATCGAGGTCTGGGATGGATGCCATGAGCATGGCATCCAGAGCGAGCATTGACGCAAGTTCAACCGGGGATCACTTGGTCTTGCCGGACTGTGCGGAACTGCTCAAGCCTTGGAAATAGGCGGCGACCCAGGTGTGCTGAAGGCGAGTGGCCTTCACATAGAAAGAATTCTCGTTTTCTTTGAAGACCACGCTTGGCTGGGGTGTGTAAGCGGTTGACTTGGTTTCAGAACCACCCAGGACGGAGCTGATGTCCTTGAGAAGGGTTTCGATTCCGGCCTTCGTCTTGGGAGGGAAGTAAATTTGCATGAATTGGTCGGAATCATTGGCTGGGCGGATGGACCAGAGGTCATGGTCAAACACAACTATCAACCCGTTCGCCCAGCACAGAGTTTCAAGCACCCTAAAAGGGCTGCTCCGGATACTGAAGGTGACCAGTTTTTGATTGATGGGATTGTCGTTGGGCGGCAGGGAGAAGAAGTTGAGGCCGGCATCGGTGGTAAGAATTTGCAGCACATCGCCGAGCTTCGCCCTGGTGAAGTCATACTGCTTCGAGCTGGCTTTGCGCAACTCTGCCGACTTTGCCTCATCGGCTCTTGTTGCTGGCTGTGCCGGAGGGCTGGAAGCCTGATCTTTGTTTGCCGGAGCTTCTGCTGAAACGGGAGTGAGAAAATAGGACTGGGCGTCGGATGTGAGTTTGTGATTTGCGAGCTCCGCGCAGTAGCGCAAGGCTTCGGACAGTGGAACGTTTTTGAGTGACAGCGTGATTCTTGCCGATGCATCCCCGCCGGGTTTGACGATGATGTTGACGCCTTTTTTGTCGGGATCGAGTTCGCGGGACTTTATGCGCATGAAGTCGATGCATTCGGTGAGCGTGGCATCGCGGAATTCGACGCTGGGGATGATGATTTTGGAGGCCGGGGGCGTGAGAATTTCTGTCGTGTGTGGTCCGGAAGTGGTCAGCTTGTCGGAGGCCAGATCCAGCACAGCGGATGATTCCGATGATGTGCTGCTGCGCTTTTGATTGCCACCACTGATGATGGTGAATGGACCATGGATTTTGAGTTGTTGAGCCTTTCGATCAAAGACGAGCTCTTCAGCTTGAATGGAGGTATCCCACGCTTGGAATCTGGCGTCTCCTTTGGCGGTTTGAATTTCCGTGCTCGGATCGATGGAAGTTTTCTTCGCGGTGATGACAATCTCACCGAGTTTGTCGGGTGGATTGAGCACAGGCGGTGCAGCAGCGGCTTTCGTAAAATCGGAATCGTCAGCAGAGCCGATGAGAACGGCATAAGGCTGAACGAGCATCTTGAGGTTTGCCAGCTCGACGACATAGCGCAGGGCTTCGCCAAGAGGTATCTCTTTGAGATCGAGCGAAATGGCTGCGTTGGAAGGTGGATTGCCGGCTTTGTAGAGGATGTTGACTCCGCGTGCAGCGGGATCTGGGGCCATGGTGTCCAGCTCGCGGCTTTTGACGCGGAGGTATTCGAGGCATTCTGCTGCCGTTGCACCCTGAAACTGAATGTGTGGGATGATGAGCTTTTCGAGCTTTTGCTTGATGAAATCGGTGGTGGGCGCTGTCTTTGCCTCAGCGGTGGTGTCTATGGCCGTGGTGAAATCGAGGCCCACAGGAAGACCGCCTTTTTTCGGATCGAACACATGAGGGGTGATGATGTAAAGCACGGGGCGTTTGCTTTGAGGTTTGCCGTCCTCCCAATCCGCGATCACCCAGGAGTTTCCGTCGTGACTTTCGTGAGTGGCTTTATATGTCCTGCGGCGGACTGTCGGTTCATCTTCCTTGAACTCGGAGGTCACTGTTTCAGTGGCAGGATCGATGAGCTCAGAGTCGGTGAGGTCAATGTTCAATTTTATCTGTGCCCCATGCAGAGAAGGGGTGAGTTTGAAGACCTGGCCGATCGGCAGATTTCCCTCCTTAGAGTGTTGATTGACGACGCTTTTGATCATGACTTCCTTTCCTTCGGCCGTGACCATGCGTGGGTAGGAGGTGATATTGGTGCTGTCATCTTTCAGAGCTTCCCGCAGTTGAACGGTGAGCTCTTCAGGTGAAAGCAGTGAAGCAGAAAAAGGGGCGGGTTCTCCGGCTGGCAGCCTGCCGCCAAAATTCCAGTCGGTGGCCTTTTTAAACTTGATGATTTTAATTTCGATCGCGATCAGCGGCGCGCTCTCCGTTGGCTTGGGCTGCTGGGCGCGAGTGATGCCGAGGAAAGTCATCAATACGATGCACAGGGTGATCAGTACCTTCATGGAAGGATGGGGATTCCGATGGGTGGCAATGGAGCGGATGCGGGAGCGCAAGGAAGAGCCGCGCTGGAAGATGCCGACGAATCCGAGGCTGAAACCGCGAGGGCAAAAGGCGGTTTCGACTTTGAGGAGGGCGTGGCCGTATTCGACTCGGTGACCGTCGGAGGCATTGTGGAGTACCTGGGCATCGCACGCGGCTTCGCGGTCGGCACGGATTTTGAAGAACGCGATCCAGAGGAGTGGATTGAACCAGTGCAGCGCCATCAGCACGCACATGAGGACATTGAGCGGGAGATCACCGCGCTTGAGATGCATGAGCTCGTGTTTGAGGACGAGCCGGGCCTCGGCTGGGGTGAACTCGCGGTCGAATTCTGCAGGCAGCAGCAGAGTTGGGCGCAGGAGGCCGGTGACGGCAGGACTGCTGACACTGGAGGCGATCAAGACCCGCGGGACGTAGCGCAACTGCATTTCGCGGGCGATTTGAGAGAGCGTGGCGAGGAGTTCGTCACTGGCGGGATGGCGGACTTTCTTGAACCGGCGCAGGGTGAGCATGAAGGAGAGGCTGCCGAGGATGAGCATGACTGCAGAGACGCTGGCCCACGTGAGGATGAGCAGGCGCTGCCAGTTGAATGGTTCAGGCATGAGGGTTGGTGCCTCAAAGACAACCGGCGTTGGCTCCATCGTGGATGTGATGGGTGCACTGACGATCTGAACCGGCTGGGGAGGTGTCTGGAAAACATGTTCGATGCTCCACTGGCTCTGCGGCAGCACAGGCATGAGCAGGACGACGAGCACCGGCAGCCAAAGGGCGTAGCGCATGCGGGCACCGAGGTGGCGGTGCAATGCCGCCTGAATGAGCAGCACCGCGAGAGTGAGAAGCGACGCACGGAGACTGGCGGGGAGGAGCCAGTCAAAAAGTTGGGTGAGCGTGTTCATGGTGAATCATGGGTTGAGAGACTGGTCGAGCAGCTTTTTGAGCTCCTTCACCTCCTCAGCGGTGAGCTTGCTGTTTTGGGCGAAGTGGACGAGCAGGGGCTTGGCCGCGCCGCCGAAGATGCGCTGCATGAAGGACTCGCTTTCGGCGCGCACGCATGCCTCGCGTTTCACGGCGGGGAGGAAGGTGCGGGTGCCGCTGGCGTTTTCGGCGGTCTTGAGAGCGCCTTTTTCAACCAGGCGCGTGAGCAGGGTGCGGACGGTGTTTTCCGCCCAGTTCATGGTAGGGCGCAGCGCCTTGGTGACTTCAGAGGCCGTCTGCGGAGAAGACTCCCAGAGAGCCTCCATGACGGACCATTCGGATTCGGCGATGTCGGGTGCGTTTGGCATGATTTAATGGAATTAAAATCATTCCACTACATTTGTCGTGAAATGACAACTACAAATGTAGTGACACGGCATTGACTGGTGGAGAGCTGCCGAATTCCGGGCGGCGAAAAGAGCCGTACGGGGTCAGGCTTAAAATGAAGGTTTCAAAATGATGGTTGTCTCGTCGGCTTCGATCCGATGAAAACTCAAACGGGCACAAGCCTTGAGTGCTTCATCTGCGGGCATTCCACGTGTGAACATGGTGATGAAGGTTTTTTCCACTGTGCCCGGTGCGATGACGATATTTAGATTTTTTACCGGCGGATCGGCTGCCGACGCAGCCTGCTGAATCGCTTTCACAGCCTCGCTCAGGCTGGCCCTGCGCAGATCAAGCTGAGGCAGAATGATCTTCCCGGCTCTGGCAAGTGCCGCAGGCAGCGGGGGTGGCGGGGGTGGCTTTTCATTGAGAAGGTTTTGATCACGCAGCCATTTTTCAGCCAGCATGAAGTGTTCTGGCGCCTGTCGGTAGTTCAGGATGAAGTGTTCACGATCCAATCTGAAACCACCATCTTCATAATAAATAGGGATGTTGGATGAACGTGCGGCCTGGTTGATGGCCTGAGAATCGACATACCGTTTTAGGATTTGTGGCTTTACTTGAAACTGACGGGTATACAGCTCGCCTGGTGAGCATTCATTGTCTGTTGAGCCGGTGTGAAAGACCAGTGCATGCGGTTCAATCCCCATGTCCATCTGGCCTAATTCGGTCAGAGAGGTTAGGGCTCTGCGCAGAGTCATGCCCTTCTCATCGAAAAGTGAGCCGATGCCCAGCGGGCCGGAGTTTTTTACATCTTCCGCTGTCTCCAACCGCCAGACTGCATTGATGCCGCGCCAGGAAGTACGATCTGATGTTCCGCTCTGTTCTCGGCTTTGCTGCACCAGCCATTCGAGGAGACGAAGCGGGGTCAGATTTTCCAGATGCGCCTGGGGAAGAATCAGGCGCTGCATCTGGTTGCGGGTGCGTGTAACCGAGTCCGTCCCGCTTACGCCATAATGAGATTCTTCCAGCAGGATCAGGGTGTGGTGCAGCAGGGCGCCTTTGGCCTCAGTACGGCAGAGCAGGCAGGAGGTGTCCTCGTACGACGGGGATGAATATTGCATTTCCATCACGGGATTCACCGAACGAGAGGCCTCTGGGAAGGAGGCCAGCAGGCTGACCACATCGCGCAGGCGGTAGTTTAAAACAGTCTGCACATGCATTTCGAGCTTTCCAGTCGCGAAAGGAAGGGTGAAGACCACTTCCTCGCCGATGGCTACCGTTTTGATGACCGGAGGATGACTCCTTGCCCCGGATTTCTTCTCGAGTTCCTGTAGGATGCGCATGGCTTCGGCAGCAGGGAGAAAGACAGGTGCTGGCATCATTCCTGGCAGCATCGGTTGAGGCTCCGGCAGAACTCCCGAAACGGGAGGATTGGCCGGCAGTTGACTGGCAAGCGGCCCCATCTCTTTGAGCGGGACGGCGGAATCCAATGTCCAAACTTTTGCTGATACCTGCACGTTTCCAGCATTGGGCTCGGTCGCAGATAGACTGAGTGTCAGGCCGGGGAGGCTGAGCAGGCATAGGACCAGCCCCGGGGTGAATAAAACAGGACTCATGCTTTAATGTTAATCGTAACGTTTATATGAACACCAGCTTTCTCCGGCCTGAATCCTGCTGCCTCAGCGGTTGACACCCCCTCCCCCCGGCGGTAATCCTGAATCCCTCAAAAATCCAAACTACCTCAAATAACATGGTCAAAATCGGCATCAATGGTTTCGGGCGCATCGGCCGCCTCGTGTTTCGCGCAATCTGTGACCAGGGGCTCCTGGGCAAGGAAATCGAAGTCGTTGCAGTGAACGACCTCGTGCCTGCGGACAATCTCGCCTACCTCGTCAAGTACGACTCCACTCAGGGCAAGGCCCGTGAGAACGTTTCATCCAAGAAGTCCAGCCCTGACCTGGCAGAAGACGACATCCTTGTGGTCGACGGCCACGAGATCAAGTGCCTCGCCGTGCGTGAAGGCCCGACCGCTCTGCCATGGAAAGCATTGGGCGTGGACATCGTCATCGAATCGACCGGTCTCTTCACCGAGCGCAGCAAGGCGCAGGGCCACATCGACGCTGGCGCGAAGAAGGTCATCATCTCTGCTCCTGGCAAGGATGAAGACATCACCATCGTCATGGGCGTGAACCATGAGAAGTATGACGCCGGCAAGCACCACGTCATTTCCAACGCCAGTTGCACGACGAACTGCCTCGCCCCTGTCGTTCACGTGCTTCTGAAAGAAGGATTCGGCGTCGCTGAAGGCCTCATGACCACCATTCACTCCTACACCGCCACGCAGAAGACTGTGGACGGCCCTTCGAAGAAGGATTGGAAGGGTGGCCGCAGCGCCGCCATCAACATCACTCCTTCCGGCACGGGTGCCGCCAAGGCCGTGGGTCTCGCCATTCCAGAAGTGAAGGGCAAGCTCACCGGGATGTCCTTCCGCGTGCCAACGCCGACGGTTTCCGTGGTCGATCTCACCGTGAAGACGGAGAAGGAAACCAGCTACAAGGAAATCTCCGCCGCCATGAAGAAGGCCAGCGAGACCTACCTCAAGGGCATCCTCGCCTGGACCGCCGACGAAGTGGTGAGCACCGACTTCATCCACGACCAGAGCAGCTCCATCTTTGACGCCGGTTCCGGCATCGAGCTGAACAGCAAGTTCTTCAAGCTCGTGAGCTGGTACGACAACGAGTGGGGTTACTCCAACCGAGTCGTCGATCTCGTGAAATACATTGTGAGCAAAGGCCTGTAATCCGAACGAACACAGACACCCTTTAAAGCCTTCGACGGGCCGGCTCACCTGAGCCGGCCCGTTTTGCGTTCCCGCTCATCGCCTCTTTTCCCATGAATCTCTTTTTCTCTTTCCAACCATGTCTCTGTTTTCACAACTGCACCTCCTGCCCAGACCCTTCTGGGTTCTCGTAGGCGCCACCTTCGTCAACCGGTTCGGCGTTTTCGTCGTGCCGTTCCTGGCGCTCTTCATCACTCGGAATGGCAACACGGCCACGCAGGCCGGTTATGCCGTGGCTGCGTATTCGTTGGGGGGCTTTATTGCCGCCTGGATCGGCGGCTGGATGGCGGACCGCCTGGGCCGGAACGTCACCATGGCCGTTTCTTCACTCGCAGGAGCGGTGTGCATGATCGCGATGTCTCAGGCCGTGGACTGGCGCGCGCTGGCTGCACTGGCCTTTATCACCGGTGCCATCACTGAGGCAGGGAGTCCGGCCAGTGCGGCGCTGGTGCAGGACATCGTGCCGCCCGAGCAGCGCGTCATCGCCTATGCCGTGCAACGCTTCGCGGTGAACCTTGCGTGGTCCCTCGGGCCGGCGACGGCGGGCTTCCTCGCGGAATACTCGTTCTTTTGGCTCTTCGTGGTCGATGCGGCCTCCTCGGCGTTCTTTGGCATCATTGCTTGGATGTTTTTACCGCGCGGCAGACGCACGGCGCGCGAGCACGCGGGCTGGGGCCATGCCTGGCAGTCGATACGTACCAATCATGCCTTCCTGGCCTTGTTCGGCGCCTGCATCTGCACAGCGTGGATCTTCCGGCAGACAAACACCACCTTTCCTCTGCATTTCGAGCGCAATGGCCTGCCGCTGCATTACTGCGGTCTCGTGCTGGCTTTGAATGGCGTGATGATCTGCCTGTTGGAGGTGCCGCTGGCCGTGGGACTGCGAGCCTGGCCAGTCAAGCAGGTGCTCGCTCTCGGCTACATCCTGATGGGGGGCAGTTTCCTTACGTTCCTGATCAGCGGATCCCTCACGGCATTTGTGCTGATGATGGTGGTGTTCACGTTTGGAGAGATGTCGGCGTTTTCACGGCAGCAGGCCTACTCCGCGAGCCTCTCACCGGAAGATATGCGCGGTCGTTATGTCGGCTTTCTCAGTTTCGCCTGGTGCGCGGGCAATACCGCGAGTTCGGCGCTGGGAATGCCGCTCTACGATCATCACCCCACGGTGCTGTGGGTGCTGAATGCCATGCTCGGCATTGTGGCGGCCCTTCTCATTCTCTACACTCGTAAAGCACAATGGCATGAATCCTGAAAAACCATCCGCCAATGCCGTGCTCAGTGCTGTGGTCGCCTTTGGCCTGTGGGGCGTGCTGCCGGTGTATTGGAAACAGATTGGCCATCTCGGCAGTGATGTGGCCCTGGCGCAGCGCGTGGTCTGGACCATGGCCACCGTGCTGCCCATCCTGATGCTGCGCGGCGAGTGGGCTGGTTTTCTGCGCTCAATGAGTGACATGCGCCTGCTCAAAGCGCATGCGTGGTCCGCGTTTTTGCTGGCCATCAACTGGGGGGTCTTCGTCTGGGCGGCGCAGCATGGTCGCATCATTGACTGCAGCCTTGGCTACTTCATCAATCCGCTGCTGAATGTGCTTATCGGCAGCCGGCTGCTGGGTGAGCACCTTTCGCGATTGCAAAAGCTCAGCATCGCCTCCGCTGCGGTTGGTGTTCTGACTCAGCTGATTCTGGTGGGGCGATTTCCATGGATCGGCCTGCTGCTGGCAGGGAGCTTTGCACTCTACGGTCTGGCGCGGCGGCGTTCACCGCTGAGCTCATTGCCGGGGCTCGCGGTGGAAACGGTTGTCGGCATTCCGGTGGCGGCCGTTTATCTGATCTGGACGCAGCAGAGCGGAATCCCCATTTGGGGCACCGCCTCGGTGCATGATGTGCTTCTCATTGTGGGCCTTGGCATCATCACGACAATTCCGCTGCTGGGTTTCGCGCATGGGGCACGGCAGCTGCCGTTTGCTTTGCTCGGTGTGCTGCAGTTCCTCGCACCCACTGGCCAGTTCATGGTGGGAGCCTTCGTGTATCACGAGCCGATCAGCACCGCATCTCTGGTGTCGTTTGGCCTGATCTGGCTCGGGGTGCTGTTGTTTTGCAGTGATCTGTGGCTGCGGAAGCCTGCCAGGGCCTGAGCCGCTCAGGGCCTGGCTGCAATCGACAGCTCAATGATCCTGGCGCACAAATCCGGGAACTCGATGCCCACGGCCTTTGCAGCCTTGGGCAGCAGGCTGCTGCTGGTCATGCCGGGGATGGTGTTCACTTCGAGCACGAAGGGAGCCTGGTCACTGTCACGCAGCATGACATCGACACGGCCATAGACTTCAGTGCCGCAGGAGCGGAAGGCATTCAGCGCGGCATCTTGCACGGCCTTCGTCACCTCGGGGCTGAGGTTGGCAGGGCAGTTGTAATTCGTTTTGCCGGTGCCACCCATCCACGGGTACTTGTTGTTGATGTCGTAGAATCCTTCGACGGGTTCGATGTGAATGATCGGCAGCACCTGATCGCCGAGAATGCCGACGGTCAGTTCTTTGCCGGCCACGTAGTCTTCGATCAGAGTGTCATTGCCAAATTTCTTTGCGTCATCAATGGCGGCGTCGAATTCAGCCTGCGTGTGGCAGATATGCACGCCTACGCTGGAGCCTTCACGCGGGGGCTTCACGACGAGCGGCAGGGAGATCGCGAGCGCTTGGCTGCCATCGAGGGGATAGGTCTGCGAAAGTGGGGTCGGCACGCCAGCGGCGATGAAGCGCTCTTTGCTCAGCAGCTTGTCGAAGGCGATGCGGCTGCTGGTCACGCCCGCGCCGGTGTAGCGGATGCCGCGCTTTTCCAGAATGGCCTGAATCTGGCCGTCCTCGCCAAAGGTGCCGTGGATCAGGTTCATGGCGATGAACACATCCCCGGGCACCTCGAAGTCCGGGCCGGTGACATCGACTTCGATGACCGTGGCACCTTTGCTGCGCAGCGCCTCGGCCACGCTTTCGGCGGTTTTCAGCGAAACTTTGCGTTCGGAGCCCGGGCCGCCCATCAGGAGGGCGATTTTCTTGTTCGTAAGATCGATCATAATGTTCAGATATGGAATGCGGAGGCCGGATTGGCAAAAGGAATCCTGGCAATGTCCGTGCCATCCTCCAAGTCTTTCCCTGTCACCATGAATCCCGGCCTTCTATTCGCCCTCCTGCTCACGGGTTCCGCCCTGGCGGCAGATTTCGACCTGCTCATCACCCATGCACAGATCGCGGATGGCAGCGGAGGTCCGCTGGTGCAGGGCAGTATCGCGGTGAAAGGCGGACGCATTGTGGCGGTGGGGCAGGTCGAAGGCTCGGCTGATGAGGTCATCGATGCCGGCGGCAAAGTGGCCGCGCCGGGCTTTATCGATGTTCACACTCACTCGGAAGACATCTGTCTCATCCCGGCGGCGGAGAATTTTTTGAGGATGGGGGTGACGACCATCATCACCGGAAATTGTGGTCATTCACGCACGGATGTGGCGAAGTTTTTTCAGGAAATCGAGGAATCCAAGGTCGCTCTGAATGTCGCCACACTGATTGGTCATGGTTCGGTGCGCGAGCAGGGCATGGGAGGGAGCTTCATCCGGGCTCCGAATGCTGAGCAACTCGCCACGATGAAGGAATTGGTAAATCAGGCGATGAAGGATGGCGCGGTCGGATTGAGCACGGGGCTGATCTATGTGCCGGGTTCATTTGCCAAGACGGATGAACTCATCGCACTGGCGAAGGTCGCCGCCGCCCATGACGGCATCTACGTCAGTCACATGCGCTATGAAACGGTGCGCATTTTTGAAGCGCTGGATGAGATCATCCGGATTGCACGTGATGCGAAAATCTGCGCGGAAGTCTCACACATCAAGCTTTCCGGTCCGACTGCATGGGGCAAGGCTCGTGAAGTGCTTGCGGTGCTCGACAAGGCGCGTGCAGACGGTCTGAAGATAACGCAGGATCAATACGCCTACACGGCCTCAAGTACAGGCCTTCGCCAGACTTTGCCTGACAGCGCTCTCGAAGGTGAGCCTGCAGACTTCGTGGCACGAATTTCTGATCCGCAGAAGAAAGCCTCGATCATTGCCAGCATGGCCGAGATGCGTGCCCGTCAGGGGCGCAAGGACTACGGCTATGCGGTGATCGCCCGCTGCAAGGCCGACCCATCGCTCAATGGCAAAACGGTTCCCGAAGCTGCGAAGCTGCGGCGTGGCGCAGACACGCTCGAAGATCAAATTGAAGTCATCCTTGAAATTGAGTCCCAGGGCGGAGCCAGCGCCATCTTCCACGGGATGAACGAGGATGATCTGCAGACTTTTCTGAAGCACCCGCTCACCATGTTTGCCAGTGACGGCGGGCCGCGCCATCTCGGCGAGGACGTGCCGCACCCGCGAAGCTACGGCAACAATGCGCGGGTGCTGGGACACTACGTGCGTAAATTGAAACTGCTGACTTTACCTGAAGCGGTGCGACGCATGACTTCACTGCCTGCACAGACCTTTCATCTCAAGGATCGTGGTATGATCAAACCGGGAGCACATGCCGATATTGTGATTTTTGATCCTGAGAAAGTCACTGATCCGTCCACCTTCAGCGACCCGCACCATTACGCGGAGGGATTTGATCACATCATTGTGAACGGGGGTGTCACGATTCGTGGCGGCAAACTCACGAAGGTGCGGAGTGGTGGTCCTTTGAGGAAAATCCAAGAGGTGGACCGGTAGGGCGAGATGACAACTTCATCATTTGCCGACACCTTGATGCCCGCTTCTTTGCCCCCATGCACATCCTGATCGTCGAAGATGACTCCAAGACCGCCGCATTGCTTGCCAGTGCGCTGCGGCAGGAGGAGTTCGAGGTCAGCCAGGTGGGGGATGGAGAGAGCGGCCTCCAGCGGGCCTTGGGAGAAACTTTTGACGCCCTGCTGGTGGACATCATGCTGCCGCACCGCGACGGCCTCAGCCTGGTGCGTGAGCTGCGCCAGCAGGGGCGTGCCACGCCCGTCATCATGCTGTCTGCCCGTGGCGAGGTGGAGCAGCGAGTGGAGGGCCTGAATGCAGGTGCGGATGATTATCTGCCCAAGCCTTTTGCCATGTCGGAGCTTCTTGCTCGACTGCGCTCTTTGCTGCGGCGGAACGTGGCCCTCAAACCCGGGGTGCTGACGCTGGCGGATCTGACTTATGACGCCGGTACGCGTGAGACGCGGCGTGCCGGCAAACGCATTGACCTGTCTTCGCGTGAGAGCCTGCTGCTGGAGTGTCTGCTGCGTGCGGAAGGCCGAGTGGTCAGCCGTCGTGACATCATTGTCAGCGTGTGGGAGTATGATTTTGATCCTGGCAGCAATCTTGTGGACGTCTATGTGCGGCGTCTGCGGGAGAAAATTGATCGCGACCACTCGCCCGTCCTTATTCAAACCGTGCGCGGCCTTGGCTACGCGCTGCGCATTCAGTCATGACACTGCGCCGCCGCATCCTGCTGCATTATGCCGCCACGCTCAGCATGTCGCTTGTGATCGTGGCGTTCTGGAGCTGGTTTGAATTCAGCGAGCAGCGTGAAGTCGCTTTGAAGGGAGGAGTCGCGGCCACCTTGCAGCAGTCTCCTTTGGTGGAGACATTTGAAATTATCTTGTATGGCGGCCTGCCTGCTCTGCTGCTCGGTGTCATCGGTGGTCGGCTGCTCATGCGGCATGCCCTGCGTCCCATCGAAGAACTGACCGAAGCTTTCGAAAACACCACTGCATCCAACCTTGCCGAACCTGTGGCGCGCAGCGGCAACGGTGATGAACTCGATCGAATGTCCGCTGTGTTCAACGGCATGAAGGAACGCTTGGGCGCATCATTCACCCAGGCGCGTGAGTTTACCCTGCACGCCTCACATGAACTCAAAACACCGCTCACCATTCTCCACGGTACGCTGGAGCAGATGCTCGGAGACAACACAACGCCGGTGGTTCATCGCGAGCGCATCACCTCCATGCTTGAGGAGGTGCAGCGTCTTTCGGTCATCGTCGGCCAGCTTGCCTTCCTGGCCAAGGCGGATGCCGGCCAGTTGGAGACCTCACATGGGAAGGTGGCCCTGCATGATTTGGTGCGTGATCTGGTGGAAGACCTCACCCTTCTTTCAGCGGCGCAGAACATCACCATAACACTTGCAGCTTGTCAGCCCTCAGAGGTGGTGGGAGATCGCATGCGGCTGCGCCAGCTGCTGCTGATCCTGGGTGACAATGCCGTGAAACATAACCAAAAAAATGGCAGTATTGTCCTCGATCTGCATCAGGGGGAGAAGCAAGTCGTCTTCCGCATCACCAATACAGGGCCGGTCCTGCCGCTCGAACTGCGATCCCGTGTGTTCGAGCGCTTTCTGCGTGGCGATGCTTCGCATGGCAGCACCATCGAAGGCAGCGGACTCGGCCTGAGCATCGCAGAGTCCATCGCCAGGTCGCACCACGGCAGCCTGCTCTTTGAGGTGCTCGCTGATGATCGCACCCAGCTCACTCTGCTTCTTCCGGCTGGTCCGGCATGATGATTTTTAATGACAACCTTTTCACTGGTGACTGGTTCAGAATCCTGCTTGGTCAAAACTGCTAGTCATGAAATTATCTTTGCTACTAATCTCTCTTGCGGCAGCGCTGGCTTCATGCGTGAGCTATCGGGCTCATCCGCTTTCGGCGGAGGCCAGTTCGGCGGCGTTCGCGGGGCGTTCATTGAATGACCCCGGCCTTCGGCAGTTTCTCATCGAACAAAAGGCTGAACATGGCACCTGGGAGGTCAACCGCCTCGCACTGGCCGCAGCTTATTTTAACCCGGACGTCACCGTGGCACGTGCCGAGGCGGGTGAACTGGCGGCAGCGATCAAGACAGCCAAGCAGCGGCCGAATCCTATTTTCACTTTCGGACCCCAGTATGCCAGCTTTCACCGCAACGCGCTCACCCCCTGGTTCCTGGCTGGCAACGTATTCTATCAAATCGAAACCGCCGGCAAACGCACCCGGCGCACTGAGCAGGCGATGGCTGCCGCAGAGGCCGCCAGGTGGCGCGTCTCTTCGCGGGCCTGGACAGCACGCTCACGTGTGCGTGTGGCGATGCTGGAACTTCACAGCGCGCGTGAAAACATCCGCCTGCTGGAGACGGAACAGAAGCTGCATGATGAGGCGATCAAGAAACTGACTGCGCAGATGGAGGCGGGCGATGTGTCGCCGTTTGAGCTGACTCAGGCGCGTCTGGCGCTGAACCGTACCCGTCTGGCGCTGCAGGATGCTCAACGTCTGGCTGCTACAGGCGAAGCCAAGCTCGCGGCGGCAGTGGGTGTGCCATTGACGGCTTTGAAGAGCATCTCGCTCGATTTTTCCGGATTTGCGCGCCTGCCCTCGCAGAGCATCAGCAGCAGCCGACGTCTGGCGCTCACCCAGCGGGCTGATCTGATGGCGCTGCTGGCCGATTATGCGGCAGCGGAATCCGCGCTGCGCCTGGAATACGCCCGGCAGTATCCTGATGTGCGGCTTGGTCCTGGGTTTGATTACAACCAGGGGCAAAACCGCTGGCAGCTCGGTGTGAGCCTGGAGCTTCCTGTGAATGGCAATCGCGGCCCCATCGCGCAGGCTGAGGCGAAACGTAAATCCGCCGAAGCACGCTTTTTGGCGCAGCAGGACACCATCCAAGGTGAGTTGAACATCGCACTGGCCGCTTACGAAGCCTCGCGGAAGAAGGCGGAGACTGCTGCCACTTTGTCGCAGGAAGCCGCTGCGGCCGCTGGCACAACCAAGCGCATGGTCGATGCCGGGGAACTCTCACCCCTTGAACTCACACGCCGTCAGATTGAGGCGAGCACGGCCAATCTCGCCCGCATGGCCGCCGATATCGAGGCCCAGACCGCTGCCGGAGCGCTGGAAGATGCGATGCAGGCCCGGCTTTAATATTCACCCACGCACATCATGAAAAACTTCGTCTTTTTTGCACTCTTGTTCGCAGTGAGTTCGCTGCATGCTGCTGATTCGGGTGGCGCTGCTCCCGCTGCCGTTACCAAGGAGGGAGACCTCGTGGTGGTCATACTCAAACCCGATGCCGAGCAGCGACTGCGGCTCAAAGTTGTCCCGGTGGAAAAGCGGCGTGTGCCGGGCGCGCGGCTGTTTTCAGGTGAAGTTGTTTATCCGCTGGCGGGAGAAGGCAGCGGCGTAGCGCCAGTGCTGGGTGGCACGTTGGATGAGGTGCTGCGCCTCGCCGATTTGCAAGCCGCCGCCGATGGCCGCATCCTTCAGGCCAAGGTGCAGATCGATGCGGCAAAGATCGCTGTCGAGCGTGCGCAGAAAGTGCTCAATGCCGAAGCTGGCAGTGTGCGTTCAGTTGATGAAGCCAAAACGGCACTCTCACTTGCCGAAGGAACGCTGGCGACCGCGAAAGCACAACGTGACATCCTTGGCGATCCCGTGGGCAAAGCAGGCGGTAAAAAGCGCGCCTGGGTCCGTGTGGCGATTTACAGCGGCGAGCTGCCGCAGCTTGATGCCAAGGCGGCTGCCAGCATTCGTACGCTGGGTTTTGAAGCCAAAAGCCAGAGCGTCGAACCCGTGGCAGGACCACCCACAGCCAATGCGCTGACCAATACCGTGGACTGGTATTACCAGCTGCCAGCAGACAGCACCCTGCGTGCAGGAGAACGCATCGCCGTTGAAATTCCCACACCAGACAGCCAGGAAGAGCATCTGGTCATCCCCTTCAATGCAGTGCTGCATGACATCCAGGGTGGGCAGTGGGTCTATGTGCAGAGCGCTGAGCATACGTACACGCGAAAGCGCATTCAGGTCGCCCGCATTGCTGGAGCTGACGCTGTGCTCGCCAGCGGTCCGGCTGCCGGGAGCAAAATTGTGACTGACGGCTCTGCCGAGCTGTTTGGCACGGAATTCATGACCGGGAAATAACAGCCATGCTGAACTCCATCGTCACCTGGGCGCTGAACATGCGCGTGCTCGTTGTGGCTGCCGCCCTGGCGCTGCTGCTGGTCGGCATCAATGCCACGAAGAATGCACCGCTGGATGTGTTTCCAGAATTTGCGCCGCCGCTGGTGGAGGTGCAGACGGAGGCACCGGGACTTTCAACGGAGGAAGTCGATGCGCTGGTCACGGTGCCGCTGGAGAACTCGCTCAACGGTCTGCCGTTTCTCAAAACGCTGCGTTCCAAATCCGTGCTGGGTTTGTCCTCCGTGGTGATGATCTTTGATACGGGCACGGACATTCTCAAAGCACGGCAGCTTGTGCAGGAGAGACTGAACCTCGCGCAGAACCGGCTGCCCGCCGTGGTAAAGCCGCCGGTTCTGATGTCTCCTTATTCATCTTTGAGCCGCGTGCTGAAAGTGGGGCTGACATCGAAGACGTTGTCGCAGATGGAGTTGAGCGAACTGTCGCGCTGGACGATCCGTCCGCGTTTGATGTCGGTGCGTGGCGTCGCCAATGTGGCCATCTGGGGACAGCGCGATAAACAATACCAAGTGCTTGTTGATCCCCAGCGCCTGCGTGCTGCCGGCGTGACGCTGGATGCGATCACCAAGGCTGCGGGTGATGCCGCAGTGATCAGCGCGGGTGGATTTATCGATACGCCGAATCAGCGGCTCAGTGTGGCGCAGATGGCCTTGATCGTCACGCCGGAGGATCTGGCGCGCACGGTGGTGGAATTTCGCAATGGTGCGCCGATCCGCCTTGGCGATGTCGCCGAAGTGAAGATCGGCAATCCGGCACCGATTGGGGATGGCGTCATCAACGATGGTCCGGGCATCCTGCTCATTGTCGAAAAGCAGCCCTGGGGCAACACGCTGGATGTGACGCATGGCGTCGAAAAGATGCTGGAGGAGCTGAAACCCGCGCTGCCCGGTGTGGATGTGGACAGCACCATCTTCCGACCCGCCACCTTCATTCAGCTGTCCATGGATCATCTGACCGAGGCGCTGTGGCTCGGTTGTTTGCTGGTGGTTGTCGTACTCGCGCTGTTCCTCGGAGACTGGCGCACCACGGTCATCAGCCTTACGGCTATCCCTCTCTCTCTGGCCATTGCACTGCTCTTTCTG
Organism: uncultured Verrucomicrobiota bacterium; assembly: GCA_903838675.1. Classification (GTDB taxonomy): domain Bacteria; phylum Verrucomicrobiota; class Verrucomicrobiia; order Verrucomicrobiales; family Verrucomicrobiaceae; genus Prosthecobacter. The sequence continues at coordinate 39,236 of CAILZI010000071.1, forward strand.
GCGTGGCGCGGTGAAACGATCAACACCATGATCCTGGCAGGCCTCATCATCGCGCTCGGCGAAGTGGTGGATGATGCGATCATCGATGTGGAAAACATCCTGCGCCGTATGCGGCAGAATGCCGGGCTTGCAGAGCCGAAATCGAAGCTGCGGGTGGTGCTGGAGGCTTCGCTGGAGGTCCGCAGTGCGGTCGTGTATGCCAGCGTCATCATCGTGCTGGTGTTCATCCCGGTGTTTTTCCTGCCGGGTCTTGCAGGCACGTTTTTCAAGCCGCTGGCGCTGTCCTACATCCTCGCCATCAGCGCATCGCTCATCGTGGCGCTTACGGTCACACCTGCGCTGAGTTTGATGCTGCTGCGCGTCAAGGATGGGCAGCATCGAGATGCCTTCGTTGCTCGCGGTCTCAAGGCCGCGTATCGTGCCATTCTGCCGGTGTTTGCGCGCAGCCCTTGGCTGGCGCTGCTCATTCTCGCGGGTGCCTTCACTTTCACCGGCTTCATCTGGCACACGCAGCTCAAGGAGGAGTTTTTGCCGAACTTCAAAGAGCGTGACTTCCTCATGCACTGGTTGGAAAAGCCGAATACTTCGGTCGAGGCGAGCACGCGCATCACCATCGCAGCCAGCAAGGATTTGCGCGCCATTCCCGGCGTGCGCAATCTCGGCGCGCACATTGGTCGCGCGGAGGTGGCGGATGAAGTGGTCGGTCCGGACTTCACAGAACTGTGGATCAGCCTCGATCCCAACGTGGATTACGATGAAACGATTCACAAAGCGCAGGCCGTGGTGGATGGCTACCCTGGGCTCACCCGTGACATGCTCACCTTTCTGCGTGAACGCGTGAAGGAGGTGCTTACGGGTGCCAGCGCGAGCATCGTGGTGCGCATTTTCGGCTCGGATCTCGATGTGCTGCGTGATCGTGCTGCGGCTGTCGGAGCGACTTTGAAGGACGTTCCAGGCGTGAGTGCCTTAAAGGTTGAATCCCTCACGCTGGTGCCACAGATCACTGTCAGACTGCGGCCTGAATCCGCCGCATTGCATGGGCTCACGGCAGGCAAGGTGCGCCAGGCGGTGACCACGCTGATAAGTGGGAGAAAAGTGGGCGAGGTGTACGAAGACCAGCGCGTGCATGATGTCATGGTCTGGAGCCTGCCAGCAGTGCGTGCCGACTACACCACGCTGCGTGAGCTGCTCATCGAAACCCCTGCGGGTGGTCATGTGCGCCTCGCGGATGTGGCCGAGCTCGCCATCGTGCCCACGCCTAATGCGATTAAACGTGAAGGTGCATCTCGTCGCATTGACGTGACCTGCAACGTCAACGGGCGTGCGTTGGGTGAGGTCGCAAAAGAGATCGAAGAACGTGTTGGCAAAGTCCAGTTTCCTGCAGGTTATCATCCTGAAATCCTCGGTGAATGGGCCGAACGTCAGTCCGCGCAGAGCCGCCTGGGCTGGCTGGCGCTGGCCTCCTTTGGTGGCATCCTGATGCTGTTGCTTGCTGATTTCCAGTCGCCACGTCTGGTGGTGCTTATCGCGCTGACCCTGCCTTTTGCTCTTATTGGTGGAGTCATGGCTGCGTGGCTGGGCGGTGGTGTGTTGTCACTCGGCTCACTGGTTGGTTTTGTCACGGTCCTTGGCATTGCTGCGCGTAATGGGATCCTGCTCGTCAGCCACTATCGTCATTTGCAGACCGATGAAGGGCGCACTTTTGGTCTGGATCTTGTCTTGGAAGGCAGCGCCGAGCGTCTCGTGCCTATTCTCATGACCGCCTCCACCGCCGCGCTTGCCCTGCTGCCGCTCGTGCTCAAAGGCAATGTGCCGGGCAATGAGATCGAACGCCCGATGGCTCTCGTCATCCTCGGCGGGCTCGTGACAAGCACGGCGTTGAATTTGTTTCTCCTGCCGGCATTGTATGCTCGGTTTGGCAAAGTGTCGGGCAGCCTGGAAAAAGCAGCATGAGCGATTCTGAAACCAAAGCCCTCCGTTCACGCCTGCCCGCCACCGTGTGGGCGCTGGGATGGGTGAGCTTTTTCACGGATGTCTCCACCGAGATGGTTTACCCGCTGCTGCCGGTGTTTCTCACGACGGTGCTTGGGGCCAGCATGGCATTTGTGGGATTGGTGGAGGGCATCGCGGAGTCCACGGCGAGCCTGCTTAAAATTGCCAGCGGCTGGTGGTCGGACCGGGTGCGAAAGCGCAAGCCGCTCATGATCGCGGGCTACGGTCTCAGTGCACTCACGCGGCCATTGATTGCCATTGCAGCCACCGGGGGGCAGGTGCTGGGCGCACGTTTCATCGACCGCATTGGCAAAGGCATCCGCACTTCACCGCGTGATGCCTTGCTGGCGGCTTCGGTGCCGGCAGAGCAGCGAGGCGCGGCCTTTGGCGTGCAGCGCGCCATGGACAACGCCGGCGCAGTCTTTGGCCCTTTGATTGCGTGGATCATGCTTCAATGGTTCACCAGCGATTATCGCATGCTGTTCTGGATCGCGGTGATTCCCATGGTGGGTGCGATGGGCAGCTTGATCTTTGGCACGCGGGATCAAGTGCTGCCTGCAACTGCCGCCACGGAAAAGGCCGTGGTCCCTTTCAATGTCACGCCCGCCTTCAAGAGCTATCTCGGTGCGGTGCTGTTGTTCACGCTCGGAAATTCGAGTGATGCCTTTCTGCTTCTGCGGGCGCAGGCTGTGGGCATTCCGGTCAGCAGTCTGCCGCTGCTGTGGCTGGCGCTGAGTCTGGTGAAGTCGGTCAGCAGCTATCCTGCGGGCGTGCTGAGTGACCGCATCGGCCGTCGCGGACTCATCATCGGCGGCTGGTGCGTGTATGCGCTGGTGTATATTGGTTTTGGTCTGGCGAATCAGCCCTGGCATATCTGGGCTTTGTTTATCGCCTACGGCCTGTTCTATGGCATGACGGAATCAACGGAGCGTGCGCTCGTGGCCGATTTTTATCCCGATGCCCAGCGTGGTCGTGCATTTGGCAGCTTCAATTTCATCACGGGCATAGGAGCCTTGCCTGCGAGCCTGCTCATGGGCTGGCTGTGGACGGCGCATGGGCCGCTGGTTGCCTTTGGCTCGGGAGGAGCTCTGGCACTGTGTGCGGTGGCATGGTTTGCTTTCAAAGTCCCGCACACTCGATAAAAAGAAAGCGGCGTCTGGAACACAGACGCCGCCTGTATGAATCTCACTTTGCTGGTTAGTGAACCGAGCAATGATGCATGGTGCCGCCGCAGGTCTTGCAGGCATGTTCGGGCATTTCGCCCTTCTTGCCCCATGCGACAAGTTTGGTCTCGCAATCCGGGCAGCTCATGTGGCTGGAAGAGTGGAGGGTGACGATGCCTTTGTCACCAGGGGAGGTGGTGACCGAAGGGGATTTGAACGTGACGTTGTGACACTTGCTGCAGGTCACTGCGCTGGTGGGGCAGCAGCTGGCGTGCTTGGCAGCGGTGGCCTGACAGGAGACGAGAGCCAAGGCGCTGACAGCCATGAGTCCGGTGATGATGGATTTGATGAGTTTCGTTTTCATGATGTGGTTGTTTTGAGTGTTGAAGAAGCATCCGCTTCATCCAGACAAACCCCGATGCTTTGGCAAACCCTTGTGGATCACAACGCAGGCACACTGCATGACAAGGAAGAGTCAGTCCGCCTGAGCACCGCCGAGTGCAGCACGCAAAATCTGGCGTGCGCGATAGATGCGTGTTTCCACAGCTTTTGAAGTGCAGCCCACTGCGGTGGCGATGTCTGCATAGCTCATGTCCTGATAGGTGAAGAGCAGCATGGCCTCGCGCAGATCTTCAGGCAGTGCGGCGAGTGCAGCTTCGACGCGCTGCATTTGCTCGCTGCGTTCCAGTTGCGCATCCGGGCCCGGCTGAGCATCCACACTCTCGGGCACATGATCGTCCTCGTTGTCGATGGACACCGTGGGATGCCGCTGCTTCCAGCGGGCATGATTGCGCGCGAGATTGGCGGCAATGCGGAAGAGATAGGTGGGAAACGGTGCGGTGGGGCGGTAGCGGGCGCGGCTTTGGTACAGTTTCACGAAGGTTTCCTGCGTGAGGTCGGTGGCGGTGGCGGCATTGCCGGTCATACGCAGGAGGAATGCGGCCACCTTGTCCTTCCAGCGCTCCAACAGGCTGTTCAGCGCCAGATCATCACCCGCAGCGAGTCGCTGCATGGCGGCAATGTCGGCGTCGGGAGGCGTGTCGGACATGCGAGTGAATCAGTGGGAAGCATGGGCTGTCCCCAGCACATGAGGTAGCACGGTCTTCAGATACTTGTCCGCCTGCTCAGGCGCCATGCAGGCAGCTGTCTCGTATACATGCTGCAGCATGGCCTGCTGGCATTCCAATGTGAGGTCTGCACGTTCATGCATGAGTTTGACAAGATCTGTCGTCACCGTGTGGCTGTGGGAAGTGGCATCCATCAGCGCTTGGTCAGAATGGTGCACGCGTTTGCACAAGTCAGCGCACTTCGGCTGGTAGGCCAGATGCAGCGCCCGCACTTTTTCAAACTGCGAGTCGGTGAGATGAATCGAGGCGCGCAGCCATTCGAGCTCGGGCAGCAGGCTGCCGTTTTCGACCGACATTTGTGTCATATCCGCACAGGCGCACGGCTTCAGCATCTGCTGAGAACCAAAGAACATAACAATTCCGAGCAGGACAGCGACGATGAGAATGATCGGGCCGCGCTTCATGGTGACACCTCGTGTGCCATTCGAACGAAGGGATTGATGGATTCGACATAGGCCAGCTCACCCTGCGTGTGGAAGGTCTCACGATGTTGGAACCAGCCGAAGCCGCCCCCCAGCAGCATGCAGACAGCGATGGTGGCAAAAGCGGGTGCAGGACGTGCCAAAACGCCGAGCCATGCCTGCCAAAGCTGTGATAACGCCGTGCGGAACGAGGTGGCTTCCTCAGCCTCAATGCGCGCCCAGACTTCCCGCGTGAAGGAGCCGGGCAGCGAAATGGGCGCGGGAGATTCGCGCAGGAGCTGATGCAACTGATCGTCGTTCATAGAATCGAGGATTGTACCACGACTAACACCAAGGTCCGCCCAAACCCTTGGGGAAAGTGTGCAGATTTTGCTGCTGATTGCGCAGGAGGAGATTTGTCGAGGGTTTCGGGCGAATCAAGTGTTCTACTTGGTGCGGGCAATTAGCTTGTCTTGTTGGCCCGCTTCCCGCAGTCTTCCTTATCACACTCACATGAACGTCAGCTTTCTCAGAGTCATGATCGTCATCGCACTTGGGGCGGCTAATTTTTTTGGCCTTATGACCCCTGGCTATGCCGGTGCTGTGGCGGTGAAGGAACCGCCCTGTGGCATGGCCTGCTGTTTGAATGGGGGGTGTGACTGCCAGGCGGTTCCAGCGGAGACTCCGCCGCAACCTGCCCAGAATTCACCTGTGGCGATCAAACAAGCCGTGAAGTTTGTGCCCATGCTGCTCGCGATACTTCCTGCATCGAATGCTGGCTGCACGACAGTTTTGGCTCCGCAGTCAGCGCTAATGGGCCGAGGGGCGGTAACGGCGACGCCAATCTTCCGGCTGCATTGCGCCATGCTCATGTGAAGAGGCTCGTTCCTGACAGATGAGGTGTGTCCGCGTGTTGTGGACGCAGCAATGAACGAACGAAGTTTTTCCCATGAGATCTTATGTACCTATCCCCATCAATCACTATGCTGGCGCTGGCCTTTGCCGTGGCGGCGCAGTCCGCTGACAGCACCACACAAGCGAGCCCAATTTTTATTCAACGTCTCGTCAGTGAGGCGGTGACCAAACATCCCAAAGTCGGTGCCGCTGAGGCGCGGACGCAGGCTGCCACATCGGCGGTCCGTGGAGTGCGGCTATGGCAGGACCCGCAGGTCGGCCTGGGAATGATGGCTGCCAACAATATGAACCGCCGGGTCAATGGTGACATTCTTGCGAGCATCGACCAGCCTTTGCCGCGACTGAGTTTGTACAAGGCGGAGAAGCGCAAGGCAAACGCTGATGAACTGGCGCAGAAGGCCACGCAGCGGCAGACAGCGAACGAACTGGGCCTTTCCGTGGCGCAGGCCGTGCTGGAACTCGCACTGGCAGATGAAGTGATCCGCCTGCAGGCGGAGAATCTCGCGTGGCTGGGAGCCATCGTGAAGACTGCCGAAGAGCGCGCCAAAAATCCGAACGCCACCGCCACGGAGACGCTGCGGCTGGAGAGCGAATTTGCGGTGCGCACGCAGACACTGGCCAGTGCAAAGCGCCAGCGGGCTCAGTTTGCCACCACGCTGAACCTGCTTCTGGTGCGCCCGCCGGAGGCGCCGTGGTCACCATTGATTCTGCCGGTGCAGGCGGAGGAAATTTTTAATTCGATCGCGCTGAAGGTGCGGCTGGAACGAGACAATCCGCAGCTCGATGCCATGAGGCATCAAGTCGAGGGTGCGCAGGCGGAGGCGGATGCAGCACGGGCGCGGAAGAAACCGGTGTTTTCTCTGGGCACGCAGTACTTCACGTACTCACGCGGCACCCTCAATGATTCGATGCTCGTGTTCGGATTTAAAATGACGCTGCCGTGGTTCAACAGCAGGGTTTACAAAGCGGACATTGAGCGTGCGGAAAATCTGCGGGCCGCCTCACAGAAGGATTTGGATGCGGAGCAGCGTGAACTCTACACGCAGCTCACAGCCTTGATCACCGAGGCGAAGAACCAGGAGAAGCTTGCTGAGGCGTACACAGACGAGGTGCTGCCAAAGACAGAGCAGGCGCTCGCCACGCTGCAAAACGCCTGGGTTTCCTCCAGGGCCACACTGCTTGAGGTGCTGGATGCCCGCCGCCTGCTGCTCGATGCGCGGCAGGAGCAAAAGCGCGCACTTGCCGCACGGCACGCCGCCTCGTACTCGCTCTCGGCCCTCGTCGGCGGCCTGACCAAAACTCCAGCTCATTAATTTCATGAAAATTTTCTTCACACTCCTCTGCATGGCCGCTGCGTTCGTCGGCGGCTGGTTCTTGCGCGATCACTTCGGCGGCATGCCCATGGCATCTGCCAGTCCAACCACTGAACGCAAGGTGCTCTTCTATCAGAGCGCCATGCATCCATGGATCAAAAGCGACAAGCCTGGGCGCTGTACCATCTGCGGCATGGCACTGACGCCTGTGTATGAAGGCGAAAAGGAGCTCGAGACATCGGGTGGTGGTGACACCGTGGTGCTCACGCAATCCCAGATCCAGGTGCTGCACGTCGAAACGGCGGAGGCCAAGGTGCAGCCGCTCAGCATGACGTTGCGTGTCGCCGGCGGTCTTGAGGAGAACACCTCGCGCCACCGGATTCTCTCGGCGTACATCGATGGTCGCATCGACAAGCTCTACGTGAACTTCATGGGAGCGGAGGTGAAAGAAGGGCAGCCGCTGGCGGATTTTTACAGTCCAACGCTTCTTCAGTCCGAGCGTGATTACCGGCAACTCACGGGTGATTTGAAAAAGAACACGGGCCTGCGCCTCCGGCAGATGGGGCTGTCCCCAGCGCAGATCGCGGCGCTTGAGAGCAAGTCTGCAGATGCCCTGACTTCGCAGATTCTCGCCCCAGTTAGCGGCACCGTGGTGGACCAGAAAGTGTTTGAAGGGCAGTACGTCAAGGAAGGTGAGAAGCTCTTCGAGATCGCAGATTTCTCGACCATGTGGTTTCAATTCCGCGCGTATGAGATGGACATGCCGTGGATTCAGATCGGCCAGAGTGTGACGGTCACCACGCCGTCCCTCCCGGGCAAGTCTTTTGAAGGCAAGGTCACTTTCATTGACCCGAACTTCGATGATGCCACACGCTCCACCAAGGTGCGCGTGGAATTGGCGAATCCACTCATCAATGACCGACGTCTGCTGCTTTATCGCCTCTACGCGGATGGTGATTTAAAAGTGGATGTTCCATCTGTTCTCGCCGTGCCGCGTTCGGCGGTCATTGAGACCGGCCCGCAGGCTGTGGTCTATGTGGAGCAGGGCGGCGGTGCGTATGCGCGCACGGTGGTGAAATTAGGACGGCACGGCGACTCGCTCATTGAAATCGTGTCCGGCATCAAGGCGGGTGACAAGGTCGTGACGAACGGTAATCTGCTCATCGACGGCCAGGCGGAGATGAACCGCTCCTTCATGACTCCGGTGGAGCCGATGAAAGCGGTCGCGCCGCTCGCTGCGCTGACCGACCCGCAAAAGCAGGCCATCGACGCTTTCATCAAGGTGGCCGATGCCATGGCCAAAGCCCTCGCTGCGGATGATCTGCCCGCGTTCAATAAAGCCAGCGAACCAGCGATGATGCAGACAGGGGACCTGGTGGCCGCGCTTCAATCACCCGAAGGCATGTCCGAGACACTTGAGGCTCTCGACAAAGCGCAGCATTTCCACGGCTTCGACGACATCGCAAAGGCGCGCATTGCCTTCCATAAATTCAGCGTCGCCGCCACTGCCGTGCTGGAGCCGCTGCGCATGGCGGAAGGTGCGCCCGCCTTCGATGTGTGGGAGTGCGTCATGGTGGATCAGGCCATTCCCGGTGCACCCAAGAAAGGGCACTGGTTGCAGATTCATAGTCGTGCCGGTGAAAACCCGTTCTTTGGCAAAGAGATGCTGAACTGTGCGAAGGAAATCAAACGTGGAGGCGGCAAAAGCCATGATTGAGCGCATCATCGATTGGAGCTTGAAGAACCGTTTCCTCGTCGCCTGTGGAGCACTGCTCATCATCGCGATGGGGGTGCGGGCGATATATCTCACACCGGTGGATGCGATTCCGGATCTCACGGAGAACCAGGTGCTCGTCTATGCGGACTACATGGGCCGCAGTCCGCAGGAGGTGGAGGATCAGGTGACCTACCCGCTTTCCACCGGGCTGCAGGGCCTTGCCGGGGTGAAGGAGGTGCGTGCGACGTCGATGTTTGGCTTCTCGCTGCTCACCATCATCTTTGAGGAGCGCATCGATCAATACTTTGCCCGCTCACGCGTTCTGGAACGGTTGAACTACCTGCAAGGATCAATGCCTGAAGGGGTGAAACCGCAGCTTGGCCCCGATGCCTCGGGTTTGGGCTGGGTGTATCAATATTATCTCGATGTCGATGCCACGAAGGCTCCCAACGGTGGTTATGATCTGGCCCAACTGCGCTCACTGCAGGACTGGTACATCCGCTATCAGCTCGCCAGCGTGCAGGGCGTGGCGGAAGTGGCGAGCATCGGCGGCTTCGTGAAGCAGTATCAGGTGGAGCTGAACTCCACCAAGATGCGTACCGCGAATGTCACGCTGATGGAGGTGATCGCGGCGGTGCAGAGTGCGAATCTCAACGTCGGGGGCAAGGCGCTGGAGGAAAATGGCGCGGAGTTCGTGCTGCGCGGCATCGGGCTTGTCACAAGTCCCGCCGACCTCGAACTCGTCACGGTCAAAGCAATGGCGGGAACGCCGATCTACCTGAAGGACATTGCCACCGTACAGATTGGTGGCGACTTCCGACGTGGAGCGCTCGATCTGAACGGTCACGAAGCGGTGGGCGGATCGGTGGTCATGCGCACCGGTGAAAATGCCAAGGCAGTGATCGAGCGCATTAAAGAGAAGATCGTGCAAATCGCGCCGAGCCTGCCACCGGGCGTTACCATCAAATCGTTCTACGACCGCAGCGAGCTGATCGACAATACCATCCAAACCCTCAAGCATGCTCTGCTGGAAGAGTTCATCCTCGTCACTCTCGCTCATATTATCTTCCTCTGGCACTTCCGCAGCATTCTCATCGTTACGCTGCCTCTGCCAGTCTCCATTTTGATCTCCTTCCTGCTTATGAAGGAGTTTGGCATCACCAGCAACATCATGTCCCTCACGGGCATCGCCATTGCCATTGGTGTGCTTGTGGATGCGGCCATCGTGGTCACTGAAAATGTGATCCGTCATTGTGAAGAGGCTGAGAAAAAGAAAGGCGGGCGGCTTGATGCCAGGGAGACCTGGGAGGTCTCGCGCACGGCCTGCATTCAGGTGGGCCGCCCGATCTTCTTTGCCATGGCGATCATCATCCTGGCCTTCGTGCCCGTGTTTGCACTGACGGGGCAGGAGGGGAAGCTGTTTCATCCGCTGGCCTTCACCAAAACCTTCGCGATGATCGGCTCCACGCTCCTCGCGGTCACTCTGGTTCCGGTGCTGTGTTCGCTGCTCGTGCGCGGGCCGTTTCACTCGGAGGAGAACAACGTGGTGATGAAGTCCCTGATGCGCCTGTATGAGCCGACGCTCAACTGGGCTCTCAGTCATCGCAAAACGGTGATCTCCTCGGCCATGCTTATTCTATCAGTCGCGTTGCTAATCGCCTTTGGCCTGCCGCGCTCTTCGGTGAAGCAGATGCGAGATGCCGGTTACCCGCGGCTCGCGGACGCCGTCGCCGGGTTCGGCCGGGAGTTAATGCCGCCGCTCAATGAAGGCAGCCTGCTCTACATGCCAGTAATGATGCCGAAGACCGGGCTCAAGGAAATCCAGCGGGTCATGTCATGGCAGGACCAGGTAATCGCCGAAGCTCCGGAAGTGGCCTCCGTTGCCGGCAAGCTCGGCCGTTTTGACACCGCCACGGATCCCGCACCTACTGAGATGCTGGAGACAACGATCATGCTCAAGCCGGAATACATTCCAGACGGCCGCTGGAGTGTGAAACGCAATCCAGCCTGGCGCGAGGGAATGACGGTGGAGAAACTGAAGGCCGAACTCACCGAAAAAATGAAGCAGGTGCCCGGCTACGTGCCTGCGTTTCTGCAGCCCATTGAAAACCGCATCCTGATGCTTTACACCGGCATTCGTGCGCAGGTCGGCGTGAAGATCTTCGGCGACAACATCGACAAGATTCAACGTAAGGCCTACGAAATAGAAAAACTCATCAAGGGCATTGAAGGCGCGGCAGGTGTTTCTCCTTCACGGGTGCAGGGCAAGCCCTACATCAACATCCAGGTCGATCGCGTGGCCATGGCACGCTACGGACTCAGTGCGAAGGACGTGCTCGAGGCCGTTGAGGTTTCCATCGGCGGCAAGAACGTCAGCACCACCATCGAAGGCCGCCAGCGCTTCCCCATCCAGATCCGCGTACAGCGCAGCGAGCGCGACGACATCGAAAAACTCAGCAGCATCCTCGTCGCCAGCCGTGCCGGCATGGCTCCGCCCGGGTCCGCCGCCATGATCACGACAGGCGGCGCTACTGTCATCGCCTACATCCCGCTCGGCATGGTGGCAAAGATTACGCGGGACATTGGCGCGAACGAAATCGCCAGCGAAAATGGCCGTCTGCGCTCCTACGTGCAGGCAAACGTGCAGGACCGCGACCTTGGCAGCTTCGTGCAGGAGGTTGAGGAAAAGCTCAAAACCATCAACTGGGAAGGAATGACCTACAAACTGACCGGTGAGTATGAAAACCAGCGCCGCTTTGTGCAGA
>CAILZI010000072.1 GCA_903838675.1 uncultured Verrucomicrobiota bacterium
ACCAACGACGTGCATTTCCTCAATCGCAGCGATCACGAGTCCCACGACATCATGATCTGCATCGGCACGGGCGCGAGCATCTACGATCAGAACCGCATGACCTACTCCCCGGAGGTCTATTTCAAGACCGCCGAGGAAATGCGCGCCTTGTTCTCCGAAGTGCCTGAGGCTTGCGATGCCACACTCGAAATCGCTGAACGCTGCGATCTAAAGATCCATCTCGATTCCACCAGCATCGAGCGTTACCCGCAGTATCCCATGCCCGATGGAGGGGATCGGAATGAGTACCTGCGCAGGCTGACAATGGACGGCCTCGAACGCCGCTATGGCCGCGACCGCGCACTCAATGACACGGTGCTGCACGAGCGCATGGAGGTGGAGCTCGCACTGCTGAAAGAGAAGAACTTCACCAGCTACTTCCTCATCGTCTGGGACTTCATCAACTGGGCCCGCGAGCACGACATCCCGGTCGGCCCGGGTCGTGGTTCTGCTGCAGGATCCCTCGTGGCCTTCTGCCTCGGCATCACCGACATTGATCCGCTCCGCTTCGAACTCGTGTTCGAACGATTCCTCAATCCCGAGCGTGTCAGCCCGCCCGATATCGATATCGACTTCTGCCAGACACGTCGTCCCGAAGTCATCCAGTACGTCCGCGAAAAATACGGCGACCTCAGCGTCTGCCACATCATCACCTTCGGCACCATGGGGGCCAAATCGGTCATTCGTGACGTTGGCCGCGTGATGGGCTGGAGCTACGGCGACAGCGACGCGCTGTCGAAGATGATCCCGAACGAGTTGAACATCGACCTGGAGGAGTCGGTGAAGAAAAACCCCGATCTCGCCGCGAAGCTCGAGTCCGACGGCAATGCGCAGGAACTCTGGCGGCACGCCACCTTCCTTGAAGGTCTCACGCGTGGCACCGGCGTTCATGCCGCCGGTGTCGTCATTGGCGATCGCCGGCTCGACAACTTCATCGCCCTCACGCGCGACAAGGAAGACGCCATCCTCTCGCAGTACGCGATGAAGCCGCTCACCGAGCTCGGCATGCTCAAGATGGACTTCCTCGGCCTCAAAACGCTGACGGTGATCCACGAAGCCGAGTACTGGATCAACAAGCGTGTCCCTGGCTTCAAAGTGGCCAATGCGCCCCTCGAAGACACCAAGACTTTCGATCTCATCAAACGCGGCGAAACGGTCGCTGTGTTCCAGATGGAATCTGGCGGCATGGTCAACACCTGCAAGCAGCTCGGGCCCGACACCATCGAGGAAATCATCGCTATTCTGGCGCTGTATCGTCCCGGTCCGATGCAGTTCATTCCTGACTACATCAAGCGTAAAAAAGGCGAGGAGCAGGTGGACTACCCGCACCCTCTGCTGGAGAAGATCTCAAAGGAGACCTACGGCATCTTGGTCTATCAGGAGCAGGTCATGCAGGCCGCGAACCTGCTCGCCGGCTTCTCTCTCGGACAAGCCGACTTGCTCCGCCGAGCGATGGGTAAAAAAGATGCTGCTGAGATGGCCCGTCAGCGCCTCATCTTCGTGGAGGGCTGTCTCAAGACGAACGACATCCACGCCAAGCTGGCGAACTCCATTTTCGACTTGCTCGAAAAATTCGCGCAATACGGTTTCAACAAATCCCACTCCGCCGCCTATGGGATTGTGACGTACCGCACGGCCTTCCTGAAGGCAAATTACCCCGTGGAGTTCATGGCGGCGGTGCTGAGCTACGAAATCAGCAATCCCGACAAGATCGCCAACTTCGTCAGCGAGTGCTTCGAGATGGGCATCAAGGTGCTGCCGCCGGACGTCAACAAGTCGTCTCTCAAGTTTGCCCCCGAACGATTCGAGACTGCAGACGAAAACCCAAACGCCATCCGCTACGGCCTCAGCGCCATTAAGAACGTCGGTGAAGGTGCCATGGAGGCGGCCATCGCCGAGCGTGAGAAGAACGGCCTTTATACAAGTCTCGAAGATTTCGCCGCCCGGCTGGACAACCGCGCGGTGAACAAGAAGCTCATGGAGTCCCTCGTCAAAGCGGGAGCCTTTGACTTCACCAAGGAGCCGCGCGCCGTGATGTTCGCCAAGCTCGAGCAGGTGCTCGCTTCTGCTGCATCCATGCAGAAGGACAAAAAGGCGGGGCAGGGCGGTCTCTTTGATGACTTCGATCTCGCGCAGCCCAAGTCGAAAAAGAACGAGCCTGCAGCGCCCTCCGTCGTGTGGACCACCGATGAAGTGCTTGCCTTCGAAAAAGAGCTCCTCGGCTTCTACGTCAGCGGTCATCCGCTCGACAGCTACAGGGGTCATTTCGACTCCACCAAGTTCATCAAGATCTCCTCCATTGAAGAGATCGACACCAAGCAAAAACCGAGTTCCCACTCCATCGCTGGCATTCTCAGCCAGCTCGAAGTGCGCTACTCGAAAAAGGACAACCGTCCGTTTGCGACCTTCAAGGTGGAAGATTTCACCGGTGTGCAGGAGATGATGTGTTGGAGTGATGATTACGAGAAACTCAAGGAGGTGCTGGCCAATGGTGCCGTGCTCGATCTGCGTATTCGCGTCAGCAAAGATCAAAAGACCGACGGCAATCGCGTCACCATGAACAACGCGCAGGTGCTCAAGCCCAAGGCCGCGAAACCGCGCAACGCCGGTGACCCTGATCCTTCCGAGCCACCGCCACCAAAGGCGCCTGCTCCTCCCAAACCGGTCGTCTTGAAGCTCAACGGCACCCATGACGAAACGGATCTTGAGCGCATTCACGAGGTATTGATCGCACACCCTGGCACGCTGCCCGTCTTCCTCGAAATCTCCAGGAACGGCCACAAAGCCCGGCTCGAACTCGATGAAAGCTTTCGAGTGACGCCAAGCCCGGATCTGCGTCGTGCGCTGACGGTCTGGCTGTGAGCTATTCCAGCGGCACGTTCACTTTTTCGCCGAGAAACTTGGGTCGCGTGCCCAGTACGTTCACATCCAGCACCGCTTTGACGCAGGCCAGCTTCTCGCGCAGATAGGTCTTCACGGAGAGTGCCACCGGCACGTCCTTGGCGTCCAAACCGAACGCTTCCATTCCAAACGCTCGCGCCAGGTAAATGGCGCGCGCATTGTGAAATCGCTGTGAAACAAAAATCACGCGCTGCTGGCCGAAGACCTCTTTTGCCCTCACCACCGAGTCCAGCGTACGAAATCCAGCATAGTCACACACTATCTTCTCCGTCGGTACACCCAGCTTCATCAGCGCAAGCTTCATGTCCGTGGGTTCATCGTAGCTGTGCGTGCCGTTGTCACCGCTGACGATCAGCGCTTTGACCTTGCCCGCTTTGAAGAGTGCTGCTGCAGCCTCGATTCGGTATTTAAAAAAGTAGTTGGACCAGCCTCCTGCCACATGTGCGGCGGTGCCCAGCACCAGGGCCACAGGAGCTTCCGGCATTGCATTCACATCATCAAGGCACCGGCCTTCCGCTCTCTTTGCGACCCACCACTCGCAGCCAAACACAAAGCCAGGTGCCAGCACGGCCAATAAAGCGATTCGCAGCCACCAGCGCTTCAAGAGTGTCTTCATGACAAACTCCTCCCGCCAGTTCACACAGCCTGCAAGCTGCCGCTTCTATCATTTTGCCAAATCGCATTCTCAGCGCACTGTCTGGAACACATGCGCCCGAATCGTCCCGAACAACCCGTCGCCCGCCAGAACCGCCACTCCCGCTCAGACAACCAGGTGCGTGTCTATGAAGAAGGGGACATCTCCGCAGTCCTTGAAGGCAAGGAAAGCCCCCTCGTCTTGATCCTCGACTGCGTCCAGGATCCGCACAATCTCGGAGCCTGCCTGCGCACCGCCGATGCCGCAGGCGTCTGCGCTGTGATCATGCCCAAGGACAAGACCGCCCCTATCACAGAGACCGTTGTGCGCGTGGCCTGCGGCGGGGCGGAAAACATCCCCCTCATCCGCGTCACCAATCTCGTCCGTGCCATGGACAAGCTTAAAGAACTCGGCGTCTGGCTCGTCGGCACCGCGGATGAAGCCACCAAAAGCCTCTACGATCTCGATCTCAAAGGCGGCATCGGCATCGTCATGGGCGCTGAAGGCCCCGGCATGCGCCGTCTCACAGGCGAGCACTGCGACTTCCTCGTCAAGATTCCCATGGGTGGCAAAGTGGAATGCCTCAATGTCTCCGTCGCCACCGGCGTGTGTCTGTTTGAATGCGTCAGGCAGCGGCAGCCGAAAAAATGATTACGGAACGAAACATCGTCGTCCTCACCGGTGCGGGCATGTCCGCCGAATCGGGTGTGCCGACTTTTCGCGGTGTGGACGGTCTTTGGGAGGGGCATCGCATTGAGGATGTCGCGTCGCCGGAGGGTTTTACCCGCGATCCCGAATTGGTCCATCGTTTCTACAATCTGCGCCGTGCGGCATTGACCACGGTGGAACCCAACACGGGTCACCTTGCGTTGGCGAAACTGGAGCGCGAATGGCTCGGCAAATTCCTGCTGATCACGCAAAACGTGGACGATCTCCATGAACGCGCGGGCAGCGAAAAACTCATCCACATGCACGGCGAGCTCCTCAAGGCACGCTGCGAATGCTGCGGCGCAGTACTGTCCTGGAGCAAAGAGTTGTCATCCGGCACTCGCTGCCGCGCCTGTGGCGAGATCGGCGGCATGCGCCCCCACATCGTCTGGTTCGGTGAAATGCCCTTCGAGATGGAGACCATCATGAACGCCTTGAGAAGCGCGGATCTGTTTCTCTGCATCGGCACCTCCGGCGTGGTCTATCCTGCTGCCGGATTTGCCCAGATAATTGCGCAACATCGTCCGTGCCGCCTCGTCGAATTCAACATAGAAAACACCGAGATCTCCCGCCAGTTCCGTGAGCGCGTTATAGGCCCTGTTTCCGTGGAGCTGCCCAAGTTTGTGGAGCAGCTTCTATACGACACGCACAGGCAGGCTTGGTTGAGTTAGAACGGCCCAGATCCAAAGAACAGCTCTTTGAAGTCCTGATCACCCGCTGCCGCGTTGTCACGTCGCCGTGGCGGTGGTCCGCCCGGCCCTCCTGGGCCACGTCCACGCTGCTCCGGCTCTTCCGGGGTGCTCCCAATCACAATGTCCCAGGTGCCGACGAGCTCCTTGCCCTCTGTGCTCATCGGTTTGAACTCACGAATGACGGAGAGGCGCTGCTGCTCCGTGCCCATGCTGCGCAGGATGCCATCACGGTCATTCTGCGGCACGCCGGCGATGAACAGCTGCGTGGTGAGCATGCTCTTTTCATTCTGCTTCACGCGGATATGATAATGAATGGTGCGCCCGGTGTAGAGGCCCGGCTTGATCGTTCGGAATCGATATTCACCCTTCGCGTTGGTTTCGATTTTGCCATAGCCCTGAAACTGCGGATCGCGCTCCTTGCCCGGCTGCGTGCCTCGGCTGTGGATGTAGCAGCCGTTGTTGTCCGACTGCCAGAGTTCGATCACGGCGTTTTGAATCGGCTTGCCATCCGCATTGAGCAGGCGGCCGCCGAACTCCGTGACGACTCCGCTTGCCGGGGCTTTTCCTCCGGTGATCAAGGTCAGGTCATTGTCCTGATCGAGCGGCAGATGATCAGGATAATACGGCCCTTCCGTCGCACGCGGAGTGAGCGCGAGTGCCTCCGCATGCACGCTGCCGGTAATGATTCCGCCTGTGGTCATAAGCAGGCTGTGAAGCAGCCTGCGACGGCTGAGCGGAATGTGAAAAGGATGAATCGTGGTGTTCATGAGCGGGGCGTTGATGCCGTTCAAACCAAGCCATCCCGTATTGGTTGCGAATGAAAAATTTCAGAGTGAACCCGGCGCTAGATTCTGAATCACGATTTCCTTGCCCTGGTTTTCCTGCACCGGCCCGTTCGTGCTGATCTCACATTGCCCGGCCTTGGTGCCAATGACGAGTGGCATGGTCGTCTCATTCCGCAACGTGAGGCGGCGCGTGTCTTTCACCGAATGCGGGGCCATGTTTTCTCCCATGCCGGGAGGGCCGAAGCCGACTAAAATAGGCAGGGAATGCACACGTTTCCCTTTCGCAGTGAGGGTGACCTTGTTGCCTGTACCGTAGATGGCCGCGATGGCATGCACGGTGACCTCGTCAGCCTCCGTGGGCAGCAGCTTCACATCCACTGTGGCATTGTCGCCTTCGACATACAAAAGCGGGCCAAACTGCGTGTCGCCCTGGCATTTCGTGACAACAGCACCTGTCGATACCCAGAACGCGCGTTCGCAGCCGATGGCGGTGCAGTTTTCCACATATGGCGCGGTCTTGGTGCGCAGTTCAAAACCCCCGCGCATGTTCTTCGCCGTGCAGTTCTTGAAGCTCAGATTCTTGTGCGTGCCATAAGTACGGAAGCCGTCCTCGCTCAGTGCCTTCATGTAGCCGGGAAGGATGCGTGCTTCACCGCTACGGTTCTGCATCTCCGTGCGGAACTTGCGTTCAAAGGCCATGCCGGATGTTTCGGCGAGGATTTCATCCGTGCGGCGCATCACACCTTCCGCATAACAGTCTTCAAAAGAGCAGTCCGCACAATCCTCCTGGAGATAAAAGGCATGGCCGAAGGCGTGCGTAAATACTTTGCAGCCGACGAGGTGAGTGCCGTTGCCGGTGATGTGCATGCCGCTGTGCTTGTGGCCGCCCTTGCCAAACAGATCGCCATAACCGTAGGGCGCGGAGCCCTGCACGCGGATTGTGCAATCACGCAGCGTGTTCCCGCTGCCGGTGACACCGACCACCGCACCTCCCATCACGATGCCATTGCCAATGTTCGTGATCGTGAGACCCTTGAGTGTGTTGTTGCTGCCTTTGATGAGGAATTCGTCGGTGTGAATGGGTGCATGGAGGGCGCCACGCAGCGCGGTGTCGAACTCAATCGTCACACCGCTGAGATCAAAAGTATTGTTGCTCCCGCTGAAGCTCAAAAACTGCCATTCCTGCCGCTTCTGCCGGTCTTTGATCGAGCTAAGCGGGATGAAATCGATCATGCGATACATCCCCGGTCTCAGTTTCACATTCTGCCCGCTTAGTGCCGCCACCTGCGCAAGTTCAGCGAGACTGGAGATGGTGGCAGGCTTTTCAGCGGCAAACGAAGCTGCTGTTTGAAGCAAGACCGAGAATGTCAGAATGAATCGAATAATCATGTGGGCCTAAACGATGCCAGGTTTCTTTTCACTGTCCTCCAGCGTGATGCCTTTCCTCTTCGACACCATGAGCCGCATCGACACGAGCGACCAGAAAAAATGAGGTATGTTGGGAGCTGGCCTTGGTGGATTCATGACCGGTGAAGTGAGCGGGAGAGAACGGCTCGATCTTCACCAATCCGGCTTCGCTATGACCGCCTTCTGGCCTGTCGCATGCACTTCGTACCAGCCAGGGAAGCCGCGCCATTTCACCCTGCCTTTGGCATTCGTCTTCAAAGTCACTTCGGTGTGCCATCGGCGACCGATCCATTCTTCCAGCACTTCGCCACGCTTGCGGATGCTCCAGTCCTTGTTCCAGGACGCCGCCTCGGGTTTCCAGTGCGAGCCTTCCCAAAAGCCCCAGAGCAGAAAACTGGTGTAGGCCGGATGGCTGAACACCGCGATGAGGACATCACGCGTGTAGTCCGCAGCAAGCTCCTCATCTTCCGTGGTCACGATGTCATATTCGGTGATGCACTGATGCGGCACCACTTCGGCAAAACGATCTGTCACTGCAAGCAGATGCTCCGGAGATGGCAGGTAGCTTTCATGAAAATGCGCCTGATTGCCAAGTCCGTACACGCTGAGGCCCTCTTCATTGAGCGCCTGAATGTAGGTGAGCGTTTCGTCACATTGCGGCCCGGGGCGAAACACCTGATCCTCGTTGACGCAAAAAGGCAGCTTGGTCAGCGACCTTGCCAGCGTGAAGACCTCGCGGTCCAGATGCTCAAGACCGGGGCGCTTGTTCAGCATGTCCGCGCCATTCCAGGCGATGGGGTGGTTGATCACATCCCACTCGATGACGCGGTCTTTCACAAACTCCAGCCGCTCCCTCACACTGGCGAGCGTGCGCTCACGAATGACCGCGTTGTCCTTGATGTCGTGCAGATTGAATGGCGTGGCCACCTGCATCAGGTAATGCCCCCTCACAGGAATGTGGCGCTCCGCCAGCCATGAAAAAGCCTGGTCCAGTTCCGCATTCCGTTGGGCCTTGCGCTTTGCATCAAAATCCGGCGACCAGTTGCCATCCTTCAGATCATTCTCAAACACCACGATGCTGAAAAGGCGGTCAATGATCTCGCGATAGCGCTTGTCGTCCTCGCTTTCTCCACTGAAGCGCTTGGCCACCACGGCCGAGCCAAACTCAAAGGCATGACGATGCAGGGTGAGTTTCACCTCGGTATGGGCCACCGGCTTGCCGTCATCACCCGTAACGACCATGGAGAGATCCGCCTTGCGATGCTGCTCGATGCGTTCCAGCGCCGCTTTGCGCCAGGGCGCGTCCGGTTCACGGCCCGGGTAGCTGCGTTTGGTCAGCTTGGCGCGTGGGAACCTGCTGACATCCGTGGTGGATGGATATTTGAGCACCCGAATGCTTTCGACCTCGATGCTCTGCTCCTTCTGCCCGCACAGCATTACGACAGCAGCCGTGCCTGCTGGGATGTCGGCGCTGGCGATGAACGTCACCGGCTGCTCCGTCCACTCCCGATGGATGTCGACACCGATGGTATTGCCAAAGGAGGAGTAAGGCGCGGTGCGCAGTTGCAGCTTCGCCAAGACCTCACCTGCTGCCGCACTGCCGACGACCCGTGCCTTGATGATCGCCAGCACCGGCTCGTTCTTCGCGATCCCCTCTGACAATGAAGCTGTGAATTGCGCTGAGTAGGCCTTGCCCGCATTCGGCTGCGTGATCGTGATGCGCTTTCCTTGCTCTAAGTTTTCGGCCTTCCCGGCTGCGGTCGATGCAGATGCCTCCAGGGCTGCTCCACCACGCACATCCGTTCCTCCGGGCGGAATCTCCAGCGCATTCAGCCGGCAGAGCGTGGTGAATAGGAGGACGGTCAGGAAGCTCAGGCGTATCATGGTGGAGGTGCATCTACCTCCACTTCTGCGGGATTCAAGCAGGGAGCAGGCTGCACCAGCTCACGGCATCATCGCAATGGGGAACCCCACCGGGTGATAGCCTCCGCAGTGATTCCTCCTTTCGCCGGTGCTGAGGATCGGACGCCCGCACTAGGCGAAGTGTTTCTCGTCGCCGTTACTTTCAGGATTTTTTATGCTTCGGCGTGATGGCACCGTCCTTGCCCTCCGGCCAGATGGCTCCTTCTTCGATCCATTGGCGGATTGTGCCGACCTCATCCTTCGGGATGCGATGGCCGGTGGCGGGCATGGCCTTTTCGTCCTTCGGCGGCAGTGACAGCACAAGATACAGCATGCTTTTCTCCGCATTTTTCGGCACGATCACCGGCCCGGCTTTGCGCTTGCCGAAAGCAAGCGCCCTGGTTTGCAGGTTGAGTTCGCCCAGCAGCGTCTCGGAGTTGTGACATTCAACACAACGGTCAGCGAGGATCGGTTTGATCTGTTTCACAAAATCCACCGGAGTATCTCCGGCGGCGTGAAGGGTGCTGAGCGTGAGTGCTGCTAAGACGGTAGTTAACGTGACGGAGCGTTTCATGAGCAACGCTCGACGAGAAAAACTCCATGTCTTTGCATGCCTTGCGCGCCACTGGGCGGATATTGGCAGGGCTTAAGGCTTCGAGGACAGCTTGACCTCATCAAACACGCCTGGATTGTCGGCTCTCAGGGCCATCAGTGCCTCCGCCTCGGCCTGCTCTCTGGTGAGGGCTCTGCCGCTGCGTTTGGCAAACTGCAGAATGTCCATCGCGCAGGTGTATACATAAAGGTCCTCTGGGATCTTTGGATTCACGCGGCCATTGCTTGAGCACCAGCTCGTGTACTTGCTGTGGAATCCGTAACCGGTCTTTATTGCACCCCCATCCTTGGGCTGAAAAGTGAACTTGAGAAGCCAGACGTCATACTTCTCCTTCATTGAAGGCCAGAAGATGTTTCTATAATCATAGACTTCGATGGTCAACGGTCGCACTCCCTGCTGGCTGGGCTCCATCAGCATGGTTGATATGACAGCTTTGGCAATATCTCCATTTTTGGGGTCTAAGACTTTAGGCGGGATTTCGTCCTCACGCAGGAGGCTTTTCAACATCGTCTGCGCCGCTGCGGAGAGATCCACATCCAGGCAGGCCTGCTTGAGCAGCGGGATTCCCCGCTTTCCGCCGCTTTTGGCATCCGCCCATGCAGCCTGCAGGCGCACGCCTTTGTTGGGATGCTGGAAGGCCGGCTCGAGTACTTCTTCGCGCAGTTCGTCATCAAGAAAAGCCGCTGAGCGGGCTGCTGTGATGGCGAGTTCGTGTTCCGCCGGGTTTGTGCTGGCCAGCCAGGACTTGAGGATTGTAACGCCCTTGCTGGAATTGTAAGGATTGGAGCCGTGCCAGCCTCGCTGGCACAGGCTGTCGAGATAGCTGAGCAAAAGTTCGCCAGGCTGCCCGGTCGGAGGCTCGCCGCTGAAGGCGCGGAGAAAATGCTCTGTCTGCGAGCTTTGAAAATTGTACGCGTTGCTGAGAAGGCTGAGCCAGTTGAGTTTGCATTCCATCCTGGGGTCCATCTTGATTCCCATTTTGGCTTCGATCTTGGAGATCTTGGAGTTCATCATGATGCCTCTGCGTAGCGCCGCAGCGACCAGATCTGCAGCGATCGACTCATGAGTGAATGCCACGGCGTGCACAATCTCAAACAGGCCTTCCTCCTCCTCTGCGGTCAGCTCGCCAGGAAGTTCGAGCCACATGAGCGCCAAGGTGGAGAACCAATGCGCAAGTGACATGTCGAAGGCTTGAATGACACGATAATCTTTGATTCTGCCTTTCAGGCCTGCCAGCTTGAACACGGTTGCCATCGTCTCTGGTGTGCAGTCTTTTTGTTCATTGAAAACCATCAGTGCATTTTGAATGATTTTCACATCTCCCATGGTGATGGGGATGAAGTCGCCCGGACCGGCCCTGGGCTTTTTTGCCAAAATATCGGACAGCCCATGATCGTCATTTCCTGTGCCGGCAAGCAGCATTTGCTGATCGTAAAGATCTGCCAGCCGATAGCTTTTCATCAGCTCCTCTTCCGTGAAATGAAGCTCCGAGTCAGCGGCGATTTTTTCTGCAATGAGCTGTGTGACAGGGTGCAGGATATCGAAATGCGTGCACTCCAGATGAAAAGCCTGGAAGTTCGGCTTGGCGCGACTTTGCATTTGCTCCGCTGCGCTTTTATCGAAATGCACGTCTGCCTCAAAGTAAAACACGGGCCGCTTGATGAAGGCTGCATAACGCATCGGATTGCGCAGTTGCAGATCCCTTTCTGAGTCAGGTCTGAAAGGCAGTTCGTCGAGCTTCGATTTTTTCATCGTGGCCACACCGTCGAGCATGCCACCGACTGAGAATGCCGCGCGGAACTGATCCGTGGCACAGGCTGCCAGAAGAGTCAGTGTGCCGCCCGTGTTGTGTCCGCCAATGTAAATCCGCTGCGGATCGACATATGGCAGCTTTTTGACGTGTTCGATCGCTGCAAGGAAATCGTCCACCTCGCCATAGAGCATTTCGACGCGGCCCGGATTATCGTTTTCGCCGCGCCATGAGGGACACATCATGACGATGCCCTTTTCACGAAATGCTCGGGCGGTCAGATTGTAACCATCTTCGGTGGGCTGCCAGAAGAGGTTGCCGATACCCTTGGAGAAGCTATGTGCCCAGACGATGGCCGGGTGCTTCTTGTTGTCCTTGGGATCCGGGGTCAGATACGCTGCAAGTTCTCCGGCGGGTGACTTGTAGCGGATCAGCTGAAAATATTTGCCATTAGGCTTTTCGGCAGGCCCGGTGGATTTGAGTTTGGACTTCTGCCACTGAATCTCATGTCCTGCGCGTTCTGCCTGCAGCGGCACATAAGCTGTCTCAGCCGTGCCTTTGTGCAAAACGACATGTGCGCCGTATGCAATCACCGCTCCGATTCCACTCAAAACGACAAGCACCGCCAGTGTCACCCACAGCCACACCTTGGATTTTTTCTTTGAAACTGGCTGCACGGGTGCTGGCTCAATCTGTGCTGCTGGCGGGGGTTGTGGAACTGTCTTGGGCACCATCGGCGGAAGAAATTCATTCAGGGGACGCCACTCTGTCATGCCCGCGCACCAGCCTGGCTGATCCGGCATGATTTTTCCCATTGCTATCATTTCCTGCAACTGCTCCTGCGTGAATGGGCCTTCCTGCTGGGCACGGTAAATGATGTAATAGGCGGCGGGTTCCATGTTGCTGAAAAATCGGTACTGACGCGTCCGAAAAATTTCTGTCAAGATTCACCCGCTTCATATGCAAATGATTGCCCTCTAAGAAATGCGTCGCATCATGACGAATGAGCATAGAACAAATCACCGCCCGCATCTGTGCGTTTCGTGACGCCCGGGACTGGATGCAGTTTCACAGTCCAAAAGAGCTCGCCATCGCCATCACGGCTGAGGCGGGGGAACTGCTGCAGCACTTTGTCTGGCAGCAGCCGGAGCAGATCGAGCAGCGGGTGAAGGACAAGATGCCGGAGCTGAAGGACGAAATGGCCGATGTGGGCATCCTGCTCTTTGAACTCGCGCACAATTTGGGCGTCGATCTCGGCCAGGCGATGCTCGACAAGATCGAGCGCAACGAAACGCGCTATCCCGTGGCCAAGGCGCGCGGATCCAACGCCAAATACAACGAGCTGTGAGCGAGGCCGAAGTTCCAACGCCACATCGCCGCCGTCCGCGTTACTCCGGTAAAAATCCGCGACGTTTTGAGGACAAGTACAAGGAGCTCAATCCCGAGCGTTACGCCGAGACCATCGCCAAGGTGCGTGCCTCCGGCAAAACACCTGCAGGGCAGCATGTGCCGATCTTGCTAAATGAGATCATGCGTATTCTAGCACCACAACCCGGTGAACGCGCCGTGGACTGCACGCTGGGCTATGGAGGTCATGCCGCAGCTTTGCTCAATGCTGTGCAACCGGGTGGCACTCTGCTCGCCCTCGATCAAGACCCTTTGGAAATCGTGCGCACCGAGGCGCGGCTGCGTGCAAGCGGCTGCGAGGAATCTTCACTCGTCGTAAAACGCATGAACTTCGCCGGGCTGCCCCGAGCACTCGGCGAACTCGGCTGGAGTGATGGTGCAGATGTGCTGCTTGCCGATCTCGGCTGTTCTTCCATGCAGTTCGACAATCCTGCCCGTGGTTTCAGCTTCAAGAACGACGGCCCTCTCGACATGCGCATGAATCCGCAGCGTGGTGCTTCTGCACGCGAGTTGCTGCAGAAACTCAGCGCTGAGAAACTCACTGCCATCCTCAATGACAACGCCGATGAGCCACATGCGAAACTGCTCGCGAATGCGCTCGCTGAAACGGATCATGCCACCACCCTCTCACTGTCCGAAGCCGTGCGCCGCGCTCTGCCGCACCGGGTGAATGAGGAAGATCGTGACGCCACGGTGCGTCGAGTTTTCCAAGCCCTGCGCATTGCCGTGAACGAAGAGTTCACCGCCCTCGACACTTTCTTGCGTCAACTTTCCACCTGCCTGCGTTCTGGTGCCAGTGTTGCAATCCTCACTTTTCATTCCGGCGAGGACCGCCGCGTGAAGCATCTCTTCCGCGAAGGACTGCGCAGCGGCGTTTTCAGCGCCACCAACGACGAGGTGATCCGTCCGTCCTCGCAGGAGAGACACGACAATCCACGTGCAGCCCCGGCAAAGCTGAGGTGGGCGGTGAAGACGTGAATTGGTCAGCGTTCGTTGTGCGAACAGGTGGGTGGTTATCGTATGAATGAGCCATGTTCCAACCCGTTCGCTTCATTCTTCTGGCTGTTCTCTGTTTACCCTGGGCCTCTCAGGCCGCGCTGCAGGAAACGTGGGAGACGGGTTATCTAAAAGAAGACGCCAGCGGACCGCATGTGCTGGGGTATTGGAAGTTTGATGGGGAGTCGCATGAGGTGGCATTGCATGGCGCGGTGTTGAATCCGAAGGGAAAATTTGGCGGGGCGTTGGAATCGTTTCCGGGATTTCCGATTGAGGACAAACGGCATGCGGCGGTGGTGGCGGTGAAGCCGGTGAAAGGGGCGTTCACGCTGGAGATGTGGATCAAGCCGAAGGCGGTGTTTGAACCGAAGCTGCGCTGCTTCCTGCTGGACAAGAAGTATGTCGATCACACGGACTACCAGTGGCAGATTGGAGACGCAGACAAAGGCGGATTGAGGCGAATGTGGGTAACTTTGGGATTTGGGGAGCAATCGAAGACGATTTATTCTCTGCCGTTCAAGCTGGAGGCGGAGGTGTGGCAGCATGTGGCTTTCACGTATGATGGGGCGGGGGATGGGAAGTTTTATCGGAACGGGGTGGCGGCGGGAGGTGCGAAGCTGGCAGGATATGGCACGGTGACGCAGGGAACGAAACCGTTGAGCATTGGGGACCGGTTGGGGAGCAATTATGGCGGGTTTCCGGGGTTGATCGACGAGGTGCGGGTTTGTGAGGGGGTGCTGAGTTTTGAACGCGTGTCGATGCAGATTGTGGCAGGGCGCAGTGTGTGGCGGCGGATGGAGACGGCGAAGCCGGTGGAGATTGTTTGCACAAATTTGCGACGTGAGACGCTGAAAGCGGCGAAGCTCAAGGTGAGCCTCGGAGGGACAACGGATGAGTTTCTTGTGTCGGATCTGGCAATGGGGAAGAGTTTTACGGCCAAATATTTGCTGAACACGGCGCTCAAGGCGGGCGATTATGAATTGCGTGCACGGTTTGAAACGGGGGAATATGCCACCGAACAATCGACTGCTTTGAAAATCGTGGCGCGAGTGCCGGAGCGCATGCCGGTGATCATGTGGGGGGCGAGTGGGGATGACATCGCGCGAGTGAAGGACATTGGGTTCACGCACTTCATTGGTCTGGGTGCGGACTACAGTGAGATGTGGCATCAGAAAAAGATCGTTCCGCCGGCGAAGCCGGAGGTGATCGCGAAGAATCGGGCGATGCTGGACAAGGCGCTGGAGAACGGGCTGGAGGTCATTGCGAGTTTGTCGCCGGCTGCGGCGCTGGAGAAGGAGGAGAAGAATCTGCGTGTGGGGCGTGATGGGAAGGCTTATGCGCGGCCGGACATCTGTGCGTCGTTGCCGGACTTTGCTTCTTTTTTTCAGGTGGTGGGCATGAGTGTGGCAAAGGCGTATGGAGATCACCCGGCTTTCACCACGGCGTTGATTGATTCGGAAGTGAGGGACAACAGCCAGGTGAGTTTCAATGGGGTGGATGTGGAGGCTTATCAGAAGTTTGCGAAGGCGGATATTCCTGCGGAGGTGTCGGCGAAGTGGGGAGTGGACTGGACGAAGATGAAGGACTTTCCGGCGGATCGTGTGATCGCGGATGATCATCCTGTTTTGAAATACCTGCGCTGGTTCTGGACGGTAGGGGATGGCTGGAACGGGCTGCATACGGCGCTTCACAAGGGAGTGAAGAGCAGCAAGGTGTGGACGTTTTTTGATCCAGCGGTGCGGCAGCCGAGCATTGGTGGGGCGGGTGGGAGTGTGGATGTGATCTCGCACTGGACTTACACTTATCCTGATCCGCAGAAGATCGGCATGTGTGCGGATCAGCTTTTCGCGATGAGTGCGGCGAGTGGCAGGAACCAGCGGGTGATGAAGATGACGCAGTTGATCTGGTATCGCTCACAGACTGCGCCGATTGGCAGCAAGGCACCGGGGGAGGTGGTGGCGTGGCAGGATCATGATCCTGAGGCGGCGTATATCACGATCGCGCCGATGCATTTGAAGGAGGCGCTGTGGACGAAGATCGCGCGACCGATTCAAGGCATCATGTATCATGGGTGGCAGTCGCTCGTGGACACGGACAGCCCGGGTGGGTATCGGTTCACGAATGCAAACACTGAGCCGGTGCTCAAGCAACTGCTGCATGATGTCATCGAGCCGCTGGGGCCGGCGCTGATGGCGATTCCTGATGAGCGGAGTGAAGTGGCGTTTCTTGAGAGCTTCACTTCGCAGATGTTCGCGCATCGCGGCAGCTACGGCAACAACACGGACTGGGCGGCGGATGTGTGGCTGGCGCTGCAGCATGCGCATGTGCAGACGGACATCATGTATGAAGAGACCCTGCTCAAGAATGGGCTGAGCGGTCGCAAGGTCTTGGTGATGCCGTTTTGCGATGTGCTTACGAAGTCGGTGGTGACGCGGATCCAGGACTGGCAGAAGAAGGGCGGGAAGATCGTGGCCGATGAGTTTCTGTGTCCGGCGTTGAAGGCGGATTTCGTGCTGCCGAGTTTCAAGCGGGTGAAGAAGGCGGATGAGGACAAGGCGAAGGTGCTGGAAATGGCGCAAACTGTGGGCGGCTTTGCGCTGCCGCAGAAAGCGATGTGCGACAATCCGGAGATCATCGTGCGCACGCGGAAGTTTGGCGATGCGACCTATGTGTTTGTGGTGAACGACAAACGCGAGTTCGGTAATTACGTGGGCCAGCACGGCCTGGTGATGGAGAACGGGGTGCCATCGAGCGGTGTGGTGAGTTTGAAGGTGGAATCGGCGAATGTGTATGAGCTGACGGGCACGCAGTTCATTGTGCCGAAGCGGGGCACTGATGGTTTGATGAGCTGGCCGGTGGATCTGGGGCCGTGTGATGGGCGCATCTTCATGGTGATGCCGAAGCCGCTGCTGGGCTTGAAGCTTGAGGTGCCGGAGAATGCGGTGGCGGGGAACAGTGCGAAGATCGCGGTCAGCATCACCACCACACAAGAAGCGCCGACCAAGGCGGTGATTCCGGTGCGGGTGGATGTTCGTGATGCGAGCGGGAAAGCGGCGGAAGGCAGCGGGTTTTATGCGGCGGAGAACGGGATTGTTGAAATCAAACTGGACGTTGCGCCGAATGAGGATCCGGGAACCTGGGAAGTGCGGGTGAAGGAACTGGCGAGCGGGATGGAGGCGCGGAAGTGGATGAGGGTGGGGAGGAAGTGAAAAGGGGTAGGTGAAAAGTAAAAAGGGATGAATAGCGGGAGGAAGAACATTGAACGCTCAACATCGAACATTGAACATTGAACATTGAACATTGAACATTGAACATTGAACATTGAACATTGAACGGGAAGACGTGTGGAGGGGCGGTGGTTTTGGTGATTGGCATGGGAATGGGCTGGCAGGGGAATCTGAGTTCAGAAACGACCCAGGATCTTTCATGTCATGTGCATGACTGGCCCAGGGCTGTTCATGAGGGGCATCGGATTGCACGAGCGCCAAGGCACGCCAGCAGCGGGAGTGCTCTTTTCGATCCTGTCGCCCAAGCAGGCGCTTTACAACGCCTGCAATCGCCTGGAATTCCCCGCCTACTCGCCGATTGATTTCCGCAAGGCACGCATCACATGGTTTCTCCGCAAGGGAGTGGCAGCGGAGGCAATCGCAAAATGGCAGGGGCACCGCGACAATGGCGTCCTGATCCGTCGCACCTATGCTTGGGTCATCTCAGACTCGGACAACGCCTATGAGCAGGAACAGCTCTCAAAGGAGGAACGTCTAGATGCGATGCAGAACCCAGCAAATGAAGAGATTCGCAATGCTTTAACTGCTTTGCTGCAATCATTAAGGGCATGCAATGTCTTCGTGCTGAGCAAAGGTGCAATTGAAGACTATTACCCAGCAGACGGCATTACTGGAAGGGACAAGCCTTCAAAAGCACAGTGTTATCGTAATGTTGTGACGAGTAAGGCGCAGATGATATCCAACTGTCCCATTATTCTGCACGACTCCAATCAATGGCCGGAACTCGAACTGATTTGCAACCTCATCTTTAGCAGTTGATTAGCATATCCTAGTTAGGATTGGGCCAACACATCGTCCAGTTTGGTGGCCTTCATGAAACGAGCAGCAGGGCTGTTGTGGGTGGCGAGTTCGGCAAAGTGGGCTTCGCCGCATTTGATCTTGGCGCTTTCCTTGTCGCGCAGGTCATCAGTGAAGAGGCTGCTCTTGGTTTCGACGACAAAATAAAGCCGCTCAGTGCCATCCTTGTCCACCAAAACAGCCCAATCGGGATTGTAGGGGCCAAGCGGTGTCGGTACCTGAAACCAAGATGGCAGCTTTGCATAGACCTTGATGGCTTCGTTTTTCTCCAGTTGCTCTGCAAAGGTTCGCTCTGTGTCCGACTGGTAAATCACCTGTTCGTGGACGCTCTTATTGGCGTCGATCATAGACTTGAGATAACCGGAAAGCTCCTTCGTCTCGAATAGTTCCTGTACGAAAAAATCTTCAGCTCCAATTCGTTGATACTTGATGCCATCGACCAACGCCATGCGCTTTGCGCGGCTGATAATCTGCGCTGCCAGTTCTATGAACTGTTGTGGGTTGCGTTTGAAGTCATCAAGCCGACCGCTTTCCACTAGGATTCGATGGATGCTGCGACGGGTGAGGTGGGTCTTGTCCTGTAAGTCAGTGAGGATGTCGGGCAGCTCAATATCCCCTTCTTCAAGGGTCACATGTGCGGAGGTGGAAACTTCTGTCGCCTCTACGCCGGAACGCCCGATTGCGAGGTCGGCAATCCGCCATTGCAGACGTGTCTTGGCAATCGGCGGTGCCTCTGTGAGCGATTTGATACAAGTCACAAGCAGCGCCTCGTTATCAAACTGCACTCGGTATGTGGTCTTGTGCTTGATTCTATCCCATAGCGCTTTGAATTCCGCACTTTGCAAAACGGCTTGCCGTGTTTTCACCACAATCCGCTCATCAGCGTTTTTGATTTCCAAACGACCGGCCAGCTTACGCAGAATCTCCTTCACCTGCGGAAGTTGAGCAGTGAACGGTTCTGGCAAAGTAAGCGTTCCATCCTTGAGTGCTTTGCGCAGTGTCTCCTGCACCTTGCCTTGGGCATTCACAAGGCCAGCGGTCTTCAGGTGCTCCCATAAAAATTTCGATTGCTCAAAGCCAAGAGGAACAGATTCGCCATTGGTCCCCGTTGTGGTGACTCCAGCGAATTGATGCGTCTCGACAATGCCAAAACGGATTCCCGTTTCGGCCTCGATTTCCTTCTGGAGTTTTTCGGCGAACTGCTCGTAGCTTTCCGTCGCGATGACGGTGAGCGTATTCGTCTCAAAACCGCGCACACGGATGTAATCGTTGCCTTCAGCCCTGACACACAGA
Source organism: uncultured Verrucomicrobiota bacterium (assembly GCA_903838675.1). Classification (GTDB taxonomy): domain Bacteria; phylum Verrucomicrobiota; class Verrucomicrobiia; order Verrucomicrobiales; family Verrucomicrobiaceae; genus Prosthecobacter. The sequence continues at coordinate 19,213 of CAILZI010000072.1, forward strand.
CGAAGCCCGCGACCAATGGTTTGCCTACGCTGTTGCTCCGACGCCATCTCACGAAGGGCGCAGATTTGAAAGACGTTCGGATTGTCCCATCCTTCGCGCAGTGCCGAATGCGAGAAGATGAATTTCAAAGGCGTGCTCAGGCTCAGCAGCTTCTCCTTCTCACGCATGATGAGATTGTAGGTATCATCGTCAGCCTGTGTCGTGCCTTTGGTGTCTTTGAAAACCTCGACTGTCTTGCTGCCCACTTTCTTCTTGTCGATAGAGAAGTATCCGTTGTGAACTTCTTCGGCAGCAGTGGTCACGTCCATTTCCTTGAAGAGTGTCAGGTAATCTGGATGCTTTGCGAGACGGCGATACTCCTCCTCGAAGATTCGGGCATAATCGCCCTTCACAGGGTTGCCTTCTGCGTCGTATTGCCGGTATTTTTCCACAGCATCAATGAAGAACAAGCTCAGAACTTTGATACCCTGAGGCGCGAAGCGCTTCTCCTTGTCCAGATGCTCTTTTATTGTCCGTGCGATCATCTGCCGCTGCACTGACAGCGGCTCAACATCGCCGTAGGTTTCATTGAGACGCAAAAACTGCTCACCGCCGGGATAGCGCAGCTCAAGAAATTCATCGCCTTTTGCTGCACGAATATCCTGCCCAATCAGGTGATTGCGGTATATTTCCCGTTTCGTGACCTGTTCAAGATTATCGAGAGGAGCAACCGTTTCGGTGCGCCTTTCAACACGCCCACTCTCTGTTAGCATATCCAGCTCAACTTTTGCTCCTACTACGCTCTGCCCCTTTGAAACTGGTGAGATAAAACGCACAAACGGCTTGTTGAAGCCTCCTTCAACAGATGCTGCAGCCACTTCGATCTGCTTAACTAGCTTGCGCTCATAAGCATCGACGGCATCAAGCTTGAAAACCATGTGATGCGCTCGTTTTGGTGTCGCCGAATAGCGCAGGTTGCACAGCGGCTTCATGCGTTCCATAGCCTTTTTACCTTTGCCATCCAAGCCGCCCTCGACGCTTTGAGGTTCATCAACAATGAGGATGGGGCGCGTTGCCCGGATCAGATCAATCGGCTTTTCTCCACCCGTCTTTTCGCTGGGACGATACATGACATTCTTCGATTTCTCACGACGGGCGTCGTCGTCGGCTTCTTCCGATTGCGCCATTTGCTCATCGCCGAATTTGTTGATGGCACCCACGGTCATCACCATGATTTGAATCTGAGGGCTGGTTGCGAAGTTGCGCACTTGACCGAGCTTTGCTGAATCGTAGAGGAAAGAGTCAAAAGGCACACCTGCGTATAGTCCTTTCAGATGTTCAGCCGCAGTTTCAATCGTGTGATATACCCCCTCTTTGATGGCAACCGACGGCACCACAATGATGAATTTTGTAAAGCCGTAGCGCTTGTTCAGCTCGAAAATAGTCCGCAGATAAACATAAGTTTTTCCAGTTCCCGTTTCCATCTCCACCGTGAAATCACCGGAATCGAGCGTAGGCGAGGGAGCCAGTCCGTGCCGGAGCTGGATGGCGTGCAGATTCGCCAAGATCTCATCATCCAGCAAAGTGAGGCGATTGCCGATTCCGAGGTCGTTTTCGGCGAAGGCCATGCGTGCTTGTGCATCCGCTGAATCTAGTGTGACAGTAAATTCCGTTCGGCAGATTTCCTGTCCATTGAAGAGATCACAGATCGCCTCAATGGCTTGGAGCTGGTAGTCGAGGTTGGATTCAAAATGGAGCTTCATTTATGCTATATCCTAATCTGGCTGTCATTTTCTTTGTCCATACTAATACCAGCCGTAGATTCGGGTTGTAGTTCGGCCCCAGGTTCCTAGAGCTAGGGAACGACCGACAACCTCATTTGCATCAGCTCCAGGCTTGAATATCCGCAATTTCAGCGGAGCGCCACCATGTGGCCCCCGTTCAACATATGCTATTCCATCCTTGTGTTCACGCGCCCATGAGACCCCTGGCACATCATTTGGTATATTCAGCCGAAACATACTGTTGTCAGAGTAAAATCCATAGTGCATTTCTCGTGTAGTATTGTCATCTTCACACGATACTTCAACTCTTGCATGTTTTTGCTTTTTACCCCCCAACAATTGAGCAATGACTTTTCCAGCAGCCCTTGGAAACTCTACCTGGAAGCTGTAATCACCAGTGAATGATTGTAAGCCAGCCCAAGCCGCCATAGCAAAGTTGGTCCTTAGCGCAGGAATTACCTGTGAGCGCTGTTTGCGGAGATTCTTTGATTCTGAGGAAGTGGGCATGGCGTCACTTACCCCCAATTCTTCAAGCTCTGTTACCGATCTTCGTCTTGCAGCTTCAGCGAAGCGAGCTGCGTAGTTTCGGAGTTCAGCATCGCTAGCTAGGCGGGCACCTTCCCACAGTTGAGCAAATACAGAAGCTGCTGATTCAGGACAACCTTCATCATTTGATATGAATCCACACTCCAAATTGCGACTTAGCCCGCCACTTGTAAGATTTGACGACCCCACATACAGGCAAGACACCTTTCTAATCTGACCGGTGCGCGATACTGTTTGCCCACCAATAATCATTTTTGGGTGGAAAATTCCTCGCGGAGCATGTCCAAGCCTAACATTCCAACCCAATTCTCTTGCAGCATAGAGCGCTTCTGGATGGGTAATCGCGTTATCGGTCCCTGCGATAAGTCGGCATTCGGGCGAGAGGTCTCGCAAAATGTCAGCAATTTCTCGAATTCCCTGGTTCGAAACAAAGGCAGAAGCTATCCCGACCACTCGTGGTTTTGCTTCTTTTATAGAATTACGAAGGGATTTGCTAAGGCTCAAACCGCCTATACCGCTTAAAATGACCTGCTGATTTGTCATATTGGAACTCCCCCGAGATGTTTTGCGTGTTTGGTATGTCATGACTAGAGGCTTTTAACATTCTGGATGTTATGTTGCTGCAAGATGCAAGTCATGTTCGTTTTTGTTACATCGTCCGTGAAAGCAGTATCACGAAAGACGACTGTGCAGTCACCTGCCGGAGCTTGCTCCTTGTGCCATTCGATTATTCCTAGTGCCAACGATTCAGCCTCTTTTTGCTCAATGCTAGTTGATAAGCAGGCTACGATAACACCCCCACCAATGCTGTGAACAACTTTGCCAGCAATGGTCCGCTGAGTCATTGGAACGGTCAGATCAAGGCCTAGTTTGAGCAAAAGCTCAAAGAGGATGTCATCTTCGGCACGGTCCAATTTGAGGTTTATGGCATGCGCTTCCAGGCTGGCCGCAAGTTCATCCCGGTTGGGATTCCACGTATGGATATTGCTACTGTCTAGTTTGAATACGCGAAATCCGAGGTCCCCAGCGAAAAGAGGGTTCTCGTCTCTGATTTTTTTAGCAACGCGCCGAAGGCGTTCTTTGGTTAGCTCAGCAATCACACGCGACTTGCCATTTGAGTCGCAAAAATCTGCGGCAGCTTTTTGGTCTGTATTACTAGGATCAAGAGGCTCAGGTAGCTGCACGAGAATATAGCGGCGGCTGCCGCCATCGCTTGCATTCTGAGCCATAACGGCGTGTCCGGTCGTGCCAGACCCCGCAAAGAAATCCAAGATAATCGAATCGGTCTGAGATCCATGCTCAATTACTCTCTGAATTAACTGCTTAGGTTTTGGGTTATCGAAAACCTTAACTTCAAACAGCTCTTTCAAATCTTTTG
>CAILZI010000073.1 GCA_903838675.1 uncultured Verrucomicrobiota bacterium
CGCAGCTTCAGCAGCCCGGCTTTGCAGTTCGAGTTTTTTAATCTCCGCCTGGCGCAGATCCTCCGCCGCCTTCTTTTGTTTGTCGGCCTGCTGTTCCGCTTCCTTGGCCGCGTCTGCTTTGAGGTCGCGGAGTTTGCCTGCCAGCTCGATGAGCTTGGCCACGTCCTTCATGGCCTCTTCACCCAGTTTCGCTTTATCGAGACCTTGAAGGCTCTTCACAAGGCTCTCAAAAGAGGAGGTGTCGATCTTCGATCCCGCTGCTTTGCTGAGCTTTTGCGCGAGGTTTTCCACGGCACTGCTCGCCATGTCGATCTTGGCCGCGCTGTCACCAGCTGCCGCCTGGCCTTCCAGCAAGGCGGAGGCGAAGGCCTTCTCGGCAGCTGCGGCGTCATCCGTGGCTTTCTTGTGATCGACCTGCTTGCCGACGAGTTCGTCAAACTTGCCCATGATGGCGTTGATCTGATTGAGCAGCACTTCGTTGCCCTCGGCTTTGGCATCGCGCTGCATGATCTGACCCAGGCGGCGTGCAGCGTTCACGTCCTCGGGCTTGTCAGCATGCGTGATGGTGTCGCGCAGCAGCTCGGTGGGATGCTGCCGATTTTGCAGGTTGCTGGAGTTCGTGTCGTTTTGTTTCTGCCAGTCACTCAGCAGCCCCATGATCTCACCGCCCTGCTCCATGAGCTTCATCGTGAGCCCGAGCAAAATGAGAGGCAGTGCTGCTCCGAGCGCGCCCTTGAAGCCAGCAGCCCAGCCTGTCGCCATGGTCACGCCACCTACATTGCCAGCGGCAGCGACAGAACTACCGGCGATAAACTGGCCCGCCGCATTACGCCCGCCACCCGCCGCATTGACCGTGGCCGCAGCACTGTTGGCAGCAAGTGCCGCTGTGTTCTGTGTGACGGCGGCCGTCACCATGGACCAGCGCTGGGCTTTGAGCATCAGACCAGCAAGGATCGTCGTCAGCTTGATGGCAGCGATGGCGGAGCCCACGCGCAGCGCACCCTCAGCCACACGCAGCAGCAGCGGTGCATTCTGCACGGCCCAGAGCGAAAGATTGATGCCCTGGGCAACGAGCTTGCGAATGTCCACGCCGACTTCTTTGAGCCCCTCTTTAATCGCGGGATCATCGAGCACGGTGGTCAGCTCCTCAGCCCCATGCATGACTTCATCAAACAAGCCGCCAGCGAGCGCGCCAGTTGCTTTATTAATGGCTGAACTCAAATTCGACAAAACAACATCCGGGCCTTTTCCCATGGTGCCCAGTTTGCCGATTTTCAGAATGAGGTAGTCGTACAATGTCCCCGCTTCTTTAGCCCGCTGAATTGCCTCGGGAGTGATCCCTCTCATCTTCGCGAACTGCGCGTCCACTGTGATGTTGCCCGTCAAGATCGCACGCATTTCTTGAGCGAGTTGGTCGGCTGGAATTTTGGAATTCGCCAAGGCGTTCGCGAACCGCCCAACCAACTCCACATTCTGAGCGACCGACAAACCTGCTGCCTGTGCGGGGGCAACCGTGGCCATAAAGCCAGCTGTTAAATCTTGAAGGGTTCCCGCCGCTTTCGGTTCCCATTCGACTATTGATTTCATCGCCTTCGCAGCCTCTTGCTTTGCGGCTTGCGCATCGAGGTGCATGAACTCCGCCAGGACGTTTCCGATAGAACCTTCTGTCTGCACCATGGTTTTATTGAAATCAAACCCACGCATTACCAAGCCGGTGAACATGCCCTGGAGCTGGCCGATGCCATTGACGAGCTTGCCGCCGAGATCGATGCCGACGCCCTGCTTGAGGGAGTTGAGGAACTGTGTGGCGGCGGTGTCGAGTTTGCGCAGCTCACCTTCTGCCTTGATCCATTGCTGGGTCTCGGCGGTGCCTTGAAGGTGAATTTGAAACTTGTCGCTCATTTCAGTGTGCAGCCGTGCAGTGCGGCATCGAATTTCAGGCGGGCGTTTTCTTCATGCCGCAGGGTTTGCAGCAGCGTGGCCGCATCGTGCAGGCCCATGCTTTCGATCTCACGCGGCAGCAGCCGCAGCTATGCGGCCAGGGTCATGATCAGCTCGTCGCAGCGGTTGAGGAGTTCGCGAGGTGTGCCACCAGCGCTATTTTTTTAACGGCGCGCATCAGCTCCGTCGCTGCTGCGGGATCGAGACCCGAATACAACGCCACCTGCGCCTGGATGACCTCTTGCAGCATCCCGACTTCCAGCGCCTCAAGATGCGGACGGCAGGCCTCGCCACACAGGGCGATGGCTTGATCCAGCAGCCGGTTGTCAGACGCTTCAGTCTCCAAACGCAGCGCCTCGCGGTAGCCGCCCACCGTGCAG
>CAILZI010000074.1 GCA_903838675.1 uncultured Verrucomicrobiota bacterium
CCGCCAGCAAGCCCCTCGTGGGCATCATCATGGGCTCCAGTTCCGACTGGCCCACCCTCCAAAATGCCGCCCAGGTGCTCAAGGACTTCGGCATCCCCTTTGAGAAGAAAGTCGTCAGCGCCCACCGCACACCCCAGCTGCTCTACGATTACGCCACCACCGCCGCCGGGCGTGGCCTCAAATGCATCATCGCCGGTGCCGGCGGTGCCGCCCACCTGCCCGGCATGACCGCCAGCATGACCACCATCCCCGTCCTCGGTGTCCCGGTGCAAAGCCGTGCCCTCAGTGGCGTGGACAGCCTCTACTCCATCGTCCAGATGCCCGGCGGCATCCCCGTCGCCACTTTCGCCATCGGCAATGCCGGCGCTCTGAACGCCGGACTCTTCGCCGTCTCCATGCTGGCGAATAACGATCCCGAGCTCGTCGCCAAGCTGAAGACCTTCCGCGAGCGCCAGACTCAGAAGGTGCTCGAAAGCCAGCAGGAACTCGAAGTCGAACCCAAGGCATGAAGTTCCCGCCTCCCTCGACCATCGGCGTCCTCGGCGGCGGCCAGCTCGGCCGCATGCTCGCCCTCGAATCCCGCCGCGCCGGTCATCGCATCGCCATCTTCACCGACGAACCCCACCGCTGCCCTGCCGGCCAGTTCGCCGATGTCGAAATCAACGCCGCCTACGATGACGCCGCAGCCTTGAACAACTTCCTGCAGCAGGTCGATGTCGTCACCGCCGAGTTCGAAAACATCCCCGCCGCATGCCTCGCCGCCGTCGAGGCCGTGAAGCCCCTGCGCCCCGGTGCCAAGGCCCTCATCACCACCCAGCACCGCGAGCGCGAAAAGAACTTCCTGCGCGATCAAGGCATCGCCTGCGCCCCCTTCCGGGTTATAGACGACCTCCCCGGACTCGAAGCCGCCGTCGCCGAGCTCGGCCGCCCCTGCGTCATCAAAACCGCCGCCTTCGGCTACGACGGCAAAGGCCAGTGCAAAGTCACCGCCGAGACCAATCTCGCCGCAGCCTGGAGCGGCTTCACCGGCCAGCGCGCCGTCGTCGAACAATGGGTCACCTTCGTCTGCGAAGTCTCCGTCGTCGGCGCCCGCGGCATCGATGGCAGCATGGCCACCCACGGCTGCGTCGAAAACCAGCACACGCACCACATCCTCGATGTCACCATCGCACCGGCACGCGTGGAGCCGCAGATCGTTGAACAAGCCATCGCATTGTGGCAAGCCGTCGCCGAAGGCCTCGACTACGTCGGCACCATGGCCGTCGAAATGTTCGTCACTGCCGATGGCAAAGTCATCGTCAACGAGATCGCCCCACGTCCCCACAACAGCGGCCACTACACCATCGATGCCTGCCGCACCAATCAGTTCCAGCAGCAGCAGCGCGCCATCTGCGGCCTCCCCCTCGGCGATGCCTCCCAGCACACCCCCGCAGTGATGATCAATCTCCTCGGCGACGTCTGGCCCGCCCCCCTCACTCACCCCGACTGGTCCCCCGTCCTCAATCACCCCCGCGCCAAACTCCACCTCTACGGCAAACGCGAAGCCCGCCCCCGCCGCAAAATGGGCCACTTCACCGTCCTCGGAGACACCATTGATCAGGCGCTCGCCGACGCCCTTGCAATCCGGAAGGCACTAGGAATCGGCGACTGAAGCATCCGCGAGCGCGACAGCGTTTTGGAGTGCGGTCGCGTAGCGAGGAACGAGCGCAGCTACCGCTTTCGAACCGGTGAAGGATGCGCAAAGTCCGAAGCATATTCGTCCGGCTTCCAAAAGCCGTGCCGTCCATGTAGGCTTGCCCATCCATCTCTGTCCCCGCACTCCACGACGCTGTCTCGCACTCGGATGCGTCATGGTTCACTTCTTCGTCACGCCACACCAAATTCGCGTTTGATGCTGGCCTGTGAATGACGCCGGCCTGCATTCAAGTCAGCAAGACCGGCCTCGATCTTCTGTCGCACAAAAATCTGCTGCATCACATCGTCCCAGGAAGCTGAAGCGGGAAGCTTGTCGATCAACCTCCTGGCTTGGTTCTTGACGCTGACAGCCTTGGTCCTGGTTTTCATGACTCTAAACAGCCTGCATTGATGCTTTTCTCAAGCCCCTCCTTTCTTTCTGCCCTGTCATCCGCAAAGCATGGGGGATTGGCTCGGACTGATCCGGCCTCCGGCATTAGCGTTTTATTAGCGTCCCATTAGCGGTTTAAAAATCCGGAGTTGAGGATCTGCTCGTGGATGCCTCCAGCACATGCGTCCGCAGCTTCGGAAAGAACCCCTCAAAGTCCTCCCGAAACCCCTCATACTGCGCCTCCAGCACCGCCACTGACGCCGCCAGATCAAACGGAAACCTCAGTCTCCGCGACATCCGCCTCAGCGTCGTCTCAATGCCCGGCAAAGTCGCATAGGAACACAGCCAGTCACCCGCCCGCATGTGCTCCAGCACCGCGCACGCCTCCGCCGGAATGTGCCCCTGCACCTGATCCACCGAGTCGTAAAAGCCGTGCACAAACTCCCCCAGCGGCTCCGTGCAATGCCCGCCCCAGCCCACCGCCAGGAAGTGATCATAAAACACATCCGTCAGCACCCCGCCATACCGCCGAAACGGCTTCTCAAACCTCCTCACACTCCGCCTCACCAGCGGATGCGCGTCTGTGAATGCATCAATCACCCGATGCCTCAAAATCCCCCGCTGAAACCCCTCTGGCAGACCTACCAGTTCACAAGGTCTTAACCAGTCCGGCAGCAAATTCCCCACTCGGAATGCCGCATCCGGCTCCGACAGGTAAAGATGCGCCAGCCAGTTCATGAAACAGAATGACCGAATTTCCCTGAAAATCGAGTCCTACCGCACTGGGGATTGGAGCCATGAATCTTTAGGTATAGAGAAAAGAGCAAGACCTGCTTCCAAAGCTTCATCGAGAGTACTGTACCAGTAATCAGCCGTGAAATATCCAACTGGAGACATCACAAAACTATACCCGTCTGTCTCGGTGCCTTGTATCTCAAGATTCACCATCGTTTTTGTCCGGGCTGTATGCAGATCATCGCTTTCTAAAGACCAAGCATTTTTGGTCCCGCATATTTGAGCAATGGTTTGAGCTCGGAATACAATCATAGCAAACGTCAAAAGCCCTCACTACACCTTCACCCACGTCTCCTTCTCACTGCTCTCCAAGATCGCCTCGCACAGGCGGATCTCGTGGTGGCCGTCCTCGGCGGTGGCAAACAATACGGGAGTCTGCTTGCCGCTGGCGATGTGTTCATAGACGGCACGGTAGTGCATCTTGTGCGCATCACTGAAACCCTCCGCATGCCCTGGCGGATAATCGGTGTAGTTGGCGACGTCTTCGAGGAATCCAGGCGTCCCACGCTGCAGGATTTGGTTCGGTTCATCGCGCCGTCCCAGCGTGATCTCGTTCGGCGCGTCAAGATCCCAGCGCACGCTGCCCTTCGTTCCATAGACTCCGAAGCCCAGGCTGCACTTCCGACCGGCGGCGACTTGGGAGATGAATGCATTGGCATGCACTCCTTCGGCAAAGCCGTGCTTCGCTTTGCCAAATTTGAGCAGCACGCTGCCAAAATCTTCGGTGTCCACCTTGTAGTCGATCATCTTCTTCGGGTCCACCTTGGCAAAGGTCTTCACCTCGCCCTTCGGGCGCTTGCGGGTTTTGTAGAAGGTCTCGATGTGCGCAAAGACACTCTGCGTCTTCGTGCCGAGCACGAAGCCCACGGCATCGATCCAATGGGTGCCCACATCGCCCACAGCGCGCAGCTTGCCGCCTTCGGAGGCAAGGACGCGCCAGTTGTAGTCGGTCTCATGCAGCAGCCAGTCCTGAAAGAAGTGACCCTGGACGTGGATGATCTTGCCCAGATCGCCGCGCGCCACCATCGCGCGCATCTGCAGGATGGCGGGGAAGAAGCGGCACATGTAGTTCACCGCGAAGACGGGGCCTTTTTTGCCACCGCGTTTCACCGCATCGACCACCAGTGCCGTGTCTTTCGTCGTCATGCCAAGCGGCTTCTCGCAGATCACGTGCTTGCCCATCTCCAGCGCATGCAGGCACTGCTCCACATGCACCTTGTTCGGCGAGGTGATGTGCACCACGTCGATGTTCGGGCTGGTGTACATCGCCTCGTAATCGTAGTCGCCGTAGATTTCGGGGATGCCCCAGAGGTTGCCCACCTGGCGTGCGCTTTTCGTCGAGCCGCAGATGCCGTTCACGGTCACGCCGAGGCGTTTAAGGGCTTCAATATGAACAGGTCCGATGAAGCCGGTGCCGATCACGCCGGCGCGAAGTTGATGAAGGGGGGTCATGCGGGTGCAGTGAAGCGCGAGGAGGGGAATGGTCAACGCAGCAAAGTACTCGCTGCGTCATTTGGTGGATCATGCTGTATGATTTGGTGGATCATGCTGCGTTCTTAAGGATACTCAAAGCGTGCTCATGCCTCCTGATTCCTCTGTTTTCTCAACCACCCCACCCGACGATGGGGATGAGCCCTTGGAAAGGAGAGATGAAAAACCCGGCGATGTCCTGGGTGACTTTCGGCTGATCGAAAAGCTCGGCGAAGGCGGCTTCGGCCTCGTGTGGCGGGCGGAGCAGACGCACCCGGTGCGGCGCGAAGTGGCGCTGAAGCTTCTGAAGCGCGGCATGGACTCGCGCCAGATCCTTGCCCGCTTCGAGCAGGAGCGCCGCATGCTCGCCGCCATGGAGCACCCCTGCATCGCCACCATGCTGGATGCGGGCATGTCCCCGGACGGGCGTCCGTTTTTTGTGATGGAGCTGCTGCGTGGCAGGCCCATCACTGACTATTGCGAAGAGCACCAGCTGCCGCTGTTTGAGCGCATCAAGCTGTTCCGGGAGGTATGCAGTGGCGTGCAGCACGCGCATCAGAAGGGGGTCATTCATCGGGACCTGAAGCCTTCGAACATCCTGGTCACGGAAGTGGACGGCAGGCCGGTGCCGAAGATCATCGACTTCGGCATCGCCAAGGCGCTCGCTTCAGGAGGCATCGAGGCCATGACGTTCGCCACGCAGGCGAATTTCATTCTTGGCACGCCGCAGTACATGTCCCCGGAGCAGATCGAAGACGTGGGCAGTGTGGACACACGCAGCGACATCTACGCGCTGGGCACCGTGCTGTACGAAATGCTCACCGGCAGCCCGCCCTTTGCCGAAGTGACGAAGCAGTGCCAGAGCCGGCAGGAGTTCTGGCGCACCATTCGCGACAAAAATCCGCCACGTCCTTCCACCAGTTTCACCACCAGGATACTCCCTGCGCATTCACCCGCCAAAGAGGTGCGCATGGATGTCTCCAAGCTGCCCGCAGATCTCGACTGGATCGCCCTGCGTGCGCTGGAAAAAGAGCCGCAGCGCCGCTACCAGAGCGCGGCGGAGTTTGCGGCGGATCTGCAATGCTTCCTCGATGGCGCACCCGTCTCAGCGCATCCGCCCAGCACGGCTTACATCGCTTCGCGCTGGATTAAGCGCCATCGTGTCGCATTTGCAGCGGCGTGCGTCAGCGTGCTCGCATTGGTGACGGGTGCGGGCGTGGCCATCTGGCAGGCGAAGCTGGCCCGGCAGGCACAAGGCCGTGCCGAGTCCGAGGCGCTGCGCAGCCGGGAGTCCGCCTCCTTCCTCACCGGTCTGCTCAAGGAAGTGGCCGATGAAGTGCGCAACGGGAGGAACCCCGAGGCGCTGCGGCTGGCGCTCATCAGCAGCCAGCAGCGCATCGAAGACATGCGGCAGGATCCTGATCTGCAGATCGAGCTCATGGGGCAGGTGGCCCGAATGTTTGATGCCATGAGCGACCGCAAGCTGTCTCTGGTGGCACTGCGGCGCACGGCGGAGCTCACCGCTGCACGACTGGGGCCGGAAAATCCGGTGGCGCGTGAGGCGGCTTTTCAACACTTGTACATGGCGGTGGATCACGGGTCCAGGATCGAGGCGGTGGACCTGCTCAAGGCGCTGCGCACGGACATCGAACAGCATGAGGGACGGGGCAGTGGGAACTGGTTCAGGGCGCAGAGCCTGCTCGTGCGCTTGTGGACCAAGCTGCGCCGAGGCAAGGACGCCGCGCAGGAGGCGGCAGTGACGGTCGTGGAGGCGCGCCAAAAGGAAATCAGTGGCATGGCGCTGCATTACATCCTCATGGACAACGCCTCGGCGCTGGAGGCGGCGGGGCAGTTTGATGCGGCGGAGAAGCAGCTTCAGGAAGGGATCGCGCTATCTCGGGAGCGGGGCGATCTCGCGGCGCGGCAGTGGGAGTTTGATGTGCGGCTGGTGGAGCTTATGATTCATCGCGGGGACTTTGCGCGTGCAGCGGAGATGCAGGCAGGTGTCGTTGAGCGCAACCAAGCGCAAAAGGACAGCCTAAGACTGCCGCATCAGCTGGTGTGGCTGGCGGAGATCGAGAATCGCGCCCGGCTGCATGAGCGTGCCATCCAACACGCCGATGAGGCCATGGATTGCATCAAGGTGCGCACCGCTTCCATTTCGACGGACGAGGCCCGCGCCAACACACTGCGGGAGGACAGGCTGATCGCGCTTGAGATTAAGAGTGCAGCTCAGCGCAGCCTGAAGCAACCGGATGCAGCGATTGCCACGGCGCAGGAAGGGCTGCGTGTGGCGCAGCAGGGGGGCAATGACACGCTTCTCACCCGGGCGCTGGCGGCACTGGCCGGAGCCCAGGAATGCGCCGGGCACCTTGAGGAGGCGTGGGGGCTGCATCGCCAGATTTATGAGAACCATGCGGCGCACAACGCCAGCTACAAGAACCGGCTGGATGATCTGAGGGAAATGACGCGCATCCGGCTGCACCAGAGGCGTTTTGAGGACGCTTTAGCGCACGCGAAGGATGCCTGGCGGCAGACGCTGGCGGAGCCGTCGTCCAGGCTGGAGCCGGATTATCTGGAGTACATGGCGGAGTTTGCGCTCAAAACTTGGAAGACGGTGCAGGCGGTGAGCCCGGGGGTGGGGGTGCCGGAAGAGGTGGTGGATTGGGAGAAAGCGGTGCGGGATGCGAAGGGGTGAAGGAGGTCAAGAATCGGCATGGCGCTGGGGAGTGACAGAGGGCGTTTGGGTGTGTCGGATCTGGCAATCTTGCAGGTTGGTTGCGGTTGGGGGGCTGACAAGTTTGCAGCCGAGTGTGTGAAAGCGGAGGTTGGTGGATGGCGGGGCGTTGAGTTTTGACAAAGGAATGAAGGAGCAATGGAATGTTCCAGAATGTCTTTTTGGTTTCATTGCAGAGGCTAAGGTGAGGGCTCTGAGGGTCTGATCTAGACCAAGCTCGGAGGCGGAGTTTTTGAACCACTGATGGGGTGCTGACTGGCACTGATCCGGGCAATGGATGGTGATGGGACGGGGATGATTTGGACAGGATTCACAGGATGGCAGAATTCACGGGATTTTCAGACAACCAGCATGTGGGTTCGGGGACGTTAACAACGGGCTGTGAGATTGCGGAGCGTGAGAGTCCGCAAGGGAATGGACAGGCAAGGGAATTTTGTTTTCTGGAACATTTCTTTGCCTGCAAGCTCTAACGAATGGCTCGACCACGAGCCTGTCTTGACCTATGCTGCGCACCATGTCCGCGACACTCAGACCTGTTCCCGCCACGGTGCTGCCCAACGGCACGGTGAAGCTGCTGGAAGACATCCGGCTGCCGTTCCCCGCGATGGCGGTGGTGACGCTGCTGATTGAAGACGAAGCGCCTGCCGCGCCGGAAACCGCCCTGCTGAGCCAGGAGGCGCTGAAGGACTGGAACCGCGACGAGGAGGAGACAGCATGGGCGCACCTGCAAGAGGCGCTGTAGTGCTGGTGAACTTTCCGTTCACCGATTTAACCGGGCGCAAGCTACGGCCCGCTGTCGTGCTCGCCGCCGGGGATTATCACAGCGATATCATCCTCTGCCAGATTACCAGCCTGGACTACGGTGACCGTGAAGCCGTGGCGATTGACCCGGTCAGTGACTTCGACCAGGGCACGCTTGCCAAACCCAGCTTTGCCAGGCCGCGCAAGCTCTTCACGGCCAATGAGAGCCTGGTGATCCGGGTCGTGGGCACTTTGAAGGCAGGCAGGCTGGAAGCGATTGCGCAGGCCGTCATGAACGCCATCGCGGGACGCTGAGTGCTGTGGAACCGGACGGGACAGCGGGGTGAAGGAGGCTTTGGGACGTGCGTTTTTGCCGCAGAGAGGCAGAGGGAGCAGAGATGGAATTTTTGAATCTGTTCTCTCGGGGGTCGGACGTGGCTGCGGGGAGAAGAGTTTTTAACCGCTGATATGACGCTCATCAGACGCTGATAAAGGGATCAGAAATGCCGGATTGGACCGGATTTTAACCACGGATGACACGACCCGCACGGATGAGAGGAACCTCATTTTACACCCCAGAGGCCGAGGCGAGGGCACAGAGGGTGGGATACAGAGTCAGCATGGAAGGTACATGCTTCGTGGCAGGCTGAGGGTGGGACGGGACAGCGGGGTGAAGGAGGCTTTGGGACGTGCGTTTTTGCCGCAGAGGGGCAGAGAGCCCATTCTTCGCATTTGGACTGAACTAGCCGGGCGGGAAGAGGTCGAAGAGGGCTTCGGCGGCGCGGACGCGCAGGCGGCGGGGGTGATTCAAGTCGAGCGCGCTGATAGTGGCGCGGCCTGTGGGGGTGAGGCCGATGATGCGGGTTCCCTGCCAGGCGAAGTGATCTGACCAAGGGTGCTGGCGCGGATGGTAAAGAGGCGCGGAAAGATCCGTGTCGGGATCCGTGGCATGAGAGCGGTCTGATTTGTGGAGATTGCAGCCCGGACAGGCGAGGGCCAGATTTTCTGGCACAGTGCCGCCACCGCAGGTGCGCGGGACCACATGCTCGAAATGAAAGGTGGCTCCCTGAAGGGACTGGCTCATCCGGCAATACTCGCAGCGGTCGCTCGCGCGCGTCTTGACGAGTTCAGCCAGTGAAGCGGGGAGACTCATGCGGGCCGACGACCGAGGAGTTGGAGGGCCTCGGCGCGGAGCAATGAGATTTCCTCGCTCCAGGCGGCGAGGGCGGCGAGCTCCTGTTTTTGCGCGGGTTGCAGGAGGCCGTCGTTGTTGCGCTCCATGAGTTCCTGCAGATGCCGGTCCGTCTCGGGCGGCAGGCGCAAATCACCGATGGAGCGGATCCATGTCTCGGGTGCGGGAATGGTGGCAGGCATGGGGAGAAAATCGGAGATGGGGTTGGTTTGTCAATGAGCATCCAGTGCGGGGCGCTGGGACGTTCGGGTTTGCCGCAAAGGGGCAGAGGGGGCAGAGGGGGCAGAGGGGGCAGAGGGGGCAGAGATTTTTAACCACGGATGACACGAGCAGCACGGATGGGAGGAATCAAAGGCTTCTCTGGCAATGCCACCGTCGGCTTTATGAGGAAAGTCACTGGCCAAACGAGCCTCGAAGGAATCCGTTCTGCGGCGGTTCACCGGAAGAAATAGCCTCTCCTAATTCCATTCTCTCTGACGAACCTGCATCAGGTCGCGCCTCGAAGTGTGCGATGGCGGGGACTGCCAGCCCTACCTTCCAGATGCTCAACCTTCGAGGATGTAGCCGCAGGCGAGTTTTTGGAAGCGGTCGACTTCGTGCCAGGTTTTTTCGGAGTCCCAGCCGAGTTCGGTGGCCATGAGGGCGGCGACGCGGGGGGCGGCGGAGAGGGAGGCCTGGGCATCGAGGAGGAGGCTGCGGCTGCGGCGGGAGAGGACGTCCTCCACGGTGCGGGCGAGTTCATGGCGGGTGTGGAAGATGACTTCGGCGCAGGTGAGGTCGAGGCGGGGGTGGACTTTGCCGGCCCATTCGGGCTCTTTGGCGGCGATGGCACGGATTTCGGCGGCATCGCTGCCGTAAACGGCGAGGGGGTCGTGGGGATCGAGGACGGTGGCGGAGCCGTGGATCATGAGGGTGTGGGTGACGCAGTGGCGCATGCCGAAGCCGCCGACCATTTCGGCGTGATCGACGACGTCTTCGGCCATGCGGCGGTAGGTGGTCCATTTGCCGCCGGTGATGGTGATGAGGCCGGAGTCGGAGACGAGGATGGTGTGATCGCGGGAGAGTGCGGCGGTGGTGCCTTCGTTCTTCATGGCGACGAGGGGACGGAGGCCGGCGTAAACACTGAGGACGTCGCTGGGGAGGGGATGGCGAGTGAGGTAGCGGGCGGCGTGCTTCATGAGGAAGGCGATTTCATTCGGGAGCGCGCGGGGTTCGAGGGAGACGTGGTGGACGGGGGTGTCGGTGGTGCCGATGATGACGCGGCCATGCCAGGGGACGGCGAAGAGGACGCGGCCGTCGTCGGTCTTGGGGATCATGATGGCGGAGTCGCCGGGGAGGAATTCGCGGGGGAGGACGAGATGGACGCCCTGGCTGGGGGCGACGATGGGTTCGGCCTTGGCGTCGTCCATGTGGCGGACGGCATCGACGAAGACGCCGGTGGCATTGATGACGCACTTGGCGCGGATTTCGAGCTGGCGGCCGGTTTCGACGCATTCGGCCTTTACGCCGATGACGTGGCCGTTTTCCTTCATGAGGCCGCAGCAGCGGGTGTGATTGAGGACGATGGCCCAGTGATTGACGGCGGTGCGGGCGAGGTGGATGGCGAGGCGTGCGTCATCGAACTGGCCGTCGTGGTAGACGACGCCGCCGTCGAGGCCGTCGGTTTCGAGGGTGGGGAGGAGGTCGACGATTTCTTCGCGGGAGAGGATGCGTGAGGGCTGGAGGCCGAGCTGCCCGGCGAGGGTGTCGTAGACCTTCATGCCGATGCCGTAGAAGGGGCCTTCCCACCAGTGGTAGCTGGGGATGACGAAGGGGAGGCTGTGGACGAGGTGGGGGGCATTGCGGACGAGGAGGCCGCGCTCGCGGAGGGCTTCGAGGACGAGGGAGACGTTGCCCTGCTTGAGGTAGCGGACGCCGCCGTGGACGAGCTTGGTGCTGCGGGAGGAGGTGCCTTTGGCGAAGTCGGACTGCTCGATGAGGACGACGGAGTGGCCGCGTGAGGCGGCATCGACTGCGGCGCCGAGGCCGGTGGCACCGCCGCCGATGATGGCGATGTCAAAGGGGCCGGTGTGGGCGGAGAGCTGGGAGAAGAGGCGCTCGCGATTCATGGGGGGAGTTTAGGGGGGCGCTGGGGGAAAAGGAAGCGCGGAGTGGAGGAGGGGGGGTTTGCAGTTGTTGGCGGTGGTTTGCGATTGTTTGCAGTGGTTGAGCCGGAGACGGACCGGCTAAAGCCGGGACTACAATACGAAGAGGGCCGGAGCGGGCTGAAGCCCGAACTACGTACTCAGAAGCCGGGAGTCGAAGACGAAGAGGGGGCGCTGGATTTAGGGAAGCGGTGATTGAGGCGGTATTTTGGGGACAGGCGGGAGGGGATGGGGGAATGACGAATGAGTAAGTCCGAATGACGAAATAATGACGAAGGTCGAAGGGGGGGGCGCGGTGTGGCAGGCGTTGCGTGGAAGGATGGGCTTGTGGCGCAGAGATGGGACGGACGCAGAGGAGGGAGCGAGGGGACGTTCGTTTTTGCCGCAGAGGGGCAGAGGGGGCGGAGATGGTGGTATTTGCTCACTGCCAAATGACCTGCGCAGAATCCTGATTTTACACCGCAGAGACTGGAACGCCGCAGAGATTGGTTCTGAATGGGTCTGAAAAAAACTCATCGGCGTTCCGACCTCTGCGGTGTGTTGATCTGTTCAGGTCTTCACGGGGTGCATTCGGGATTCGACAATTTTGGGAGGGCTGCTAGCGTTTGGGTTCCCAAGTTAACCACCCCCCCAAACTACCCCCCATCCCATGTCTGCTATTGCTCTTGCCAAAGGTGAAAAATTTCTCGAAGACAACGCCAAGAAGGAAGGCGTGACGGTGACCGCGAGCGGTCTGCAGTACAAGGTGATCACGCCGGGGACGGGGAAGAGCCCGAAGGCGACGGACACGGTGGAAGTGCACTACGAGGGGACGCTGATCGACGGGACGGTGTTTGACAGCAGCTACAAGCGCAAGGAGTCGATCGAGTTTCCGCTGAACCGGGTGATCGCGGGCTGGACGGAAGGTGTGCAGCTGATGCAGGAGGGATCGAAGTATCGTTTCTACATTCCGTCGAAGCTTGCGTATGGCCCGCGTGGTGCGGGGCGTGACATCGGGCCGAATGAGGCGCTGATTTTCGATGTGGAGCTGATCAAGGTGAAGTGAGGTTTTACTCGGTTCACTGATCTCTGTTTTTTGTGCTGGGCGGTGCTGATGCGCCGCCCAGTTTTTTTTGGGGGGACGTGGGGGAAATTATGAAGGATGAAAATGGGGGCCTATGCGCCCGTTGGCGCTGGGATCCTTAACCCGGCCAGAGCCGAGGGAGCAGCAGTAGTGTTCGGCAGGGAAGGTGCTGGCCGTGAAAATTTACTGCAGGCAGTGAAAAAGAGCTGTACCTTTGACTCTCTGGTGGCATGAACTGCGCATGTCAGTGTCAATGCCAGTCTCCTCGGGTCTGCAGCAGATAGAA
>CAILZI010000075.1 GCA_903838675.1 uncultured Verrucomicrobiota bacterium
CGCAGCTTCAGCAGCCCGGCTTTGCAGTTCGAGTTTTTTAATCTCCGCCTGGCGCAGATCCTCCGCCGCCTTCTTTTGTTTGTCGGCCTGCTGTTCCGCTTCCTTGGCCGCGTCTGCTTTGAGGTCGCGGAGTTTGCCTGCGGCATCGATCAGCGCCGTGACATCCTTCATGCCCTGGTCTCCCAGCTTCACTTTATCGAGCCCTTGAAGGCTTTTTAAAAGAGCTTCAAAAGAGGACGTATCAACATCTTGACCAGAAATCGCCTGGAGCTTTTTAGCCAGGTCATCAACGGCGGTGGACGCCAGCGTAATTTTGGCCGCGCTTTCTCCGGCAGCTGCTTGGCCTTCGAGTAAAGATTGTGTGAACGCCTTCTCGGCTGCTTCAGCTTCAACAGACCTTTGCTGCATGGCCTTTTTCGCACCTTCTTCGGAATGCATGGCAGCAACCAAGTCATCAATCATCGCTATTTTTTCAAACGTATCCTCAAGCTCTTTCTCAGCGCGCCCCGCTGCTTCATTAGCAAAAATCTTTTCGTTAGGCGAAGTAAAACGATTAATGGACTCGGCATAAGCCTGAGCTTCTTTGAGTTGGCGAATCTGCTCTCTAGCCTCTCGCTCCAGACGAGCTTTATTTTCCTTGGCAATACTACTGGCCGCATCCTTTTCAGGAGACGTGACGGCAGATGCAGTAGCTTTCCGCACTCGTTCCACCTCTGTCAGTCCTCTTTTTTTCGAGGCCGCTGCCGCGTCGTATTTTGCTGTCTCCGACTCCGCCCACGCAGCCATGTATTCACTCACCGCGTGCAATGCAAACGCTGTTGCGGCAAGAACAGCCACACTGCTGATAAGCGGAGGAACTTGAACATTTTTGAATGACGTCCACCAAGCTTTAGCCATCGCCATACCTCCAGCCTTGCCCGCTGCAATACCGCCGGACGCCACACTGGCTACAGCAGCACCGCCTACACCACTGGTGATACTACCAACTGCGGCGGTTTTCTGAGCTGCAACGTTGCGTCCTAATGCAGCGGTGTTGGCATCCGTAGCTGCCGTGAGCTGAGTCCAGCGAGATGTTTTTAGAACTAGGCCAGCAACAATCTCCACCAGCTTGATCGCAGCGAATGCTCCGCCAACTTTCATAGCCGCTTCTGCTACACCGAATAACACCTGAGCGTTTTCAACTGCCCAAATGGACAGCTGAATTCCTGCCTTAACAACGTCCCCGATTTCCACACCTACATCTTCCAAGGCGTTTTTAATCGCCGGATCATCCAGGACTTTAGTGAGTTCTTCAGCGCCCTTAATCACTTCATCAAACAAGTCTCCAGCGAGCGCGCCCGCCGCTTTGTCAATGGCTGAGCTCAACGAGGACAGCACCACACCCGGACCCGCAGACATGTTGCCAAGCTTGCCGAGCTGCTTGTTCAGGAACTCATAAAGATTCCCGGCTTCCTTCGCGCTCTGGATGGCAGCGGGCGTGATCTGCAAAGTCTTAGCCAGCTGGGCGTCTGCTGTGATGTTACCGGTGAAGATGGCGCGGATTTCCTGTTGTAGCTGCGAGGCGTCCATTCCGAGGTTGGCAATCGCATTGGAAAACTTGCCGACCAGCTCGACATTTTCACTCACGCTTAGACCTGCCTGCTGGGCAGCTCCGACCGATGCCATGAAGCCCATGGTCAGATCCTGCAAAGAGCCGGCTGCTTTGGGCTCCCATTCAGTGATCGCGGCCATTGCTTTGGCCGCTTCCTGTTTGGCCGCTTGTTCATCCAAGTTCATGAACTTGGCCAGCACGTTGGCGATGCCGCCTTCGCTCTGTGCCATCACCTTGTTGAACTCATAGCCACGATCCACAAAGCCGGTGAACATGCCCTGAAGCTGGCCGATGCCATTGACGAGCTTGCCGCCGAGATCAATGCCGACGCCCTGCTTGAGGGAGTTGAGGAACTGTGTGGCGGCGGTGTCGAGTTTGCGCAGCTCACCTTCCGCCTTGATCCATTGCTGGGTCTCGGCGGTGCCTTGAAGATGAATTTGAAACTTGTCGCTCATTTCAGTGTGCAGCCGTGCAGTGCGGCATCGAATTTCAGGCGTGCGTTTTCTTCATGCCGCAGGGTTTGCAGCAGTGTGGCCGCATCGTGCAGGCCCATGCTCTCGATCTCACGCGGCAGCAGCCGCAGCTGTGCGGCCAGGGTCATGATCAGCTCGTCGCAGCGGTTGAGGAGGTCGCGAGGTGTGCCACCAGCGCTTTTTTTTTAACGGCGCGCATCAGCTCCGTGGCTGCTGCGGGATCGAGACCCGAATACAACGCCACCTGCGCCTGGATGACTTCTTGCAGCATCCCGACTTCCAGCGCCTCAAGATGCGGACGGCAGGCCTCGCCACACAGGGCGATGGCTTGATCCAGCAGCCGGTTGTCAGACGCTTCAGTCTCCAAACGCAGCGCCTCGCGGTAGCCGCCCACCGTGCAG
>CAILZI010000076.1 GCA_903838675.1 uncultured Verrucomicrobiota bacterium
AGCATTTCATCCGTGAAGGATGGCCTGATGCGGAAGTGGCGTGGAAAATGGCCAAGGGCGGGATCGAACTCACCGTAAAGCCGGGCAACGCCGTGCGTGTGGGAACGGTGACGCTGAAAGGTGAACTGCCTTTGCCGGAGGATGAGCTGAAGAAGTACCTGATGAAGCCAACGCTGGAACGCGAGGACGTGGACAAAAAACTTCCTCAATGGGTGGAGGCAGATATGCAACAGGGGGCAGGATTGGTGCAGCGACGTCTGCGCGCCGAGGGTTACTTGAATGCGGAGACACTGCTGCTGCCCGCTCCGGCTGCAGGCGCCGACCTGCGGCGTGACCTGACACTGGAGATCAAACCGGGCCCCAAATTTATCTTTGGTCAGGCATCCATAACGGGATCGCCACCGGAACTTGAAAAACTCACGCAGGCGGAAATGACGGAAGCGCGTGGGACACCCTTCAATGAAGCGCGAGTGCAGCAGATCCAGCAGCGTCTGGATTCGATCTGCGCTGAACACGGCTGGCTGCATGCGGCGACCAACGCAGACTACACGCTGGGAAAATCCGGCGGCACGGTGGATGTGGTGTTTCGCATGCACGCGGGTGAGCGGGTGAGGATCTCCCGAATCACGGCGCACGAAGCATTCAGCCGCGGTGCCAAACGCGTGCTGCTGGCGAAGTTCAAACCCCTGACAGGCCAGATTTACGAGGCTGAGGAGGCTGACTTCTTTTTCAAGCGGGCCCTGGACACCGGGATGTTTACGCTGCTGGACACCAAGGTGCTGCCTGAAAATGCCAGCATGGCTGCCGGCAATCTGCGCATAACGGGCGAGGAGGCAAAGCCGGTCACTGTGGGTTTTGAGCCAGGGTTTGACACCTTCCTCGGTCCGCAGGCGGGCGTGACCTACAAAAACACGAACTGGCGTGACACAGGCAACACGCTGGCGGCGGAACTGAGCTACAGCATGGCTGGACCGGTGGGCTTTGTGAGCGTGACCAATCCAGCGGTGTTTAATTCACAGCATTCGGCGACGACAAGGCTGGCGCTGGAGCAGTTCAACCGATTCGAGTATGACCGCATCGGCACGGCGCTGAGCCTGGATGTGGCGCGGCGGGTGAATCATGCGCTGAGCTATTCGGTGTTCATCAGCACCACAGCCAACACGGTCAGTTCCAAGGTGCTCACGCTGAATCAAACCGGCCCTACCAACTACTCCTTGATGAATCTGGGTGCGAGCGTGATGTATGACCGGCGCGACAGCCCGGTGCTGCCCAAGAAGGGCTGGTATGTCTCCGGACGGCTTGAGAGTTCCACCGACACCCTGGGTTCGGGAGTGAGCTTTCTACGGTCGGATCTACGTGGAGCGTGGTACATTCCGATCACCAAAAAACTCCGCTTCGCCACGGGCGCTGAACTGGCGACGATTCAAGGAGCAACCGCCGATAAAATCCCCATCGACAGCCGTGTGTTCAACGGCGGTCCGTACAGCGTGCGCTCTTTTGGCATGCGCAGGCTCGGCCCAGTGACCCCTGGGGGCACGCCGCTGGGCGGAACGTCAGCGCTGTTTGCCAGCGCCGAGTTTTCCTATGAGGTCATCCAAAATCTTGAGCTGGCCGTTTTTGGCGACATCGGCAGTCTGGCGCAAGGAAACAATTCCTCGCCGCTGACCTATTCATCGGACTTCCGCGAGGCCATCGGCGGTGGGCTGCGCTACAAGCTGCCGTTTGGTCCGATCCGTATCGACTACGGGTACAATCCCAACCGCCGCACCGGTGAACAGAGCGGATTCCTGCATGTGACGGTGGGGTTTGCGTTTTGAATCAGGTCTTTGCAGTTTTCCTGCTGAAGCCGCCCACGACCGTGTGATAACTGCCCCATAGCACCAGAACACCGCCGAGCGACTGCGCGAGCGTGAAGGGTTCTGCAAAAAGCGCGATACTGGAGAGTGAAATAACGACGGGCACCATCATCTGGAAGGCGCCGCCCGCAGCGACAGAGAGAAAACGGAAGCCCTCTGTCATCGCCAGCTGACCGACGCTGGCGCACAAGGCCGCAGCCGTGAGCAGCACCACGTCCATGGTATTAAGCGACGTGAAATTGGCAGCAGCCAGCGGCAAAGAAAGCAGCAATGCATAAATGCACTGCGATGAAAAAATGGTGGCACTAGTCTCCGTGCGCGTGAGTTGACGAATCACTACGACGACCGCAGCAGCCAGAACCGCACCAGTAAGAGCGATCATTTCATGATGCCCAAACTGGGCCATCGTGCCAGGAGCCAGCCCCGTTAGCAGGCTCAGGCCGGTCAAGGCCAAGAGGATACCAAAAAGCTTCACCAGCCCAAGCCTCTCATGCAGAACGAAGGCGGCCATGATGGCTGCAAAGATCGTCCACGTGTTGCCAATGAGCGTGGCCTTGCCGGCTCCCAGCGGCCCGATGGTGGTGTAGTAGGCCGCCGTACCCAGCGCACCAAGCACGCCGCGCGAAGCCAGCAGCCAGCTTTGAAACGAACGGCGCAGCTTCAGCGTCCCAGCAGGCGCAAAGAGAATGATCGTCAAAAGCAGGCCGACGACTGCACGGAACGTCATCGACATCCACGGATCAATGTTGCGATGAGAGGCGAGATCCTTCAGCAGCAGGGCATTGCCGGAGAAACAGGTGAGCGAAAGCAGCATCGCCCGCGCGCCGCGCCAGGCATGGTGTTGGAGTTGTGTATCAGGGGTGCTCATGAAGGTGCCGGTCTGAGGGCTACCTTCTGGCATCATTTCTGATTGTTTTGTCTCGTGATGATGAGCGCATTTCGCGCAGGGTCCCCAAACCGTTGTGTCAGGCATGCCAAAGGGCGCGTACCGTTTTTACAACGGCACGAATCGCAATTCGGCTGGCAGGTTTGAGGTTCATCAGACATTGGAGGATGGACGAAAAACATGGAAGTGCAAATCTGTTCTTTGTGTTCCGTTTCGAGGTTTATCTCGCAACAGTTCGTTTGATCGCAAGTATTTCACCAAACAACGCAAGCAGTGGCACGTAGCTGCTGTATCGCAGGTATCCGCATGAATGCTCTTCCCCTAGTCTCCCTGTTGCTGGTCTTCACCACCGCACTGACGGCGAACGAAACGCCACCGGACCTGCCGCTGCAGGTCGCGAGTTTTGGCGCTGCAAGCATGCCGGATGGCTCCATCTATTTCTTTGGCGGCCACAGCGGCAAGCGCCACAAGTACAACCGTGATGATGTGAATGGTGGTTTGTTTCGATGGAATCGGGATACGGATAAATGGGAGGCCCTGGCGCAGGATGAGCCATCGCAGGGTGCATCCCTCGTCGCAACCAAGGAGGGTGTGATTCGCATCGGCGGCATGGCCGCACGAAATGCGAAGGGCGAAAAGCAGGATCTATGGTCGAGCGAAACTGCAGCGAAATATGACATCGCCAGCGGCAAATGGACACCACTGCCAAAACTGCCACAGCGCCGCTCCAGTCATGACAGCATCGTCTGTGGTGACGTCCTCTACGTCATCGGTGGCTGGCGGATGGAAGGTGATGCAGATTCCGTGTGGCATGACACCTATCTCACGCTCGATTTGACCAAGGCAGATGCGACATGGCAAAGCCATGCGCAGCCGTTCAAACGCCGGGCCCTCGCTGTGCAAACCCTCGGGACGAAGATCTATGCCATTGGCGGCATGAGGGATGACAATGAACTGACCAGCGCTGTTACCATACTTGATACTACGACTGGCAAATGGAGCGATGGTCCTTCACTGCCAGCTGACAAGATCGGCGGGTTTGGTTTTGCTGCTGCAGCGCAAGAGGGGCGTCTGTTTTCCAGTGGAGTGACAGGGCGGTTGCTCGAACTGCGCGGAGACACCTGGGTGGCAGTCGCCAAGCTCGCCCATCCACGGTACTTCCATCGGTTGTTGAGCGGAGGAGCCGGAAAGCTCATCGCCATCGGTGGTGAAAACCGTGAAGGCATCAAACCCGCGCCGGAAGTCATCGTAGTCCCACCTGCAGACTCTGCCCCGTTGCCATTGGAAGCGGCGAAACCGGAAAGCAAATCTCCGTAACCCTGGCGACGCTCTCCCTTCCAAGCGCTGGCATCCGCTCCTTACTTTTCTTTGACGATCCAATACAGCGAGGCGCTGTGACTGGTGATGCCAAAAGCGACGCCATTGAAGAAGCCTGGCAGTTCTTCGGAGTAACGAGCGACTGCGAGCAAGTACTGGCCGGGCTTGGAGATGTCTGGCGCACGCACATAACCCTCAGCATCGGCCTGGAGTTTCTGCTCGCTGACCTTGGGGGAAAAAAGCAGCAACTCGACACCGCCGAGGGGCTTGCCGCGAAAATAAACCCGAGCTTCTCCGGGCTTGCCGGTGGGAACGACGTCCATCGTCATGGCAGGCGTACCAGCACCTGCGCCTTCCGGCTGCCAGCGGCAGTAAAAGATGGGGGCACGTGCTGGCTTGTCCTCATGCAGCTTGCGCACCGTAAACTGTGCCTGGGCAAAGGCCGTCCGTACGCCATCGAGTTTGCCGAGGAAGAAGTGATCTTTCTTTTTGACCACTTCCAGAACCTGCGGCTGCCCTTTGTCATCGACTGTCCATCCCGAAACCTGCACGAAGGAATCGAGATGCCCGGGCGAGACTTCATATTCATCTCCCCACTGTGCAAACCTTACGCCAAGACCCGCATGGTCCGGCAGTTCTTCGATCCACAGAGAGTGCGCAGAGGCTGCCAGAGGCAGCAGGCTGAAAATTGCGAGAGCAATGAGTGAGCGGGTCATGGTAGAATTGAGATAAGCGAAGTTGATGTGGTGGTAACTCAGACAATCACGCCCACATCTTCCGGTCGAGCGTGCGGTAGCCGATGGCTTCCAGCACATTGTCAGAGGTGATCTTGTCATGTCCTGCGAGGTCGGCCAGAGTACGCGCCACTTTGAGAATACGATCGTGGGCACGGGCGCTGAAATTCATCTCGCTCATGGCGTGTTCGAGACAGCCTGAGGACTCGGCATCGAGCTCGCAGTGCTTTTTGATAAGGCGTGGCGTCATGCTGCTGTTGGCATGGACACCCGCATGTTTGGCGAAGCGCTCCTGCTGCATGCCGCGGGCGGTTTCGACACGTTTGCGGATGGGGTCGGAGGCTTCACCGCCCTCGCTCGAAGCCAGCGCCTTGTAATCAACGAGAGGGACTTCAACATGGAGGTCGATACGGTCTAGCAACGGCCCGCTGATGCGCTGACGATACCGCTGGATCACCACCGAGCCGCAACGGCACTCGCGTTTGAGATCCCCGTAGTAGCCGCATGGGCAAGGGTTCATCGCCGCCACGAGCATGAACTTCGCCGGGAAGGTCACCGTGCCTGCGGCGCGCGAGATGGTGACCTTGCCGTCTTCGAGGGGCTGACGCAGAACTTCGAGCGTGCTGCGGCGAAATTCTGGCAGTTCATCGAGGAAGAGCACGCCATTATGCGCCAGGGAAACTTCTCCGGGTCCGGGATTGGAGCCGCCACCAAGCAGGCCGGCATCACTGATCGTGTGATGCGGGGAACGAAACGGACGGGTGGCGACGAAGGAGCTGGCTTCGCCGAGCAAGCCTGCAGCGCTGTGAATTTTGGTGGTTTCGATGGCCTCCTCCTCGCTCATGCCAGGCATGATGGTGGGGATCCGTTTGGCAATCATCGATTTGCCGGTGCCAGGCGGGCCTATCATCAGCAGCCCGTGGCCGCCACTGACGGCGATTTCGATGGCCCGAATCGCGTCGGCCTGACCTTTCACATCATTGAAATCAATGTCGTAATGCGAAACGGCTGCGAACAGTTCCGCCGCACGACAGGGCTCGGGAGCGAGTTCGATGTCGCCTTTGAGATAGTCCACGGCCTCACGGAGATTATGCACTCCCACAATGTCAATCCCGGCCACCACGCTGGCCTCAAGTGCTGCGCGTTTCGGAACCAGCAGCCGCTTCCTTCCCTTGCGCCTGGCTTCGAGCGCGACCGCGAGCAAACCACGCACAGGCCGCAGTTCGCCATTCAGCGCCAGCTCCCCAATCATGGCAGACTCCCCGAGCATCCCCATGGGGATTCGGGCCCGGTGCGCAATCAGCGAAATGGCGATAGGCAGGTCAAAGCCGGGGCCTTCCTTTTTCAAATCTGCCGGCGCCAGATTTACGGTGGTCACCCCATCATTCATGATGAAACCAGAAGATGAAATCGCCGCGGTGACGCGCTCGCGACTTTCCTTCACCGATGTGTCCGGAAGACCAACGATGAACATCTTGGGTGTTCCACCGCTGTCATGTGATTCGATCTCCACCTCCACGGCATCAACGCCAACAAGGGTGGCTGAGTAGGTTCTAGCGATCATTCGGTTCGACTATTCAATAGGGCAAGAGGAGAACATGTGAGCGTCAAGCTTCGCTCGTGCAGCTTTGATCATATTTTGCGATTCTACGGAAACAATGATTTAATCCTCGCCATTAACTAACTATTTTTTTTAAGCAATGACGTTTTTATGGCAAGCCTCAATGCCCATTCTTATTGAATAGTCTCTCACCCCGTTCTTGCCAATGTTTGTTCCTAAGTATTTTCTCGGGAATATTAGCCTCATACAAGGATAGTGGAACTATCTGATGCCCCTGAAGTCGGTGCATAGCGCTGGGGATGAGTCCATTTGTGTCGATGAGCATCTGAGATATGCTTGACCTGCAATTTTTGCCTGCGTCACAACTTCAACTCACTTACTTAAAATGTTTGCCGCTGAGGAATTGGCCGTCGAAGACAGTGTGGCACTGTGCATGACGCAAATGTAGCTGTAGCCATCACTTGTTTTTCAGCACCTCGCTGATGCATGACCGTTCGCATAGTTGCAGTTGCTCGGGGGGTGTAAAGTCTGTTCTGTAAAAGGCTTTAGCCTTGCGTTGCACGCCCCATTGGGGGCTGCGCAGTGAGGCGAGCGTAGCGATGCTGAACGCAGCA
>CAILZI010000077.1 GCA_903838675.1 uncultured Verrucomicrobiota bacterium
CAGCACAAACGCCACACGCTCGCCATACAGCGGCACACCGCCCGCAAGCTGCATGCAGCCGGGCACGTCACGAGGGGAGCGCGGGCACTCCTGCCCGCTTCTGACTCTGGCGCTCGCCGTCTTCACTGGCGCCACTTTCACCGGCTGCTTGGCGCCAGGCGTCACAGCCTTCTGCACCACGGCTGTGGCATCCTTGATGAACAGACTGTCCCCAGGACTCAGCTTCCCAGCAGCGACCGCCACATCCAGACCGATGTCTTCCAGCTTCACCGCCTTGTTAACAGTGGAATCATTCGGATCAGTAATCACCGCACCCGCCTTTTTGATCGTGACCACCTGACCTGGCGTCACAACACCCTTGGACACCGCCTCATCAAGACCCAGCTCAACAAGTGAAATGGCCATGCTGTCTACGGCAGGATTGGCCAGCAACGCCAAAGCGCCCGCACACGAACTCAACGTCAGCACACAAAACCCCGCCACGAAAACCTTGATCGCCGTCGCCACATCCAGCGGCGTGCTGTGCGCGATCTGCTGATGCACACCGTAATGCGAAGCGATGGCATTGATTACCGCGATGACCAGGGCGCTGGGATCGTGAGCATCAATCGAGTAATAGGCCGAGGCAAACGTGATACCCTGGGACACCAGCGAACCCAGCGCCGTGCGCAGCTTTTCGGAGAGCGTCGGATCAAACTTCCACGTCTCATCAAACTTGAACATCTTGGCCACAAACGACCAGACAATCGGCACAGCCAGCGCGACCAGGCCGAGCACGATGGATTCGGTTGAAGAGGCATTGACACCATGCGCCGTGAGATAAGCACCAAAGAGGGCCATGCCATGGCGGACAACAAGGAGGAAGAATTCGAGCATAAGCGTGGATGGGTGAGGGATGGAACAAACCGCTCCAGCCCGCCACGCCCTCAGGGTTGGCGGCGCACCACCTGCCCGGCCAGGGGCGGCGATGCGCCACCGCTTCACCCAGAAGAAGCAGCACGGCTAAGCGCACCTCCATTCAGCCACACCACCCACACCTCAGCACCCCGCCTCATCCGCCTGTTCCGCGCCAAGACTCATCATGCACAGGCGCAAAAAAAGCCGCGCAGCGATGCGCGGCCCGGAAGAGGGTAAAGAATCAATGACTTGCCAGTTTCTGTTTCAAGATGCCATAGGCCATGTCGGCATCAGCCGCATAATGCGTGGCAACACCCTTTGCATTATACGCGCAGGGATAAACCACGCGTACGAACTGCCGCCCAACAACGGGCTTTTCCAACCCGTGCATAATGATCAATGTTTCAATTTCATATGGGTCAGCTCCAGGCATGGGCACCAACTCTTCAGTGAGTTCGTACTCACCATTCATCTTTTTCTTTGCCGCCACTTTTTTACCATTGATGCTTTTGCCATTCATCTCCACGAGCCTGACCCTCATCACAGCACATGTGGCCGAATCAGCAGCAATGGAGCGAACTACAAGGCTAAGCTTGACGCCTTTAGCCTCAATGGCCTTGATGGCAGAGTGCTCAGACTTCTGCTTTGCCAACAAGGCGGCATGATCGGCTTTCCTTTTTTCATCAGCAATCAGTGCCTGACGGCGCTCCTCTTGCACATTGACCATTTCAAAGTCAGCAGCCACTGGATCATAACCAAAGAGCTTTTGCATGTCTGGCGGAAGATCGGCCAGCGGAACGGAGGCGATGCCGGTGGCGTGAGTAAATCGAATTTCAACCGCTGTCACCTTGGACACTTTCACCTGATCAAAAGTTTTGCCAGCAAGCGTGGTTAGCTTCGCGATGTTCTGCCGATCATCTGCGGCAATGGCCACGACGGTGGAGACGATGAGCGCGATCAGTGTTTTCATAATGTGATGAGTTTAACGATCTTCTGAAGATGTGGTTTTACAAATCCTTCGTGATTTTGGCAACGGGATAGATCCACGCAAAGTCAGCGCGGCTGTACTGCATCGGCGGATAGGCAGGGTTGTACGAGCTGAGAGTGATTCGGTCTCCATTGCTTTGGTACAGCTTGAGCATCACATCGCCGCCATTGTCTTCATTAAGCCGGGCGATGACTACGCAGCCATTCTTCGGCGGCTTGCTTGGGTAAATCAGCGCCACATCTCCAGGCTCGATGCGCGGCACCATGCTGTCACCTGAGAGGGTGACAGCAAATGCCCGTGGATCTGCCGGATTGAAAGCCAGAAAGCCCTCCCCCGTGTACCCACCATCATCCCATGCCATCAAAGGCCCGCACTGCGCCATGGCGAGCAGTGGCACATACTTGGCCTTCATTCCAGGCGGCAGTTGCATATCGGGCACAGCACCAAAGGTGCCCTTGGCCGTGTCTCGCTCAATAGGATGATCAGAGCCGTCCATGAGTTCTGATACGTCGATGCCGAGGATTTTAGCGGCCTTGATCGCCATTTTCTCACCCATCTGACTGCGCCCGTCTTCGATGCTGAGGTAGGTGCTCACCTCACTATACCCCATTTCTTTGGCCATTTGCTTGGGGGTCAAGCCCTTGGCCATGCGCGCCGCCTTGAGCCTGGCACGTGCACCAGTGACGTAAGAGGCCGCATCCTCCTGGGTCATCTGATTCGTCAAGCTCTTGGCCCGCTCATTAAAGGCGGCATCCTTTTCCGCCTGAGTCCCCGCGACAGTTTGAGCATGCGCTTTCGCAGCCAGCAGGGGAGCGCTGTACTTGGCCGGGTTGAGCAGGTAGTCGGGGTTCAATCCAAACACCGCCGCCAAGCGCTGCAGCTCCGGGTTTCTGGGAATCCTGCCCTTGAGGTAATTACCCACGGCCACATGCGACACCTCAGCCTTCCGGGCCAGCTCGGCATTGCTCAGCCCGTGCTGTTTCATCAGGAAGTCTAGGTGACCAGAAAAAGTAACAATCATTTCATTATTTAAATTGACATGAAACAAACGTTTCGTAACATCCGTTACAGTAGCATGAAACAAACGAAGCACAAACAAAGAAACGAAACCGAGTTCCCCGGCATCTGTCGGCATGCCGCTGCCCTGGACGTGGCCCGCCCTCATCTCTGGATGGTGCTCAAAGGTCAGCGCAAGGACGCCAGCGGACTCATCGCCAAGTATAAACGTTTGTTACGTAACGAAGGTCGGGCCATCCCCGCCAACCTCGGCCAGGCCGCTTAATCCCATCTCAGCACCCACCCAGAAAAAAACATCGCACCCACCCAGACCCATGAAACTCACCGAATCCCAGATCATCACCCTTGAAGCCGCGCTGGCTGACTACATTGAAAAGACCGAAGGCCGCGCCCTGGCCCACCCTGAAGGCACTTTCTGGAAAGAAGAAAACGCAACCGCTC
>CAILZI010000078.1 GCA_903838675.1 uncultured Verrucomicrobiota bacterium
AGTCCCGCTGCCATTCCTCCCGGCGTGCATTCTTCAGCCTCACCAGCTCAATGGCCGGGAACATCTCCTGCCGCTGCAGGTTGCGCAGCTTCATGCCCAGCCCACGTGCCAGGGCGGCCTGCGTTTCAAAGATCAGGTTCAACCGCTTGTCACTGCCAAGGTCTTGCAGAGAGCCCGCTGTTGCTGGTGGAATGTGCAGTTCCTCATCACCCGGGAATCCAGCCTCAGGCGTGTAGCCATACTGCGCCAAAATCTTCCGCGCCTCGATGCGCAGCTTGGCCAGGTCATTGTTAAATCCTTCACCCTGCACATGCCGCTCAACCAGCGCCTTGAGTTTGTCCAGCGCCTGCAGATTCGTCCACCGCGCTGCGAAGAACACCCGCTCCTTCATCCGCAGCGTGAGCTCCTGCAGCTCCGCACTGCCCAGGGCAGTCGGCAGTAGCCCGCGCTTTTGCGCCAGCTTCACGGCCTGGAAGATCGGGTCTTTGTCAGAGAGGTTCATGGCGCTTGAGTTACAGCCTCCGGCATTCCTTGGCTAATTTTTGCGGCTGCAAGCTTCAAATGAGTCCATCCAAATCACACCTGGTCATCTGGTTCGGCTGAGCAGGCCGCGCCACTTCCACAAACGGCCCCGCCGCCTGGTCGATCTGTGGCGCGGGATCGGTCGGCGGCACGATTTGCAGCTTGTCTGCAGCCATGTCGCGCAGCGTCGAGTTTCCATTATCGTAGGCCTTCACCCGCAGATCATCCAACAGGCTTTTCATCGCCGGAATGCGCGTGATGAAGTCATAGACCCACAGCGCCAGAAACGCCCGGGTGGCTTCATCGGGAATGGTGCCATCCGGCCCGCGCCGGATCCGCTTCGGGATACGACCTCGCACTTCCGTTACGATGGAATCAATTGCCTCCTGCGCCAGCCCCTCCGCTGTCTGCCCCGAGTTCTTCGCGGCATTGCCCAGCGCCGTCCACTCAGGCCCCGTGAGACGGCCTTTGCACAAATCGAGCGTTGGTGTGATCCAGGCCATGATGATGAGAGGAGCGCGGGCACTCCTGCCCGCAGTTTGGATCTGGGATTACTTCGATTCAGCGAGAGTGAAGTCCATATAATAGGCCTGGCCTTCCACGAACTTGTCATAGAGAGCAGGATTCGTGATCATCAGTTTGAATTCGCCACTTGGGCTCCAGCGGTGAAAATCATTGTCCTCATGCTCACCCTTGGGGCCGAACGTGCTCGGGCAGACAGGCTTCATCTCCAGCTCAATGGAGGAAATGCCCTGCTCACAAGTGGAGCAGGTGTTTTTAGCGACCTTGGTGACGATGAATTTTGCTCTCATGATATTTGTCGGTGGGATTAAAAAGTTAAATGGCCTCAGGTTATTCGCCCGCCGCGTCCGCATCGAACGCAGCGAACACATCGCGCACTTCCTTGATGTTGCTGCAGGCACGGAGCTTGATCAGCAAAGCTCTTTCAGCATCCTGGCTGTCGTCTTCCAGCAGATCTTGAGCAGCCTGCAATTCGCCCTTCAGAGCCGCGATGCTGTGCGCGTCTTTCGCGTTCTGAGCACGATAACCGGCAATAAGCTCTTCAACATCTGCGACATTCACATTGCCCGGACTTGCCAGCTCCGGCAGCTCCGCTTCTGGATCCAGCGCCAGTGCCGCCGTGCGCAGCAGTTCGGCACCTGTACGAGCACCGAAGAACATCTGCAGCAGCGCATTGGCATAGTCCGTGGCATCACGCGCCTTCATGGCCGCTCCGATGCGCGGAGGATTGGCGGCATCATGCTCGATCTGCCGCGCAATGACAGAGGCTGCGGATTTGTCGCTGCCCAGCACGGCACGCTTGACGTCAAACAGCTCGCGATGATTGACTTTGATTTCTTTGATCTGTTCAGGACTCATGTTCGGATGTGGTTTGGGTTCGGTGGGCTCAAAACTGCACACCGCCCTGGGCGGTGTGCAGATGCTGAACGCACAGCTTGTGATGATGGGGTTTTGCCCCGCCTGATCTTACGCGTAGGTGACTGCGAGTTTCTGAATGCCCACCGTGTTGGTGATCTGCGTGACTTCCTGCACGTCGACCGTGATCTTGACGCGGTGCGTGCCGACTTCGACCCACACGCGGATGCCACCGCCAGCGGCCACATACGTGAAGCGTTTGATGTTGCTGCTGTCTTTGAGCGAGAGACCACTCTTGGACCAGTAGACGAGCACCTCGCTGTCAAGCTGACGTGTCAGCGCCTGGTTGCTGCTGCGATAGCGCTCCGTGAGATTCACAAAGCGGCCACCGCCATACTGCTCCGCCAGTTCGGCATCGGTGAGAGCGGCGAGAGTGGCGCCATTCAGACGCGCCGGCTGGCGGTAGGCTTTGCGGCGTTTGAGGCGTGCTCCCTGGCCAAACACATACGTGTTGGCATCCACACCACGGGCATTGCCAGCGGCGTCCACCAGGGTATCCACATCGCTGTCAGGATCGCTCGTGGAAGCGCCCCAGTTGATGCTGCCGCCATCATTGGCAGCGGCGAGCAGCTTGGCCAGGGCATCGGCGATCTGGCTGCGGCGGATGATGCCGCGCAGGCGGTTCACTTCGTTCTGCTGGATGATGGGTTCCAGGCCGCCCTGGTTGATGTCGAGGTAGGAGACCAGGCCAAGATTCTGCGTGCTGCCATTGGCTTCCGTGCCGACCACGGTTGCAGCCACAGGAAACTCACCGCCTGTCGGACGGGCGATCTGCTGAAGGCTGCGCTGCTGGAACTGCGCGGTTTCATCTTCCTGCAGGTACTTGAACATGATGGATCCAGTCGGAGCTGAAGGCGCGATGCGCTCCAGCACGGAATCCAGATCCTCGGGATCCGTGACGCCGGTGACGAAGTCCATCAGCGTCTGGCTGAGGCCCATGGGCGTGGTGGCAAGGTTGCCATCATTGGCACCGATGATGTTGCCGACGCGGATGGCCTCAGAGAGCGAAGCCTCATTGGCGCTGTAGCAATGGCCGGAGATGGCCGAGTCAATGCCGGGATCAATGCGCCCGTAGGTGCCA
>CAILZI010000079.1 GCA_903838675.1 uncultured Verrucomicrobiota bacterium
GAGGTGCCAAAAGCGCGTCCTCGGCAAAACAAAACAACAACGCAACCAACAACAAACAGAGGATAAACACCATGGCTAAGAAAGCTGCAAAGAAAGCCGTCAAAAAGGCACCCGCAAAGAAAGTCGCAAAGAAAGCCGCTAAAAAGGCTGCGAAGAAGAAGTAACGCATTGACCTCCTAGGGAGGTCAATGTGGCGGAGCAATCCGCCGCCAAAAGCCCTGTGGGGATCACTCCTCACAGGGCTTTATCATTTTGATGCGCTGTACCTATCGCAGTGCCGGGCCAGAAAGAGACGCTTCGTTTTTAACGCCGCGGATCCTCATCGTAAACCGAGCCGGGCGGCGGTGCGGAAAGATAGGTGCCCCCTGCTGAGATGGCATCATTGCGGGTGGATTGTGCTCTGTTAAGCTGCTCGCTGGCGCCGCGAATGCTTCCCATGCCAGCAGAGCCTCCCATGCCTGAAACGGCACCATAATTTTGATAGGATGGGCGGTAAAAAGAACCCATTCCCCCGGATGAGATCGCACCGGCCATCATGCCGTTGCCTCCCACCAGCCCTGAGGTCAAAGCCACCGGGTGGTCAGGTGTCGGAACGTTGTCGGATTTCCGCTCCGATTCAGCAAGGTAGTGTTTGTTCCATGCCGCGTTGTTGACACTCTCAGCGACTTTGGAGTTGAGCCAGCGCTTTTGTTGTTCGTATTCAGCTTTGCTGATGGCACCGCTTGCGTGTTTTTTCTCAAGTTCGTCGAACATCACCTGATACCTGGCACGGACCACTTTTTCGTAGGCATTCAGTTCCGCCAGCGTCGGGATGCTGTCCATGGTTCTGCTCGCGCACGAGGCCAGAAACCCGGAGAGCAGTGCAGCCAGCAGCAGTTTCGAGACGTTCTTCATGCCTCATTCTAAGCTCTCGTGCTGGCTTTTCAAATCAAAGCACCGTTGCAACCCGTGCCTCCACCGCCAAATTATGAGAGAAAACGCCCCTGCTTTGGATCCCATCGACGCTGCTCTGCAAGCCCCTGAACCTCGCGGCAACTACCTGCCGTATCCGGTTTCGCGTCTGGCTGCCAAAATCATCCCGCAGGATCTCACCAGCTTCAAATCCCGCGGCGTCTCCCGTGTCGAGCGTGTGCTCCAGCAGGAGATGGTCGAAATCCAGGAACGCTACATGGAGGTCATCGACGCCTTCAACTGGAACAAGCTCATCTACGAAAGCCACTTCGGTTTCGAGCCCGTCTGTGGCGAGGTTTATCACCTCTACGAGGTCGATGGCAGGCGCCAGCTCAGCATGATCGCGCCCGAGGAGTGGCATCAGCGCTGGCTCGGCAGCGTCAGACTCAATGCGGATGGCCGCTGGCAGATTGAAAAAGCTGCGCCAAGTTTCAATATTCGCGACTGGGTGCAAACCTCGGTCGCCACTTGATGCAACCAACCTTCTCAGACATTGGCCAGCGCCTTGCAGGCCCCAGCGGCATCCAGGAACTCATGGATGACTGCGGAGCCGCGCTCACCATCCATCCTGACATGCGCATGCTCGGTGGTGGCCAGCCAGCCGCCATTCCCGCTGTGCAGCAGCTCTGGCGCGACCGCATGCGCGCCATGCTCGACGACGGCAGCATCGACCGCACTTTGCTCAACTATGATCCGCCCGGTGGCAATCCTCTCTTCCGCGAAGCCTTCGCAGCTTTCCTCAAACGCGAATGCGGCTGGAATGTGACCCAGGACAACATCGCGGTCATGCCCAGCTCCCAGTCCGCGTTCTTCCTCCTCTTCAATCTTCTCGCCGGTCAGACCGGTACGACCAAACGCCGCATTCTTTTCCCGCTGCTGCCTGAATACATCGGCTACGCCAACCAGGCGCTCAGCCCTGGCCACTTCACCGCCTGTCTGCCTCGCATTGTCGAAACCGCCCCGCACGAAATCAAATACCACGTCGATTTCGATCAGCTGCGCATCACACCCGACATCGCCGCGATGTGTGTCTCATGCCCCACCAATCCCACGGGCAACGTTCTCACGCAAAACGAGTTCGACAGCCTGCATGCGCTCGCAGACGCGCACGGCATTCCGCTCATCATCGACAACGCCTACGGCCATCCCTTTCCCGGGGTCATCCACAATGGCTTCCAGCCCAAATGGCAGCCAGGCATGATCTTCAGCATCAGCATGAGCAAAGTCGGCCTGCCCGGAGTGCGCACGGCCATGATCGTTGCCGATCCACACATCGTGAAGGCGCTCTCGAACATGAACGCCATCGTCTCGCTGGCGAATGGAAATCTCGGCCAGGCCCTCCTCATGCCGCTGCTCAAAGACGACACCCTCGTCAAACTCGGCCCCACGGTCATTCGCCCTTTCTATCGCGAACGCTCCGACTTTGCCAAATCCGTTCTCGCATCTGCGTTGGGAGATCGCGTGCCGTGGGCTCTGCATGCTCAGGAGGGGGCCTTCTTCCTCTGGCTCTGGATCAATGGCCTGCCCATCCCTGCCGCAGAATTGTATCGTCGGCTCAAAGAGCGCAAGGTGCTCGTCATCCCGGGGCATTACTTTGCCTACGGCCTGGATAAGGAATGGCGGCATCCGCACGAATGCCTGCGCCTCACCTACTCGCAGCCGCAGCACATCGTGCGTGAAGGCTTGGAAATC
Organism: uncultured Verrucomicrobiota bacterium; assembly: GCA_903838675.1. GTDB lineage: Bacteria > Verrucomicrobiota > Verrucomicrobiia > Verrucomicrobiales > Verrucomicrobiaceae > Prosthecobacter. The sequence goes on from CAILZI010000079.1 coordinate 2,644, forward strand.
ATCGCCGATGAAATCATCCGCAGTTTCTGAGCCCTTCTCTGCATTCATGGCACGTGCCCTGTTCGATCCCGAACGCGGCTACTACACACGTCACATTCGCACCGTTGGCCGGGCCGGGGATTTCTCCACCTCCGCCACCCTCTCGCCAGCTCTAGGGCAGGCCGTCGCAGCCTGGCTCAAATCGGACTCACAGCGTCAGCCCCAAGTGCGTCACATCATCGAAGTCGGTGCAGGTGATGGGTCGCTCATGCAAGCCGTGCGCAAGGCACTCGGCTGGTGGGCCCGGCGACGTTTCACCTTTCATATTGTCGAGACCTCTCCGGTGCTACGGCAGGAGCAGCAGAAGAAGTTGGGGACTAAAGTGACATGGCACCAGGATCTCGAAGCCGCGCTCGCTGCTGCGCAAGGCCACGCGTTCATCTACCACAACGAGCTCCTCGACGCCTTCCCCGCCACCCTCGTGCAATGGAGCGCCGCTGAGCAGCGCTGGCATGAGGTCTGGGTGCCGGAGCAGTTGCACCCGCATTCTCTCGACGCAGCCCACTACAGCGCGTTGCGCCACACTGCCTTCGCAGATCGACAGCGCTGCGAGCTTCATCCCAGCATTCGCGACTGGCTGCACCAATGGACACCGCATTGGAAAGGCGGTGCCATGCTCACCATCGACTACGGCGACGAATTCCCCCGGCTCTACCATCGGCGGGCACACGGCACGCTGCGTGCTTATCTGCTGCATCAAAGACTCACGGGAGCCGACATCTATGCCAATCCTGGCCGCCAGGACATCACTGCCGACATCAATTTCACCGACTACGCCGCCTGGCTGTGTGCACTGGGCCTCACCCAGGCTTCGCGCCAGACCTTGGCCGAATTTCTGCATTCACACGCTGCTCCAGCCTGGCTCACCGACCCCGATGGAGCCGGAACTGCCTTCAAATGCTTCGTGCATCGGCGTCAGGCATGCGCATCATAAAATCACCCCACATGAATTCTGTTAACGACCGCCCCGGCACGCTTGAAAAAGCGCTCAAGATCAATCTTGCTCACACCATCTACGGCACCTTTGCAGAAATCGGTGCCGGTCAGGAAGTCGCCAACTGGTTCTTCCGTGCCGGCGGCGCATCCGGCACTGTTGCCAAAACCATGTCTGCCTATGACATGACCATCAGTGACGAGATCTACGGCAAGTGTTCCCGCTACGTCTCGCGCCAGCGCATGTGCGACATGCTGGAGCATGAGTACCCCATGCTCATACAGCGGTTGAATGCCAAGCGTGGCGCCACCACCACCTTCTTCACGCTCGCCGATACCGTGCGTGCCCGTTCCTACCGCGACACCAAGGAGGAATGTCATGGCTGGATCGGCCTGCGTTTTCAAACCGATCCCGGCGGCCCCAGCAGCGAAATCCAGATGCACGTGCGGCTGCTGGACGACTCCAACGCGCGGCAGTCGGATGCACTCGGCAAATTGGGAGTGAATTTCATCTACGCCGCCTTTCATCTGCGGGACGACCTCTCCACCTTTCTCCAAAGCCTCCTCGACGATTTGAGCCGCAAGCGTGTGGAAATCGACATGATCGACTTCACCGGCCCCGCCTTCGCCGCCTCTGAGTTCCAAGATCGACTCGTGGCCCTCAAGCTCGTCCGCTTGGGTCTGGCAGACGCTGCGCTTTTCGGTGCCGATGGCGAAATCTGGCAGGCTGCAGACGTCCTGTATAAAAAGCCGGTCTTCCTCAAGCGCGGCAGCTTTGATCCCATCACCAAGCTCAACCTCGACATGATCGAGCGCGGGCAGGCCGCGTTTCAGGCAGATTTTGGTGATGACGCCCGGAACAACATCGAGATTCTCGAAATCACCATGCACAACCTCCTCGCCAGTGGTGCCGAGGTGCCAGACAGCGAATTCCTCGCGCGTGCAGACGTGCTCCAGGCACTTGGCAAAAACGTGCTCATTTCAAAGTATCCCGAGTTCCATCGTGTCAGCAGCTACCTCGCGCGCCACACGCAGTGCCCCATCGGCATCGTACTGGGCCTGCCCCTGTTCCAGGAGTTGTTTAATGAGCGCTGGTGCACAGACCTTGAAGGCGGCCTGCTTGAAGCTTTTGGTCGGCTCTTTAAAAACCAGGTGCGTGTTTATGTCTATCCTATGGGCAACCCGCTGAACGGTCAGATTCTCGGGGTGAACGACTGCCGTGTGACTCCCGAGCAAAAACACCTGCTGCGCTACCTGATCGAAACCAAGAGCGTGCGGGCGCTGGAAGAGACAAACATGGACTTCCTCTTTCACACCAGTGCAGAAGTGCGCAACATGATCCACGCCCGTGATCTCAACTGGCAGTCGCTCGTGCCGGACATAGTACTCAAGCAGGGACCCTGGCGCGAGATCGGCCAGCCGGTCATGTAGCCCCGGTATACCTATTGCTTTTCTGGGCGCAGCCGCTTGAATTCGCGGCACCA
>CAILZI010000080.1 GCA_903838675.1 uncultured Verrucomicrobiota bacterium
ATGAATGGCTCTCCTTTTAGGCGAGAGGTCCTCCTGTTCACATGGTGAGATCTGCCTTCTTCAGTCTTCTTCAACACCAACGGTGTTGCGTCTTTCAGCCCAGGGATGCCGAGCCTTGGCGAGTGCTTCCCTGGGTTTTCTCCATCATCGACCGGAAAGCAAACCCAGCGCGCCGCCGCATGCAGCGTGCACCAGCAGCGTCTGCAAAGAGCTCCGCTGTGTGCCGAGATCGCCGTACAAAAGTTGCAGGTTGCTACGCGCATGGCATTTGTCGTGGCATCGACCACCCGCATGCCATCGTTTGATCCAAATGCGTTCGGCGACTTCGCCACTCCTTCATCCTGATGACAACTCAACCGAAAGCGAACTGGTTACGCGCTTCATTGCCCGAATCTCGGAGTGTGCCGTATTTCATCCCTGTATGGCTCGTGTTCGCCTACATTGTGGCATCGTCGGTGCTTGATTGGCCGCGGGCCCAGTATCTCGGTGCTTTCTTCGCGACTGCCCAAGTCGGGGCACAGGTGCCGCTTTGGATCCACGGCATGAAACTTCGTCAGTGGTTTGTCGCAGCGTCCGTGCTCCCAGTCATCGCCACCGTCTTGCTGGTTCTGTCAATCAGGCAGATGATGCCCAACACGTGACTCTTTGCGCCATGTGTCAGAGAGCCACATCCACCAAGCTGGTTGCGCACTCTTTCGATGAATCCTCGATGAGGCGTTCTAAGCGCACTCTAAAATTCTATGGGAAACTTCCTCGCTGTTACTGCATTCCGTTCTGATTCAGCTGCCGATGTTTCGGCAGCTATCTCCGGTTACCTCACCGGTCACGGTGTTTCCGTGGAAACCCTTTCTGCCGGACCGCCAGACCCGGGCCGCGACGCACAGATTTACGCTCCCACCAGCGGCTGGGTCGTGGTCTTATGGCCCGCATATTTCAATATCCACGACTTTCCGCTCGCACGTTCCGTTGCCACCGCCCGCAACTGGCTGGTTTCGACCATACACGTTTATGACGATGAATACTGGGAACACCTTGCGCACAACGGGCCTGCCGAACTTCATGCCTTTTCCTCCCGCCCCAGCTTCTGGCAGGATGAGTCTCCCGAGGACTTCGAGCGCGTTGCCAGCTATGACTCCACTCCAGAGCGTCTTGCTGCAGCGGTGGGTGCGCCGGCTGCGATGATTCAACCTTACCTTGCAGATGCCGACTCGCTTTCCTCCTCCAAGGTCAAAGCCCATTCCGACGACGAATTTCCTCTCGGCAATGTTTGGGTCTTCACCGACTTCTGGCGTCGTCTCGGCATCCCATATCCAACACCACCACAAAACCTCGCAACCGTCCTTCGCCTTGCCAGGAACTTCTCACGCAAACTGCCGAACGCCTGACCCCATGATCAGTCTCGCCACATCGCGCTGATTTCAGCTCTGGCATTATTGAAACTGAATTGGAATGCTCTGTACTTGAAGCGTCGCCTCATAGTTTTTTGTTCGATCACCTCATGTCTGGTCGCAGGTTGGTTTTGGTATGCAAGTCAACCGAATGTGTGGTTGGGGAGAATGCTCGGTCTCCCGAGGCTGATGAACGTGCACAACTTTTGGGTCGATCGAAGCCGTCTCTTTCATTACACGAACGCTTTCTGTGATGTTCAATGCACGGAGAATGATTTTCAAAACTGGAAGGCCAGGATTTACGGGGACTCTGCCAAACCTTTCCAAGTTCCATTTCCAACCCAAGGCATGCCACCCACGGTTCAAGAATGGTGGATTAGCGGGTCCATTCAAGGGCAACCGATGTTTAAAGCCATGAAGGGCGGGGTGACGGTGGATGCTGTTTGGTATCAGGGAAAAGCATACGTCGCATTCTACCAGCGCGGGAAAGTGGGCGAAACTTGGGGAAACGAAAATGAATGACTGGCCTGAAAAGCTCTCGGTTTAGGCGGCCTATCGTCCTGTTCCCACGGCGAGATTTTCCCGCATCCGTCTTCTTCAACACCAACGGTGTTGCGTCTTTCAGCCCAGGGATGCCGAGCCTTGGCGAGTGCTTCCCTGGGTTTTCTCCATCATCGACCGGAAAGCAAACCCAGCGCGCCGCCACATCTCACGCGCACCAGCAGCGTCTGCAAAGAGCTCCGCTGTGTGCCGAACTCACCGTGCGAAAGTGCCTGGTGCCTGGCATTTTCTTTTTGCTGAACTGCCGAAACTGCCAAAACCCCGGTTATGGCGGTTTCGGCGGTTTTGGCAGTGCCTTTTAAAAGGGGGAGATGTTTGTTGCAGGGGGGAATGGATGACAGGCCAGGTGAAAATTCATCCAAGTGATGGGGTGTTGAAAAGAGGCTCAGGCAGAGCCGCAGGCTTTTCTGGAGTACGATGGGCATTGCCTCACTGCGTTCGCCCTGCGGCTGGCTATCTGCGCTTCGGTTCCTGCCCATCGATCAGCGGCACCGCAAACACTCCAAGTCCACGCTGTATGCCAAACAGGCCTGCGGCAGTACCAGCCTACCATAACGAGGAATCATTACCGCCTGGGCAACTCAGCCTTCGGCGGAGTCCTCGGACTGGTGCACCAGAATCTCCGCCAATTCGATGACGAGACAGCCAGCGTGAGCGCCGACCGACGGGCAAAAGTGCCCATCGTACTTCCATGCAGTGTCTCAGCCTGCACCTATTGAGACTTGCCTAACAGACTGACATCCTTGCCTTGAAGTCCAACGGCCTTCCGTATTTCAGCCCAGGGGTGCCGAGCCTTGGCGAGTGCTCCCCTGGGTTCTGGCAGCCAGCCTGGGAAGCAAATTCAAGACTCCGCCACACTTCAAGCCTGCCAGCAGCGTTTGCAATGAGCCCCGTAGCAAGTTTGCCGCATTCAGGCACCGAGTCGACTTCCACAAGGAACGCTCTTCTTGTCAGTCTATTAAGCGAGGATCAATAGGTGGCCGACGTGATACCAGGTCATGACATCCTTTGAAGAAAAAGGAAGCCAATAGTGGCAGCCCTCCCGTCAGCGTTGCATAAACAATGACATCCAAAGGCTGATGAACGTAACCAAGGCCAGAGTTTTCATCTGCACTGGCCAACCATGCATGTCCCTCAAAGGAGATGCGAAAAGAATGCTCTGCATGCTGGCGCAGTTCCTTTCCAATCCAGAGCCCTTCTCACTCCGCACATCCATGGCATCCAGCCCCTGTCAAGACGCTGGCAGCCTCTCCCCCCCCCCGCGCAAAACATCTCCCCCTTTTAAAAAGCACCGCCAAAACCGCCAAAACTGCCAAAACTGCCAAAACTGCCAATACCCCGGTTTCGGCGGTTTTGGCAGTTCATGAGAAGCGAAGGAGAGTCATCCCACGCTCAATTCAACAACCAGCCGCCGATCCTCCTGCCGTGATGACTTCGAAACACCCTATTTTCGGAGCGTTCGCGCCGTGGCGGCGTTCATTGGCACCCACAGCCGTTCGGTGGGGGAGGCCGGCATCCACTCCGCATACTTGGTCGGGTTTCGAAACCCAACACTGACTCGGTTGATGCTCACATCCTCATCGGCATAATCCGTCTTGGCCCTCCAGACGACGCGGTTCGTCCGGGTGTCATACAGGAGGTAATCAACTTTCAGCTCGTGCTGAGTCAGCCCCCGCCAGGACTCAAGGCTGTACCTTGGATTGAAGCTGTCCTTCCCTCTGACTCGCGCGTAGCCGGTGTCCCACCCGCCATTTTTGACGTACGAAACCGAGTCCGTCCGCAGAAACATCATGAAAAAATAATCGGCCAGCCCTGCATGCGCTTTCGCGAAACGCATCACCGCAGCATCCAGCGCGGCGCTGGTGCTCATGTTTCCGTCATAGGGCGCCGCCGCACTCGCATGGGCGGTCAGATCGGCCGGCAGGACATAGACGCGGGAGCTCTTCAGGCTTCGCTGCAGCGCCTGTTCCGCCTGCGTCAAAATCGCGGGCTTGATGGGCCTGCCAGGCCACGCGGCAAAGGTGGCCACCATTCCGCCAACTCCCACCGTCCTGCCCTTCAGCATCCCCGGCTTCACTTCATTCACCAGCACCGTCACCTTGGGCCCCTGACAGCTGCTGAGCAGCAGCGATAGAATACAAAGCGCTGAATGGACATGCCTCATAAGAGTCACGAGTATCTGGCATTTTGTCCGCGAATGGAAGCCTGTTCATGAGCCATGGTGGCGGAGGCTCTTGAAGCGCCTGCCATTTTATCTCACGGCCCTTCGCTCTGGACGCTCACTCTCCGCCATGCCAGAGTACCAAGGTCCGGCACCTCCTTGCGCCGTCCGTCCATCGATGAAAATCATTCTTTATCCCTTCATGGTGCTGGCCGCCTGCGGGCTCGCGCTCAGCATCGTGGCGCATGCCATGTCGCTGGCGGGAGTGCCCATTCCGGGCGGCAATCTCATCTGGGGGCTTCACGTGGGCATCTTTGTCGTTTGGATTCCGACGGTGCTTGCCTCAGTCAAGATGACCCAGCACGTGAACCGCAAAGACTTTTGGAAGGTGGCTCTGGCCGGATGCCCTGAGTGGATGCGCCGCTCCTTTTACGTTCTCTTCGGCTATGCCATTCTCAATTTCATCCTGTTCTTTGTCTCCATGGCGGGGCAGCCCAAGCAGGACCGTAAAAACGCTGCAACACCCGACGTCGTGCGCGGCTTCTCCGGCCACTGGATGATCTTTTACGGCGCAGCCTTCGCGGTTCTCTATTCCCGCATCCACTCGCCGGGCCAGTATCGTGAGCGCAAGTGTCCGCAGGGACACACGTCTCCACCCACCGCCCGCTTTTGTGCCGAGTGCGGCCACGACTTTTCCCATGAAACGGGAAACGTCTGAAGGTACGCCGCAGCAGTCTCAGGGGAAAACTTTCCAGGCATGAACCGTGCGCGGTTTAGGGCGTTGATCTTGGGGGTTCGAGTTGGCGGCTCTGTCTTTGCATCGTGCGGGCAAACCCGGTGCATGCTGACTTCGCCGCCTCGCAAAGACTTGGGACCACTGCGGCAGCAATCGGCATGGCGCGGCTGTCACCTTTCGATTACGCTCCGCAGCCAGCCAGCCCAATCCCAAACTTCTCCATGCTCACTCCACTCATCCAGGCCGTCGTCAGCATTTTGTTTCTGCTGCTGGTGTTTGGCACCGTGGAGCACGTCTTTGGCAACAAGCGTGGCCGGCTGCCGCGTGGCAGGGAGCTGGTGCTGGATCTCGTGCATGCGGCCTTCAATCAAATCGTCACCAAGTGGCTGGTCGGAGTGGCGGTCTTTGCGCTGGCCGTTGCCATCCTCACGCCCCTGGTCGTCGGCGGCGTGAATGCGCTGGATGCGAACGGCCAGTTCAAAGGGTTTGGCCCCGTCGGCTCAGCACCTCTGTGGCTGCAGTGCGCGGGGGCGGTGGTGCTCGGAGATTTCCTCCTGTACTGGATCCACCGCATCTTCCATCGCGCCCGGCTCTGGCCGTTTCATGCCGTGCATCACAGCTCCGAGCAGCTTGACTGGCTCAGCACCTTCCGCAGTCATCCGGTCAATGAGATCGTCGGCAATGTCTTTCTTTCCGCCCCCTTTCTCCTGCTGGGGTTTTCACCTGCGGCGTCCTTCATCTCCCCCGCGCTGCTCGGGCTCTACACCATCCTGGTGCATGCCGATGTGGACTGGACCTTTGGCCCCTTCCGCTACGTGCTGGTCTCACCCGCCTTTCATCGCTGGCATCATTCCAAAGCCCCTGAAGCCATCGACCGCAACTTTGCCAGCCTGCTGCCGCTCTGGGATCTGCTCTTCGGCACCTGCTACTTTCCCACCGACCGCAGGCCCGCCGACTTCGGCATTCACGAGCCCATCTCCCGCCACTGGTGGGGCCAGATGCTGCATCCCTTTCGCAAAAAGCGGCCGCGCTGAGCGTGGCGTGCCCGGAGGCATCAGGATGATCCCTCTCATTCCAGACGCACGCGGGTTCACACTTCGGCGATGAGCCCCAAGTTGCGTTCAAACATCTCCTCTCATCGGCGCAGTCCACGGGCTGCTCTTCTTCGCGAGCCCCCCTTACTTCCCACCCTTCGGCTTCTCCGCGGCCTGCGCTTTCGCTTTCTCCTCCGCCGTCATCAAAAACCCGCTGTCCGCCAGCCAGTCGCTCATGCGCTGCGTCCAGGTCTTGATCGAGGCAAACTTCGAGCGCGTGCCCATGCCAAAGCCATGCGCGCCACGCGCATACAGGTGCACCTCCACCGGCAGCTTCGCGGCCTCGTATTGGGCCAGTTGATCAAGGATGGGCTTCACGTGGCTGGTGTCATCATTCGCCACCAGGAAGAACGCGGGCGGCGAATCCGCAGGGATCGGTCCCGCAGGCACGCCCAGCGGGCCGGGATAAATCGAGATCTGAAAATCAGCGCGGCTGCTTGCGCGGTCGATCGGATCAGCAGCGTTTGGATCACCCGCCGTCGGGCTGTACACCACCATGGCCACCACCTCGCCACCAGCGGAGAAGCCGATGATGCCGATGCGCTTCGTGTCCAGGTTCCACTCAGCGGCGCGGCTGCGGATCACCCGCATTGCCCGCTGCCCGTCCTGGCGCGGATGAATGTCCAGGTTGTAAGGCGAGCCCTCCTCACGTGGCAGGCGGTGCTTCAGCACAAAGCACGTCACACCCAGCTCGTTCAGCAGTTTCGCAGGCTCCACGCCTTCACCACCAAAGCCCAGCTGCCGATGCCCGCCGCCGGGGACGATGAGGATCGCAGCACCATTCGCCTTGTCCTTCGGCGCAGGAAAGACAGTGATGGAAGGATTGTTCACATGCGTGACCGAGGTCCCCTTGATCACCTCCGGCTCATCCTTCAGCTTCTCAAATCCCGGTGCCCCCTTGTCCCACAGGTGAATGACCAGCGGCTCCTCCGCGCTGAGCGTGCATTGCAACGAGAGTGCGAGAGACAGAAAGAGTGGGAGATGTTTCATGAGGTTGGGGTGTGACGGGCTGATTGATTGAAGGGGAAAGAAAAACAGGCCAAGAAGAACGCCGACCCTCACGCTTCACTCTCACGATTTCCAATGGTTTCGATTGGGCCGCATCTTCGGAACCTTCGGCGGGTGAGTGCCATTCATGCTGGGCATTTTAGCATTGGCATGTTTTTCTCGCTTGTGCCGCCGGATGAAGGGGCTGAGTTGTAGGAGCCACAAGCCGAACACCACACGCATGACACAGGCAGCATCACAATGGGCAGCGTTTGCCAAGGAGGTTGCAGCTCACCGACGACTCTGGACGGTTGAAGATGATATTGGATATCCGGCGCCACTGACATCGAGTGGAGCTAGGGCGCAGCCATTTTGGTCGAGCTTATCGAGAGTCGAGCTCATCATCTCCACTGTCCCAGCATACTCTGTATTCAAACCTTGTGAGGTGACTTGGGACGAATTTCGTGACCGTTGGATTCCAGATTTCATTAAGGACGGCACAAAGATTGGTGTGAATTGGAGTGGTCCTCGTGCAACGGGCTATGACATTGATCCGCCTGACGTTCAGACCAGAGTCGAGTATGAGATCACTCAGTTACCAACCAGTGCGGCCTAACATGTGATGCCGAGCACCAAGGGTGCAGGGACGATGCAGCCAATGGGTTCCTCATCCCTGCGGTGTTTCAGATTGCCAGTCTGCGCCCTCAAGGTGCTACCCCCACGCTGTAATTCATCCAGCATCATGATTGCGCATCTGACCGTGAACAACGGTCCCTGACCGCGTAGACGCGCTGAGAAATGGATTATCCGGCACATTCCTTTGCCATATCATTCCTTTGCCGAAATCAACGCTCCTTCACGCCCCAAAGATTCCCACTCCCACCGCAATAACCACCCGCCGCCAACGCGTACTTTATCCTGCCTCGCATCCAACTCCACCATGACCGTCGCTTCTCGCGCTCACTTCCTCTCCGCTTCCATCACCTTTGCGGCCGTGGCCTCATGCTCTCTCGCAGCGGCAGCCGACATCTCGGCTGAGCAGACCGCCTTCTTCGAATCCAAGATTCGCCCCGTGCTGGCAGAGCACTGCTACGGCTGCCATTCGGTGCAGGCGCAGGAGAAGGGCAAGCTCAAGGCGGGCCTGCTGGTGGACAGCCCGCAGGGCCTCATGAGCGGCGGTGAAACCGGCCCCGCCCTGGTCCCGGGCAAGCCTTCAGACAGCCTCCTCATCAAAGCGATCCGCCATGAGATCAAGGACGGCGAAATGCCCCCCAAAGGGAGGCTACCAGAAAATGTCATCGCAGATCTCACCAAGTGGATCGAGATGGGCGCGCCCGATCCCCGCGTGGCGGCCGCACCCGTGGTCAAAGCGAAACGCACCATCGATGTCGCCGCAGGCAAAGAGTGGTGGGCCTTCAAGCCTCTCACCCAGCCCACCCTGCCTGCCGTGAAGAACACTTCATTGGCGCGCACCCCGGTCGATTTCTTCATCCTTGCCAAACAGGAAGCCGCAGGCCTCACGCCCGGCAAGATCGCCACCAAGGAGAAGCTGCTGCGCCGTGTCACCTTTGATCTCACCGGTCTCGCCCCCACACCCGAAGAGCGCGCCGCCTTCCTGAATGACACCCGCGCAGATGCCTATGCCAAGCTCATCGACCGCCTGCTCGAAAGCCCCAAGTACGGCGAGCGCTGGGCCCGCCACTGGCTTGATGTGGTGCGCTTTGCCGAAAGCGGCGGCTACGAGTTCGATGGCTTCCGCCCCGGTGCCTACCACTACCGCGACTGGGTCATCAAGGCCATGAACAACGACATGCCGTACGATGAATTCGTGCGCATGCAGCTTGCGGGAGATCAGATCAAGCCCGGCCAGTATGACGGCGCCAGTGCCACCGGCTTTCTCGTCGCCGGTCCCTATCCCGGCCAGATCACCGCCAAGACCGTGGAAAAAATCCGCTACGATCAGCTCGATGACATGGTCTCCACCATCGGCAGCGGCTTCCTCGGCCTCACCATGGCCTGCATGCGCTGCCACGATCACAAGTTCGATCCACTGCCCCAGCGCGACTACTACGGCATCGCCGCCGCGCTGGCCACCACGGCGCAATCCGCGAGCAAGATCGACCTCTCCTTCGTAGAAACGCAGAAGAAGCTCACCGTGCACAATCAGCTCGGCGCACCCCTGCAGGCCGCACTGAAGAAGTTCGAGACCGAGGAAATGCCCACGCGCTACGAGGCATGGCAGCGCGATCAATTGCCCAAGCTCCAGTCCACCGCGCCGTGGCAGGTCTTCGACGTCCAGTCCGCCACCGCTCAAAGCGCACGCCTCATTACTGATCGCGACGGCCACGTCATCTACACCGGCAACAAGGTGAAGGACGACATCTACACCCTCAAAGTCACCACCCAGCAGAAAGGCGTGCGCGCCTTCCGCCTCGATGCCCTGAGCGATCCCACGCTGCCCTCCAAAGGCCCCGGTTTGTCTGACAACGGCAACTTCGTCCTCGGCGATGTGAAGATCATCGCCAGGCCGCTCGATGCAAAAAACAAGGCCAAGCCCGTTACGCTCAAGCTCAAGGCCGCGCAGGTCAGCTTTGAACAAAAAGGCTACGAATTCGCCAAGACCATCGATGCCAATCCCGGCACCGGCTGGGGCGTCGCACCGCAGATGGGCAAGGACCACGCCGCAGTCTACGCCATCGATGGCGAAGCCGTGGGCTTCGACGGTGGCACCGCCTTCGAGATCCAGCTCCGCTTCTCCAACTTCTTCGGCCTCGGCCGCATCCGCCTCGCGTTCAACAACGGCAGCGAACTCGCGCTGCTCGCCGATGCCGAAGACATGCAAAACCTGCGCGAGCTCCGCGCACTCAGCGATGCCAAAGCAGCCCCCGCCAGCGTGACGCGCTGGTTCAGCCGCTTCGATGAACGCGCCCAGCAGCTCACCGCCGCCCTCACCGAGCACGAGCGCAAACGCCCCCAGCCCGTGCTCACCGAAGTCTACACCACGCAGCCCGGCGGCCAGGATGTCTTCTTCCTCCGCCGGGGCGAAGTCGACCGCAAGGAAGGCAAGGCCAGCCCCAATTTCATCCAGGTCCTCATGCGCTCCGGCGATGCCGAAAAGAAATGGGTGCCACCACCCGAGGAAAAAAAGCCCGCCATCCATCCACGCCTTTCCTTGGCCAACTGGATGACCGATGCCCAGGCCGGCGGCGGCCCTCTTCTCGCACGCGTGATCGTCAACCGCCTCTGGCGTCAGCATTTTGGCCGTGGCATCGTCCCCACCAGCAATGACTTCGGCACGCAGGGAGAGAAGCCCACGCATCCCGAGCTCCTCGACTGGCTCGCCTCAGAGCTCATCCGCAACGGCTGGCGTCTTAAGCCCATCCACCGCCTCATTCTGCTCAGCTCCACCTACACCCAGTCGGGCGATCTGAATGCCGCCAATTTGCAGGCTGACCCCGAAAACCACTTCTGGTCCCAGCGCCCCGCACGGCGGCTGGAGGCCGAGGCCATCCGCGACACCCTCCTGCAGCTCGGCGGCAAACTCGACGTGAAGATGTACGGCCCCTCCGAGACCAACAACGAAAGCACCCGCCGCAGCGTCTACCTCCGCGTGAAGCGCAGCGAGCTCGTGCCCTTCATGACCATGTTTGATGCTCCCGAGCCCAATCAAAGCATCGGCGACCGTGGCAACACCACCGTGCCCACGCAGGCGCTCGCCGTCATGAATTCGCCCTTCGTGTACGATCTCGCCGCGCAGTTGCTCAATCGCATCCTCGCCACCAAACCCGCCGGCACCGCAGCCATCATCAGCAAAGCCTACGAGTTCGCCCTCGGCCGCCTCCCCGAGCCCCATGAAACCCAGCGCATGCAGGCCTTCATCGAGCAGCAGACCCAGCTCCTCGGCAGCAAAGCCGATTCCGCCACCCTCGCCCAGCGCGAATTCTGCCACGCGCTGCTCTGCCTGAATGAATTCATCTACGTGGACTAGCGCCTTATAAAATACCACATGCCCCATTCGTCACAGCACACTCCGGTCAGTACGATAGACACTCCTGTCTGTCAGTCTGGGGCGGTTGGCGGCCGCTGGGTATCGACAGACAAAAGTGTCTATCGTACTCCGATAAGATACCACATGCCCCATTCGTCACAGCACACTCCGGTCAGTACGATAGACACTCCTGTCTGTCAGTCTGGGGCGGTTGGC
>CAILZI010000081.1 GCA_903838675.1 uncultured Verrucomicrobiota bacterium
ATGGCAAGGAGCAGTCCATCGAAGGCTATCCTACTGACAACTACACCCAGTGGTCACTCGATTACATCAGTGGCAAAAACCGCGATGCCGCAAAGCCATGGTACCTCTGGGTCTGCTACGGCAGCGTTCACGGTCCCTCCACCCCGGCCAAACGCCACAAAGGCAGCTACAAGGATGCCGCCGTGCCGGTGCCCGCAGACATCTTTCCGCCCCGCGAAGGCAAACCCGATTACCTCAATAAAAAGCAGGCATGGACGAAAGGCCCCGACGGCCATCCCATGGCTGGAAAGGGCGGCGAAGCCTTTGGCGAGAGCAAAAAAGGCAAGCGCTTCGACGACTGGGTGCGTCAGGTCAATGAATGCGTGCCCGCCATCGACGAAGGCGTCGGCCAGCTCATCGCCGCGCTCAAGGAATCCGGCCAGTACGACAACACCCTCATCATCTACACCGCTGATCAGGGCTTCTCCATGGGCGAGCACGGCTTCCGCACCAAGCTCGCCCCCTATGACGCAAACTACCGCTCGCCCCTCATCATCAGCATGCCCTCTCGTTTCCCCACCGGCAAAGTGTGCGCTGCCTCCGTCAACGCCCCCGATCTCGCCGCCACCTTCCTCTCCATCAGCGGCGTAAAAGTACCCTGGCAGATCCATGGCCGCGATCTTTTGCCCCTGCTTGAAAAGCCCGACACCCCATGGCCGCACGCCTGCTTCTACGAACACATGGGCAATGAATACGGCGCGAAAGTCAGCCAGACCATCCTCACCGGTGCGGAGCAGAAGAATGATCAAGGCGTCCCCTTGTACAGCGCCCTCGTGCAGGATCAGTTCAAGCTCATCCACTACCTCGATGGCAAGTCCGGCGAAGAACTCTACGATCTGAAAAATGACCCCGAAGAATTGAAAAACCTCATCGGCGAAGCCTCCCACGCAGATCGCATCACCCAGCTCCGCGCAGCCATGAAAGCCGAACTCAAACGCACGGAAGCAGGCTTCGCCGAATTCGTGAAGTGAAAGCTATTTCACCGGCGGAGTCAGCTTGCACGACTGCCACGCCAGAAAGCGCCACTGCCCGCTCTCCAGACGCCACACGGCCAGAAAAGCCAGCGTAGGTTCGATGGTGCCTGTTGGAGTGCCGATCTTCAGGTTGGCGCTGCCGGTCATCAGCGCGATGCCCGGTGCCGGAAAGGTGAAGTTGCGCTCCACATAATCGATCACCTGATACTTCGTCGTGCCCTTGAGCAGCACATCAATGAACGAAGTCTTGGTGTCCACCACGCCAGTTGAGTGGCAATAGCGCAGGTCATCCGAAAAGATCGCGCTCAGCTTGTCACGGTCGGGCGATTTCATCGCGGTCACACGCGCATCATCCGCCGCCTGCACGGCAGCCAGCGGTGCCTCTTCGGCAAAGGAGATGACGGTGACAAGGCAGATCAGCGTGGTGAGCAGTGTTTTCATGGAGCAGGTGTTTTGGCGGTCAGTTGTTTCACAATGAAATTCCAGATGTCGTCATAGCCCTCGGTGGGATGACCGGGATACTTCACGTAGCAGGTGGCACCCGCTGCAAGCGCGAGCTTCTGAAAACCCACCGCCCATGCAGGGGAATGCACGTCATAATTGTTCTGGGTGATGGGAGTGCGCTTTTCGGTCTTCTTTCCGTTGGCGTCGGTTTTCGTGTCGATGATGTCGTCCGGCTTCGTCATCCCCCACTCGTTTTCAAAATACATCGGCGCCGCATTCTTGTGCAGCAGCCAGTCCGGCGACCACTTCTTGATCACCGGCAGCAGCTCATCACGCCGCTTCAAAGACTCCTCAAAGCTGCAGCCCAGCGCCGGTGCTCCCCACTTCACACCCGGCACCCACTCCTGCATCCGCTGCGGATCAATCGTCGGCTGGCAGCGGTACGCAGCAATGCAGGTGACCAGTTCTGGCGCCGTGCAGCCAACGTACAGCGCAGGCAGCGCCCCCTGCGAGCCCCCGCCCAGCGCGATGTGCTTGGGATCGAGATTCCACTTCGCGGCATTCTCCCGCACAAACTTCACCGCGCTCAGTGCATCTTCCAGCACATAAGAGATCGGCTCTTTCGCCTTGTCCGCCGTCGCATCCTCCATCGTCCGCACTTCCACGGCGATCACCGCGATCCCATGCGGAAAGAAGCGGTTCACATCCACCGCATGCTTGGACGCCTTCCAAATGCCGCCATACCACATCAGCACCGGAAACGGTCCATCGCCCTTTGGCGGCAGGTGAATGTCGATCAACTGATGCGCATACGCACCATACGGCACATCGGCATGCGTTGGTTTCGGCGGTTCAGCCGCATGAACAGAACTCAATGCAAGCGCGGCAATCAGGGAAAGGAATCTCATGGCTGTTTGGACTGGGTCTTTTTCAAATACTCCGAGGGCGTCATGAACTCAACGTTCTTCGATTTGAGAAACTCGATGATGCCTGTGAATCCCGCCCAGCGCTTGTCATCCCATTGATCGGGGTGCCCCTGAAGTACGAGCACCTCACGCTTCGCAGCCTTCGCCTCGTAGAACGTTTTGAACTTCTCCAGGTCGGGCACAAACGTCGGATTCTCCAGCGCCATCACCCGCGGGATGCTCAGTCGCGTGTAATACTTCGGCTTCTCCGGCCCATACAGCCAGATGGTCACCTCCGGCACCTTCTCCATCGCCTCATCCGTGGCCTCAGTGGTGCCGCTCCAGTGCGGACCAAAGGCCGGCAGCGTAAATCCCAGCTTCTCCTGCGCCAGCTTTTCGCCCTTCGCCAAAATCACACGCTGCTCTTCCGCCGTCCCGTGCTCAAACTCCCCAGGCTCGCTGGCATTCTTCATGTGATAGCCATGCATCCAGAACTCGATCAACCCGGCAGCCTGCACATCCTTGAGCCATTGAAAATACATCGCTTTGTCCTTCTCCAGCGACTCCGTGATGATGCCAAAGGACCCTTTGATGTGATTCTCCTTGAGATAGTCGTGCACCTTCAGCCACCGATCCGACACCGGCTTTGCCCCCACGCGCCGCGCGATCACATCATCGAGCTTCAGTAGGATGATCTGCTGCGCCTGAATCTTGGGGGCAAAGGACGATAAAAGAACAGCAGCGGTGAAAAGCAGGGCTCGGTGCATGGCGGAGAATGGTAAGGAGGGGAACGGGGTTGTCATTGAGCAGCGTGCTTCAACACAAAATCCACCAGCTCCTGGCACTCAAAGAAAGACGGTCCCACCTTGTGCCCTTCGCCTGGAATGACCTTCACACGGATCTGACCGCCGCCCGCAGCATAGCGTTCTTTGAGCAGACCCGTGTTCACCTCATAAGGAACCACGACATCAGTGTCACCATGCACCACAAACATCGGCACTTTGTTATCAATCAATCCCTTCAAATGATCCACCGGATTGAACTCACTCAGCTTCGCCACGAGCTCCTCCTCTGACATGCCAAAGTCCGCGAGCGTCTGCACCTTGGAATTCTTCAGCGGCCAGCTCGCCAGATTGCACACAGGATAGATCCCCACCCACGCGCGCACCTTGTCAGGATTTCTAAACGCCCACGCCAGTGTCATCATGCCGCCGCGGCTCTGCCCCAGCAGGATCGGCTTGGCGGAATATCCTCGCTTCACCATCTCCTCATAAAACAGCGTGAACTTCGCCGTGCTCGCCGGTGCGCCGCGCACCTCTCCCAAATCGTACCCCGCTATGCCGATGCCCGCTTTCATGAAAGCCTCGAAATACATCTTCCGGCCAAACAGCGAGACACCGCCCAAAGTCGGTGCATACCACAGCCACGGCTTGCCTGCAGCGGGCTTGGGCGCGGCATATACAAAGGCCTTGTGTCCGTCGATCTCAAAAACCTCCGCCGTTTTCGGCAGCACTTCCTGCGCTGCAACGGACAACGTGAAACACGAAAGCAGAATGAGCAGTTTCATCGAGTGTAAATGGAATTACGGCAGGTCTTTCAGCCACGCGAGGTTGAAGACATAATGGTTCTTGCTGGTGATCAGCTGGATGTTCCCATCTCGCGTTTGCGTTGCGGAAAGATATCCGCAGGGTTCCGCCATCGTGTCACTGAGCACGCAGACACCGCGGTCGATCATGCTGATCGACTGCTCTTTCCCTCCGGGCGTGATGAGACGGCGCACAGGCCAGGTCTTGCCTTCATCAAAGGACACTGCGGCAAACATCCCGTAACCGGTGAACTCACCTGCCTTCGATTTAAATTGCATGCCCTTCTTATTTTTCCAGTCGCTCCATTGATCCGTGAAACTGCACAGCAGAATGCCACCTCCACTCAGGCGGATCATCGCTGCACGTTGCACGCTGCTGATGGCGGGGAATTCGCTCGTAGCATAGCTCCAGGTCTTTCCCAGATCACTGCTGTAACTGATCGGCGTTTTGAAATCAAACTTCGCCTGATCTGCAGGCGGATCATTGCGGCTGAAGGCCATGATGCGGCCATCCGCCAGCTGTACGATCGGCGCATGAATGCCCGGATGACGAAGGCCCGTGCCACCGGGCCGAAAGTCACTCGGCTGCTGCTTCACATCATTGAAGGCCCACGTCTTGCCATCGTCATGGCTGAAAACGAGACTGCATTGCCGTGAGTCATTCGTGATCACGAGAGTGCCATCCGCGAGCCGAATCGGTTGGTTGCCAAACTCGCCCACAGGTTGCATGACCAGCGCCTTGCTCCACGTCACGCCATTGTCTGTGGAGGTGCGCACCAGGTTTTCATCACGTCCTTTGCAGAAGTGGTAGAGCGTCGCCTTGCCATCCCACCAGATCTTCGGGCCATGATCATTCACATCCGCTCCATCCCAGAAAGGCGAGGCCGGCTCCCACTCACTCGCTCCACGTCGCAGACGGCTCGCCACGTTGCAAAGCTCGCTGCCTCCTTCATCGACGCATGAATACCACACCGCCAGCAGGTCACCGTTCGGGCATTCAGTGATGCCCGGGCTGTGGTTGTGCCAGGAAAACAAAGGGCCATAGGAATCCGGCGCAATCTTCACAAAAGGCTTCGGCGCGATGAACACTGGCACATCCTGCGGTCCTAGTTCGATCTTGATGCTATCCTGCTTCACCTGTTGCGCGTTTAGCGGCAGAGGTGCGGGTGGCAGCATTTTCCCAGCTGGCATCTCGCCCATCACCACACGGAATCCCACCTTGTCGGTCTTCGTCTGTGGCAGCCAGGCCGCGCGGTTCGCCGAGCGCAGCAGTCGTGCAAACATCGAGTGGTGCCCGCCGCGAATCACGCGGAAATCCCCCGCACTGCGGCCCAGCGGATCAGCCTGCTCACCGGCCTCATACGGACCATACCAGTCCTGGCACCACTCGGCCACATTGCTATGCATGTCGTACAGGCCCCACGGATTCGGTGCTGATTGTGCCACCTGAAGATTGAGTTTCTTCTCATCACGGTACTCCTTGGGCAGCGGTGCATTGGCAAAAAACCTTTCACGCACCCCCGCCTTGTCGGGCCACGGTTGAAAGCCCTCAGGCAAGGCATCACCAGTGTAAAACAAAGTCGTCGTGCCGGCCCTGCAGGCATACTCCCATTCCGCTTCAGTCGGCAGACGGTAGGTCTTCCCTTCCTTCTTCGACAGCCATTCACAAAACTGCTGCGCCTGATCCCAGCTCACACCGCTTAGCGCATCGTCATCCTTGCCACTGCCCTGACGAAACGCCGTTTTGAACTGTCGATACTGCCCCAGAGTCACCTCAGTCGTCCCCAGATGAAACGGCTGCGTGATCGCGGCACGATGCGCGGGCTTCTCATCCCAGTCCGCATCATCGAACTTCGCCGGGTGCTTCGTCACCTTGTAATCTGCGGCCGGACCGTCCTGACCCATCGTAAACGAGCCCGGTTCGATGCGAACGAACTTCATGCCAATGGAATTGGTGATAGGTTCGACGGCTTGCAGACTCGTCAGCAGGGCAAGGCATAGAGCAAGAGTTCTCGTCATGAGTGAATTCACGGGCTTGATTTCCGACTCGTTGATCTTGGGTGGGAAGTCGAATCTACAGCTTCGATCCCGTCATCTTCGTCCACGGGCTCCACGCTCCCATCGCATGCTGCAGGATCTTGCGCTTCCAGATCTTGTTCATGCAAAACGCATACAGCGTGTCCTTGTCCTTCCCGCCGATTGCCACCGCCGTCACACGGCTGCGGTCCGGCACCGGCAGAATGATCTGCGTCGGCCCGTCATCTGCGCTGATCTGCACCCCGCTCTTCGTTGCAATGAACTGCCGCCCTTCCAGTGAGTAGCACAGGCTCTCAGGCCCCGCGTCATCTTCCCAATCCGCCACATACAGGTGGAAAAAGCGCTCCTTGTTCGTGAGCGTGCCGTCTTCGTTGATCTGATAGCTGTACGCCCATTTCGAGTGCCCTTCCGCCACAGACAGCAGCCATTGATCCGGTCGGTAAGCCATGCCCGTGGCAAATTTTATGCCCTTGTCCATCAGCGTCTTCTTGCCGTCCTTGATCAGCCACACCGTGCCTTCCTCCTTCGGCTTGTCGCCGTTGGTCGTCACATACAGGGCGCCCGTTGGCATCGCCAAAATCGAGTGTCCGAGGATCTCCTCCATCACCACGCTGCCTGCACCGGAGGCATCAAAGCTCATCAGCTTCCCCGACTTCTCTGAAATCGTGTACAGCTTCCCATCCGCTCCCATCGAAACGCAGTGCGCATTAGTATCCCCCACAAACTCGCTCACCTTGCCATCGACATCAATGCGGTGAATCTTGTTGTTCGAAGTGTCCGCAAAAAACACCTCGCCACTAGCGCTGCATGTCGGCCCACGCGTGCTCTTAAAGCCCTCCGCCAGCAGTTCCCACCCTTCGCCTGGAACAATGACTTCCTGCGCACGCGGCGCGCTCGGCCCTGCTTTCACACGCTCGGGCCAGCCCTTCCACAGAAAAGCCATCGCCTCCAAAAAGTTCTCGCCATAGCCCGCCACGTGGCGGCCCTCGATGCTGCGGAACTGGTAGTCATAGCCCGAAAATTTCAGCGCCTTGTCCATCTCCAGATCCAGCAGATACCAGTCACCCGCGCAGTTTTCCATGTCATGCGTGGCCGTTGTTAAATACGAGCGGATCGGCTTCGCTTCAAACTTGCGCACCATCGTGGGAAACTCATGTCCTCCACGAAACGCCACCCAGCTGCCGCTCGCCGCATACACCCGGCTGAAAGCCTCAGGCCGGTGCCACGCCGCCGTGAATGCCGCAATGCCACCGCTGCTGCCGCCGGAAATGCAACGGTCATTGCCGTCGGTGGACAGCTTCAAATCAAACTCCTTCGCCACAAACGGCAGCAGTTCATCATTGAGGAAACGCACATTCTCATCGCCCACGCCATCGTATTCCAGATCACGGTTGCGCCGGTCCATCGTGCCCTTCATCGGCGCAGGCAGCGTACCCGGCTTCACAAACACACCAATGGTCACCGGCATCTCCTTCGTGGCGATCAGCGTCTCCAGGAAGGTCTTCTCCCTCGCATTGTACCCATCCGTCTTCACATACACACACGCAGGCTTGGAGCCATCATACTGCGCAGGGATGAAAACCGTCACATCACGCACCGTGCCCGGAAACACCTTGCTCTGGTTGAACTGCGTCTGCTTGATCGTCCCCGGCAAAATATCCTCCGGCTTGATCGCCGGTGCGACATAAGTGGGCGCAGCGGCGGCTGCTTCTGCTCCGGCTATGGCGCCACCCGCCAGCGGTTTGATCTGCCACTGCAGATGCTGGTCATTCGGATTGTGCTGCCACAGGTCAATCTTGGCCCCCGGCTCCTTCTTGCCGCCCTGATCATCCATGCCTTGCGTCGGCGCATGCCGCGGAATCAGCGAATAAGAGCCCGCATCATTCTTCTGAATCTGCCACTGCTGCCACGGTTTGCCGCCATCGGTCTCCAGCACGATGTTCGTGCCATTCTTCTCACCACCCTTGTCCACAGCCAGGGTCAAGGTCGTGCTATAAGACGGCTTGATGGCATAATATCCATCACCCTTCGGGACGATGAACCATTTCTGATTCGGCGCACCCGCCGGATTGCCAATCGACACCCGCGTCCCCTCCGTCGTTCCCGCATCCACAGCCTCCAGCACCATCGCCGGAGCGCTCACCGGCACGATGACATACGCTCCCCAGTCTTCAGCGGAAAGCTGTGTGGTAAAGCCAAGGGCTGCGGCCAGGAGGGAGCAGCGGAGTGTTGCGAGGGGCGTCATGGGTGGAGTGGGGGGCGAAAAAAGAGGGAATGAAACGCGGGGCACACCGCATTCATTCCCTCCAAAAGCATCAAACTGCCGTTCGGTCAGTCTTTTTTCGTGTACTGCGCCAGACCCGTCGCCACGCCCTGCGGATCTTTGATGATCGCAATGCGTCCACCATCATTCGGAATCGCCATCGCCGGCATGATGACCGCTCCTCCCAGGCCTTCAACCTTGGCCAGCGTGGCATCCAGATCATCCACCGTGATGTAGGGCATCCACTGCGGCGCTTTTTTTTCGCCTTCGCCGCTATGCGCATCAGAGA
Source organism: uncultured Verrucomicrobiota bacterium (assembly GCA_903838675.1). GTDB lineage: Bacteria > Verrucomicrobiota > Verrucomicrobiia > Verrucomicrobiales > Verrucomicrobiaceae > Prosthecobacter. The sequence continues at coordinate 8,537 of CAILZI010000081.1, forward strand.
TGCCTCCTAGCATTTCAGTGCTGTTTCCAAAAACGTGATAGCCGGGCATCGGCTCGCCTTTGCTCTCCCAGCCGACGAGGGCCGAGTAAAAGCTCAGCGCACCTGCTGCGTCCGTTGTGTTGAGTTCCGACCATCCGAGGTCGCCTTGTGTGTAGCCTTGTTGTCCCATGGTGTGAATGAAGTGAGGGTTGCTTGGTTCCCGGAAGGATTGCCGCCATCACCGGAGCCGGCGCGGTGGGGCTGAGGCAGTCAATGAGATGGCGGCGGGCCTTGATGCAACCCTGCTCTTGTGTCAGGTTCTTTACGTCAGGCTACTTCCCGGCAGGCTTCGCCGCCTCTACGCTCTCGTCCGCCTCCGGCACCAGCGTGATCTGCACGTCCGCACCTTTGAGGTACTTGTCGAAGAAGTTCAGCTTGAGCTCTGTCACGGCAGGTTTGCCAAATGCCGGCCCACCATGGCCCGAACCCGGGAGCTTTTGCAGCCACACGGCCACACCCTTCTCCTTCAGCACCGCGGCAAACTCCTCGCTCTGCGCATACGGCACCAGCGTGTCGTGCGTTCCATGCAGGATAAGGAATGGCGGATTGTCCTGACTTACATAATGCACTGGACTGACGGCGTCGGCCTTCGCCTTGTCATCCAGCTTCGTGCCGATCAGGGACGAGTAGGGATCCTTGGGCGTGTTGAACTGGAAGATGTTTTTCACGTTCTTATCGTCGGCGGCTTGCTGCACCACGGTGCTGAAGTCGGCCGGTCCATAGATGTCGCACACCGCCTGCACCCGATCAGACTGCTCCTCATTGCCGCCGATCTTGGGGAAGGTGTTCTTCCCGCCTGACGTGCCGACGAGAGCTGACAAATGCCCGCCCGCCGATCCGCCCACGACCCCGACATGTTCTGTGTCAAAGTTGTACTCCTTGGCATGCGCCCGCAGCCAGCGGATCGCAGCCTGGCAGTCTTGAATCTGCGCCGGGAAGATCGCCTTCTGGCTGAAGCGATACTCAACGCTCGCCACCGCATAGCCTCTCAGCACCATGCCAGCCGCCGGACACGGAAACTTGCTCCCACCGACCCACCCGCCGCCGTGAATATGAACGATGAGCGGCAGCGGTTTGTCTGCCGCCTTCTCAGGAAGATAAAGATCCAGCTTCTGTGCCGCATCCCCGTCCGGGATGTAGGAGATGTCCTTCTCCATCTTGATGCCCGGCGGCAACTGCTGGGCAAACGCAGGCGCACAGCCAAACAAGACCACGCATGCTGCGAACACCATCCGAAACGAGAACCGGGAGAGGAGACAAGATTTCATGTGCTAGCTCAAACGCGCCACTCCGTCTTTCCTAGCGGAAAAGGGGGCCAAATATCCGAAACCCGTGGCGGAGCGTTTCGCGAAGTAGTCCGCACTCTCCGAGTGCGGTTCAGGGGCGCTCGTGCCGCAGCAAACCACCCAGAGAAGAAGGCGTCCCATACCCAGCCCTAAACTCCTTGATGACCTCTCCAAATGATCACGAAATGTCATCCGGCTTCGTCATTCGACATTATTTCGTCATTCGGAATTCTGGTTTCGTCATTGGGCCAAAGGTGCCGTCCAAAACGTCCCCTCAATCGCCCGGTCGTCTTCCTTCGGCCCATTGAAATAATACACCGTCAGCACTCTGCCATCCGGCCGCACCAGATTGCGCGGGTAACCCAGATCCCCATCATATCCATCCTCGCGAATCACAATCTCCGGCCCCCACGTCACACCACCATCCGCACTGATGCTCGCCCGCATCCCCGACGGCTTGTGCCGAAATCCATACGTTACCGCCACGCGCCCATCCTGCAGCTGCACCAGTGCCGGCGGATTCCCGCCGATGCCCGTCGCCGCTTTGCCCTTAAAGGTCCACGTCTTGCCGAGATCCCCGCTGCGCCACGCTTCGATAAACCCCGACACCTTCGGATCAGACCGCCGGATCGTCGTCAAAAGCGTCCCATCCTTCAGCCTCAACGACGAAGGCATGATCGCATACCCACCTTCCATCGGCTCAGGCCCGATTAAGGAAACCAGCTTCCAGTTCATCCCACCATCCGTGGTTCGCGCACAAAAAACGCGCCCTTCCTTGCCATCGTTCTGCTTCGCACAACTGCCAAACATCAGGCAGTCCTGCTTGCCCAAAACAATCAAATCCGTCCGCGTGCAGATGCGTTCCACACCATCCACTGCAAACGAGTACGGCCCCTGCCACGTCTTGCAGCGGTCCAGGCTCGTGTAAAACCACGAAGGCCCCGCATGCAGTCCGCCAAAGCGAAACATCAGCGCAAAGTCCGGTGCTGTGAAATCAATCGGCACGGTCAGCGGTGCAGGCTTCGCTTCCTTCGTCGGATCAGCAAACGGCAGATCCTCCTCCGCCTTCCACGTCTTGCCGCCATCCACACTGCGCGCCTGGATTTCATAGCTCGGCTTCGTCCGGTCGATCCGGTGATCCGTCGTCGTCTGCTTGTACCAAGTCGATGTAAAGCCCGCCACCAGCTCATCTCCCCACTGCCACAGCCCATGATTCGCCGGCCAGCCGCCGTAGCGCCCTGCTTCTTTATACACGATCACGTTCTCCTGCGTCGCAGGCCTCAGCTTCGGCGCCGCAGCTTTCATCGCTTGGTCCGAAGTGATTTCGAGCTTCGCATCGGCAGCAGATGCGGATGTGGCGGTTAGAACCGCAAAGAGCAGGGCGGCGCGCAGCATGTTACTGGATGGCCTCGACTTTGATCGTGTGTTTCACCGGCACCAATTTCGCATGGGCCTCAGCGTCGAGCTTCTTCTGCTTGGCCACCATCTTCTCCTTCAGCGTGCTCAGTGCCGCGGCAAACTCCGCATCGTTTTTTACGTCATTGGAAAAGAGACGGAAGTTCGTGATCATCCCCTTGATCATCGAAGTCTCGTAGGCCTGCTTGGCGTTTACGGCGATGACGAGCTGGACGAAAGCGTTGTCGAAGGGAGTCTTTTCAAACGCAGCTGCGAGGTTGATGCCGGCGGCGAGTTCTTCTTTGGAAAACTCCTTCGACTCCGCGCCCCAAGTCACCTTGGCTTTGGCGGTGTTGAGATTTTTCACCCGCAGTGTGTAGCGGTTCAGTTCCTCGTTGAATTTGCAGAACGGCGTGATTTTGCGCATCTCCGGCTCAAGAAAGAAAGGCCACTGGCTGCTCTCCACCTCGGCCACGCCCTTGCTACCGCTGACCGCATGGCCGCTGCTCCCCTGGCTCGCGCCGTTCATATCCACGGTGATTTCACCAATGTTCCCATCCACTCCGAGTCCTTTCAAGAACGCAGCCGCCATCAGCAGGTGGCCGTTGGGCCCCGGATGCACGCCATCGCGTCCGCATACATCGTAGGCCTCGCCCACCTTGGCCTTGGCTGCGGCCATCGCGGTGATCATCTCGTCATGCACGTTCGCGAACGCGGTGTGAAACTCCGTCGCCAGCTTGCGGTCGATGTCTCGCAGGTGCGCAAGATTGTCGTTGTATTGATCCGCGGTTGCGCCGGCTTTGACGAAATACTTGGTGTCCACCGCACCGGGAGAACCCGCGACGATGTTCGTTATTCCGACCTTCTTCAATCCGGTCAAGACCACGCGCATCCACTTTTCATAGTCTGCGCCGATGTTCTCTGCATATGGCACATAACGGCCGTCGTTCATGCCGTAGCATGTCGTCGCCACGGTTGGCTGGAACACGCTCAGATCGTTTTCAAGGCGGGTGCTGAATCCGGCCGCTGTTTCGCCTCCCCAGCCAAATTGGAAACAGGTGATGTCCTTCCGGCCTGTACATGCAAGCAGATAGGTTTCAATGAAACGTGAGTACAGCTTCTGTTCCGTGATCGAGTCGCCGATGATGGCGACACGGGCATTCTGCGGGAGCTGCGATTCCGCAAAGGCAGGCAGCGCAAGAAGAAGGGAGGCAAATAGAGTTCGGATGTTCATGGGTCGGGGAAGTTGAGCATGGATGAACGCCGCGTGCAGCGCAGAATGATCGATCTTTTCTGCATCACTTCGGCCACACGCCGTCCACGATGGGCTTCAGCTCCAGCTTCGCCGGATCAATCACCACATGCTTCACCTTCTGGCGCTTCCATGTGTACGTGATGTGCACGAGACCATCGCTCGTCTGAATGATCGCCGGATAACTGAACTCCTTCTTCGGTTCATCCTCCACCACCAGCGCCGCCTCCCACACCTTGCCATCCTTGCTGACAGCAAGGTTCAGCGGACTGCGCCCTTTGGCCGTGTGATTGTAAATCAGCAGATGCCGCCCGTCCTTCAGCGTGACCGCATCCGTTCCCGAGTTCGGATTCGGCAGCTCCGTCAGCGAAATCTCACCCCACGTGCGTCCCGCATCTTCAGAGGCAATTTGAAAAACCTTGCCCTGTCGCGTCCGGCCCACCGCCTGCAGTTTGTCACCACCCAGGAACAGAATGCTCGGCTGAATCGCACTCACCTTCAGCCCATCATGCAGCAGCTTCGTGCGCTCCCACGTTTTGCCCAGATCACTCGTGCGCTCAAAGTAAATCGCCCACGCACTCGGCTGCTTGTCCGTCTCGTTACTTGTCGGGCACAGGATGTCCCCGTTCGGCAACTGCACCGGCTTGTTCTTGATCGGCCCAAAGATCCCCTGCGGCAGCTTCTGCGCCGCCGACCACGTCTTGCCGCCATCAGTCGAAGTCTTCAGCTCGCCCCACCACGTGCTCGGCGAAGGCCCCACTTTATAAAACAGCATCAGCGGTGCCCGACGCGGCTGAAACAGCACCGGGTTCCACGTCGGGTGGCGCTTGCCATCGGGCTGCACCCCATTGGCCGTTTCCACACTCTCCGTCCATTTCCCATTAACCAACCGCGAAACCCAGATGCACACATCCGGATTCTTTTCCGCCGTGCCCCCAAACCATGCCGAAACCATCCCCGTCGGCGTCTCCACAATCGTCGTCGCATGAATCGACGGATACGGCCCCGTGTCGTAAATGAATTCTGTTTTGAGAACGGCAGGATCAGCCGCGAATGCGGCCATGGAAAACAAACTGGCGACGAGAAGGGATTTCATGGTGGGTTGGGTTTATGAGATCAAACCAAGGTTCACGAGTCTTTCACGAATGATCGCACGCTCCGCTTCACGAAACCGATGAAACGGCTCCGCCATGTGGTCTTCACAAATACCCAGCAGCGAAAGCCCGCACTTGATCCCCTTGATGATCGCCGATTTATGCCGCCCCACCGTGTAGATGCTACCGGCCAGCTGCATCACCTTGGCATGCAGTTCGCGCGTGAGCTGCAAATTCTGCGCCGCCGCCGCCTGATACATCTCCACATAAAGCTTCGGATGCAGGTTGGCCCCGCCATTGATGCCACCATGCCCACCCAATAGTACCGCTTCCGCCGTAAGCTCCTCAGGCCCCACCAGCACGCTCCAGTCAGCCCGTTGCTTTGCCACTTCGATCAGGCGGTGAAAGTAAATCATGTCACAGGAGCTGTCCTTGACCCCGCATATTCCCGGCATGTCCAATGCACGGCGCACCAGATCAATTTCAAAGCTCACCTTCGTCAGCCCGGGCATGTTGTAGAGAAACATCGGCAGCGGCATCTCCGCCACGAGATCCTGAATGTATTCCTGCAGTTCCGGCGGTGCTGCAGGGAAGTAATACGGAGGCGCAGTAACCACATGCGTGGCGCCAACCTCCGCACTATGCCTGGCCAGGCTCACACTTTCCGTGAACGACGTATCCGTAATTCCCACCAGCACCGGCACGCGCCCCGCCGTTTGCTTGCAGGTGCGCTCAATCAACTCCCTCCGCAGCCGATAGCTCAGGCTCGGCCCTTCACCCGTGGTGCCCAGTATAAACAGCCCGGACACGCCACCACCGATCAGATGCTCGATCAGTCGCTCCAAACCCGCGCAATCAAGCAAATCGCGATCGCGCAACGGCGTGACGAGGGGAGGAATGATGCCAGAAAGTGGTTGGGACATATCCCACAAGTGACTTCGGCGGCCGCAAAATAGCAACCCACCAGTGCGTCGAATGTTTGCCGCTCAAATGACGATTCTTGACCCTTCGCCGCAAGATTCACCCGGTTGGAATCTTTGAAGCTGTCCCACCACCATGCCAGCCACCGACCAGGCAGACTACTTTTCGACCCAAGTCGTACGCACCCGCCGCTTCTTCCTACCGGAATGGGAGGAGCGCCAGCACGATGGCACCACACTGTGCCTCGTGGGCGGCGGCTGCGAGTGGTGTGCCCCGGATTTCATCGTGGACCGGCAAAAATTCCCCTTTCTGGCCTTCGAGTTCGTTTCAAAAGGCCATGGCAGCGTCACGCTGGCGGATCAGACCCACGACATCGAGGCCGGACACGCCTTTGTCTTCGACTCCACCACCCCGCAAATCATCCGCAGTTCCGCCGAGGAACCGATGGTGAAGTACTTCTTCAATCTCACCGGCCCCCGCGCCGCAAAGCTGATGAGCGATCTTGATCTCTCCCCCGGCAGCGTGCTGCGCGTCACAGACGCCTCCCGCGTGGTTTCCCTTCTGGAGGAAGTGATCGATCACGCCCTGCGTGGGGGCCGCTTCGGCCTGCGAGCTGCTTGTGCCACGCTGGAGCATGCTTTGGTGCTCAGCGCGGACTCACGGCAGCCCGCCACCACCAAAATCGACCCCGCCTACGCCACCTACCTGCGCTGCCGCGGTCATCTCCTGCGCAATTATCCCGTGCTCAACAGCATCGAGCAGGCCGCCAAAGCCTGCTTCGTCTCCGCCGCCTACTTCACCCGCCTCTTCCAGCGTTACGACACCGAAACACCCTTGGCCTGCCTCACCCGCCTCAAGCTCTCCCAGGCCGCCATCAAACTTCGCCAGCCCGACGCCCTCGTAAAAGGCGTCGCCGCCGAGCTCGGCTACAAATCCGCCGCACATTTTTCACGTGCATTCAAAGCATGGAGTGGAAGATCACCCCGATCGTGACGCAAGTGTGCTTGCCAGATGGATCAAACCCGGCAGAGTCGCCGCACCATGAGTTACGAGAATCTTTCCACCTGGCTGGGCTGCCCAGTCGAAAACTATGAGCCCGGTCTCGTGATCAAAGACGGCGTGATCTACCGCTTTCGCGTGGACTGGGAGCCTGTGCACACCATGGCGGAAATGTTCGCTGCCTTCACGGCGGATCCAGCCGCCGCGAAAACGACAGGAGTGGTCATCGGTGCCTGGTTCGGAGACGATTCGAGTGCGGACAGTGCAGAGATTGTCCAACTCCTCGTCGGCGCACGGCATGCGTTGCCACAACTGACAGCGATTTTCTTTGGCGATGTTACCAGCGAAGAAAATGAAATCTCTTGGATTCAGCAGACAGATGTCTCACCGCTGTTTTCCGCCTACCCCGGCCTCAAGCACTTCAGCGTGCGCGGTGGCAACGGTCTCAGCCTGGGAGGCAAAATGCGCCTGGAGTCGTTGGAGTCTCTCGTCATCGAAACGGGTGGCTTGCCACGTACGGTGCTCACCGAAGTGTTCAGCATGGATTTGCCAAAGCTGGAGAAACTGGAGCTGTGGCTTGGGACAGACCAGTATGGCTGGGATGGCAGCATCACCGATCTGAAGCCCTTGCTCGATGGCGGCTTGTTCCCCAGCTTGAAACATTTGGGCCTGTGTGATTCCGAGATCGTCGATCAAATCGCCGAGGCACTGGTCACTGCGCCTGTCACGAATCGTATCCAAGCGCTCGATTTGTCTCTGGGTACATTATCGGATAAGGGCGCGTCACATTTGGTAAAATGCGCGGCCTTGCAACGCCTGAAGTCACTGGATCTGCACCATCACTACTGCACCGCCGAGGGCATGCGTCAGCTCAGGGCCTTCTTTCCTGGAGTGAACCTCGATGAGCAGCAGTCCGGGGACGAGGAAGATCGCTACGTCGCGGTGGGCGAGTAAAGATGGCCTTCTTCTGCCTCTGGAATCCCGAGTCACCACGCGCTGTCTCGTTCACGGGGGCAGTGTTTGAGCGCACGCGCCAGATACCAGCCAGCATGGCATGGATCGACTTCTTGAACGGCCAGCCTCTGCCCGTGCCGCACGATGGTTTGATTGTGCGCATCGACTCGCCTGGAAAAAACTGGCCGGTGGAAAAAGCCCTGCTCAAACTCGGAGCACCTCACGTGCATCAGGACTGGCTCGAAACGAACGATGAAGATCTGGCGGACGATCCCGGCCGTATCATTGCCTCCCACCAGCACCATCAGGGCCTCTGCCAGGCATTGTCTCAGGTGCAGCAGCATTTTCAAAATGTGCGCTGGATGCAGCACCCGAAGGACATCACCGTGATGAATGACAAATCGGCATGTCAGACCCTGCTGGAAGCGGCAGGGGTCCGCGTGCCACGCATCCTGGGGCTGGTGAGAGATTTTGACGACCTCATAAACCACATGGATGCCGCTGGAAAAAATCGCGTTTTTCTGAAGCTCTGTCACGGTTCGTCCGCCTCCGGCACCGTTGCTTTCGAACGCTCCGCCGGGCGCATGCAGGCCTTTTCAACAGCGAAAATGAGCGATGGGGGGCCTCACGGCACGATCCTGCACAACTGGCGTGCCATCACCCGTTACGATGACCTATGTGACATCCGTCGCCTCGTGGATGCCGTGTGCCGGCATCGGGCTCATGCGGAGGCATGGATGCCCAAGGCCGGCTGGCGCGGGCGGCGGTTTGACGTTCGCATCGTCGTCATCGGCGGAAAGGCAAGGCATGTCGTGGCACGCTTGTCAGAGGGACCGTTCACCAATCTGCAATTCGGCGCACGGCGTGCCACGGCAGAGGAACTCCATGAACATCTTGGCCCTCGGCTTTTTGCCGCTATGTGCGAGCAGGCAGAGCATGCCATGACCTGCTTCCCTCGTTCGTTATACGGCGGTGTCGACGTGCTCATTGATGCGCACAAACGTCTCGCTCATGTGCTGGAAGTGAATGCCTTTGGCGACCTGCTGCCCAATGTCAGGCACGAAGACCGTGACACCTACGATTGGGAGGTCGCTCAGGTCTCCACCACCGGCCCATAATCGTCGGCTCGCGGATCTGGTAATGCCGGGCCGTGGACGCACAGCGCACGGAGACAAACCAGTGGCTCATCACTCTCAGGCTCGACTTGCAGCAGCTGCCTCCCCGCAATTCAGGAAAAGCCAAAATTGAGCGGAATACGCTCCAGCAAACCATCGCCAAAAACCGAGTCCAGCCGCAGATGCTCCAGGTTCACATAACCTATGTGACAGCGGCATTCGGCGATGCTGCACTGTCGGGGCCTCATCGCCTGTGCGAAATCAGGTCGGTAGATGTTCCCGATGAGTTCAGGGATGAAATGGCATCGCCGTGCATCTCCAGCACCATCGACGGTGAAAGCTGTCTCGCCGGCACGGCACGCACGGCCCAGGCTGGGATGCGGCGCAGCATTGAAATCAAAATGCGGGTCAATGCTGCGCAGCATGTTGAGTTCCTCCTCCGTGTAGTAGTCCTCTTCACGCTTCCACGCATTGATCCAAAGATAGGTCTCTTTCGGTAATGCCATTCTCAGTGCACGGATGTCGTCAAACGACTCCTTCTTGCCGACGACGCCGACACTGTGGCGGATGCCTGCCTCTCGCAGCGCAGCGCATTTTGCCGTGAATCGTGGAATGCTCGTCTCGGTGGGATGGTAGGTGGTCCACAACGCGGTTGTTTTGCGCTGGCAGTCACGCAGCGACTCCACGGGAAAGGATAGATTCGTTTGTACCGCCACACGCCACACATTCGGCAGATGGCTCAGGCGGCACAGAGCCTCTTGATAATGGCGGTGGATCATTCCCTCGCCCCAGGGCGTGAAAAGAATGCCGATCTGCTCGGAGCGGGAGGCCACCCACTCACAGAAACGATTCAGGCACTCGGCATCCTGTGCCAGCTCCGCTTGGGTGTTACGTGTCTTGGCGAAGGGGCAGTAATCGCAGCCATAGTTGCAACTGGAAAGTGGACCCCGATAAAGAATGGACCAGCGTAAGGACATCAGCGGAGTTCAAACGCGGCAATGGCTTCTTGTACATGTTCAGAATAAAGCCACGGACCAATCACGTCGCTCCATTCCAGACCCAGTAGCGTAGGTAGCAGATGCGTCGGCGTCAGCATGGCGGCACCATGTTCGATCAGCAGATTGAGCTGTGGAAAATCTTCCAGAGCGTCGCTCTCGAAGACTGCTCGGTAGGCCGCAAGGTCAATGCCGCTGGCGCGTAGGATGCTCTTGATGACATATCGCCGCCTTTGGTCATCGAGATCAAGCGTTGCACCATACGTGGCAAAAGAGTGGTCCTTCGTAGCGGAATAATAATCCAGGATCTCCTGCACACTGTTTCGTCCAACGGCCCATTCCGTGGAGTAGTGCAATGCCCGCGTGTAGGACCGTGCCCCTGCGCCCAGACCGACCATGCCGTCTTCCTGGCAGCAGTAATGCACATCACATTCACCAGGATGCTTCGCCGAGCGGAACAGCCGCATGGAAATCTGTGTGTAGCCACGGGAGAGCAGAAAATCACGACCACGCCGATACAGCTCTTCACGCGCATCCGTCGCTCGTTTGTCTTTGCGGCCCAGCCCCGTAAGCGGCCTCACATAAAGCGGATACAGAAAAATTTCCTCCGGCGCATGTCGCAGAGTTGCTCGGAGCGACGCCAGCCAGTCTTCCCATGTCTGGCCCTCCATGCCATAGATGAGATCGATGTTCCTCACAGGAAAACGGGCCGCATCCATGGCCGCGAGCGCTGTTTCGACGGCCGCAGCCTTTTGCGGTCTGCCCAGGGCTCGCGTGTCCTTTTCCACAAAGCTCTGCACTCCCAGGCTGGCCCGCGTGACGCCGTTCTCTCGCAGGAAGGCCAGCTTGTCTGCATCCACGCTGTCGGGAGACATTTCGATCGCGATGGGCAAATCCGACACGCCGCTCTGAAAGCTGCGTAAAAGCTTAAAGAGTCGCTCCAATTCCCCAGTCGTCAAAAAAGTCGGCGTCCCGCCGCCGATGGCAATTCGCGCCACTTTTGCCCCTGAACCTAAGGCCGCATGCACCGCCTCAGTCTGCTGCGCCAGCGCATCGAGGTATCCAATCACACGGTTTTTCGCTGCCCCTTCACCAGTGACGGTGAAAAGATTGCAAAACCCGCAGCGCACACTGCAAAACGGCACATGCGCATAGAGAAAGAGCGCTTCCTTCGGCTCGTCCGCCCAGGCATCTCGCAGTGGCACGGGAGGAGTGAGCCTGCGGTAGGCCATCTTGTGCGGATAACCATACGCATAGCCCTGAAACAACCCGCCCGTGCGGACCTTCTCACGAATGTCCATCATGAGTTCTCCCTCCAGTCAACCACACCATGAGCATACGGCACATCCCACACGGCAGGCACTGCCATGCGATGTCCGGTGAACCCTTCTTCTCCATACGCCGTCCCGTGGTCCGAGCAGGTGATGTGAAACAACGGCCTGCCACGCCCCTGAAACGCTGCTAGCAGCTTCGGCAGTGCCTCATCCACCGCCCGCAAGGCTGCGGCATGACTCTCCAGATCATCCGGACCGGTTTCACGACAGTAAAAGTAATTGGGCTGGTGCATTGCAGACACATTGATGAAGCAGCACAACGGCTGCTCTGGCGGCAGATCACGCACCCGCTCTGCCGCGAAGGCAAACTGGTTCCTTGGCGACTCTCGGCACGTCACCCCAAACTCCACACACCAATGACTCTCATCGAAAAGATCCGTCAGCACGCGGCTCAGCGCTGTCTGCTGGTTGAAAAACCCCACTCCGCCGATGCAAAGCGTGTGGAAACCCTCCGCTCGCAGCCCCACAATGACATTGGCTTCATCAAAAACCTTGGTATTTCCCCCGGTCGTCTCGCTGCCCGCAAATCGTGCCGCGAAAAGCCGCTCGCGGTTTGCCTCAGCATTCGCCGGCGTGGGCAAAAAGCCCGCAAAGAACGCCTGGTGCGCTGGAAACGTAAAACTGCCCGGCGTATGCCGCTGTTCCCATCCTGCCTCTCCGGTTAGCCGCGCCAGATGAGGCGTACGACCGCCCCGCCACTCCTCCACTGCCACGTCATATCGCAATGAATCAAGCACCAGCCACAGCACATCATGCCCGGGCAGGAGTTCGTTCATGTTGGGTGGGTTCATCGCGCGGGGTCTTTCTCTCCGAGCACGGCAAAAATCAACCCATGGCTCAATGTCGCATGGAAATCACCGCAGTTGTCTTGAAATGCGTGTGGCGCATTCCATACTCCGCCGACCTTCCACCCACCGCATGCTTTCCTTCCTCAAAATCCGCAATCTAGCCCTCGTCGAAGATGTGACCTGGGAACTTGCGGCCGGTCTGATCGGGGTCACTGGAGAGACCGGCGCAGGCAAGTCCATCATCGTCGGCGCTTTGAAGCTTATCCTCGGCGAACGAGCCGACCGCAGCCTCATTCGCAACGGCCAGGACGCCTGCACCGTCGAGGCCGGTTTCCAACTCAAGGACACCCGCGCCATTGATGCCGTCCTAGTAGAAGCCGGCCTCGACCCCTGTCAGGAAGGCGAACTCCTCATCAAGCGCACCATCAGCGCCAGTGGCGCCAACAAGCAGTTCGTCAACTGCTCCCCTGTGACCATCCAGGTCCTCAAAAGCCTCGGCGAATTCCTCGTCGATCTCCACGGCCCCCACGATCACCAGTCCCTCAATTCCAAGGACCGGCAGCTCGAAATGCTCGACAAGTACGCCGGCACTGAGGAATCGCTCGGCAAATACCAGGACTCATGGAAGCTCTGGCGTGCCGCAGCAACGGAACTCGATGACCTCGAAAACTCCGAGCGCGCCAGCAGCCAGCAGATCGACATGCTGAAGTTCCAGGCCAACGAAATCGCTTCCGCAAACCTCAAACCCGGCGAGGAAGAAGAAATCGAATCCCGCCACCGCATTGCCGCCAACGGCGCACGCCTCGCCGAACTTTGCGGCAGCATCACCGGCCGCCTCAGCGAAGGCGAAGCCAGCGTCATCGACGGCCTGCGCGAAATCAGCCGCAGCATCCACGAACTCGAAAAGATCGATCCCGCCACCGCCGCGATGTTCGAAGGCTTCAAGTCAGCACAAATCGAACTCACCGAGCTCGAAAGCAGCGTGCAGGATTACGCGGACGATCTGGAGATCGACGCCGCCGAGCTCGACAAGCTCGAAAGCCGCATCCACACCATCCAGACCCTCAAGCGCAAATACGGCCGCACCATCGCCGAGATCCTCGAGTTCCTCGCCGAAACCGAGCGCAAGCTCGCCAAAATGGAAAACCGTGGCGAAGAAATCGCCAAGCTGCAAAAGCTCGTCAGAGAGCGCGAAGCAGACGTGCTGAAACTCGGCAAACAGATCTCCAAGAAGCGCGCCGACGCCGCCCCAAAGCTCGCCAAAGAAGTCGCCTCGCATCTCACCGATCTCGGCTTCAAGCGTAGCGTCTTTGAGGCCCAGCTCGCCGTCTTGCCTTCACCCGAACGCAACGGCCTCGAAGAAGTCGACTTCCACTTCGCACCAAATCCCGGCGAACCTTCCAAGCCCCTGCGCCTCACCGCCTCCAGCGGTGAAATGTCCCGCGTCCTTCTCGCCGTCAAAAGCGCCCTCGCAAAGCAGGACGCCGTCCCTCTCCTCGTCTTCGATGAAATCGACGCCAATGTCGGTGGCAACATCGCCGAGGCCGTCGGCCGCAAAATGGCCGCGTTGGGCGCGACTCATCAGGTCATCGCCATCACCCACTTCCCGCAGGTCGCCTCGCTGGCTAAGAGCCACTTCGTCGTGACAAAGGAAATCACCGGCAACACCACGCGCTCACAGATTCAGGCCGTGAGCGATCAGCAACGCGTCGATGAACTCGCACGCATGCTCGGCGGCAGCGCCGACAGCGCACGCGTGCATGCTTTGAGCTTGCTCAAAGGCGCGGCGTGAGTTCACGCCATGCTCACAATCATCCGTGGCGGACGGCCCTTCACGCGGCTCAGCGTGGCACGCAGGGCCAGTGAGCCCAGCTGTGTTTGCGGATTCCAGCCTTTGGGGGCTTTTTTGCCAGAGCTTGTCCATGGCATGCCGTCGCTGATCCATTGCTGGCGAAAATCATCGAAGCTGACGCCTTTGTCATCGTCAGTGACTCCGAATTGAAATCCGCAGCAGGCGCAGATTTCCATGGAGGCGCCGCCGGTGCGGTTGCGCGGCGGCTCCGCGAGCTTGTCATAGCCGCACACAGGGCAGAAATTGAGGTTGTTTTTCATGGTTGGTTTTTTGGAAGGTTTGCGGGGCATTTTCAGCGGGGGGAAAAGCGGAGGTCAGCCGTTTTCACACTCCGTCCGGGCTGTCGCTCCCAGTAGGTCGGATTGTCCGGCTTAAAAAAGGTCTTGGTTTTACCAGCGCCGTTGTAAGCACCAAATACGCGTGTGCTGGGATCAAAGACGCGTAGCGTACCGTCAGTATCGTCGAGCTTCATTGGCAGGTTTTCAGCGCGCGCGCGTTGCAGGAAGAGCCAGGCCTTGGCCGCGTAGTCATCCGGCGATGTGCTTGAGACGTCGCCGCCATGGCGGTTAAAATGATCCTGCAATGAATCCAGGTGGCCCCAGGTCTGGCGTGTGGGAGGGGCTTGCGTTGGAGCTGCGGCAGGAGTCGGTTTTTTATCCGGTGTGATGACGTTCAGCACACGGCGTATCAGCGAAGGTTGCGGTGCCGCAGCGGGTGCGCCGCCTGCCGTGGTGAAGCTTCCGGCGGCAAGTTTGACCCTCGCGCTGCCCACACTGAAATAATACGTCGTGGCCGGGGTCAGCGCCTCCAGTTGGATGGAGTGATCTCGTGTCACCGCACCTTCAGCTTTGTGGTCGAGCACTGCAGGGTTCAGGCCAAACTGCAGCCGTGTGCCGCACTCCACATCCGTATGCCATTGAATGGTGGCGGTGTTGGCCGTGGTGGTGATCTGCGGTTGTCCGACCAGTTCAACAGCATGGAGCAGAGTGTTGCCAAGACACGCAGCAACGCAAATAAACCAATGAACAAAAGCTCTCATTAAAAAATGTGTAAACCAACTGAGACTGTAGTGTGACAGTCTTAAGTGAAGACCGTTCAAACTGCATGGCTCATCTGGCATTCTTCATTCGCTCATCTCGATGATGAGTCAATAAGCACCCTCAGGAGTGTGTGAACCACACTCGCTAAAGGATCTATTTAGTCATTCTAGGATCAGCAAAGACTTTTTATGGAGTGCCTGCAAGGCTCGGGCCGCAAGCTGGCGGACAACTGTTTTCCCTCTAAAAGCTTAAACAGTGTACCGCCCGTGACGCTCTCCATTCATCCATCTCCAGGCTGACTCAATATGCTCTCTCGGATCCTTGTGAACGGCCTGCCACTGAAGGATTTCTTTAGCAAGTTTAGGCTCAGCGATTAGCTCTGAGGGATCTCCAGCTCGGCGCGGGCCATAACTGACAGGAATCTTCTTCCCGGTGACTGCTTCGGCCGTGGTGATGATTTCTTTGACGCTGAAGCCTCGGCCAGTGCCTAGATTCACTGCGACTGTCTCACCACCCTTGCGCAGATAGTTCAAAGCCAGCGCATGCGCGGAGGCGAGATCGCACACATGGATGTAGTCACGGATGCAGGTGCCATCCGGGGTGGCGTAGTCGGTCCCAAAGACGGTGATGTTCTCGATCTCACCTGTCGCAGCCATCAGGATGCGCGGGATGAGGTGCGTCTCAGGATTGTGGTCTTCACCGATTTCACCGCTCGGGTGGCACCCACTGGCATTGAAGTAGCGCAGAAAGACAGACTTCAGGCCCCATGCGTTTCCGCAGTCGCGCAGCACGCGTTCCAGCATCCATTTGCTGGCTCCATAAGGGTTCACCGGTGCCTGCGGATGTGATTCATCGATGGGGATGCGCACGGGGTCGCCATAGGTCGCGCAGGTGGAGGAAAAGATGAAGCGCTTGCAGCCATGACGCTGCATGGTTTCCAGCAGCGTCAGCGGTGCCGCAAGATTGTTCCGGTAGTACTTCAGCGGATCAGTCACGGACTCACCCACATAGGCGAAGGCGGCGAAATGCAGCACTGCCTCCGGTTTGTGCTCGCTGAAAAGCTTGTCCATCAGCTCCGCGTCAGCCATGTCACCTTCCACAAAGGTCACGCGGTCCATTGGCAGCGCCTCTCGGTGCCCGAAGACCAGATTGTCAAGCACCACGACACGTTCGTTTTGTTCCAGCAAATGACGCACGGTATGTGAGCCGATGTATCCTGCGCCGCCAGTAATGAGGAGAGTTCCTTGTGACATTGGGGAAATAACGCAGGCCTGGGCCCTGCTGCCAAACGAAGTTTGCTTCAAATCCTGCTGCGTGTCGGCTTATGGGGTCGCTTTGGGCAGCGGCACCTGCACCGGATGCATCAGATAGGCGATCAGATCTCGCACCTGCTCCGGCTGAAAGGCCAGCAGCAGACCCTCAGGCATCATGGAGAGCGGTGAAGTTTCCTGTTTGACGATGTCCGCCCGGTCCAGCGTCAGAGTTTCCGTCAGGGTGCGCAGCGTGAGTGTCCGTGCGTTCGATTCGGTCACGACACCGCTCAGCACACGTCCGTCCTTGTGCGTCAGCAGGCTCATCCGGAAGTCCGCGCTCACCACCCCGCTCGGATCCGCGATGTTTTCCAGCAGATAGTCCAGGTTGGCGCGCCCTGAGCCGGTCAAATCAGGCCCGATCTTGCCGCCCTGCCCATACATCGTGTGGCAGGCACCGCAGATCGCCGTGAAGAGCATGCGCCCCTGGCTGAGATTCGCCTTCGCCAGCGTGGTGGGTGTGAGCTGCTTCTTCACCTTTTCGATCAGTTCCTTTTTGTCAGCGGCGGACTCGCGCAGTTCACCCCAGACTTCGCCAAGTTGCTTGGAAAGCGCTTCATCTTTGAAGGATGCTATCTGGCGGGCATGGAAGGCGCTCAAGTCAGCCCGTGGGATCTTGTTGTCTGCCATGTCTTTGAGCAGTGCCTTGGCAAAGCTGGGTCGCGAGACCAGCGTGTCGATCACCGTCGGACGTTCGGCAGGGCCAAATTTCCGATAGTTCGCCGCAAGCTTCTGCCCGATCTCCGGATCATCAAACAGCGCCAGCCCCCGCACCGCGACGATGTTCAAGCCACGAACTTCAAGCAACTGCGTGCAGATCGTGCGCAGATCATCGGGCCGGTTTTCAATCAGCGTCTTCAGCGCCGATTCCCGCGCAGACAAATCAGCCTTCTCATCCAGCGCCATCTTCTTCACATCATCCAGTGCCCGCCCATCACCAAACAAGATGCTCAGCTCCTGAATCATCTGTTGTGTGTTCCCGGCTATGACATGTTTTGTAGTCCCGGCTTTAGCCGGCTCCGGGTACGCAGTTCGGGCTTTAGCCCGTTCCGGATCTCCCTCCACACGCGCTGATGCCAGGGTCACAAACCCATCCCAAGCCTCCGGCTTCGCTGCCTTCCGGATACCCTTGAAAGCATCCGCCATTCCCCCGAGAATATCCCCAGCCTGCCCGGTCTTCGCCTGTGCCAGCAGCGCGTTCAAAGCTTCCGGCTGTGTGGCGAGGCTGCGCGCGATCCACCGCACTGTCTTGGGCCACATGCAGTCTTTCGCCAGCGCGACGAGTGCCTGCGGATCTTGTTTCGCGAGCGGGCTGATCCCATACCACACAAGATACGGCAAAAACGGATCATTCGCGTCCTCCGTGTGAGCAAGCAGCGCGGCGGCTAGCTCGGCCCGTTTGGCCACCTGCAGGCGCTGCAGCGTTGAGGCCAGCGTTAGGCGCACAAAGCTGGACTTGTCATCCTTCGCCAGTTTAACGGCATCAAAGCCCGGCTCAGGATATACATAATGCGGCATCGGCCCCGTGATCGCATCCAGAGGTGAAAACTGCGTCAGCTCACGGATCGCCAAAGCGCGCGCGTGTTCGTCCGCGGAGTTCAGATCAGCCCTCGGCCACGCCTTGCGCCACGCAAACGGCGTCTCCGGCTTCTTCACATCTCCATAGCTGATTCGGAAAATCCTTCCGCTGGTACGATGCACGCCGGTGGACTCATGGCACTCACCCGTGTCACTCCAGTCCAGAATAAATCCGCTGCCATCCGGCCCCGTGCTGATCTCAATCCCGCGAAACCACGGATCATCACTCAGAAACATATCCGGCTCATGCTTGCCCACGTAGCCGCTCCCATTCCTCTCCAGCCGCTCCACATTCGCCCGCCGCCCATGCATGTTCAGCGTGAAAAGCTTGCCCCTGTATTCCGCCGGCCACTGCTCCGCCTGATAAATCATCATGCCAATGTGCGCATGCCCTCCACCCAGGCTGTTCGCCTTCCCATCGCGGGACGCCGCCCAGCTCCCGCTGCGGTCATAGTGGTAATGATCGGCGATGGTGTCCAGCTTCTCATACACAAACGGATTCTCCTTGCTCGAGTCCACCAGATGCGCGCCATGGATCAGATGCCACAGATGCCCCGTCACCGTGTTGATGAAAAACATCTCCCCGTTCGCATCCCAGTCATGCCCCCACGGATTCGTCGTACCGTGCGTCAGCACCTCCACGATCTTCTTCTCAGGGTGGTAGCGCCAGATCCCCCCCTTCATCGGCACCCGCTGTTCATCCGGCGTCCCAGGCACACCCAGCCTGCCCGGGCACGAGTGCCCGCAGCGCCCATACAGCCAGCCATCCGGCCCAAAGCGCAGTCCATTCGCGAAGTTGTGATAATTGTCCCTCGCCACCGTGAATCCATCGATCACCACCTCCGGCTCCCCATCCGGAATGTCATCATGGTTGCGGTCCGGAATAAACAGCACCTGCGGCGGGCACATCAGCCACACACCATCACGGCCCACCTCCACGCTCGTCAGCATCTGTACATCTTCAGTGAAAACCTTCCGCGTCTCCGCCACGCCATCCCAGTCCTTGTCTTCAAGAATGATCACCCGGTCCTTCAGCCCCAGGTCAAACCGCTTCGCCCTCTCGGCATACGTGTAGTTCTCCGCCACCCACATGCGCCCCCGCGCATCCCAGGCCAGACCCACCGGATTCTGCACCTCCGGCTCCGCCGCAAACAGCGTCGCCTTGAAACCCTCCGGCACCTTCAGCATCTTCAACGCATCCTTCGCCGGCGTCGGCTGCGGATTCCCCGGATCACTGTTGTACAGCGCAGGAAAATCAGCAGCAGCGGCAAATGATGAAAAAACAAAGGCAAGCAGTACAGGCTTCATGGAATCCAAAGCCTATTGCGGACTGATAATCTGACAAGATGTTTGCACTCCTCCTTCGTCTCCCGGTCTCCGCTTCGCCCAGCGCGGCGTGGTCCGCACATTCCATGTGCGGCTTCCGGAAGCTATCTCTTTCACCACCAGGGTATCTCACCCCTCATGGCGCCGAAATCAGTTTTGGACCTCGCCCATAGCTCGACATCTCAACACGTTCTCCATAATAATGGGTTCCCGCCATCGCCCTCAGTTTTCCCCTCTCACGCAGTTGTTTTTCCAATGCACTTGCTCGCTCATGCGCCCTCTCAATTCATGATGTTGCTTGGCAAATTGCACCTGCTGTCCGTTCCATTGGTCTTGGTCTCCGCCGTGTTGCTTGGATGGCCGGGCCGGCGGTCTCTCGCCAAATGGCTCGCCATCACATCACTCGTCATGTCCTTGCCCGTGCTCGTCATCCTTCCCTTCCTTCCCTCCTTGCTCGGCAGCAATGCCGCGGGGGCGATTGCGCTGCTGTTTGTTTCGCCCTCCATATCTGCGGGCGTTCTGATAGCACTGAAACGATGGCAAAAAAGATGATCCACAAAAACGCGGTGCAGGTTTCAAACAATTGTGCGGCAGTTGCCCGGCCACACGATCACCCCTTCGCAGCGGCCATCGGCCCATCGCGGCTTCCTGGCTCTCATGCACTCTTGCGCGATCGCAAGATGTATCCCCCTCCGGCTGATCCCCGAAGGGGATCACAGCCAGTAGCCAGGGGTCGTAGACCTCTGGAAAGCGCATAGTCTTATTCCTTCTGAAGCCTGCATGCCGGAGGCATGCCAGCACCCTTCTCTACCACCACTCCATTACTTCCAGCCCCTCCGGCCAACAATCGTACCCCCCATCCGCCCCCATCTCCTCACCTCCGAATCAACCACACCGCCGCAAACGCCGTCAGCCAGAACAGCACATTCTCAAACACCTTCTGCGGCAGCCGCTTCAGAATCCACCACCCCAGCAGCACCCCCAGCACCACACACGGCATCAGCGTCAGATTCGTCATCAGCGACCTCGGATTGATGATCCCCAGATCCGTGCTGAACGGCACCTTGAACAAATTAATAAACAGGAAGAACCGGCTGAACACACCCAGGTGCTCCTTCTTCTCCAGATGCTGCGCCAGAAGATACACCGTCATCACCGGGCCCGCCGCATTCGCCAGCATCGTCACCACCCCGGCCAGAAACCCCATCGACCACGCAAACACCTTGTGCTCCGTCAGAGCGATAAAATCCTGACGCCGTTTGTTCAGCACCCAGTTAAAGATCAGCAGCAAAATGATGATCCAGCCGATCACCACCCGCGCCATTGAGTTGTCGAATTTCCCCAGCAGAAACCACCCCACAACCACCCCCGCAATCGCCGGCGGCACCATCGGCACGATGCGCCTCCAGCTCCCCCCCTTGCGGTTGATGATGTAGCCCATGAAATCCGCCGCGATCAGCATCGGCAAAATCACCCCCACTGACTGCTTAGCCCCAAAGATCTGGGCCATCAAAACCACATTCAGCGTCGAAGTTCCCGCCAGCCCCGCCTTCGACATCCCGATGCACATCGCCCCCAGTGCTGCGAGCACCAGCATCCAGGTGTCCGCGGGCAGCAGCGTATGTTCAGTGAGCCAGTTCATTCGGGCCGGGATGAATGCCGCGTGCCACCCGTCTCACAAGCCCGGATTCACCACCGGCCACTTTTTCCCCACACTTCCATATCAGCCCAGCGCGGCGTGGTCCGCACATTCCATGTGCGGCGCTCCGCCATCTCCCATCACTCCTCATCCTCCAACACCTCCTCTCCTCAACAACTGCAAACCACTGCCAACCACCGCAAACAATCGCAAACCTCTTACAGCGCCATCAACGGCGCCGGCACCAGAAACGCATGCTGCTCCAGCAAACTCAACGACCCGTTCCATGACAGATACGGCGTGAAATACACAAACAGCGTGTAAACCAGCGCCACCGGCACAATGCCCAGCCGCGCTACCCACCTTGGAAACCAATGCCTTGGCTGCTCACGCTTCGTCGCACGGCTAATCGCCCACCCGGTCAGAACGCGTGCCGGGAAAATGAAAATGACAAACAACAGGCTCGGCAGCCACGCCAGCTCACGCGGCGTCAGCTCGATCTTCAGCAAATAAAGCGGCACCGCGAACAGCAGCGTGATCAAAAGCGCAAACCAAAACGCCAGCGGCGCCCGCAAAAACAGACGCCTCACCTCACGCAGCTCAAAGATCGCGCTGAATCGGTCCGTCTGCGCAAAATGCGCCTGCAAAAACGGCAGATGAATCGCCACCAGCAGCAGCAGCAAACCGCCCAGCAGCGAAAGCACCACTGACCCGCCAACCGGCAGACGCGTGGCAACAAGCAAGATGCCCACTGGCACGATCAGCCACGCCAGCGCCCCCACAAACCCACGCAGCCCCAGCCAGAAATAAAACGGCAGACGCAGACCGACCACATACTCAGTAACCCGGCGCTGCAGATCGCCAAACTTCTCCGGCGTGCGCAGCCAGCGCCTGAAGCGCAGCGGCTGCGGCCACAAGAAATGCCGCAGCTTCCCGCCGCGCACGCAGGCCCACACAATGTGCACTAGCGTGATGACGATGACCACAATCAGCCCCGCATGCCACGCTCGCGCAACACCGCTGCCAGGAGAGATGAGCTCAGCATCCTTCCACATCGTGGAGAGCAAACGTGCAGGCCACACCACAAGCCAGATCCCCGCCGCGATGCTGCCAAGCACGGCCGCCTTGCGCACGCCAATGAACCCGTCACGAAAGCGGCCGGTGCGCGCAATCGTGCCGCTCACATGCAGCAGATAGCCCAAACTCAGGAAATTCAGCACCGGAATGACCGAGCACGCTGCCAGCAGCAAGAACAGCGCCGCCAGCCCAAACAGCCAGTCCAACCCCGAGCCCACCTTCTGCAAAAAGCCCCGCTTCTCCACCACTGCCTCTCCGCTGCTCAAATCGTCCCGCTCCACCGCGGGCACGTTTTGTAGTTCCGGCTTTCCTGTCCTCCGTAGCCCGTAGAGCGAAGGAGGAAGGCGGTCCGGCTCTCCCTGCGCCCCCATAGATCCGAATCCCTCACCTACTCCAGGCACGTACTGTAGTTCCGCCTTTAGGCGGTCCGGTCCGCTCTGGAAAGATTCCACTCCTTCCGCACCTCCCTCCCTCGCAGCAGGCAAAGTCGGCGGCGTCCCAACAGGCAAGGGCGGAGGCATCAAAGCAGGCAGCGGCGAAGGTTCAGTCATTCAGGAGAAGCCTATGAAAGTCCTCTCCCACCTGATTGTTGCAAAGTTCCTGAGGAAACCGATGCTTGCCCCGCGTGTTAAAGACAGGCTCGAACGCAGCCTCCCGTCATGAACTCCGCCCCCTCCACCTCAAGCTGGCTGCTCTGGCTGCGGAATGCCGTCATTCTCGGCGCGCTCGCCGCTGGCGCTTTCTGGGGCGTGGCAGAACTTCTGGCCCCCCCGTTGGCAAAGGCAGGAATCGCCCCCAGTCTGCCCAAAGCGCAGCTGGAAGACATTCAGCGATCAGCACAAGCGGTGGACGCTGACTTTGAAAAAGCCTGGGTCCAACAGCAGATTCAACCCTTCGCGAAAGCAGACGATCTCACCCTCATGCGCCGCCTCTCCCTGGCGCTCACCGGCAGCATTCCATCCTTGCAGGAGCTTCGCATGCTGGAGTCGCAGCAAAGTGTGGACGTGCCACAATGGTGGCTGTCCCACCTGCTCTCAGACCGTCGCACCAGCGACTACCTCGCCGAGCGCCTGGCCCGCGTGTATGTCGGCATCGAGAATGGCCAGTTACTGATTTATCGCCGCCGTCGTCTAGTGGATTGGCTCAGCGATGCGATCCAGCAAAACCGCCCCTATGATCAGATCGCCCGCTCCTTGATCGATTCCAACGGCATCTGGACCACCAATCCCGAGGTGAACTTCGTCACCGTCACAAGAGAAAACAACAAAGGCCCCGACGAAGTCAAACTGGCCGCAAAAGTGAGCCGCGCCTTTCTCGGCGTGCGCATCGACTGCGTGCAGTGCCACGACGGCAAGCTCGGCAGCACCTGGAAGCAGACCGATTTCCATCAGCTCGCCGCCTTCTTCGGTCAGGCAGGCTTCGCCTTGAATGGCCTGCGCGATGATCCCAAGCAGAGCTACAAAGTCCGTTACCTCGGCAAGACCGACGAGGAAAAAGTTCCCGCCCTGGTACCTTGGAAACCCGAACTCCTTCCCGCCAAAGGCACTCCCCGTGCAAAGCTTGCAGCATGGGTCACTGCCAAAGAGAACAAGGCCTTTGCGCGCACCCTCGTGAATCGCATGTGGGCGCTGCTCTTCAATCATCCGCTCATCGCTCCCGTGGATGACATCCCGCTCGACGGACCCTTTCCTGCAGGCATGGAGTTGCTGTCGGATGATTTGATCGCCCACGGTTACGATTTGCAGCGCCTGATCCGCGTCATCGTCAGCACCAAAGTGTTTCAGATGTCGAGCCAGTCCGGCGACCCCGCTCATCCAGTGACCACAGCGGCAGAAAATGCCTGGGCTGCCTTTCCCGTGACTCGCCTGCGCCCCGAGCAGATGGCGGGCAGCGTCATCCAGGCCGCCTCACTGAGCACCATTGACGCCGAGACCCACGTCCTCCTCCGCATCAAGCGCGACATCGACGTAAACAACTTCGTCAAACGCTACGGCGACTCCGGCGAAGACAACTTCGAAGACGCTGGCGGTACGATCCCTCAGCGCCTTCTGCTGATGAACGGAAACATGATCACCAACAACACCAGCAACAAGGCCCCGCTGGTCAACGCCAGCTCTCGCATCAGCATGCTCGCCCCCGACAATGCCACCGCCGTTGAGGCCGCCTACCTTTCCATTTTCACCCGTCGCCCCACCCCGTCGGAGAAGACCTACTTCACCGGCCTGCTGGCCGCCTCTAAAAGCGCCAACTCGCGCAGCACCGCCATGTCCGACCTCTACTGGACCCTCATGAACGCCACCGAATTTTCCTGGAACCACTGATGCCATGAACACCATTCACGCCTGCCACAGCAGCGAACATCACACTCGCCGCACCCTTCTCCGGGGCGCGGGCGTCGCAGGCATCTCCTGGCTAACTCCCCTCGCCGATCTCCTCGCCGTTGAGGCTGAAAAAGCCCCCTCTGGCAAGCCCGCTCGCTCCGTCATCCTCCTCTGGCTCGGCGGTGCCGCCAGCCAGCTCGACACCTTCGACCCGCACCCCGAGTCCAAAATCGGCGGCGGCGTGAAAGCCATCCCAACAGCGATCAAAGGCGTGAACTTTGCCTCCGGTCTCGAACAAACCGCGAGCGTCATGCAGGACGTCTCTCTCATACGCTCCATGGTCAGCAAAGAGGGCGATCATGAGCGTGCCTTCTACAACATCAAAACCGGCTACCGTCCCGACCCCACCCTCATTCATCCCAGCATCGGTGCCATCGTCTGCCACGAACTCCCCGAAGCAAAGATCGAGATCCCCACGCACGTCTCCATCCTGCCCAACCAATGGCCCGCACGTGGCGGTTTCTTCGGTGCCAAGTACGATGCGTTTCAGATGTATGACCCCAAGTCTCCCGTCCCCGATGTCAAACCACGCGTGGATGACAAGCGTCTGGACCGCCGCATGGAAGGGCTCGCTGTGGTCGAGCAGGCTTTTGCACGCGGACGTGAGCCCGACATGGATCAAAACAAAACGCTGCACCAGATCTCCATGCAGCGTGCGCGAAACATGATGTCCTCCGAGCAGTTGAAAGCATTCAACGTCAGCGATGCTCCCGCCAAAGACCTCAACGCCTACGGCGATACTCCCTTTGGCCGCGGCTGCTTCACTGCCGTTCGCTTGATTCAGGCCGGGGTCCGCTGCGTGGAGGTCACCCTCAACGGATGGGACACCCACGCGAACAATTTTGACGGTCAGGCCACACAGGTGAAAATTCTCGATGCCGCCTACGCCTCCTTGATTCGCGATCTCAAAAAACTCGGCCTCCTCGAAAGCACCATCGTGGTCTGCGGCGGTGAGTTTGGCCGCACCCCAAAGATCAACAATGTAGGCGGTCGTGATCACTGGCCGCAGGGATTTAGCATGCTCGTCTCTGGTGGCGGTTTCGCCGGCGGCCGTGTCATCGGTGCCACCGATCCCCAGGGCGAGAAAAAAGAACCCGAAAAACCTGTCCTCGTTGAGGACCTCCACGCCACCGTCCAAAACCTCCTCGGTATCGATTACAGCCGCGAAGTCATGACCCCCGTCGGCCGCCCCATGGCCCTGAGCAAGGGTGAACCCGTAAAGGAACTGCAGGCCCACGCCTGATCAGCGTCCGGCGCTCTCAAACGGGCTGCCTTCGATGATCTGCTTTTTCTGTTCTTCCGGGGAGGCCGCCGCGTCGGGATTGAGCGTCATGATGTAGGCCACCACGTCCCGCAGCATCTGCTCGTCTTCGATGAACGAGGTGGTGATCTGCACCATCTTCGCCCCATTCACATCGTTCTTGATGGCTCCGCGTTTGCCCGATTTGAATTTCTTGAGCTGCTCCTCAAGGTACCAGCCCTGACGGCCAATCAGCGGCGGGCTGCCAAAGGTCATCTCCCCGCTGGCATTGTAGCGGTGGCACTCCATGCAGCGCTCCTGGAAAAGCCGCATGCCCTCTTGCGGGTTCGTATTGGCCATTTCCCGGTCCTTGCCCACAGGCACCTTGATGGGCATCTTTTCGACATGGGCAACCACGGCCTTGACCTGCTCTGGCTGCAGCGCCTTGGCGATCGCCGCCATCATGAAAGACTGCGGGTCAGCCGCATCATGGCCGCGGCGCCCTTCCCGCAGATTGGCAAACTGCGTGTGCACATACCATGAAGGCATCCCGGCAATGGAGGGCGACTTCAGCTCTGGCTTGCCTTCACCAGCGGTCCCGTGGCATTGCGCACACACAGTCTGGAAAATGGTCTTCCCATCCGAAGCCTTGGTGGTTATCACTGGATCGGCGGCCTGCACCACCGCTCCGCTGACGCCGAAGAGCATGAGTGCGATGTGGCTGCGGTGGATCTTCATGGGTCAAAAAACGCCGTAAGTTGCACATGGGTTACAACAATGCCGCAAGGAACCCGCAGCAGGGCCTTCTTTGCCAAATCCGACACACTCAAGGACAAATTTGGCGCGCACTTGCGTCCGCCAGCCACCTGTGCCTTTCTGCCACATGCCTCCCCTTGCATCGAATGTCGTCGAACTCACCCAGGCCCTGGTGCGCATCCCCTCGGTGAATCCCGACGGTGACCCCGGCACCGACGGCATCGGCGAGCTGCAATGTGCACTCTATGTCGCTGATTTTCTACGAACTGCAGGCGCGAAAGTGACGCTCGAGGAAGTGGAGCCCGGCAGACCCAATGTCATCGGTCATTTCCCAACCCATCCAAACGCAAACGGCACCCCCAAGCCCCGCATCCTCTTCGCCCCCCACACCGACACCGTCAGTGTCGGCGGCATGACC
Organism: uncultured Verrucomicrobiota bacterium; assembly: GCA_903838675.1. GTDB lineage: Bacteria > Verrucomicrobiota > Verrucomicrobiia > Verrucomicrobiales > Verrucomicrobiaceae > Prosthecobacter. The sequence goes on from CAILZI010000081.1 coordinate 35,326, forward strand.
ATAGACCCCTTCGGCGGAGAACTGAGCGACGGTAAAGTGTGGGGCCGGGGAGCTTCTGACACCAAGGGACCGATGGCGTCGATGCTCTGGGCGCTGCGTGAAATGCGCGACGAAATCCCCTCACTGCCGGTCGAAGTGCACTTTGTCGGCTTTATGTCTGAGGAGAGTGCGCAGCTTGGATCACAGCATTTTGCGAAGCATCATGAGCGGTACGATCTCGCCATTATTGGTGAGCCGACGAGCCTGAAGACCGTGTTTCGACACAAAGGCTGCCTGTGGGCGGACGTGCACACCACGGGTGTTGCAGTGCATGGCGCCACGCCGCACCTGGGAGTAAACGCCATTGTGAAAATGGCAAAGCTTGTCACAGCGCTGGACACGGACTTCCGCAAGTCCTTGGCCGAAACCAGTGGTGAGGACGAATGGCTTGGCGTCAGCACGATCAATCTCGGCATGATTCAGGGCGGCACGCGCAGCAATATCGTTGCAGATTCGTGCAAGCTACGCGTGGACATCCGCACCACGCCGGGCCTGCAGCGTGCAGGCGGTGCGCTGGCCTTGCTGACTGATTTCGTGCAAAGCATTGACGCAACCGCCGGGGTCACGGTCGCCAGCGAGGCATTTCATCTCGACACCGATCCTTCGAACGGCTTTGTGCAGAAATTGATCGCCGCTGGAGCTGGTCTGACCGGCGCTCCATGGTTTTGCGATGCGGCTTTCCTGGCCGCCGTTGGCACACCCGCCATTGCGATTGGTCCTGGCTCGATTGCACAGGCACACACCAAGGACGAGTTCATCGCGGTGAAGGATCTGGAAGATGGTGTGGCGTTTTTCCGGCGATTCCTTGCGAGTCTTGCCTGACGGCACAAAAAAACCCGGGGCTCAATGAACCCCGGGTTTGAGAGATGCTGAAGGTTACGGCAGAGCCGTTTCACCCATCAGGAAGCGGTCGCACTCGCGGGCGGCGCCACGGCCTTCGTTGAAGGCCCAGACGACGAGAGACTGTCCACGGCGGCAGTCACCGGCGGCAAAGACGCCAGGAATGCTGGTGGTGTATTTTTCGTGCTCGGCTTTGACGTTGCTGCGCGGGTCGCGTTCGATTTTGAGGGCCTCGAGCAAAGGCTGTTCTGGCCCGAGGAAACCCATGGCGAGCAGAACGAGCTGAGCAGGGAGGACTTTCTCGGTGCCTGGAATCTTCTGCGGGCCGAAGTTGCCCTTTTCGTCCTTCTTCCACTCGACGTTCACGACATGGACTGCTTTGACATTGCCATCGGCATCACCTTCGAAGTGGGTGGCGGTGGTGAGATAGACGCGGGGATCGTCGCCGAACTTGGCGGCGGCCTCTTCCTGGCCGTAGTCCATCTTGTAGGTCTTGGGCCATTCGGGCCATGGATTGTTCGCAGCGCGGGTGAGCGGCGGCTTGGCCATGATTTCAAGCTGGGTCACCGTGGTGCAGCCGTGGCGCACGCTGGTGCCCACGCAGTCGGTGCCGGTGTCACCACCACCGATGATGACGACATCTTTGCCGTCTGCGGAGATGAATTTGCCACTCTTGTCGAGAACGGCTTTCGTGTTCGCCGTGAGGAAGTCCATGGCAAAGTGGATGCCCTTCAATTCGCGGCCGGGTATCGGCAGATCGCGTGGTTTGGTGGCACCCGTGCAAATGACGACAGCATCGAAATCCTTGGTGAGCTGTTCGGCGGTGATGTCCGTGCCAACATTGACGTTGCACTTGAAGATCACACCGCTGTCTTCGAGCAGCTTCACACGACGGAGGACGACCTCGTTCTTGTCGAGCTTCATGTTGGGGATGCCATACATGAGCAGGCCACCAGGGCGGTCGGCACGTTCAAAGACGGTGACGGTATGGCCAGCCCGGTTGAGCTGGGCTGCAGCACTGAGCCCGGCAGGACCGGAGCCGATGACAGCGACTTTCTTGCCGGTGCGCCGCTCAGGCACATCGGGTTTCACCCAGCCTTCTTCCCAGCCCTTGTCGATGATGCTGACTTCGATGTTTTTGATCGTCACCGGCGGTTCGTGAATGCCGAGCACGCAGGAGCCTTCGCAAGGAGCGGGGCAGACGCGACCGGTGAATTCAGGGAAGTTGTTCGTCTTGTGCAGACGGTCGAGCGCCTCTTTCCAAAGGCCACGGAAGACAAGATCATTCCATTCAGGGATGATGTTGTTGATCGGGCAGCCGCTGGCCATGCCGCTGATGAGAGTGCCGCTGTGGCAGAACGGAATGCCGCAGTCCATGCATCGGGCGCCCTGGTTTTTCAGGCGGTCCTCGGGCAGGTGCAGGTGGAATTCCTTCCAATCTTTGACACGCTCAAGCGGGTCGCGGTCAGCGGGGATTTCGCGTTCGAATTCGATGAAGCCGGTTGGTTTTCCCATGGTCTCTTGTCTGTGAAAAGGTGATGTCTGTTGGTTTGTGGCGCGTGATTTCGATGCTAGCTGCCGCCGATACGGGCGACGTCGCGGGCGTTGGCTTCAAAGGCGGCGTTGAGGGCGTCGTCGCCGGTGAGGCCGTCGTCCTTGGCTTTCTTGATGGCCTGGAGCACTCGCTTGTAATCCTTGGGCATCACTTTGACAAACTTGGGCACCATCTGCTCCCAGAGCGCGAGAACCTTGAAGGCTTTCTTGCTCTTGGTGAGGTCGGCGTGCTTTTTGATGAGTTCGTAGAGGCTGTCGATCTCGGCTTTGTCTTCGAGTTTTTCGAGTCCGGCCATCTGCGTGTTGCAGCGGGTGGCAAAATCACCCTCTTCATCCAGGACGTAGGCTTCGCCACCGCTCATGCCTGCGGCGAAGTTGCGTCCGGTGGTGCCGAGCACGACCACACGGCCGCCGGTCATGTACTCGCAGCCGTGGTCACCCACGCCTTCAACGACGGTGTCGACACCGGAGTTGCGAACCGCGAAGCGTTCGCCGGCCCTGCCACGCAGGAAGAGCTCTCCGCTGGTGGCACCGTAGAGGGCGGTGTTGCCGGCGATGATGTTGTCTTCGGCGGCAAAGTCGGAGGCTTCCGGCGGATAGATGATGATGCGGCCGCCGCTGAGGCCCTTGCCGATGTAGTCATTGCCGTCGCCTTCGAGTTCAAGAGTCACACCCTTGGGAACAAAGGCACCGAAGCTCTGACCGGCGGTGCCGTTGAACTTGATGTGCACGGTGTCGTCCGGCAGACCGTGCCAGTGGCGCTTGGTGATCTCGTTGCCAAGGATCGTGCCGACGGTGCGGTTGACGTTGCGGATGGCCACGGTGGCGGTGACTTTTTCACCCTTCTCAATGGCCGGTTTACACAGGTCCAGGAGCGTGGTGATGTCGAGCGAACGGTCGATGCCGTGATCCTGCACTTCGGTGCAGAAGCGGCCGACTTCAGGGCCGACGTCCGGCTGATAAAGCAGGTTGGAGAGATCGATGCCACGTGCTTTCCAGTGGTCGATGGCAGCGCGGGATTCGAGCACTTCCGTGCGACCCACCATTTCCTGCAGCGTGCGGAAGCCAAGCTTGGCCATGAGCTCGCGCACTTCCATGGCGATGAAGCGCATGAAGTTGGCGGCATGTTCAGGATCGCCGCTGAACTTGGCGCGCAGTTGTGGATCCTGAGTGGCGACGCCGACAGGGCAGGTGTTCAGATGGCAGACGCGCATCATGATGCAGCCCAAGGTGACGAGCGGAGCGGTGGCGAAGCCAAACTCTTCAGCGCCCAGCAGTGCTGCGATGATGACATCCCGGCCGGTTTTCATCTGGCCATCCGCTTCGACCACGATGCGGCTGCGCAGGTTGTTGAGGACAAGGGTTTGATGGGTTTCGGCGAGGCCGAGTTCCCATGGCAGGCCGGCGTGCTTCACGGAGGTCTGTGGGGAGGCACCGGTGCCGCCGTCGAAACCAGAAATGAGAACGACGTCGGAGTGAGCCTTGGCCACCCCTGCGGCGATGGTGCCGACCCCGACTTCGGAGACGAGCTTCACGCTGACGCGTGCGGCACGGTTCGCATTTTTCAGGTCGTGGATGAGCTGGGCCAGATCCTCGATGGAGTAAATGTCATGGTGCGGAGGTGGCGAGATGAGGCCGACACCTGGCGTGGAGCCGCGCACCTTGGCAATCCAAGGATACACCTTCGAGCCAGGAAGCTGGCCGCCTTCACCGGGCTTGGCGCCCTGAGCCATCTTGATCTGGATTTCGCGTGCCTGGGAAAGGTATAGGCTCGTGACGCCGAAACGACCGGAAGCCACCTGCTTGATGGCGCTGTTCTTGGAGTCACCCTTCTCATTGGTCCAGGTATAACGAGCCTCGTCTTCACCGCCTTCACCCGTGTTCGACTTGCCGCCGACACGGTTCATGGCGATGGCGAGCGCCTCGTGTGCTTCGCTGGAGATGGAGCCATAGCTCATCGCGCCCGTCTTGAAGCGTTTCATGATGGACTCGACGGATTCGACTTCCTCGATCGGCACCGCTTTGCGTGCTTTGAAGTCCAGAAGGCCGCGCAGGGTATAGAACTGCTTTACCTGCGTGTTCACCAGGGCGGTGTACTGCTGGAAGGTTTCGTAGCTGCCGGTGCGGACGGCTTTCTGCAGCGTGTGGATCGTGAGCGGATTGAAGAGATGCGCCTCGCCTTCCTTGCGCCACTGGTAATCACCGCCGACGTCGAGGGCGTGGACCTGGGAATCGCGCTCAGGGAAGCCGCGCAGATGGCGCTGGATGGCTTCTTCGGCGATGACCTTGATGTCGCTGCCTTCGATGCGTGTGGCGGTCCAGGTGAAGTACTTGTCCACCACGCTCTGGCTGAGACCGACGGCTTCGAAAATCTGCGCACCGCGATAGCTCTGCATCGTGGAGATGCCGATTTTCGAGGCGACTTTGATGACGCCCTTGGTGGCCGCCTTGATGAAGTTGTACACCGCCGTCTTGTGGTCCACTTTGACCAGCAGGCCCTGGCGGATCATGTCGTCAAGCGTTTCGAAGGCGAGGTAAGGATTGATCGCGCCGCAGCCGTAACCGATGAGCGTGCAGAAGTGGTGAACTTCGCGGGGTTCACCAGATTCAAGCACGAGGTCGCACTGGGTGCGGGTGCCTTTACGGATGAGGTGGTGATGCAGGCCACCGACAGCGAGCAGGGCCGGGATGGCTGCCTTGTCAGCGCAGACACCACGGTCAGAAAGGATAAGGATGTTCCAGCCCTGGGTGACCAGTTCGTCTGCTTTGGCGCAGATCTTGGCCATGGCTTTTTCGAGGCCAACGGCACCCTGTTTTGGATCAAACAGGATGTTGATGGTGGCGGCTTTAAACTGGCCCTGAGCCACGTTTTTGAGCTTGGCCAGATCTTCGTTGCTGAGGATCGGAGTCTTGAGCTCGATCAAATGGCAGCTCTCAGGCGTTGGATCGAGCAGGTTGCCCTCAGCGCCGATTGTAGTGATTGGAGAAGTGACGATTTCCTCGCGGATACAATCGATTGGCGGGTTCGTGACCTGGGCGAAGAGCTGCTTGAAGTAATCATAAAGCAGCTTCGATTTGTTCGAGAGGACGGCCAGCGGGATGTCGGTGCCCATGGAGCCGATGGCTTCCACGCCCTCCCTGCCCATGGGAACCATGAGCTTGCGCAGGTCTTCGAAGCTGTAACCGAAAGCCTGCTGGCGCTGCAGCATGGTTTCGTGGTCAGGCGGGGCCACTGGTTCACCCTCCTTGATGTCAGCGAGGTGCACGAGGTGCTTGTCCAGCCACTCGCGGTAGGGCTTCTCAGCAGCGATCTTCTCCTTGATCTCATCATCGGGGACAATGCGGCCTTCCTCCATGTTCACGATGAACATCTTGCCGGGCTGCAGGCGGCCTTTGAGCTTCACATTTTCAGGAGCGATGGGCAGGACACCGGCTTCGGAAGCCATGATGACGAGATCGTCCTTGGTGACGTAATAGCGGGAGGGGCGCAGACCGTTCCGGTCCAGGGTGGCACCCATCATGGTGCCGTCGGTGAAGGCCACAGAGGCAGGGCCATCCCAAGGCTCCATAAGGCAGGAATGGTATTCGTAGAAGGCCTTGCGGCTGTCATCCATCGACTCATGGCCGCTCCAGGGCTCAGGAATCATCATCATCATGGCATGCGGCAGCGAGCGGCCGCCCATGACGAGGAGTTCGAGAACGTTGTCGAACATGGCGGAATCGGAACCGCTTTCGTTGACGATGGGGAAGAGTTTTTTGACGTCCGGGAACAGCGGGCTGGCCAGCAGGGACTGACGTGCCTTCATCCAGCTGATGTTGCCACGCAGCGTGTTGATTTCACCATTGTGGGCGATGTAGCGATATGGATGTGAGCGTTCCCAGCTTGGGAAGGTGTTGGTCGAGAAACGGGAATGCACCAGAGCCAGAGCGGATTCCATGTCCGGATCCTGCAGATCTAGGAAATACTGGCCCACCTGCTCGGGCATGAGCATGCCTTTGTAGACCAAGGTGCGGGAGGACATGCTGGAGCAGTACCAAAAACTGTCCAACTCGGCGGTGCGGATCGCCGTCACCGCACGTTTACGGATGATGTAGAGCTTGCGCTCAAAGGTCTGTTGATCCGGGCAGTTTTCTCCGCGCTGAACGAAGGCCATGCGCATGAACGGCTCGCTGGCCTTTGCTGTGATGCCGATCATCGAATTGTCCACCGGCACATCGCGCCAGCCGAGCACTTTCTGGCCTTCTTCCTCGGCCACTTTCTCAAAGGCACGTGCAGCAGCAGCGCGCTGAGCTGCATCGGGTGAGCAGTAGGCCATGGCTACTCCGTATTGCCCTTCAGCCGGCAGGGTGAAACCCACTTTTGCGGCCACCTTGCGCAGAAATTTATCGGGCACCTGCATCAGAATGCCAGCGCCGTCTCCGGTGTTCTTTTCGCTGCCCACCGCTCCGCGATGGTCAAGGTTGATCAGAATGGTCAGCCCCTGCTGTACGATGGAGTGAGAACGTTTGCCTTTCATCTGACAAATGAACCCGACGCCGCAGGCGTCGTGCTCGAATTGCGGATCATAAAGGCCTTGTTTCGGGGGGAGTCCGTGGTTTCTCATTTTTGCGTCAAAAGGGGTCGGCATTTAGGCCATGCAGGGAAGTAAATCAACCAGCATTCTATCGGCCAAGATGCCGCTTATTTTAAACCCGGTAAATAATCGGCAGGGCTTCCCTGCTGTACCTGCCTCATCCACCTTGCATCTGCCCGGCCCAGCCGCTAAAAACAGCCCATGGTGCGTTTAACAATTCTCGGCAGCGGCAGTTCTGGGAACTGTGCTGTTATTTCGACGGAACGCACCACGTTGCTTCTCGACGCCGGATTGAGCGCCAAGCAAATCTGCCTCCGACTGGACGCCTGTGGCTTTTCCCTCGACATGCTGGACGGCATCCTGCTGACCCATGAGCATCAGGATCACACGGGAGGAATTGAGGTTTTAAGCCGCAAACGTCAGGTGCCCCTGTTTTGCACGGCCCTGACCCAGGAAACCTTGGCTGGGAGCCTCGGGTTTCGCAAACCGCCTATCTGGCGGCTCATGACCACGGGGTCTGCTTTTGAGTTTCAGGACCTGCGGATCGAATCTTTCCCCGTTCCCCATGATGCGGTCGATCCGGTTGGTTTTGTGATCGCTGATGAGGAATCCCGCCTCGGCGTGCTCAGTGACGTCGGTTTCGTGACGAATCTGATCAAAGACCGCCTCAGAAATTCCGACAGCCTCTTTATAGAAGCCAATTACGACACCCAGCTGCTCGAAAACGACACCAAGCGCCCTTGGGCCACAAAACAGCGCATCAGTTCGCGGCATGGCCATCTTTCGAACGAGCAAGCGGCCGAACTCGTCCGTGAAATCGCGCATCCTGGCCTGAGTCACGTCGTGCTTGGGCACTTGAGTGATGACTGCAATGATCCCGTCACCGCAGCCCGGCACATCCGTCAGGCCCTTGACGCTGCGGGTGCCGCCGAGGCAAGGGTCGTTTGTGCCGAACGTCACAAGCCCACACCTACCATCGAAGTCGTGCGCCGTCGCAGTGCAGGCGTGAGTTTTTGTGTGGCGGCTTCAACGGATTCCGCCGGACAAATGGCACTCTTTTAAAAATGAAAAGGATCATCCTGCGACTCCTGCTGGTACTGTTTCTGATCGAGGGCCTGTGGCTGGCATGGTGGGTTTTCGGGCGTTCGCCGGAAGATCAGGTGCGTGCCGCACAGGCGAACCTGATTCAGGCGGTCGAAAAGCGTGACTGGAAGGGGCTGGAGAAGATGATGGCCCCCAGCTACACCGATGCCTACGGCCACAACCGCGACACCGCGATCCAAGACGGGCGCAAGTATTTCAGCGGGTTCTTCACGCTGACCTTGAAGACCGATCAAACCACGGTCCGGGCGGCCAAAGGGCAGGGCATGGTGACTGCAATGATCCGCCTCGAAGGCAATGGCGTGGGGTACAGCCAGATGATCGTGGGGCATGTGAACCAGTATACCGAGCCATGGGTGTTCCACTGGAGCAATCCCGGCCGCTGGCCCTGGAACTGGCAGGTGAACATGATTCACCATGACCAGCTGCGTGGAGCTGCCACTTACGGCACTCCGTGACCTTTGGCGGCCTCCCACAGGCCGTACCAGTCTTCGCGATCCAGCTTGATGTCCGCCGCCTTCACCACGGCCTGGATGCGTTCCAGCTTGTTCGTGCCGATGATCGGCAGCGGGCAGGAAGGATGGGCCATGATCCAGGCGTAGGCGAGCTGGTCGAGCGTGGCTCCGCCGTATTTGGCGGAAAGCTCGTCGGCCTTGGCATGGAGCCTGAGTGCTTCAGGGGTGGTTTTCTCCATCAAGGCACCTTTGGCCAGTGGCGACCATGCCATGGGCAAAATGCGCTGGCGCTGGCACTGGTCCGCCGTGCCGTCATAGATCGGGTCCATGTGCAGCAGGCTGAATTCGATTTGATTCGTCACCAGAGGCTGATCCATGCGTGAGTTCAGCAGGTCGAACTGATGGACATTGTAGTTCGAGACCCCGGCGCTGCGGATTTTGCCGTCCTTGAGCAGCTTGTTGAGGCCCTCGGCGGTTTCGTCAGCGCTGGTCAGCCAGTCGGGGCGATGAACGAGAAGCAGGTCGATTTCATCAATGCCCATGAAGCGCAGCGATTTTTCCGCACTCTTGATGATTCGGGCGGCGGTGACGTTGTAGTGGGCCACTTTGCGGTCAGGATGATACTCGCAGGGTATGTAGATGCCGCATTTGGTGACGATCTCGATCTTGCTGCGGAAGGCGGGGTCCAGTTTCAGGGCACCGCCAATGGCCTCCTCGACCTTGTAAACACCGTAAATTTCCGCCGTGTCGAGGGTGGTGATGCCCAGGTCAGCGCAGGCCTTGAAGCGGCTGAGGAGCGCCTGCGGGGTGCAGTTGGCCGGGTCTTCTTCATCGAGAATGCGCCAGGTGCCATAGACGAGGCGGGAGAACTCAGGACCGTTGGGGGCGATTTTGTGGCGGGTGATCATGGGTGGGTGATCTTTGCTGGTCTGGCCTCGTCCGACAAACAAAAACGGCATCTCTTGCGAGATGCCGTGTGGAAATCGTGGTTGGAACGAGCGGGCCGTTTACTTCGTCAGGGCGCTGACCTTGACGGCGAGGCGGCTCTTCAGACGGGAGGAGGTGTTTTTCTTGAGCACCTTGGTCTTGGCGGCCTTGTCGGTGGCGGAAGCAAATTCGCTGAGGCAGGCTGCGGCTGCGGCTGCGTCTTTTTTGTCCAAAGCGGCGATCACCTTCTTGCGCAGGGTGCGAATGCGGCTTTTCACCGTCTGATTGTGAGCGGTGCGGACCGTCGTTTTGCGGATGTCTTTTTCTGCGGAGCGGATGTTGGCCATAAAAGGAGCGGCGAGAATAGGACGACACCTCCCTCCTGTCAAACTGGAATCCTGTCTGAGAACAACTGGCAGGTTTTGCTTGGCTCTGGAAGGCAATTCCGGTAGAACCTTTGCACACCACCCATGATCGAAGTCGAAATCTACGCGCCCGGCCTCCGTTCTGAGTCCATTGTGATGCAGCTCCGCAACCAGATGGACCACTTTCCCAAGGTCCGGTACAAGGTGGATACCCGCCATGATCTGGTTTATTTCGAGATCGACAAGCCAGGAGACATCAGCCAGATGGAAATTCACCAGATTTTCGAGGCCATTGATCTCGAACCCCGGTTCGTCGGCCAGATTCCTGAGGAACTGCGCACGGGTCAGACCACGCGACTGTCCTAGTTCAGCTCCTGCTGCAGCGCCTTGGCCGCTTGTTTCATGCGGCCTAGTACATAATACACCGTCTGGCTGCGCAGCCGAACCAGGTCAGCGCCCACGATTCTCGGCACAAAGTCCTGCGGAACTGCCAGGACCTCCGCGAGTGTTGCCCCATTCAGCCCCCGGCACAGGATGGTGGCCATCGCTTTTGTCAGTGTCTGCACCTTAGGCCCCAGACTGATGGCAAAGTGCACATGGTCTCCATGTTCGAGCCGGGCATGCACCCCGACCGTGTCCGTGCATTCCGCATCATGCCGCACATCCTCCAGATCGAACTTTTCGCCCTCCTTCGGCGCGTGAGCCGCAGCGGCAGACGCCAGATCGATCAAATTCTCCCTCCGCTCGCCTTCCGGCAGCGATTCGAAAAAGGAGATCAGTTCGCCCAAGGCGGCGGGGTAGTCGGCCATGCTCACTTCTTGGCCGGTTTGAGCGCCAAATCCACCACGGGCATTTCGATGAATTTCTGCCACTGTGCCTCACTCTCGGCCTGCGAAGCCACTCCGTCATGCACCCACAGGGCGTAGCGGACGCGCAGCTTTTTCGCTTCGGTGACCTCCACGGGGGTGTCCAGGCTCAGGCAGCAGCCCATCCAGCCGTCGTTTCGCACGTGGAAGGCGGTTGGATTATGCGGATTTATGGGGTGATTCATCAGGGTGATGCCGCCGAAGCCGTCCCTGTCGTTCGTGATCCTACCGCTGTAGTCACACCAGCGCGCCGGTTTGCGAAAGATCGCCTCCTCATTGACCTGCCCTTCGGAGTTTAAAATTCGGCCGCCGCCGTCATGCACATCGATGCTCTTTGCCATCCGCACTGCCACCAGTCCGAAACCCGTGGCACCAAAGGTCGTCGTCTTTCCCTTGGGGGGTGAAAACTCCAGATCGATGATCATGAACCAGCTCTTCGCCCCGTCGATGGGGCGGATCTCCGTGCGCCGCACTTCGGTCATCTGGACCGACTTGTCCGCCTCGCTGATCCAACGGTTCACCATCCGCATGGAGGCGAATTCATCGGTGTCTTCGTAGCCTTCATGCGACACTTCTACATTCACGATGCGGCCCTGCTTCTTGGCGTAGTCTCCCCAGAAATCGAGATCGTTGACCATGTTGTGCGTCACCCAAACGCTGTTGTGGTGCGAATGTGTGAGCGGATCATGTGGATGTCCCATGCGGGTGAGGCTTACATCCTTGGAAGCCCGGATCGGGTGCCAGAACGGCCGCATGTCCTGGGGATCGAAATGCATGGCGGTCAGTTCACGCCCGTCGAGCTGAAACGAAGTGATGTGATGCGGCAGAGGAACGGCTTGCACCCGTGGGATGGGCTTCGCCGTGGGCAGCTGTGCCATAGCGACCGTCGCAGATGTCAAAAACAGGAGGAAGAGTTTCAGCATGTCTTCACAACGCAGCTTCTCGACCGCCTTTTCCATTCTCAGTTCTTCCATTTCGCCGAGAACTCGCCAGACTTCCTGCTCCACCCACCCATGAAGCACATCCTTCTTTCACTCCTCCTCGCCACCGCATCCTTTGCGGCTACGATCCCTGAAGCCGCCAAAGTCGGCCAGTTTTATGCTGGCTGCCAGGCTTACAGCTTCCGCATGTACAACGTGTTTGAAGCCATCGACAAGACCGCCCAGTGCGGTGGCAAGACCATCGAGTTCTATCCCGGCCAGAAGTTTTCCACTGCCAAGCCGGATGCGAAGTGGGACCACAACGCCACGCCGGAAATGATTGATGAAGTCATGAAGCACCTCGAAGCCAAGGGCCTTACTGCCGTTGGTTATGGTGTGGTCAAACTCGGCCAGGATGACGCTTCCAATCGCAAGATTTTTGAATTCTGCAAGAAGCTGGGCATTGGCGTGATCGTCACCGAGCCCGATGTGACCGCACTCGACAAGATCGAAGTCCTTGTGAAGGAATTCGACATCAAGATGGCCATCCACAACCATCCCAAGCGCCCGCTGGACCGCGCCTACATGTTCTGGGACCCGAACTATGTGCTCGATCTCGTCAAAAACCGCGACCCTCGCATGGGTTCCTGTGCAGACGTGGGCCACTGGGTGCGCAGCGGGCTGAACCCCGTGGATTGCATCAAGATCCTCAAGGGCCGCATCTTTGACAGCCACATGAAGGACCTCACGGCCTTCGGTGACGTCAAGGCCTATGACCTTCCCTTTGGCACTGGCAAGAGCGACATTCCTGCCATCCTCGCTGAATACGCCGCCCAGGGCTATCCTGGCCCCCTTCACTGCGAGTATGAGCACAACTGGGAAACCAGCGTTCCTGAAATCACCCAGTGCCTGGACTTCGTGCGCAACTGGAAGCCTGCCAAGTAAGGCAGACGATTATCCCGAGAAGCCGGAGGCTGTGTCCTCCGGCTTTTTTGTGCCTATTTGGCTTCACCCATCAGCTTCTTGACTGTTGGCTCAATGGCCTCGGCCCAGATGCGGTAGCCTTTTTCATTGGGGTGCAGGAAGTCAGGCATGATGTCCTTGGTGATCAAACCTTCAGGCGTGAGGAACTTCGGGCCGATGTCGAGGAAGGTGACGTTGTGAGTGCCGTTGAGTTTGGAGATGATGCCATTGATCTCGGCGATCTTTTCACGCTGCGGGTTGGGCTTTTCGCCGCGAGGGAAGATGCCCAGCAGGAGGATTTTGGATTGTGGCAGGCGCTTGTTGAACTCCTGCACGATGGCCTCGATGCCGGCGGCGATGTCTGGTGCGGAGCAGTTGCCGGTGTTGTTGGTGCCGATCATCATGACGACGAGCTTGGGGGCGATGCCGTCGATGGCACCGTGCTGGAGACGCCAGAGCACGTTTTCGGTTTTGTCCCAGCCGAAGCCGAGGTTTCCAGCATTGCGCGGGGCATAAAATTCACCCCAGGTCGGCTGGCCGCGCAATGCGTAGCTGTCGAACTGTTCGCCGCCGAAGAAATGCGTGATGGAGTCGCCAATGAAGAGAATCTGCGGCCTGGCTTTCTTTACGGCGGCACTGGTGAGCTCGTGACGTTTGGCCCAGTCATAGCTGGGCCAGCTGCGGTCCTGCGTCACGGGAACCACGGTACTCGGCAATGGTGGGTGGCCAGGCAGCGGTTCAAAGGCGGCCTGCGTGGCTTCGCTCATGGTTTTGCGGTCTTTGGAAAAAGTGCGCGCTTTTACTGTGCCGCCGGCGGCCAGGTCAATGGGGGCGAGGTAGGGATTTGATTTCGGGATGGGATCCGCACCGTCGAGTGTGTACAGGATTGTGGTGTCCGGTGTGGGGTTCTCGAGTGTAACGATGCCGCTTGGATTGCGGTGGATCGTGGGCGGCGCGAGTTGCAGCGCGGTTTGAGCGCAGAGCTGGGTGCTGAAAACAAGCAGGGAGAGAAGCAGGTGTTTGCTCATAGAAGTGTGAGACTAACGAGAATGCCACGAGCTGTCCATGCGAGCGTGCGGATCCAGTTGGTGAGAAGGAGCCGCTCGATAAGAGGGGTGTCGAACCCGCGCATGAGCCGGGTGTGGATGGGGGCTTGAAACACCGCCGTGGAGAGCCAGACGACGGGGATCAGGCCCGTGCTGAGAATGAACGTCAGCGTCCGCTGTCCTGCATAAAGCAGCCATGCGGCGGTGGTGGCCTCGATAAACAGCAAGGGCGCAACGATGAGGCCGATGCGGAAGCAGTGGGCGAAGTGATAATCGCGAAACTCCGCCGGGGCCACGCGACGGAACTGCGGGTAAACGAGGATCTGAACGACCCAGATCAGACCGACGAGCATCCATGTTGCTGCGAGGTGGATGGAGTCGAGCAAAGTCATCGTGGCCAGGGCTGCAGAAGTCGGAGCAATGAGCGCATTGGAGAAGAGAAAGATGGCAGGCACTAGAAGGCTTGGGAAGAGCGTTTTTTGGACAGAAAGAACGTGAGAGACATGGCCACGAAGCACCTCGGGCTGGCGGGCTCAGTACACGGAAGAGCAAAAGAGTGGCGGCTTCAGCCGCGTAGTTGCCTGTGCTCCATGCCATTTCACCTTACCGTCTTACATCGTGCCCATGTCCGCGCCTTGAGCAGCGGCGTGCTGGCACTGCTGTCTTCGGCTGTGCTGGCGGTGGATTACGAAAAGGAGATCAAGCCCCTGCTCAAGGAGCGCTGCTACGCCTGCCATGGGGCTTTGAAACAAAAGGCCGACCTCCGTCTCGACACCGCCGCCGCCATGCGCAAGGGCGGTGATAATGGCGATATCCTGGCGGGTGCTCCATCACTCCTGCTGCAGCGTGTGACAACCCCCGACAAGTCCGACCGCATGCCACCCGAGGGCGAAGGCTCCATGCTAACCACGGAGCAGGTGGCCAAACTGCAGGCATGGCTTGCCGCTGGTGCTCCGGCTCCTGCGCAAGAAAAGCCTGAGGATGATCCGCGTGCGCACTGGGCCTACCAGGCACCGCAATCTTCAGGCAGGCCACTGGATGCACTGCTGGCGGCGCGGCTGGCGTCAAAAAATCTCAAACCCCAGGCCGAGGCTGCTCCGGAGATATGGCTGCGCCGCGTGTATTTGGATCTCATCGGTCTGCCGCCCTCAGCGGAACAGGTCACTCTGTTTTTGCGGGACACCTCTCTGCCTGCGCGCCGCCGTGTGGTGGATGAGCTGCTCGCCACGCCACAGTACGGCGAGCGCTGGGCCCGCCACTTCATGGACCTCTGGCGCTACTGTGACTGGTATGGCCTCGGCCCACAGCTCCGCCACAGCCAGAAGCACCTCTGGCACTGGCGTGACTGGATCGTCGAATCCCTGAACGGAGACAAAGGCTACGACCGCATGATCGTGGAACAGCTCGCCGGTGATGAACTCGCCCCCGGAGATCGCGACACTCTCCGCGCCACTGGCTTCCTGGCCCGCAGCTACTATCTGTTCAACCGCACCACGTGGCTGGACGAAACCATCGAGCATACCTGCCGTGCCTTTCTCGGCGTGACGATGCAGTGTGTGAAATGCCACGATCACAAATACGATCCCATCGAGCAGGCCGACTACTACCGCATGCGCGCCATCTTCGAACCGATGCATGTGCGTCTCGATCCCTGGCAGGGCGAACCTGACTTCGAGAAAAACGGCCTGCCGCGCGTCTTTGATCTGCATCTCGACCAGCAGACCTTCCGTCACGTGCGTGGCGACGAAAAAAACGAGGACAAATCGAAACCGCTGGCGCCCGGCATTCCCCAGGTGCTTGCCTTCACCTCGTTTCAACCTGCAGTGTTGAAGCTGCCGCCAAGCTCCGCACGTCCAGTGCTCCTGCCGTTTGTGCTCCGTGATCATCTGCATGTCGCGGATCAGCAGCTCGAAGCAGCGCAAAAGGAGAATGCCCCTGCCGCCATCAAAGCCGCCAGCCTGCGCACGGCGATGATTCAGGCCGCGTACGCGGCGGATCTGGTCAGGAATGACAAGACCATCGCCGCCGCTGCCGCATTGGCCGAGGCACGCTACCTCGTCGCCAAAGCCGAACTCGATCTCGCGAAAGCAGAGAGTGATCCGAAGGCCAAGGACGACGAAAAGAAAATCAAGGCCGCGCGTGATGCTCTCACCAAAGCTCAAAATAAAGCAGCCTCTCCGGGTGAAGCCTACACCTCGCTGCCTGCCAGCCTGAAAGCGCAGGAAGGGCCCACGGAAAGCACCAATGCTGCTGTGCAGACGTATCCCGAGACCAGCACCGGTCGCAGGCTCGCCTTTGCGCAATGGGTGGCCGACAAACGCAATCCGCTCACCGCCCGCGTGGTGGTGAATCAAGTTTGGATGCGGCACTTCGGCGCCTCCCTCGTTGCCAGCATGGATGACTTTGGCCGCCGCTCACCTCCGCCCCTGCATCAGGACATCCTCGACACGCTCACCGTTGAATTCATGAACAACGGCTGGAGCCTGAAGCATCTTCACCGCGCCATGGTTCTCTCAGAGCTGTACCGCCGCAGTTCTTCCAACGCAGGAGTTGATGCCAAAACTTTGGCCGCTGATCCTGACAACGCCTTCTTCTGGCGCATGAACCCACGCCGCATGGAGAGCCAGGTCGTGCGCGACAGCCTGCTGCGTCTCGCCGGGAAACTCGACCTCACTCTCGGTGGCCCCAGCCTCACGCCGGCAGCTTCGGAAACGAGTCCGCGTCGTTCGCTCTACTTCATTCAGAACGCTGACGTCGAGGACCGTTTCCTCGCAACGTTCGACAACGCCAATGTCCTTGAATGCTACCGCCGCAACGAAAGTGTGGTGCCACAGCAGGCGCTGGCTCTGACCAACAGCAGGCTCAGCCGCGAATGCGCCGATGCCCTGGCGGAAAAACTCGGCAGGCTTGATGACAAGGCATTCATGGAAGAGTCTTTCCTCGCCATCCTCAGCCGCCCGCCGACGGCCGCCGAGCGCGAAGTGAGCATGGCAGGTTTCGTGGCCTTGGATCACAACCGCAGCCTCTTTTTGCAGGCACTCCTCAATCACAACGACTTCGTCACCCTGCGATGACCCCGCGACTTCCACCCACGCCTTTCTTGCGCCGCGATGTCCTCGGCGGACTCGGCAGCATTGCCATGGCGTCCATGCTCCGAGGAGAGGAAGCATGGCAGCCCCCGGATGGGCTGCCGATGATCCCCCAGCGGACCAAGCGTGTGATCTGGCTCTTCATGCGCGGTGGGGTGAGCCACATGGAGAGCTTTGACCCCAAGCCCATGCTCACGAAGTATGCGGGCAAGTCCATCGGCGAGACGCCTTACAAGGACGTACAGAATCCCGAGAAGCTCAAGAAGGTGCGCGTGGTGGTGGTGAACGATGCGAACGGTCAGCAGCGCAACGTCATCTATCCGCTGCAAACCGGCTTCAAGCGCTACGGGGAGTGCGGAGTGGAGATCAGCGACTGGTTTCCGCACATTGGCTCATGCGCGGACGAGATCGCCTTCATCCGCAGCATGTGGACCACGGATGACAATCACGGCGCGCAGGTGCAGTTCCACAGCGGCAGACACATGCTGGAACCACGCGTGCCGACGCTCGGCGCGTGGGTGACCTATGGCCTCGGCTCGATGACGGACAATCTGCCTTCCTTCATCAACATGGGGCCACGTTTTTTCGATGTTCGGGACGGCCACTATCTCGGCCCCGCTTATGACGCCGTGAACTTAAAGGTGGACCCGAAGAACCCGCTCACTTATGCCGCTCCGGAGTTTCAGATTGGCAGGTCGCAGCAGGAGGCCCAGTTTGATCTCATTCATCGGCTCAATGGATTGAATGCAGAGCAGTATCCCGGAGACAAGACGCTCGCTGCGCGCATGAAGAGCTACCAGCTTGCCTTCAACATGCAGACCGCCGTGCCGGAGACGATGAATCTCGATGCCGAGAGCGCGGAGACTAAAAAACTCTACGGCATGGATGACAAGGTGGCGGAGCCGTTTGCGCGGCAGCTCATTGTGGCGCGTCGTCTGGCAGAGCGTGGGGTGCGCTTCATCCAGCTTCAGCATGGCGATGGTGCGGCTGGTGCCTGGGACTCGCATTCCGGGCTGAAGAAGAACCACTCCAGCCTCGCGCAGCAGGTAGACAAGCCCATATCCGGCCTGCTGAAGGATCTCAAACAGCGTGGCATGCTGAATGACACGCTCGTCGTTTTTGCCACCGAATTTGGCCGCACGCCCGGCTCGCAGGGCAGCGATGGGCGCGATCATCATCCGTATGGCTTCAGCGTGTGGATGGCTGGCGGCGGCATCAAGGGAGGCACGATCCACGGCGGCACCGATGAGCTCGGCTTTCATCCTGTGGAGCACCCGCACTATGTGACGGATGTGCATGCCACCATTCTGCATGTGCTTGGCCTCGATCCGCACCGTCTGGAAATCCCCGGCCGCAAGCGGCTGGAGCGTGATTTCGGCAGGGTGATTCCGCAGATCCTGGCGTGAGGTGAAAATATCAGTTGCCGATTTAATGGACGAGTGTCCAATATATCGTCATAACCAATCACCATGAAAGCACTCGTCAAGGCACGGTCTGAACGCGGTCTCTGGCTCCAGGATGTCCCGGAGCCGCAAGTCGGCATCAATGATGTCCTCATCAAGGTTCACAAGACCGGCATCTGCGGCACGGATCTGCACATCTACAAATGGGATGCCTGGGCGCAGAAGACGATCCCGGTGCCGATGGTCGTGGGACATGAATTTGTGGGGGAGGTCGTAGCCGTCGGTTCGAACGTGAATGACTTCCATCCAGGTGAGATTGTCAGTGCCGAGGGACATGTGGTGTGTGGCCGCTGCCGCAACTGCCTCGCGGGGCGGCGTCACCTTTGCAAAGACACCGTCGGCATCGGTGTGAACCGTACTGGAGCCTTTGCCGAATACATCAGCGTGCCGATGACCAACGTCTGGCATCATCGCGACGGCGTGGATGAAGAAGTTGCGAGCATCTTTGATCCCTTTGGCAATGCCGTGCATACGGCGCTGGCATTTGAATGCCTCGGCGAGGATGTGCTCATCACGGGCGCTGGGCCCATCGGCATCATGGCCATCCCCGTCGTGAAACATGCCGGGGCGCGCCACGTCGTCATCACGGACGTCAACGAGTATCGTCTCAATCTGGCGCGCCAGATGGGTGCGACACGTGCGGTGAACGTGACGACCGAGAAGATCGAAGACGTGCAGAAACAGCTTGGCATGAAAGAGGGTTTCGATGTCGGCCTCGAAATGAGCGGCAATGCCGCCGCCTTCCGCAGCATGATCGACAACATGTGCCACGGAGGCAAGATCGCCATGCTCGGCATTCCCAGCGAGCAGATCGCAATCGACTGGAACAAGGTGATCTTCAACATGCTCACCATCCACGGCATCTATGGCCGCGAAATGTATGAGACCTGGTATCAGATGAGCGTGATGCTCGAAAGCGGCCTCAACATCAAGCCCGTCATCACGCATCGATACCACTTCACCGAATTCGAAAAAGGCTTTGCCGCGATGGAGTCCGGCAACTGCGGCAAAGTAGTGCTCGACTGGTCGGCATGATTGAACGGCTTGCTCACCGCTTTTTCACCGGACCGACCGTCGCACCCATTACAAACTTGGAATAGACCACACAGGCTTCCTTGTCCTCCAGTCCGGTTTGGACTGCTTTCACCCAGCGAAGGATGCGTTTCAAGTGAGCGTAGGGAGGCCATTGATAGTAGGCCAGCTCAGGCTGCTGAAATTGAAGCACGGCATCTGGTACGAGATTGACCAGCGACACATCTACTGGCACCCGCAGGCCCATTTCCGCCAGTATGAGGCGTCCGCCGGCACAGTAGGAAGGTTCGGTGAAGATGAAAGCTGTGGGCGGGGTGGCAAAGAAGAGCGCCTTCATCAAACTCTCAAACCCTTCAGCGGTTGGCTCCCAGTCTGGCAAATTGTAAGCCGTCGCAGGCAGGCCGTGGTGCTTGAGACGCGCCAGAAAAGCACTGGCCGCGAGAGAGGGCGTGGGATGCCGCCAGGCCTCCGGCGCGATGAAGACGATGCGCGAATGCTCGAGTGCGACCAGGGCATCGACACACTCCTCGCTGGCTACCGCGAAGTCCGTGCGCGAGCTGGCCATGTCGAGGCCCTGCATGCGACCGCCCAGCGCGAGGGCTGGGACAGTTGTGTCAACGAACCAATCGAGCACCTGCTGCGTGCCCTCATAGACGATCCAGGCATCGGCCTCAATCGCGGCCACGTGCCGGGCAAGCCGACGTATGCAGTTGGGCAGGACATAGGAGATTTGATCGCAGATGATGCAGACGTGGCCTTCTGTTTCGAGCGCGTTCTTGATGACGAGGAGCAGGCGCTGCGTGCGCGAATTGTCCTCCAGAAAGGGAAGAGACGTCAGAATGGCGATGCGGAGGGTGCGCTTTTTTTGAATTCGGCGCGTCATGATCTTGCGCGATCTGCCCGCGCCGTTGTCCTGCAGACTGCCCTCGCTCTCCAGCAGCCGGAGCGCCGCGCGCACCGTGTCTTTGGACACGTCCAGTTCGGAAGCCAATGCCAGAACACCGGGCAGCAGCCCGCGCCAGCGGCCGGTGCGAAAGCCGTTGCGCAAATGTTCGGCGGTGATCTCCACGAGGCTCTGACGGCGGACGCGCTGCATGACTTGAACTGGTCGGTTCATTCGTCCAGTAGTCAACAATTATGGCGGGATTGGCACAAGCTCTTGGAGCGTGTGTTGCTAATAAGCTGGCACCCCTATGAAAACTAATTCGCCTTCCGCCTGGTTGGGCGTGCCACTGAAACGTACCCTGTTATTGCTGCTTTGCGCAGTGTTTATTCATGTTCAAATGCCAGCCGCCACGATCACCTGGTCGGGTGCCACGAATGGCTGGAGCACGAATACAAACTGGGCGGGCGGCGTGCTCCCTGCTTCGGGCGACTCTCTCGTCTTCGACGTCACCGGCGCAGGCGGCCTGAGCCTGAACAACAATCTGACAAGCTCCGTCTTCAACATCGCCGGGATCACCTTCACCGCGAATGCCGGAGCCTACGTCATCGGCGGTGCCGCTCCTGCCACGGTCAACACCGGCAATGCTTTCGTCCTCACCGGGAGCGTGATCAACAGCAGCACGGCGCTCGAAACGATCAATGCCCCGTTCAGCATGACGGCGGTGCAGACTTTCAACGCGAGTGCTGGAAGTATCAGTCTCGGCGGCGTGGTGAGCGGGACGGGAGGCATCGCAAAGACTGGTGCCAACACGCTGTCCATCGCGGGTCTGAATTCCTTCTCCGGCGGCACGACTCTCTCTGCGGGCACCCTGAGGGTGAGCACTGCATTGGCGCTCGGCACCGGTGCCCTCACGGTCAGTGGGTCATCCACCCTGGGAACAATCATCGGAGGCGGGACTGCCTTGCTCTCCAATGCCACGAGCATCGGGTCCGGCATCGCACTTTCATTGGACGGTGGAAATGCGGACTTGTTCCTGACCGGAGTTATTTCCGGTGCTGGAAGTCTCAAGGCAACTTCCGGCGGCAATGTCTTCCTCTTCAATACGGCAAACAGCTTCAGCGGAGGCACCAGCCTGACCGGGACGGGCATCTTGTTTGGCACCGCGATTGGCAACACCGGCTCGAATGGCAGCTTTGGCGCTGCGAACACGATTACGATCGCGAGTAGTTCCGCGCTGGGCTACCTGGGCGCTGGTGAAACCAGCAACCGCAACATCAACTTCTCCACCACCAATGGCGGCACCTTCACCAACAACGCAGCGAGCAGCAGCACGAGTGCGCTGACTCTTTCGAGCGTGACCACCGCCAACCTCTCCATGGGGGTGGCGTTCAATGGCGGCTCCGACACCGTGATCAATGGCGGCATCACGGGCAATTCCAGCACGCTGAACTTCAACAAAGGCGGGACCGGAACCCTCACGGTGAACGGCAATATTTCAGGCACCGCGAGCAACATCCGCGCCCAGGGAGGCGTGCTCATCCTCAATGGATCGACCACGAGCAATGAAACCATCGTAACACAGCGCACCGCGACCGGCGGCGGCGTGATTCAGTTTGGCGGCAGTTCTGCGATCAAGACGACGGATGTGGGCACCAATAATTTGCTGGGCGGCTGGGCTACGTGGAACGGGACCGACTGGGCCTCTGGCTCCGGCACGGCCGTGGTGTCCTTCAACGGCACCTATACTTCAGACACCTGGGCTGCGAACAACAACACGGATGTGACCATGAGCTCTGCTCCCACTTCGGGCTCGACCACTTACAGCCTGCGCTTTAACACGGCAGGGGCCTACACCCTCACGCTTACCGGGACCAATGTGATCACCAGCGGTGGCATCCTCGTCACCAGCGGGGTGGGTGCCAACTCCTCGACCATCACCGGCGGCACTCTGGAAGGCGCCAGCAGCTCGGACTTGGTGATCAACAACTTCAATACGGCGGGCGGACTGACCATTGCCTCCATCATCGCGAACAACACCGCAGCGACCGTTCTGACCGTGACGGGGCCTGGTACGACGACCCTCACCTCAGCCGCCAATACTTACACCGGCACCACTTACGTCGAAGGCGGGGCCACCCTGATCGTGAACAACGGAAATAACTTGGGGAAAGTTTATTCGGTCGCGGCGGACAGCACCCTGAAACTTGGGAATGGAGTCGGGGGTTACAGCTATGGTGTGACGGTCAGCGGGGCAGGGACGGCAGCCACAACAGGGCTCTACCTCAATGGCGGTCAAAACTATGTATTTTCGAGTTCGTTGAATCTTTTGGGCGCGCCGACGACCATCCGCACTTACGGCACAGGCAATGCCAGTTTAGGAGGATTCGACTATAGTTCTAATCACTTGGTCGTGGCCGACACTGCCTCAGGTTCGGTCATTGCATCCACAGTGAACTTTGGTTCAGGAAGCTTCGGTTACGTGATGAATGTAGCTGAAGGTGCCAATACAGCCACGGGAGACCTGACCATTAACGGGGTGATGAGCGGGAACAATAGCTCAAGTGGAGCCACGCCGACGGGTGCTGGATTCAGGGTGGAATATCAGGTGAACAGAAGCGGTGTCACCGGTTCTGTCCTCCTCACGGGTGCGAGTACTTATTCCACCGGCATGTGGGTTCACAGCGGTTCCATCATCCTTTCGGGCGGAGACAACCGGCTGCCTACCGCATCTTCATTGGCTCTGGGTGACGGTGCCAATAATGCGCAACTCGTGCTCAACGGCATATCACAGACGCTGGCCGCTGTCTTCGTCAGCGGCACCGGGACCGGCAATGCGGTCGTGGGCGGCTCATCCACCACCTCGACCTTGACGCTGAGCAATGCGAGCAACACCACCTATGCTGGAATGATCGGTGGTGTGAGTGCCAACGCCAACAACATCGGCCTGACCAAAGCAGGCGCGGGCACGCTCACCGTGACCGGCAACAACACCTACACCGGCAGCACGGTGGTGAGCGCAGGCGCACTCGAGGTTGGCAGTGCTGGTGTTGGATCCACGGGCTCAGGAGCTGTGACCGTACAAACAGGCAGCACGATCCTGGGCACCGGCAGTGTGCATGGCAGCAGCTTCACCGCCCAAAGCGGCAGCACCGTTTATGCCGGGGACGGGACCGCGCAGGCAAACTATGGCACGCTGAGCTTCACGCCGGTGTCAGGCAGCGGCAGCTTTAACTTTCAAAGCGGCAGCAGCGTCATCCTCGGCATCAATCCTGGCGGCACGGGTGATCTGCTGAGCTTTAACGGCCTCACCGCTGGCACGCTGCTTTTCAACGGCAACCTTCAGGTAACGGCGAGCGGCTATACACCGACATCGGTGCAGACCTTCAAGCTGCTGGACTGGTCGAATCTCTCGACGATCACGTTTGCCAGCGAATACAGCTCCAGCTCTTACACAGGCTACCTGCTGGGCAATGGCGATGACAACAAAGGCTTTGACCTGCCCGACATCTCCGCCTCCGGGTATGCCTGGGACATCAGCCAGTTCACAACCAATGGCACCATAAGCACGGTGTTACTTGTGCCTGAGCCGTCCCGAGTGTTGCTGTTCATGGCTGCTGGCTTTGTTTTAATCATGCGCCGCCGGCCCGCTTGGACTTAAGATTCTTGTGAGGATCTCACATATCCGTTAGGATGGACCTAATGATCAAAGTGAAACCCAATGCCACTCAAAGGATCGGTAAATCGGCCGATTCTCCTGCCCGCCGTTATTTCAAAGAGGTGCGTTTCCGGCAGATTCGTGCGCTGGTGGAATTGTCACGACAGGGCAGTTTTGCGGCAACTGCTGCAGCGATGGATCTGGCCGTGCCTTCAGTATGGCAGCAGATTCGATCGTTGGAAGATGAATACGGTGTGCAATTTGTCGTGGCGGAAGGCTCCAAAGTATCACTTACAGACGATGGTCGTGCGCTGGTGGATCTGGCAGCCCCCTTGGTGGAGTCCTTCGACGGCCTGCGGGCGATGTTTGAGGATCAGCGCAGCACCGCCGCCCGCACACTGACGGTCGTTGCTCCGTCGGCCATGCTTACTGGTGCGCTGAGGCGGCCCATCATTCTGTATCGTCAGAATCATCCGACGGTGAAACTCGTGCTGCTGGACCGGCCCTCCTACCTGGCCAGGCAGGTCATTCAGCAGGATGAGGCGGATCTGGCGATCATGGGCATGGCCACAGGCGATGAAGCGATGCCTCAGTTCCAGTACCAGCCGCTGGCACGCTATGCCTTTTATCTCATGTGTCCTGCGAACCATGCGCTGACGCGCGCGCGTCAGCTGACACTTGCCAACATCGTCACCCAGCCGTTGGTGCTGGCTCCGGAGGAAAGCAGTTCGCATCGGCAGATTCGTCAGGTGTTTGCCCAGGCCGGCCTGGCGGAACGCATGAACGTGACGGTGACGGCCACGAATCGAGCGCTGCTGATGAACTATGTGGCCATTGGGTTCGGCATTGCCATCGGCACCAGCGCGGCGAGCGTGAAACCGCCGAAACGTGGAGCCGGAGAGGCTGAGGTGGTCGTGCGCGAAGTAGCCGCACTGTTTGGCCATGAGGAAGTCTTTCTCGTGCAGCGCAAAGGCCGTTTCGAGCCAGCGCATGTGCGGGCATTTCGCGAACTGGTGCTGAAAGCTTTTTGATATGAGGGACACAACGCCATTAGTCAAAGACGAATGATTTACGAATGAGTTTAACATTTATGGCCGTCTGGCCAAAGCTGCGGCGCTGATCCTGCGTTGGTGCTGGTCCATTTAACCTACCCCTATCCATTCTTGAACCGACGCTCCTTTTTCCACGCCACCGGCCTGGCCACCTTTGCCAGCCAGCTGGCTGCGCAGACGCCCGCCGCGCCACCGCCACCTGCCTATACCGGGCCTGTCTTTAAAATCGGCAACATTGGCTGCGGCGGCCGAGGCACGTTTGTCTCGGGCATTCTGGCCGAGAACCCCGGCTTCAAGCTCAGCGCTGCCTGCGATTATTTCGAAGATCGCGTGAAGACCTTCGGGGAGAAATTCAGCATCGCCGCCGACCAGCAGTTCACCGGACTCGATGGCTACAAGAAGATGCTGGAGCACGTCGATGCCGTGGCCATTCACAGCCCTCCGTTTTTCCATGTGCAGCAGGCCATCGACGCCGTGGCGGTTGGAAAGCATGTGCTCATCGCGAAGCCGGTGGCGATCGATGTCGCCGGATGTGAGACAATCCGCCAACTGGCGAAGGATGCTGCGGCCAAGGGCATCGTCGTGCTCGCCGATGTGCAGTGCCGTGGCGATGAATTCTTCCAGGAAGGCATGAAGCGCATTCACTGCGGTGGGATTGGTGATCTCATGTTCGGCGAATGTCACTACGAAGCCGATTTGATTCCGCTGCAAAGCGAAGCCGACGACACCGCCGAAGGCCGGCTGAAGAACTGGATTCGTCATCGCGATCTGGCTGGCGACATCATCACCGAGCAGAACATCCACGCACTGGACATCGTGAGCTGGGCCTTTGGCCGACCTACACGCATCAGCGGCACCTGCGGCCGTGGCGGGCGTCCTGACAATGTGGGGGATGTTTCAGACCACTTCGCCATCCTGTTCGAATTCACGAAAGGTGCGGTCACCTTCGCTTCGCGCCAGTACACCGCCTGGGGTTCGCCTTTCCTTTGCGATAATCGTTTCGTCGGTACCAAAGGCGCCTTCACCAGCAAGTTCGGCGGTCGCGTGATGATTCGCGGCGGCAAAGACAACTTCTGGGGCGGTGGCGAGACGAAGAACCTCTACCGTGCTGGTTCGGTGAACAACGTCGAGTCCTTCCGCACGGCCATCGCGGCCAAAGATCCGCAGGGCAACCCCACCATCGATGGTGCTGTGGAGACGACGCTGCTCACGCTCTTTGGCGAGCACGCCGCCAAGGCGGGACATTCGGTGACCTGGGATGAATTTGTCCGCGATGCCAAAGCCGTGAAGCCAGATTTGAATGGATTAAAATCATGAACACCACCTCAATGACTCGTCTCGCAATTTTCAGTGCTGCATTCGGCCTGCTGGCCGCTGCACATGCTGAATTGAAAGTTCCGGCCTTTACTGCCTACGCTGAGCCCGACTCTGACGGAGTCACGATTTCAAAAGACAAGGGTATTGCCGGCTGGACGGACAAAAAGCAGCGGGTGCTGTGGTTTGGCGAGTTCAAATCGTCGGGGAAACTCAGCGCGGTCATCAAGGCTAAAGGAGAAGATGGGCGCAGCCTGCGGCTCACGGTCGGCGACCAAAGTAGTGAAGCTACGATCAAGAAAGGTGAGGCAGCTTTCGGTGAGTTTGAAATTAGCAAACCGGGATATGTTCGTTTTGAACTGGTCACACGCGGTGGTGCGGATGGCAAAGGTACGATCGATGTCCTGGTGCTCGACGGTCCTGCGAGCAAGGATGCGCACTTCAATCTGGATCCGCGCCGCAACGCAGCCTCAGTGCACCTGTTCTACCCGACGCCCAAGGATGCTCAAGTGGCGATGTTTTACAACGAGGTCACTGCGGTCGAGGATCCTGTCGCGACCTATTACATGGCCTGCGGCTTTACGCGCGGGTACTTTGGCATGCAGGTGAATTCGCTCAAGGAGAGGCGCATCATCTTCTCCATTTGGGATGCTGGCACTGGCCAGAACGCGAAGGACCGCAGCAGCGTCTCTGCTGACAATCAGACGAAACTGATCGCAAAAGGGCCGGGTGTGGAGGCCGGCGTTTTCGGCAACGAAGGCACCGGCGGTCATTCTCATCTGGTCTATCCGTGGAAAACCGGGGAGGCTCAGAAGTTCGTCGTCACTGCAAAGCCTGACGGCGAACACACGACGTACAGCGGCTTCTGGTTTCATCCGGAAAAGAAGGCCTGGATGCTCATCGCGAGCTTTCGTGCACCGAAGGACGGGCAATATCTGCGCGGACTCTATTCGTTCAGTGAGAACTTCGCCGGCCAGAACGGGCACCTGCAGCGCAAGGCGCTGTATGGTCCCCAGTGGATCGCGACCGCTGATGGCAAATGGACCGAGCTTACCCAGGCCACCTTCAGCCACGATGGCACCGGCAAGGCAAATCGGCTGGACCGCTTCATGGGGGTGGAAGAAGGCAATTTTTTTCTCTCCCAAGGAGGCTTCGTGGAAGGCTACACCGAAATGCGCCAACCGTTTGACCGTCCGGCCACCGGCACTCCGCCAAAACTCGCGCTGCCCCGGTATTGAACACGATAGCAGCAGATTAAGCGGCGGCGCAGTTTCTGACGTAAAATTCCTTGTTGCCAAAATACAGGACATGCGTCCAGTATATCGGCAGACATGAATCCAACCTTTTCGACACATCTCACCACGCAGCTCGACGCCATTCGCGCTGCGGGCACTTACAAACACGAGCGCGTGCTCTCCACTCCCCAGGGCACGCTGGTGCGTGCGAACGGTGGCAAGGCGGTGCTCAACATGTGCGCGAACAACTATCTCGGTCTGGCACAGCACCCGAAGGTGCGGCAGGCTGCGCATGAGGCGCTGGAGCACTGGGGCTACGGATTGGCCAGCGTGCGCTTCATCTGCGGCACGCAGGGAGTGCACAAGGAATTGGAGTCCTCTTTGTCGGACTTCCTCGGCACGGAGGACACGATCCTCTACGGTTCCTGCTTCGACGCCAACGGTGGCCTGTTTGAGACGATCCTCGGCCCGGAAGACGCGATCATCAGCGACGAACTCAACCACGCCTCCATCATCGACGGCGTGCGTTTGTGCAAAGCGCAGCGATATCGCTACAAAAACTGCGACATGGCCGACTTGGAAGCCCAGTTGATCGCGGCTGATGAGAAAGGCGCACGTTTTAAACTGATCGCTACGGACGGTGTGTTCTCGATGGACGGCTTCATCGCTCCGTTGAAAGCGATCTGTGATCTGGCGGACAAATACCACGCGCTGGTGATGGTGGACGACTCGCACGCCGTCGGCTTCATGGGAAAAACGGGTCGCGGTACCCATGAGCACTGCGATGTCATGGGCCGCATCGACATTCTCACCGGCACACTGGGCAAAGCCCTCGGTGGTGCAAGCGGCGGCTACACCAGCGGAAGAAAAGAAATCATCGAGCTCCTGCGGCAGCGTTCGCGGCCTTATCTGTTTTCGAATACGCTTTGTCCGAGCATCGCGGGTGCTTCCATTGCGGCACTTAACTTGCTGAAACAGTCCACCAGCCTGCGTGATCAGCTTGAAGCCAACACCCGCTTCTTCCGGGAGCAGATGACCGCTGCTGGATTTCACATCGTGCCCGGCGAGCACCCCATCGTTCCCGTGATGCTTGGCGATGCGGCGCTGGCCACGAAATTCGCAGACGCGATGCTGGAGCGTGGCGTTTATGTCATTGGCTTCAGCTTTCCCGTTGTCCCCCAAGGCAAGGCACGCATCCGCACGCAGATCAGTGCTGCTCATACGAGGGGGGACCTCGAAAATGCCGTGGAGGCATTTGTCACGGTCAAACAGCAGCTGGGTGTTTAACTGGAGTGAGCCATGAATGCAGAACTCATCGATCGTGCGGCAGAACTGGCCCACAGGCTGCAATTGCGTGCCACGGAGTTGCAAACGCCTGCGGAAAAGCGGCAGCAGGCAGAGCTGGACCGCATGCTGCAGACTCCTTCGGACAAAGCGACCCTCGTGCAGCTCACCGATCAGGCGTTTCGCCCTAAATCCGCCGCGCGCGTGGCGGATCAGTTCACGCACATCCTGGATGTGCAGGGCGTGCCGCGTTTTTTCAGTCCGCTGGACAGGGCCATGCTGCGCGGATTTCAGACCTTTGGCGGCTGGCTGCCGGGGGTCTCGGTGCCGATGGTGAAGGAGCACATGCAGCATGAGACGGCCAATGTCATCCTGCCTGCTGAGCCGGAGGTGCTGGCAGAGCATCTGCGTCAGCGCACCGCTCAGGGCGTGCGCATGAACGTGAATTTTCTGGGTGAGGCGATCCTCAGCGAGGCAGAGGCGGAGCGCAGGCTCACACTGTATCTCGAAGCGTTGCAGCATCCAGAAACGGAAGTGTTCTCGGTGAAGATCTCCACGCTGTACTCGCAGATGTCGCCGCTCGCACGAGAGCACACGATCGCGATCTTGAGCGACCGGCTTGAACGCCTCTATCGCAGTGCCGCACGCGCCACCTTCACAAGTCGCGAGGGTGTCCAGGTGCCCAAGTTCATCTACCTCGACATGGAGGAGTATCGCGACCTCAGCCTTACCTGCGAAGTTTTCATGCGCACACTTGAGCGACGTGGGCTTGAGAAGATAAGCGCTGGCATCGTGCTGCAGGCTTATATTCCCGATTCCTACCTCTGGCAGCAGCGGCTTCTCGCCTGGGCACGTGAACGCGTTGCCCAAGGTGGTGCAGGCATCACGATGCGCATTGTGAAGGGGGCCAACATGGAGATGGAGCGTTTCGAAGCGGCCGTCAAAGGCTGGCCGCAGGCACCCTTCGAAACGAAGACCGACACGGACGCGAACTTCAAGCGCATGCTGCATGAAGGCTTTCGCGCTGAAAACCTGGCCGCAGTGAAACTGGGCATCGCCTCGCATAACTTGTTCGATGTCGCCTACGCTCTCACGCTGGAGGGCAACGCGATGGAGCGGGTGCAGTTTGAAATGCTTGAAGGCATGGCCAATCATCAGCGGCGTGCATTGTTCGAGGCAGCACCCCACCTGCTTCTTTACGCACCCGTATGCCACAAGGAGCACTTCCTCAGTGCCATCGGTTATCTCATTCGCCGGCTCGATGAAAACACCGGTCCGGAGAACTTTCTGCGCCACACCTTCAGGCTGGTTCCCGGCAGCGAGCAATGGCGGCAGTTGGAGAAGGGTTTCCGCGCTGCGTTCGCGCGCCTCGAAACTCTGAGTGCTGCACCACGCCGCACGCAGGATCGGCGGGACTTGAAGCCGGCTGCCAGCCGACCGCATACTACGGTGGGGGGCTTCATCAACGAACCCGACACCGACTGGTCGCTGCCGCATCATGCGGAGTGGGCGCAGGGCATTGTAACTGCGTGGGATCAGCGCTTTGTCGAAGTGCCGCTCGTGATTGAGGGCATTGAAATCACCACTGAGCGCAGCACTCGTGAATGCCTGGATCCATCGCGTCCCGGAGTGGTTGTCGGGCATTATTTGCAAGCGAGTCGTCAGGACATTGTGCAGGCAGTCGAATGTGCGGCGCGGGATGAGGATGGCTGGCGAGCTTTGTCAGCACCGCAGCGGCAGGGCGTTTTTCTGCAGGTCGCCAAAGAATGTCGTCTGGCACGTGCAGATCTGATGGGGGCGGCGCTGGCAAATACCGGCAAGACTCTGGCAGAGTCCGATCCTGAAGTGAGTGAGGCGGTCGATTTCATCGAGTTCTATGCAGACGCCGCACGTACCTTCTTCGAACTGCCAAACGTCACCGCCTCTGGCAAAGGCGTGGTGGTCGTCGTGTCGCCGTGGAATTTTCCCATCGCCATTCCGTGCGGCGGCATTGCCGCAGCTCTGGCAGCGGGAAACACGGTGATCTTGAAGCCTGCATCCGATGCTGTGCTGCCTGCATGGGAGCTGTGCCAGTGCTTCTGGCGCGGTGGCGTTTCGAAGAAGGCGCTGCAGTTTGTGCCTTGCTCCGGTGGCACAGAGGGGGCGCAGCTGGTGCAGCATCCACTGGTGAGCGCAGTCATCCTGACCGGCGGTACTGAAACCGCACTCGCCATGCTGCGGGCCAAGCCAGCTCTGCCATTGAGTGCCGAAACGGGCGGCAAGAACGCCACCATCGTCACAGCCATGGCGGATCGCGATCTCGCCATAAAAAATGTACTGCACTCCGCCTTCAGTCACGCGGGTCAGAAATGCTCCGCCACATCCCTCCTTCTGCTGGAGGCCGAGGTCTATGATGATGCCGAGTTCAAACGCACGCTGGTCGAGGCGGCGCAGAGCCTTACGGTGGGTTCTGCCTGGGATCTTCCGACGAAGATTGGGCCGCTGATCAGGCCGCCGTCTGGGGATCTGGAGAACGCACTGCTCACGCTCGAGGTTGGTGAATCCTGGGCGCTGATGCCGTGCAAACTCAAAGGCAATGACTGCCTCTGGTCTCCGGGCATCAAATGGGGCGTGCAGCCGGGCAGCTACACCCACATGACCGAATTTTTCGGCCCCGTGCTCGGTGTGATGCGCTTCGAGAAACTGCACGAGGCCATCGCGCTGGTGAATCAAACAGGGTTCGGCCTGACCAGCGGTCTGGAGAGTCTCGATGATCGCGAGCAGGCTGAATGGAAGGCCGGCATTCGCGCTGGCAATCTCTACATCAACCGCAGCACCACCGGCGCGATCGTGCTTAGACAACCTTTCGGTGGCATGGGCAAAAGCGCCTTTGGGCCCGGTCTCAAAGCCGGTGGGCCGAACTACGTGGCGCAGTTCATGAAGTTCGTGGAAACTGCGCCTGCTGCTGATCCTCCCATGGGACAGGAGTCCAGCCAAAGGCTGGCTCATGCGACCCTGAGCTACGAGCATGCGTGGAAGGCAGAATTCGCGGTTGAGCATGATCATTTCAGGCTGCTTGGGCAGGACAATCACCGCCGTTATCTGCCACTGCGGGACATTCGTATCCGGGTGGCTGCGGAGGATTCTTCGTTCGATGTGCTGGCACGCATCGCTGCTGCTCACATGGCCGGATGTCGCATCACGGTGAGCTGTTCGCCCGGGCTTGACCACCGGTCATTCGAACGAGCGTGCGAGGTGTCTCATGGATGGGCCGGTCCGGTGGAGTTCATGGAAGAATCGGATGAGCTACTGGCGCAGGCAATCACAGGACGGCAGTGCGACCGGGTGCGTTACGCTGCTGCAGACCGTGTGCCCGAACTCGTCCGCCGTGCTGCAGCCGAGGCATGCGTGTTTATCGCCGACGCGCCGGTGCTGGCCGAAGGCCGGGTGGAACTGCTGTGGTATGTGCAGGAACAGAGCGTAAGCTTTGATTATCATCGCTACGGGAATCTGGGCATGCGCTCTCGTGAAGATCGCGCACCGCTGCTTGCGCCGAAGAGAAATACAAACTGAATGTCACCGAGTGGCAATGCCGTTAACGTGAACACCATGACATCGCACATCCACAATCCCTTGCTACCGCTCTTGCGCGGCAGCTTTCTCATTTTCGTGGCGTTCGTTTCAGGCCTGCATGGGGAGCCTCGCACCGTGGTCAAGATCGGCACAAAAGACGCCACTGCCTTGGTGGATACGAACGACGCACCCGATTTAAAAGAGTGGGGAAAGAAGGCCGGGACGCTTTGTGTGGAGTGGTTTCCAAAAATCGCTGCCTTGCTGCCGAGCGATGGTTTCACCGCCCCGAAGGACGTTGCGATTTACTTTGATCCGACCATGAAGGGCGTGGCACATGCTCTCGGCGGGAAGATCACGATCTCTGCTGCCTTTGTGAGAGCGCATCCCAATGACTTTGGCATGGTCGTGCATGAGCTGACGCATGTCGTGCAGTCCTATCCACCTGGCGGTCCGGGCTGGCTGGTCGAAGGCATCGCGGACTACATTCGCATCGTCCATTTTGAGCCGCAGGCACCGCGGCCAAAACTTGATCCGGCCAAGGCGAGCTACAAAGACGCCTACAAGACCACGGCGATGTTTCTGGAGTGGATCGAACAGCATCACACCGCAGGCGTGGTGGTGAAAATGAACGCCGCACTTCGAGCAGGAACGTATAAATATGAGCTATGGAGCAGCTTCACCGGCAAGACGGTGGATGAGCTTTGGGCTCTGTTTATGAAATCGCTGCAGCCTTGATGCTGGTCATGGACACGCTTTCCGCCACGCTGCTGCTGATCACGATCATGGACCCTCTGGGGAATGTGGCCACGTTTGTGTCCGGCCTGCGCCCTGTGCCTCCAGAGCGGCGACTGCGAGTGATTGCGCGTGAACTCGTCATCGCGCTGGTGATTCTGGTCGTGTTTCTCTTTCTCGGGCCATGGCTGCTCAGCCTGCTGCATTTGAAGCAGGAGGCCTTGTTCATCAGCGGCGGCATTGTCCTCTTTTTGATCGCGTTGAAGATGATCTTTCCACCATCGCGCCGTGATACTGAGGAACCGGTGCTGGAGCCGTTCATCGTGCCGCTGGCCACGCCAATGATCGCTGGGCCGTCCGTGCTTGCCACGCTGCTGGTCCTCGTCAGTGCGCACCCTGAGCAGATGTGGCACTGGTTTGCCGCGCTGCTCCTTGCCTGGGGTGTCACGGCTGCCGTTCTGCTTTGTGCGCCGGCGATCGCCCGCGTGCTCAAAGAAAAAGGCTCGATGGCCGTCGAGCGCCTGATGGGCATGCTGCTCGTCATGGTGGCCGTGCAGATGCTGCTCAACGGCATTGAGCAATACGTGAAGCACTGAACTTTGACATCCATCATGAAACCTGCTGCAATCCTTCTTCTATTGTGTCTTGGCACCACCTGCCCACTCTTCGCACATGGGCCTGGAAAAGACAGCGACTTTGCCGGTAAACGGGTGCTTTTCATCGGCGTTGACGGTTGCCGGGCGGATGCGCTGTTAGCAGCCATGGAGCGTGGTCTTGCTCCGCAGTTGAAGATGCTGTGCGAAAGCGAGCACGGGCTGTTCACTCGAAAATTCTATGCGGGTGGCGAACTCAATACGCCCACCCACCAGCCCACCGTCAGCGGGCCAGGCTGGAGCAGCCTGCTCACCGGCGTGTGGATGGACCGGCATGGCGTGAAGAACAACCGCTTCATCGGCGGTCGCTTTCAAAGCTATTCGCATTTCATGCGGCACATCAAAGAGGTGCAGCCGCAGGCCTTTTGCGCGTCGTTTGCCGACTGGCCGCCGATCCATGACTTCATTGCGGATGGTTCACGCATCAAGGATGCAGAGTTTCTGAATGTGAAGTTTACCAGTACTCCGGATGCCACCCGTCACTTCGTGGACAATCCCGAAAAGGACATCGAGGTGCGTGACGCGGCACTGAAAACTCTGCGTGAAAGCAACCCTGATGTCATGTTTGTGTACTTTGGCCAGGTGGATGAGTATGGGCATGGAGAAGTAGATTCGCGCGCCAATTTTTCACCCGACAGCACGCTGTATTTGAATGCCATCAGCCATGTGGATTCCCACATTGGTGAGCTTCTGCGTGCGATGCGTGCGCGTCTCAAATTCACTGACGAGAACTGGTTGATTCTCATCACGACGGATCACGGCGGTCAAGGTAACAAGCATGGCGGCGACAGCGACGTGGAACGCAAGATCTGGCTGGCCGCGCATGGTGCCAGCCTGCCGAGAGAGAAACTGCTTAACGAGGAGACGCCCCAAACCGCGCTCGTTCCACTGATCTATCGGCATCTGGGCATCCAGCCCAAGCCTGAATGGAACCCTGCACCACCTCCGGCAGAGAATCTCGAACAACCAGCCAAGTGATGCCCCCCTGGATCGAATACTTCGCCGTCGCTGTTTGCGCCATCTCAGGTGTGCTGGCGGCTGAGGGGAAGAGAATGGATCTGTTTGGCGTGATGGTTCTGGCGCTGGTGACAGCGGTGGGTGGTGGCACCATCCGTGATTTGTGCCTAGGGGCGCAGCCTGTGTTTTGGATCAAACAGCCGCTGCATGTCTGGACAGCTCTGGTAGCGGCGGTGGTAACTTTTGTTTTCGTGCGGTTCACGCATATGCCGAGCAAGATGCTCGCCATCGCGGACGCGTTTGGTCTGGCGTTGTTTGGCATCGCTGGTACGGAAAAGGCGCTGGCCTTCGGCGCGCCCGGCATCGTTGCGATACTGTTGGGCATTGTCACCGGCGTGGCAGGTGGCATTCTGCGTGATGTGCTGCGCGGCGAGTTGCCGCTCGTTTTTCAACCCGATGGGAATCTGTATGCCACGGCCGTTTTTGCCGGTGCGCTGGTGTTTGTGCTGATGCGGCTGTGGTTCCCAGCCTCGGAAAGTGATCGCTATATTGGCATGGCGGTCATTCTGGTGCTGCGCCTTGCCGCAATGCGCTGGAGGCTGCGGCTGCCAACGTTTTGGACTCGAACTCAGGATTCTGGATAGGTAGGGCGCAGGTGGGGTGTTTCAGGAGATATGAACCGCCGACATTTCATCGCTACGACCACCGCCACTGCTCTTGCCGCCCCGTTTGTTCGGGCACAGAGCAAGACCTCGCTCAACGGAACCGTCATCGGGCATGGGGAGCACCGGTATCGGGTCGATCTTGAATGGTGCAAGGCAAAGCGGGAGGTTCACCCTGTCAGTAACTGCCATGAGATGGTCATGGATGCGCAGAAGCGGCTGATCATGATCACCGACGAAGCGAAGAACAACGTCCTGATTTTCGACAAGGAGGGAAAGGTGCTCGATGCGTGGACGCTGAAGCTGCGCTCCGGCCACGGGTTGAGCCTGGATGTGCGCGATGGCAAAGAATACCTGCTGCTGTGCGATCCAGGGGGTGGCCGCGTGGTGAAAACCACGCTCACGGGTGAGATCGCTCTGGAACTGCCGCATGCCAAGGAATGCGGCGCGTATGATGCCGTGACCAAGTATGCACCCACAGAAGCGGTGCCAGGCCCGAACGGCGACATCTATGTGGCGGACGGCTACGGCTCACAGTTCATCCTGCAGTTTGATGCCGCAGGCAAATTCATCCGCAAGTTTGGCGGCAACAGCACCCAGGCGATGAACGCGGGGAAATTCATGCAGGCGCATGGAGTTACCATCGACTCACGCGGCCCCACACCGCTCGTGCTGTGCACAGAGCGCATCCGCAATGAGTTCCACTGGTACCAGCTCGACGGCATCTATTCGCATTCCGTCTATCTGCCCGGTGCCTTCATGAGCCGGCCGGTCATTGCTGGAGATTTGCTGCTCTCCGGCGTGTGCTTCGGCATGAAGCCCAACGATTACCGCATGTGGCGTGAGCGCGGCTTCATCATCATCCTCGACAAAAACAACCGCGTCATCTCCGCTCCGGGCGGTCAGCAGCCAGAGTATGAGGGCGATCAAGTCGGCCTCCTGCTGCAGGACCAGCCCGTCTTCCGCAATGTGCATGACGTATGTTTCGATGACGCGGGTGATCTGTATGGCTGCCAGTGGAATGCGGATCAGGTGTATCCGTATAAGCTGCACCGGGTGTGAAAGTTCAATCCTACTCTCGCGTGTACTGAGCTGGGTTTTGATCGACTCGATTGAAGTACACATCCAGATCGTAATTCGCTGCTTGCTTAGCGGCTGCGCGATATTTTTTCGCCCGCTCAGCCATGCCTCGCTGAAGATAGAAGGCATAGATGTAGCACGGCTCGGAGGAACCGGTCACATAGCCTTTTTCCATCGCATCCAGATAGCGATCAAATTTGCCAACACGCAAGTCATCGGTGGGTTGGGACTGGAGATACTTGAAAAGAATGTTCCAGGCGGTGAAGCACGGAATCTGGCCTCCGCTCCAGTTCTTTGGATCGGGCTTTTGCACCACGACTTTGGCGATGGCATCGAGATAAGGGCCTGGATTCTCGATGGCGAGTGTGTTGAGAAAGAGTGGACTGAATTCATCATTCGCAAGGTTGGCTCGTAAGACCTTTGCAACGGACTCATGCTTTGGCGAGAACGACAGCAGGCTCTCCGACGCGGCACGGCGGACTTTCGTATCTTTGTCGGCCAGCAGTGCGCCGAGTGTTTCCCCCAGTCCGGTGAGTTGAGCAAAACCAATGGCATAGGCTGCGCTGGTCCGAACTTCAGGACTTGGATCGGTCGCTAGAAGACGCAGACTTTCGGAGGCAGCAGCGTCAGGAAAATCGGCAAGCACCAATGTAGCGGCAGCCCGCACCGCAGGATCGGTGTCTTTGAGCCAGCCTTGGAATGACTTCCGCAGTGCGGAATCACGCGAGAGGCCAAGAGAGCGAATGGCAAGGGCGCGTGTGGCGGAGGCAGCCTTGCCATCGGCAATGGCGACCAGTTTGTGAAGATAGAGCTTGGCACCGAGATTTTTCATCGCTGGATCCAGCTTGCCGAGTCCGTGAATATTTCCTGAACCGACTGTGGCAAGCCAGTACACAGCCATTTCATCTTTCAGGTATGGATTGTGTGATCCGATCACTTCAATGGCAGGCTGCGCAATTTTAGGGTCATCATTTGTCATCAGCGGAAGCATCAGTTTCAGCACCTCGGTGCGATCAAAGTCGTGGGTGGCGTCAAAAGTCTCGGATTCGTCGCTCATTTCATCGAGCTGGCGGATGGCGTAGGTCGCATCTTTGGCGTTGGAGTTCTGGAGCAGCATCTGGAGTTCGTTCCAAATAGCCTCCTTGACCGTGGCCCTCGCGACGGGCTTGTCATTGGCGCACAGCAAGGAGCCTTGGTCGCTTTTGCCGGTGTGGGCGGGTGAGATCTGGCGAAAAGCATCTGCTGCTTCGCTTTTTTTGGCGAATACGAGGTAGGTGCGATCTGGCTCGAAGTGATAGAACTGAGGCTGATAGGACATCATCGTCGCCGGCTTGCGACTGTCATCGTAATGCCGGAAGCGAAGTGTCGTGGCATGGTGCGCACCTTTGAGGATACTACAGATTTTGAACTCCGTTTCCCATGCTTCATAGCCATTGACCGGTTTGAACCAATCATCCTGTACAGGTTTGCGGGAGACGGCAGTCGCCTTGAAAATGATGTCTGCTTCATCCACCAGCTTCTCCAGGCTCAAAGGCGGCCCGACCATATAGGCCATTGCGGGGCTGTTCAAAATGAGCATGCCGAAGGCGATGAATGTGAGGGCTTGTTTCATACGATGCCTAAAAAGGGTTGTCCTCTATCAAGGATGACGGGCGGGAAAAGTCGAGTCAATCACGAAGAGTGGAGGTGTCCTCCAAGTCACGAATTTATGGTCGTCCATCAGTGATCGTACACAGTGAAAGGCAACGGGTTACCGCTTCGTAAGTTTCATCCTTCCAAGACATGCGACATTTCATTCTCTCCCTGCTCCTTACCGCCACCGCTTTTGCGGCAGAACTTCCCAAAGAACAGCGCATCGTCTTTCTCGGCGACAGCATCACCCAGGGAGGGGGCTACATCGAGATCATTGACGCCGCCTTGATCGCGCAGCATCCGGAGGTGACCAAAGAGATCATACCGCTCGGTCTCAGCAGTGAGACGGTGAGCGGTTTGAGCGAAGAAGGCCACGCCGGTGGCAAGTTTCCGCGCCCGGATCTGCACGAACGCCTGGACCGTGTGCTGGAAAAGGCCAAACCAGAACTCGTCTTTGCCTGCTACGGCATGAACGACGGCATCTACCTGCCACTCGGCGCGGTGCGGACCAAGGCCTTTCAGGATGGCATGAAGAAGCTGCACGAGAAAGTCACCGCCACAGGCGCGCGGATCGTGCATCTCACGCCGCCGGTGTTTGATCCGGTACCAATCAAGCAGCGTGTCGTTCCTGGAGATCAAGTGAAGCCGGGTCAGTTTTACCAGGGCTACAATGAAGTGCTCGACTTTTACAGCGACTGGTTGCTCGACATGCGCCAGAAGGGCTGGGAGGTGCTGGACATTCACGGCCCGATGAACGCCGCCATCGCTGAAAAGCGGAAGGCAGTCCCCGAATTCACCTTCTCCAAAGACGGCGTGCATCCCGGACCTGAAGGCCATCTGCTCATGGCGCATGCCGTGCTGGATGCCTGGGGTCTCAAGGTGAAGCCTGACGGCACGCCGGATCATCCCAATGGTGCAGCGATTCTCGCCCTTGTGAAAAAGAAGCACGCCATCCTGCGTCCGGCATGGCTGAGCTACGTCGGGCACAAGCGCCCCGGCAATGCCCCCGGCCTGCCGATTGAGGAAGCCAAGGCGATAGTCGCTGAACTCGATGCCGAGGCCCACAAGCTGGCTAATTCCAAGGAAATCGTGTTTCCCAATCAAACCGGTGAATGGAACGGCTACCCCAAGCATGAACTCACCATCGCGGGGAAATCCGTGACGGTCGTCGCGCCGAAAACTGCCGCAGCAGGTCGCCCTTGGGTCTGGCATGGCGAGTTCTTCGGCCACAAGCCTGCTCCCGACATCGCCCTGCTCGGCAAAGGCTTCCACATCGTGTATATGAAGATCAACAACATGCTCGGCTGCCCTGATGCTGTGAAGCTGTGGGACGAGTGCTACGCCGAACTCACCACAAAGTATGGCCTGAGCACCAAGCCCTCCCTTGTCGGACTCAGCCGCGGTGGTTTGTACTGCTACAACTGGGCCATCGCGAATCCCTCCAAAGTCTCCTGCATCTATGGCGATGCGCCGGTGTGTGACTTCAAAAGCTGGCCCGGCGGCAAGGGCAAAGGCAAGGGTGATCCGACAAACTGGGGCTTTGTGCTCAAGCTCTGGGGCTTCAAAGATGAGGCTGAAGCCCTCGCCTACAAAGGCAATCCTGTGGACAACCTCGCGCCACTGGCCCAGAACCATGTGCCCCTCCTCCACGTCTTTGGCGATGCCGACGATGTGGTTCCTTGGGACGAAAACACCGGTTTGATCGAAACACGTTACAAGGAGCTCGGCGGCAACATCACTCTGATTCGCAAGCCCGGTGTGGGCCATCATCCGCACGGGCTTGATGACTCGACACCGATCATCGAATTCATCGCAAAGAACGCCAAGTAAAGCGATGCAGGCACTCTTGCCTGCAATATTCTTCCGGAAGCTGTAACCGCTCGATATCCTGCCCGTAGAAGCCGGGAAAGGATGTGTCATCGTGATTCCCAGCTTCCATGATTTTGACCGACAGCGAATCCCGTGCCTGCATGGCAGCGTGGCTGCGATGCAGCGACGAGGGCGCGGCACGGACGCTCGTGGAGGCGTTCTATCCTTTCGTGGCCAGCTTGATTCGTCGCCACGTCGCGGATGCGGGCTGCGTGGAGGATCTGGCGCAGCAGACCTTCGCGCGTTGTTTTGCGAAAGCCGCGCAGTGGGATACGTCAAAGCCACTGGAACCGTGGCTGGCGCGCATCACGATCAATCAGTGCCGCGATCACTATCGTGCACGGCGCATCCGGCCCGAACTGCGATGGAGCGATCTCACCGAAGGGGAGCAGGAGGCCATGCAGGCCACTTTGACTGCTGCAGAGCCGAGATCGGAAACCCTGAACGACGAATCACGCTCGCTCATGCTGCGCCTGCTGGACACGCTGAGCGCGGACGACCGCATGGTGCTCAGTCTGCTGCATCTCGATGGCAAATCGACCGACGCAATCGCCACGCTTACCGGCTGGAGCCGCACGCTGGTTAAAGTGCGTGCCTTTCGCGCCCGCCGCAAACTGCGCACGGCCTTTGAACAACTTGAAGCATCCCACCCATGAACGAAAACGACCAACGTCTCGAACAACTCGCCGCCCGCGCTCGAAACGCGACTGCACCTCCGCCCGCTGAGGCGCCTTTAGGATTTGCGACCCGCGCCATCGCATCCTCTCGTGCGATGACTGACACCTCCGCACTGTGGACACGGTTTTCACTCGCCGCACTGCCAGTGGCCACGGTGGCGACTGCCGCCTGCCTCTGGTGGTCAGCCGGCGCCATGAGCGCTGATGTGCATGATCTCGCGCAGGTCTTCATTCAAACACCCCTTTTCCCATGAAAAAGTTCTATATCATCTGTTCCCTCATTGGCCTGTTCATCCTTGGCGCTTTGTTTGGAATCGGGCTCGCGCTTCCTTTCGCCAAGAAACTCATCAGCGAGGATCACTTCGTCCGGCAGCGCATGGCCGAAGAGGTGAAACGCCTCAAGCTCACGCCAGAACAGGTGGAGAAATCAAAACCGATCTACGACCAGCTCAGACAAGACCTCGGAAAGATCAAAGCCGACACCCTGACGGCCATTGCCCAGGCTTCGATCCGTCAGTCCACCGAACTGGCCGGATTGCTCACGCCCGATCAGATCGAGGAGTTCAAGAAGCTCGGTGATGAGCGCCAGATAAAATTCGAAAAATTCATGAAGCCATGAAAATTCGCCCACTCCTCCTGCTCTCGGTCATTCTCGTTTCGGCAGCGGCCCAGGATGCCGGTCTGCAACAGAAACTCGAGAAGGGCTTCACCACCTTTGATCAGGACCATGATTCAGCCCTCAGTGCCGCTGAGTTCAACACTTTGGGCGAATACTCGCCGAAGCTGAAGGGCAAGCCGCAGGTCGTCGATTACCTGTTTCACACTCTCGACGCGAATCGAGACGGCAAGCTCTCGCATGACGAGTACATGAACATTGCGGCGATCAGCGGCGGTGCGAAACCTTCTCCTGAGAAACCTGCAATCATCGAAACCAAAAGCAGCACGGAACAGATCGCGTTTTTCGAGAAGAAGATCCGTCCCGTGCTCGCCGAGAAATGCTACAAATGTCATGCGGAGGATTCAGAAAAAATCAAAGGCGGCTTCGTGCTTGATAGCCGCGAGGGCATTCGCCGTGGCGGCGACAGCGGCCCAGGCGTCGTGCCAGGGGATCTCATGAAGAGTCTCGTCATCGAGTCTCTCCATTACACCAACAAGGACATGCAGATGCCCCCGGAAAAAAGTGGCGGCAAGCTGCCGGATTCAGTCATCGCTGATTTCGAGCAGTGGGTGCGCATGGGCGCGCCTGATCCGCGTGAGGGCAAGGCCAGCATGGTGAAATCCGAGTGGGACACTGAGAAGGCGAAGAATCACTGGGCCTATCAGCCGGTGAAACAGGCTGCCGTGCCTTCTGTGAAGGACGGCACGTGGCCAAGGATCGACATGGATCGTTTCATCCTCGCTGGATTGGATGCCAAGGGCATCAAACCCGTGGGCGATGCGCAGCCTGAGGTTCTGCTGCGGCGCGTTTGCTTTGATCTGACCGGCCTGCCGCCAACACCGGAGCAGGTGGACTACTTTCTGGCGACTCATGATTCGCAGGCCTTCGAAAAGATCGTCGATGAACTGCTCAACTCACCGCGCTTTGGCGAGCGCTGGGGTCGTCATTGGCTGGATGTGGCGCGCTACGCGGAATCCACCGGCAAGGACGTGAACTGCCTGCTTCCCCATGCGTGGCGTTACCGCGATTACGTCATCGAATCCTTTAACAAGGACAAGCCCTTCAACGAATTCATCCGCGAGCAGATCGCCGGTGATCTGATGCAGGCGAAAGACAGCCGCGACCGTGCCTTGAAGCAGATTGCGACAGGGTTCCTCGCCATCGGATCGCGCAGTCTCAATGAGCGCAGTCCGAAGCAGTATGCGCTCGACACCGCCGATGAGCAGATCGACGCCATGTCCCAGGCCGTGCTCGGCCTCACCGTTGCCTGCGCTCGCTGCCATGATCACAAGTTCGATCCCATCCCGCAGACTGACTATTATGCACTCGCGGGCATCTTCCTCAGCACGGAGACTTTGTACGGTAC
This sequence comes from uncultured Verrucomicrobiota bacterium, assembly GCA_903838675.1. Taxonomy (GTDB): domain Bacteria; phylum Verrucomicrobiota; class Verrucomicrobiia; order Verrucomicrobiales; family Verrucomicrobiaceae; genus Prosthecobacter. The sequence continues at coordinate 77,824 of CAILZI010000081.1, forward strand.
GGCGCCCAATTTTCAAAATCTCAAGTCCTCACCGCTCATCGATCTGCCCACCGACTGCGGTCTGCCACGCATGCCCTTGATGCTCACAGCGGAACGCCGCGCGGAGGTCGAAAAGGATCTCACGAAAACCGAACGCTATGGAACGATGCAGTTTTATGCCACTGCCGCGAAGGGGTTGTTCACAGGCAAAGGCTTCAACGTGAACAACGATCCGCAAAAGCTGGTCATGTTCGTCGGCATCAATGCGAAGATCGGTGAGTGTAAAACGGAACTCGCCTCCTACGACAGCGAAGGCCGTCAAAAACTGCTCGCGATGGGCGTGCGTGATTATCCTGCCACTCTCTCAGCCGGGCCACCCACCAAGCCGAAATCGGTGGAGGAGACCTTTCAAATGATCGCGGGTCGTCCCGCACAGTTCAGTTCGATCAATGACAGTCCGCTCTTTGCCCGTGGGGATGTCGAAAAGCCCGGTGCCAAAGTGCCGCGTGGGTTTGTTAGTGTGATCCCTTCGAAAGCGCCAGCCATTCCATCGAGAGAGAGTGGCCGCCGCGAACTGGCCGACTGGCTCGTGGCTGACACCAACCCGCTCACCACGCGTGTGTTTGCCAATCGTGTATGGCACTGGCTGTTTGGCCAGGGAATCGTAACCACAGTCGATAACTTTGGCACCATGGGCCAGCCGCCGTCCAATCCGGCGCTGCTCGATCATCTTGCCCTGAGGCTGCAAAGCGGCGGCTGGTCTGTGAAGTCGCTCATCAAGGAAATCGTCATGAGCCATGCCTATCAACTGGCCGCCACGCATGACGCGAGGAACTTCGAGGCTGATCCTGAAAACACACTCGTCTGGCGCATGACTCCGCGCCGCCTCGACGCCGAATGCATTCGCGATGCGATGCTGGCCGTCAGCGGCGGTCTGAATATCGAGGTGCCCGTGGGATCTGCCGTCGCCCAGTATGGCGACGGTGCGATTGGAGGCTATCCCATCAAAAGCCTGCGTGCGCCCCTGAGCGATGAGCCCTTCCTCACCGCCAGCAGTGATTTTCGCAGCGTCTATCTGCCCGTGCCTCGCAATGCCGTGCCAGATGCCCTCACCGTCTTTGATTTTGCCGAGCCCAGCGCCGTAAACGGCAGCCGCGAAGTGACCACAGTACCGTCGCAGGCTTTGTATCTGCTGAACAACGACTTCGTCGCCAAACAGGCCAAACGATTCGCCGATAAACTCCGCCCATTGCCGGAGAACGAGCGTGCTACTGCCGCCTTCAAGCTTGCGTTTGCACGTGCACCCACGGCCAATGAGGCCAAGGCCGCACAACGCTTCTTTGCCGACTACCCGAGGCTCGACAGCGACGTGCTGACGAGTTTCTGCCGTGCCCTGCTCGGCAGTGCTGAATTCCGCTCCATTGACTGATGCCATGAACACTCGACGCGAATTTCTTCAAACCAGCGGTGTGGGCTTCGGCTGGCTCGCTTTTCAAGCACTGGCCCAGGCAGAGGCGGGCGCTCCGCTGGCCGTCAAGCAGCCGCATTTCAACGCGACGGCCAAACGCGTGATCTTCCTCTGCATGCGCGGTGCGCCATCGCATGTGGACACCTTTGACTACAAGCCTAAGCTCACAGCGGCATCCGGCAAGGATGGCCGGGCACCGGGCACCAAGCTGCATGGCTCGAAGTGGAGGTTTTCACCTCAGGGCCGGAGCGGGCTGCCCATCAGCGAATTATTCCCACATCTCTCGAAGCGTGCGGATGACCTGTGCCTCATCAATTCGATGCACACCGAGCTGCCCGCGCATGCGCAGTCGTTTTTGAAGCTGCACACGGGTAATGCGCAGTTCGTGCGGCCCTCATTGGGGGCCTGGGCGCTCTACGGTCTCGGCACGGTGAATGAAAACTTGCCCGGTTTTGTCACCATTGCGCCGCCGTCGCTGTTCGGTGGTGCGCAGAACTACGGCAGCGCCTTCCTGCCCGCCATTTATCAGGGCACACGCATCGGCGTCGACGCGCGTCCCATTGCCAACGCGCAGGTGCGTAACATTGCGCCGCCGGTTGGCAGCATGGCGCAGCGCAAGGAAATCGAGCTCGTGCAGGCCTTGAACCGAGAAAAACTTCAACGAGATCAGGTCAATCCCGAGGTCGAAGGCGCCATCGAATCCTTCGAACTCGCGTTCAAGATGCAGAGTGAGATGCCGAAAGTGATGGATCTCTCGAAAGAAACGAAGCAGACCCTTGCCGCCTACGGCATCGGGGAAGGTAATGCCACGGATGATTTTGGCCGCAAATGCCTGCTGGCACGTCGAATGGTGGAGGCAGGTGTGCGCTTTGTCGAAGTCACGCACAGTGATTGGGATCATCACTTCAAAATCTCCAAGGACCTGCCAGCGACCTCTGAGGCGGTGGATCAGCCGATTGCCGCGCTGCTGGCGGATTTGCAATCGCGTGGCCTGCTCAAGGACACACTCGTTGTCTGGTCCGGTGAATTTGGCCGCACTCCGCACGGTCAGGGCGCGGACGGTCGTGACCACAACAGCAAGGGTTTCACCGCATGGATGGCAGGTGGTGGCGTCAAAGGCGGCATGCGCTATGGCAGCACGGATGATCTTGGTTACGAAGCCGTGGCGGACAAAATGCACACCCATGACCTCCACGCCACGATCCTGCACCTGCTCGGCCTCGATCACGAGCGGCTGACCTACCGTTACGCCGGCCGGGACTTCAGGCTCACCGATGTGAAAGGCAGCGTGGCAAAGAAAATCATCGCATAAGAAAGATGGATTCATTCGGGCCGTATTGAAACGGTATACCGAATGAACCTCGCCCCAAATCCTGCCTTCCGCTCCGATTCCGCCGCCTCGCTGCTGCGGGCGGAAATTTTGAATGGTACCTCGGCGCCAGGCGCGCTGCTGGCTGAATCCGCCGTGGCGAAACGTCTGGGAGTCAGTCGCGTGCCCGTGCGTGAGGCCTTGTTTGCTCTGGAGCGCGAAGGTCTGGTCGAGTTCAGCCCGACTGGACGCGCGTTCGTGAAAGCGCTGACACCGCAGGATTTTGAAGAGCTGTTTGTGCTGCGGCTTGCTCTGGAACCGCTCGCCTCCCGACTGGCGGCTCCGGCTCTTAAGGTGAATACCTCAAAGCTCGAAAGGAATCTGGACGCCACCCGTCGTGCGCGGTCCGTTCAAGAGGTGACGCTACTTGACCTGGAATTTCATCAGCTCATTCTCGAAGCCTCTGGCAATGCACGTTTGCTCAAGCTGTGGCGCTCTCTGCGCGGCGAGCTGGAACTGTGGCTCGGACGTTTGCACCGCAGTCATCAGCTCCAGACCAAGGAGACTCTCAAAGAGACCGTGGATGCGCATCAGTCCATCGTTGAGGCCTTCCGTTCGCAAGCTCCGGCCACCTGCGAGCGTCTAATGCGTGAGCACATCCTCGGCTGGCGTGAATGGCTGCCTCTTTCCTCATGAACCGCGTCTTTCAGAGTCTTGGCATCGTCATGCTCGCGCTGGCCCCGGCGCAGGCGGGAGATGACATGGCTTTCTTTGAATCGAAGGTGCTGCCGTTGCTGCAAAGCCGCTGCTACGAGTGCCATTCCCATGAGAAAAAGATCAAAGGCGGGCTGGCGCTCGACTTGAAATCAGGCTGGCAGACTGGTGGCGATAGCGGGCCTGCCATCGTGCCAGGAGACGTGGCTAAAAGTCATGTCATCGCGGCGGTGCGCTACACCTCTCCCGAAATGGAGATGCCGCCGAAGGGAAAACTGACTGCGAGCGAGATCGAGATCTTTGAAAAATGGGTGTCCATGGGCGCGCCGGATTCACGCGTGAAACAAGCCGCCGCCAAATCCGCGCGTGTGATTGATGTCGAGGAGGGAAAGAAATTCTGGGCCTTTCAACCTGTGCGTCATGAACAGGTTCCCGCCGTTAAAAAGGCTGACTGGCCGCTGAATCCCGTGGATCGCTTCATTCTGGCCAAGCTCGAAGCCAATGGCCTCACCCCCGCGTCAGATGCGGAAGCCTACACGTGGCTGCGCCGTGTCTCGCTTGATCTCACCGGCCTGCCACCGACACCTGAAGATTTGACCGGCTTTGATGCGTCTCCTAGATCCCGCGCTGCTGCTGTGGATCGCCTGCTGCAATCCAGGGCCTTCGGTGAACGCTGGGCGCGCCACTGGCTCGATCTCACCGGATTTGCGGATCAGATCGGCAGCGCGAACAACGTCTTTGCCGAACATGCGTGGCGCTATCGTGATTACGTCATCAGCGCTTTCAATTCCGACAAACCCTTCGACCGCTTCATTCGTGAACAAATTGCTGGTGATCTCCTGCCTGCTGCATCTCCCCAAGAAAAAGCCGCAAACATCACTGCCACCGGTTTCCTTGTGTTGGGTGATGTCGAAATCGTCGCTGTGGACAAGCTCAAGATGGAGCACGATCTCGTCGATCAGCAGGTGAGCAAAATAGGCACCGCGTTTCTCGGGCTGACACTCGGCTGCGCACGCTGCCACGATCACAAATTTGATCCCATCGCGCAGACCGACTACTACGCCATCGCAGGCATGTTCCGCAGCACGGATGCCACGTATAAGACCGACAACGGTGTCTGGAGCAGTGTTCACAGAACTGAACTGCCGGAAACAACAGAGCAAAAAGCAGTGCGGGAGCAGCAGCTCGCCGAGAACGATGTCAAGATTCGCCAGTGGGAGACTGAGCGGGACAATACCAACAAAGAAAAAGCCGCGTTGGAGCTGAAGATTGCCAATGCCACAAAGGAAACAAAGCCAGATCTCGAAAAGAAGCGTGATGAATTCGCCGCGTGCATCAAGACGCTCAATGGCCAGATCGAGCACGCGAAGTTCTTTGCTCCCATCGCGCCGAAAACCTTCGCGGTGCATGATCGCGAAAAGCCCTCCGACATGCGCATCACCATCCGCGGCAATCCGTATGCCCTGGGTGATCCGGTGAAGCGAGGCACGCTGCGCGTCGCGTCGTGGGCGGATTTCGCACAGATTCCTGCCGGTCAAAGCGGCAGAGTGCAGCTTGCTGATTGGATTGCTGATGCTCGCAATCCTCTCACCGCACGGGTCACTGTGAACCGCATCTGGCAAAAGCTCTTCGGAGAAGGTCTCGTGCACAGTGTCGATTACTTCGGCGCGCGCGGCGAGACTCCCACGCATCCAGAGTTGTTGGATTACCTCGCCTCCCGCTTCATGCAAAACGGCTGGTCGCAGAAGCAGCTTATCCGCGAACTCGTGCTTAGTCGCGCCTACTGCATGAGCAGCGCAAACAATGCCACTGCAGCGGCAAAGGACCCTGACAACCGCCTGCTCTGGCGCATGAACCGCCAGCGCCTGGATGCCGAGGCGATTCGTGACTCCATGCTCGCCATCAGCGGCAAACTCACGCCTTCGGGCGGCGGTCCCGCCCTGCCCCTGGAGTTTCCCGAGAACGTCACCAATCTCAGTCCCAAGGCGGTAAATCCCCCCGCATTTGCTTTCAAGAAGCTGCGCCCCGTGCAGGACTTTGAGCGCACGATCTATCTCCCGGTGATCCGCACCGCCGCACAGCCTGGCTCCGCAAAGCTGCGCGATGTGTTCGACTTCGTCCAGCCTGCGCAGATCGCCGGCAAACGCGCTGAGACCGCCGTGCCCACGCAGGCTCTGTTCCTTCTCAACAGCGACACAATTCGAGCCCGTGCTGCTGAGGTGGCGAAACAACTTGCCGACACGGAGGCAAACACCGGTGCGCGCCTTGAAGCCGTCTGGCTGCGCATCCTCAGCCGCCCGGTCACCAGCGCTGAGCGCGATGATGCCATGAAGTTTCTCGAATCCATGCCTGCGGACAAGGCATGGGTCGAACTGTGCCATGCGCTGCTGTCCTCGAACGAATTTCTACTCCGCCTATGAAAACGCCCATCATCTCACGCCGCTCCTGGCTCCAGCGTGCCGCCACCGGTTTTGGCGCGCTTGCTTTGCACGATCTTGTTCAGGCCGCGCAGAGTCCGCTGGCGGTGAAAGCCCCACGCTTTCCGGCCAAGGCGAAGCGCGTGATCTTCCTGTTCATGTCCGGCGGCCCTTCGCAGCCGGATTTGTTTGATCCGAAGGACTACATCCGGCGCATGCATGGCCAGAAGATCACTGCACCGATCAACACCAATGAAGTGCGGGTTGGTACTGACAAATTTTTGGCGCTCGCCACGCTCGGTGCTGTGAGACCACGCGGGCAATCTGGCATGATGATCTCCGACCTGCTGCCTCATACCGCCGCCATTGCCGATGAGATCTGCCTGCTGCGTGCTGTACATGCTGACAACAACCAGCACCAGTCCGCCTCGCTGCAGTTTCACACCGGCGTTACAGCGGAGGCGCGTCCGTCCTTGGGCTCATGGATCAGCTATGGCCTTGGGGCGGAGAATCAAAACCTGCCAAGCTTCATCAGCATCCATCCTGACAGCGACACCCGGCTCTACGGCTCGTCGTTTTTGCCCGCCGCGCATCAGGGCACCAAAGTCATCATCCCCTCCAGCGACAAACAATCTCCCATCGACTACCTTGCCGATGTCTCCGGCGATGCGAAGGCGCAGCGTGCGCGCATCGATTTCACACAGCGCATGAACAAACGCCTGCTGGACCAGGCGGGAACCGACGCCTGCATGGAAGGCATGATCGAGAGCATGGAGACCGCCTTCCGCATGCAGACCTCCACACCCGAACTCGTGGACATTTCGAACGAATCCGAGGCGACCAAGCAGCTCTACGGCGTCGGCGGCAAGGACACCGACAAAAACGCCCGTGCCTGCCTGCTGGCACGCAAGATGAGTGAAGCAGGGGTTCGCTTTGTGCAGGTCACTCTGGGAGGCTGGGATCATCATGGCGATATTCGCAATGCACTGCCGAAAAGCTGCGCAGCCAGCGACCAGCCCTGCGCCGCGCTGATCAAAGATCTCAAATCACGCGGTCTGCTCGAAGACACACTCGTCATCTGGTCCGGCGAGTTCGGCCGCACGCCCTGGAGCCAGGACCTCAGTGGTACCTCGCCCATCGAAAAACATGGTCGTGAGCACCAGCCCGAAAGCTTCTGTGCCTGGATGGCTGGTGGTGGCATCAAGCCCGGCTTCACCTTCGGTGAGACCGACGACTTTGGCTTCCGGCCCGTCTCTGGGAAAGTTCATCTGCATGATCTTCACGCCACGATCTTGAACCAACTCGGCCTCGACCATGAGCAGCTGACGTGGCGGCATCTCGGTCGCGATTTCCGGCTCACCGATGTGTATGGCAACGTCGTGAAGGAGATTTTGGCATGAAGTATTTCAGTTCAATCCGGGCCGTCGCGTCATGCGTGGTCCTTCATGGTGCAGCGTTTGGCGCAGACGATTTTCAAACCTCCATCCTCCCCTTGTTGAAAGAGCGGTGCAATTCGTGCCACTCCACCAAGAAGCAGAAAGGTGATCTCGATCTGGAGCGGTTTGCTTCCGTCGCTGACATCAAGCAGGAGCCGATGATTTGGGAAGGCGTGCTGGACCAGATCCACATGGGTGAGATGCCGCCGAAGAAAGAGCCGCAGCTTGCCGCCGCACAAAAAGCGCTGCTGACCAAATGGGTGCAGGACCGGCTGGAGGAAGTGGCGCTCGCAAGCGCTGGTGATCCCGGACCCGTGGTGCTGCGCCGTCTTTCAAACATGGAGTACACCTACACTCTCCGTGATCTGACGGGTGTGGAGTCGCTTGACCCCGCGAAGGAGTTTCCTGTGGATGGCGCGGCGGGCGAAGGATTTACCAATGCGGGCGCGGCGCTCGTCATGTCGCCTGCGTTGCTGAGCAAGTATCTCGATGCGGCGAAGGACATCGCCAGTCACGCAGTTCTGACACCTCAAGGGCTGAGCTTTTCCTCGCGCATCTCGCAACGTGACTGGACGGATGAGGCGCTGGCGAAAATTCGCGCCTTCTATGCACAGTTTTCCAACTCCGGCAGCGGTTCGAAAGTGCAAGCACAGGGCATCAATCTCGATACCGGCGACAGTGGCGTCCTGCCCTTGGAGCCGTATCTCGCGGCTACGCGAGATGATCAATTGGTCGCCAGGCTGAATCGCAAATACTTTAGCAAACTTCGCGCTGCGCTGGAAGGAAAAGTGCCCAATGTCATTCTCGACCTTGTGCGTCAGCAGTGGCGTGCTGGAGCGACTGCAGCACAGATGGCTGAAACCATCCTACAGTGGCAGAAGGCGCTCTGGCGCTTCAGCAGCATTGGACACATTGGCAAACTCAACGGGCCGAAGTCCTGGCAGGTGCCGGTTTTGCCGTTGACCGCCAGCGAGACGCTGCGCATCAAATTGCCTGCCAGTGGTGTTACCAAAGTCTTCTTGGTCTCATTTGCCATCGGCCAAGCCAGCGCCATCTGGGAAAATGCGCGAATCGTCACACCGGGCCAGAAGGACCGCCCAGTCATGATCAACACTGAGGAAGCAGTCATTCCTGCTGACATCGGCAAAGAGGCAGAATTTGTCGTCACAGCCCGCCTGCATCCCGATTCCCCAGGTGCTGTGCAAGTGCGCGTGCTGACCGCCAAACCCACCGGACCAGCTACGCTTGTTGCCAGCAAGGTGACCATCAACAAGCCCGGGAAAAAAGGCACATGGTCGGATGGCGAAAAGCCCTTGAGCTTTGATGCGCCCATCCTCGTAGGAGACAACAGCGACATGCGGAAGCAACTCACTGCCCAGATCGCTGAGTTTCGTGCGCTGTTTCCCGCCGCGCTTTGTTACACGAAGATCGTCCCTGCGGATGAAGTGGTGACGCTCACTTTGTTCTATCGCGAAGATGAGCAGTTGAAGCGACTGATGCTTAACAAGGATCAGATTGCTGAAATCGACCGCTTGTGGGACGATCTGCGTTTCATCAGTGAAGCACCCTTGAAAGAAGTCGATGTCTTTGAGCAGCTCTGGCAGTTTGCCACTCAGGACGCCGATCCCAAAGCCTTTGAGCCGTTGCGCGCGCCGATTTACCGAGATGCCGAACTGTTCAAGCAGCAGCAACTCGCCGCCGAACCCGGGCATGTAAAGGCCGCTATCGACTTTGCTGCGCGTGCATGGCGCCGCCCGCTCAGCGAAACGGAGCAGACTGATCTGCATTCTTTGTATCAAAAGCTGCGCAAGCAGGATCTGTCGCATGCCGCGGCAGTGCGCATGCTGGTTGCTCGCGTGCTCGTGGCCCCCGAGTTTCTCTATCGGGGTGAAAAGGTCAGTCCAGGCGTCAAGCCTTCGCCGGTGAATGATCACGAACTCGCCACACGTCTGAGCTATTTTCTTTGGTCATCATCCCCGGATGGGGGCCTTCACCAGCTCGCGATTGCTGGGAAGCTGCACGATCCCACCGTGCTCGCGGCACAAGCACGCCGCATGCTGAAGGATAATAAAATTCGCCGACTCGCCACGGAGTTCGGCTGCCAGTGGCTGCACGTGCGGGATGTCGAGACACTGGATGAAAAGAGCGAGCGTCATTTCCCCACCTTCATCTCCCTGCGCGGCGACATGCAGGAGGAGGTGGTACGATTCTTCATCGACTTGTTCCAAAATGACCGCAGTGCGCTTTCGCTGCTCAACGCCGATCACACGTTCGTGAATGCCAGCCTCGCGAAGCATTACGCACTCGATGTGCAGGGTGATGGCTGGCAGCGTTTTGAGGGTATTCAGTCCAAAGGACGGGGCGGCATTCTCGGCTTTGCGGCAACACTGGCCAAACAATCCGGTGCTTCCCGCACCAGCGCCATCCTGCGCGGCACCTGGCTCAGCGAGGTCATCCTCGGTGACAAGCTGCCCATTCCACCAAAAGGGGTGCCCATTCTGCCCGAAGAAGCGCCCGCAGATCTCACCGAACGGCAGCTGATCGAACGCCACAGCCGCGATGAAAACTGCGCAGGCTGCCATCGCCGCATTGATCCCTTCGGCTTCGCACTGGAAGGTTTTGATGCCATTGGACGCGCCCGCAAAGCCGACACGAAAACCGTACTTCCAGACGGCACCTCCGTCGATGGACTCAAGGATCTGCGTGATTATCTGGTCAACAATCGCGGCGATGATTTCCTCCGCCAGTTCTGTCGCAAGCTGCTCGGTTATGCCCTTGGGCGCAGTGTTCAGCTTTCCGACCGACCACTGATCGAGTCGATGGTGAGGAGTGATCATCGCATCGGCACCCTGATTGATCTTATTGTCCGCAGCCCGCAATTTCGCGAAGTGCGCGGGAAAGACACCATCGCTCAACACTGAATCTTTTTATGAGCACACACCGCTACTCACGTCGCGCCTTCCTGCGTGGAACAGGCGTTTCCATGGCCCTGCCGTGGCTGGAGTCTTTCAATGTCTGGGGCGATGAACCTAAACGAGACAAACCAGCCAGTGAGGCACCAGTGCGACTGTGTGTGACGTTTTCCGGCAACGGCTTCCATTCGAAAGAGTGGTGGGCCAAGGGAGAGGGCAAGGCGATGGAGCTGGGCAAGGTGCTGCAGCCATTGCACGAGTTTCGCGAGAAGATGGTCTTTGTCCGTGGTCTCTATCACGAAGAAGCGCGGAAGGGGAACATCCATTCGTCGCAAACTGGGAACATGCTTTCGGGCGCGCCCATTGCTTCAGGTGGTGAGATTCGTTCAGGCACGAGTTTTGATCAGGTGCTCGCGCAGACCTACGGTCGCAGCACCAAGGTGCCGAGCCTCGTTCTCGCCTGTGAGAAATCGAATCCCTCGGTGCACAAAAATTATTCGATGCTCTACAGCTCGCACATTTCATGGAGCTCACCGACGACCCCGACTCCGCTGGAGCTTTATCCGGCGCTGGCCTTTGACCGTTTGTTCAAGGATGAAGCCTCACCGGCAGACAAAAGCGTGCTGGATGCAGTTCTCGCCGATGCGCAGGATTTGCGACGCGGAATCAGCCGCAACGACCAGCGCAAGCTCGATGAATATCTCGATTCCGTGCGCGATGTGGAAAAGCGCATCGAGAACGCCGGCAAGCGGGGGGAACTGCAGGGCTGGCGGCCCACGCTGGACAAGCCGAACATCAAACGTCCTGCCGATGGCATCCCGCAGGACATCGGCGAGCATATGCGGCTCATGATGGACCTGCTCGTGCTCGGTTTTCAAACCGACACCACGCGCATCACCACCCTGAAGCTGAACAACGACCATAGCGCCCTGCGCTTCCCGAATCTGCCGAGTGTGCAACAGGCCGGCCATGGCATCGACTACATGATCCACCATCTGCTCTCCCATAGCGACGGTGAGGACTGGCTGAAGGTGAACCAGTTCTTCATGCAGCAGCTAGCCTACCTGGCGCACAAGCTGGATGCCATTCAGGAAGGCCCGCGCACGCTGCTGGACAACACCATGATCATGCACTGCTCAAGCATGATGGCCGGTGCCAGGCACGACAATGATCAACTTCCTGTCATCATCCTCGGTGGTGCTGGCGGACGGATTCAAGGTGGTCGCGCACTTGATTATAAAGACAAACCCGAACGCCAGATGTGCCGCCTCTTCATGTCGATGATGGACAAAATGGGTCAGCATCCAAAAACTTTTGGCGATGCGAAAATGATGCTGGAAGAGGTTTGAAAATCCCGCGTTTTCGTTGTCCCATTTCTGATCCCATTCTATGCCCATCATCACCGCCGACAAACTCCAGGATTCCTATGACGTGGTCATTGTTGGTTCGGGGGCGGGCGGCGGGCAGACGGCTTACACGCTGACAATGGAGGGGCTGAAGGTTCTTGTGCTGGAGGCCGGTCGCTCCTTTGATGTTCAGTCCGAGGTGGCGATGCTGCAACTGCCCAGCCAGGCTCCTTTGCGCGGAGAGAAAACGCCGGACAAGCAGTACGGCTTCCACGACTGCTCGATCAACAGCGGCTGGGACATTCCCGGTGAACCCTACACCAATGCCTGCAAGGAGCCGGAAGACCAGTTCCGTTGGTGGCGGCAGCGCATGATGGGCGGGCGCACCAATCATTGGGGGCGCATCACCCTGCGGAACGGGCCGTACGATTTTAAACCGCGCACACGCTTTGATCTCGGTTTCGACTGGCCCATCGGCTATGACGACATCGCACCGTACTACGACAAGGTGGAGATGCTGATTGGTGTCTTCGGAACGAACGAAGGCTTGGAAAATTCGCCGAATTCATCGCCAGGCGTACTGCAACCAGCACCCAAGCTGCGCGTGGGAGAACTCTATGCGCAGAAGCACGGCAAGAAAGTCGGTGCGCATGTGGCCTCCATTCATCGTGCGGTGCTGACGAAACCACAGGATGCCGACACGCTGCCAGCCAAGCTGCACCCTGGCAATGCGAAGGCGCAGAGCATTCTGGCGGACTCCATGCGCACGCGTTCACCCTGCTTTTGGGCGACAGACTGCCACCGCGGCTGCGCCATCCGGGCGAACTACGATTCCCAAACGGTGCATCTGCGACCCGCGCTGGCCACAGGGAACCTCGACATTCTGCCAAACGCGATGGCGCGTGAGGTCACACTCGACAAGCAGGGCAAAGCCACGGGCATCACGTTTATCAACAAGACCAATGGTAGCGAAGGGCATGTCAAAGGCCGGGCCGTGGTGCTGGCGGCGAGTTCGCAGGAGTCGGTGCGTCTGCTGCTGAACTCGAAGTCGAACGCATTCCCGCAGGGGCTCGCGAACTCCAGCGGCAAGGTGGGCAAATACGTCACGGATTCGGTGTCTAGCAGTCTCAGCGCACACATTCCCGCTTTTGAGGGCATGCCGATCCACAATGAAGACGGTGCTGGTGGTCCGCATGCCTATGTGCCGTGGACGCTGCATGCTCAAAATCGCAAAGGTGAGCTGGGCTTTCCCGGCGGCTATCATCTCGAGTTCACCACGGGTCGGCAGATGCCATCGCTGACAACGCTGAACGGCATCGAGAGCAAGCTGGGGCACGAAGGCGTGCTGTTTGGCGCGAAGCTCAAGGAAGAAGCACGGCGCTTTTACGGCTGCCATATCGGTTTTGGCGCACAGGGCACCATGCTGCCGAATGACGGCTCATTCTGCGAACTCGATCCTGAGCTGAAGGATCAGTGGGGCATTCCCGTGCTGCGCTTCCATTGGAAGTGGACGGACTTCGAGCTCAACCAGGTACGCCACCAGCAGCAGCGCATCCGTGAACTGCTCGAAGCCATGGGCGGCAAGGTGGCAGCAAAAGCCGATGCAGATGTGTCCAAGCTGATCAAACGCGGTGGCGAGGTGATTCATGAAGTCGGTGGTGCGATCATGGGCGCTGATCGCGAGTCCTCGGTGACCAATCAGTGGAGCCAGACCTGGGACGTAAAGAATCTTTTCATGGCCGATGGCGCACCGTTTGCCAGTACGGCGGACAAGAATCCCACGCTCACCATCATGGCGCTGGCATGGCGCATGGCCGACCACCTGATGGACGAAATGAAGAAAGGCAACATCTGATGAGCACGCCCGACGACCTCCCACGCATGGACCGCCGCAAGGCGCTGCAATGGATGCTCACCGCCACGGCAACCATGGCCGTGCGAGATCCAAGTCTCTTCGCCGCTGATGCAAGTACCATCAAGGCTCAGGGCTACGGGCCTGATCCGGTAATGGTGAAGATTTACAAGCCCGGTGATGTCTGGCCGCTCACGCTTGCCGAGCCCCAGCGCCGCACGACCCGGGCACTGTGCGATGTCATCATACCTGCGGACGAAACCTCACCCAGCGCCTCGGCTGTGGGTGTGCCTGACTTTATCGACGAATGGATCAGTTCGCCCTATCCCGCCCAGGCAGGTGATCGTCGCCTCGTGCTCGAAGGCCTGCAATGGATCGATCAGGAAGCCAGCACCCGCTTTGGCAAAGCCTTTCCTGATCTCACTATCGATCAACAAACCGCCATCTGCAGTGACCTCGCCGCCTCCAAACAGCAGCCCGCCCACAAGAAAGCCGCAGCCTTCTTCAAGCGCTTCCGCGATCTCACCGCCGGAGGCTACTACACCACTCCCGAAGGCATGAAGGCCATCGGCTACGTCGGCAACATGCCCTCCGGCACTTTCGAAGGACCTCCCATTGAGGCGCTAAAGCATGTGGGTCTGGCTTGATATTCAACATACACATTTATGACACCACTCCGCAGTTCAGTAATCGCCGCTCTCATCCTTGCCTGTGTGGTCGTGCCAGCCTCCGCGCAGACCGGCTATCGCAAAGTACTCTTCCTCGGCAACAGCATCACCAAGCATGGCCCCAAAGCTGACATCGACTGGTCGGGCAACTGGGGCATGGCAGCGACTGCCGAGGCGAATGATTACGTACACCTCATCACCAAAGCTCTGGCGGAGAAAGCAGGTACTGCACCCGAGGTGATGGTGAAAAACATCGCCGACTTTGAGCGCGCCTACTCAGGTTACGACGTTATCGCCAAATTAAAGGAAGCCATCGACTTCAAAGCAGACCTCATCATCCTCGCCATCGGCGAAAATGTGCCAGCATTGAAAACAGCGGAGGATAAGACCAAGCTGCAAGCCAGTTTGACCACCCTGCTTCGTGCCCTCAAAGCAGAGCGACAGCCCACGATTCTCGTGCGCAGTTGTTTTTGGGCCAATGCAGCCAAAGACGAAGCTCTCCAGCAGGCCTGCACGGCAGTCGGTGGTGTTTACGTCAACATCAGCAGCCTGAGCAAAGATGAAGCGAACTACGGACGCTCAGAGCGACCCTACAAACACGCGGGTGTTGCGAACCATCCTGGTGACAAAGGCATGGCCGCCATCGCAGCGGCCTTGGTGAATGCGTTGCCCTGAGCTTCTACCGCGGCGATTTGAAATACTCGGAAGCTGCTTTGCGAAATTCGGCATCAGCGGGAGGTTTGCCGCTGCGAGTGACGCACTCTGCGACGAACTGGCGAGCCCACTGATAGTAACGGCGGTGAGTGTCATAGATCGGCTGCTTAGCGCCCTTGTCATCGATTAGCCAGAAACCACGCTGCCGTCCGTCCGCTTCGAGTTCATTGTTGTAAAGCTCCCAGTAAAGGATGAAAGAGCAGCCCCATTCCAGCGCCGCCTGAATGGTGATGAGTGAAAGACGGTTTTGTTCCTCTGGCGAGTGGTGCGGCTTGCCATTGTGAAACACCGAGTAGCCGTATTCACCGATGAAGACGCGCTTGCCTTGAATGGCGGCATTTGGCGTGAGCTTGGACTCAATGTAACTGAGCACAGCTTTGATGTCCTGCGGCTTGGGCACGTTCGTGACGTCGTAGGCCGAGTAAGAAACAAAATCCACAGGCACCTTAGGCAGCACCTGATTGACCAATGTGGGACGGCCTTCGCGCATCGAGATCGTGGGATGATTGAGCTCGGTGTAATGCCAGACTTGGACATTCTGATGCGGCGTGTCGCGTTTGGCGTCGTCCACAGCACGCTGCCGCGTGGTTAGCCAGTCGATCATGCCCTGCACTTTCTCAGGTGTCATTTGAGCATCGGCGGCTTTGCTGATACTTCCGCGCAGCAGGTTGTCGCCTTCCCAGTGGCCGAGGTAGAAGGTCTTGCCAGAGCCGCTGTAGGTTTTCAGCAGATGTACGACGAGGGAGTACATCTCCTGATACTCCAAATCTGAATGGGCTTTGGAGAAACCCTGCTTCCACGAAGTGTTCGCAAAAGGCTCTGCCCAGAGCTGGAAATTAGCAAAAGGCATGTCGAGTACCTTGCGGTGCGCGGGTTCGTCGCGTGCCAGTTCCTCCAGCGAATGGACACCCGGATACTGCTTGGGTTTGGGCCGCAGGTCGAACTTCATGCAGCTCGCCCCCATGGCATGGATGACCTCGGCAGACTCCACCAGTGGATCCTGGCGGGTGAACTGGTATTTGCCACCGATCGCCTGAGTGCCGAGGATGTAGTTGAAGCGATCCACCTCGGGCAGTTCTGCAGCCGCCATTCCTGCTGCAAATAGCAGGAGGAACGTCAATGGCTTGCAAGGGCAGGAGAGCATGCGGAGCCCAGAGAAGCATGCTTTTCCTCTCAGGAAATCCAAACAGGCGTGATTTTGCCAATTTTCGTGTCCAAAAGCGTACTTCTCAGGCCTTTTACTATCGACATGACACGGTCACGCCTTCCAGCCCACCTTTTCCTTCTCACCTGCCTCACTGCGGGGGGGGCGTTTGCTGCCGACGCTGATACAGCGCGTTCAGCAATGAAGTTCTTCGAAACTGAAGTGCGCCCGATCCTTGTGAAACGCTGTTTTGATTGCCACAGCAAGACCAAGCAGAAGGGCGGCCTGCGGGTGGACAACATCGGTTACTTGAAGACGGGCGGCGACACCGGTCCCGCCCTGATTCCCGGCCATCCGGAGAAATCCCCTTTGATCGAGGCCATTCATTATGCCGACGAGGAGTTTCAGATGCCGCCCAAAAACAACGGTGGCAAGATGCCCGACGCTGAGATCGCGGTTTTGGAAAAGTGGATCAAGCTGGGCGCGCCGTGGCCGCAGGATACAGCGGAGAAGGTCGTCGTGACGGAAGGCGGCTTCACCGAGGAGCAGCGCAACTACTGGTTCTTCAAGCCCGTGGCGAAAGTAACTCCTCCCCAAGTGAAAAGCCCATGGGTGCGTAATGATATCGACCGTTTCATTCTGGCGAAGCAGACGGAGATGAAACTCGACCCGGCTGCAGCGGCAGATCCAAATGAACTGGTCCGGCGCGTTTATTTTGATCTGCACGGCCTGCCACCGACCCGTGTGCAGATCGATGCGTTTGTAAATAACAAGGACCCGCGTGCTTATGAGAAGCTGGTCGATGAATTGCTGGCCAGCCCGCAATACGGGGAGCGCTGGGCGCAACACTGGCTCGATCTTGTGCGCTATGCCGAGAGCGACGGTTACAATGCAGATGAGTATCGCCCATCCGTTTGGCCCTATCGTGACTACGTCATCAAATCCTTCAATGACGACAAGCCCTACGACCAGTTCGTGCGCGAGCAGCTCGCGGGCGATGAGATCGCTCCCAATGACCCGAATGTGCTCATCGCCACCTGCTTTCTGCGCAATCCGATTTACGAATGGAATCAGCGCGATGTGCGCGGCCAGTGGGACATCATTCTCACCGACATGACTGACACCACGGGCGAGCTTTTCCTTGGCCTCAGCATGGGCTGCGCGCACTGCCACAATCATAAGTTCGATCCCATCTTGCAGAAGGACTACTACCGCCTGCGTGCCTTTCTCGCCTCGGTGCAATGGCGCGATGACATGAAGCTGGCGACTCCTGCCGAAAAGAAAGCTTTTGATGAGCAGCAGGCCAAGTGGGAGACCGCCACCGCCGACATTCGCGCCAAGATGGACGCACTGACCAAGCCTCTGGTCGAGCCCAAGGTGGAGCGCGCGCTGACGCGTTTCACAGAAGATCTGCAGGAAATGGTGCGCAAGCCGGATGAACAGCGCGAGGCCCTGGAAAAGCAGCTCGCCGGTTTGTGCCAGCGCCAGTTGCAGCGCGAGCGCAAGACCTTTGATCCGATGAAGAGTCTCAAGACAGAGGAGAAAAAGACGGAATACAAGGCGCTGGAGGAGGAACTGAAGAAATTTGACAACCTCAAGCCCAAGCCGCTTATGGATGCGTTCGTCGCGACCGATGCAGGACCCAAAGCACCTTCAGTCTCGATTAAAACGCGCAAAGGTGAACAAGAAATCGCGCCAGGATTCCTCACCTTGCTGGAGCCGAAGGAGCCCGAAATCAAACCCATCGGCAACTCCACCGGTCGCCGCACGGTGCTGGCCAACTGGATCACGCGTCCCGACAACCGCCTCTCAACACGTGTCATCGTCAACCGCGTGTGGCAGTATCATTTCGGCCGCGGCATCGTCGCGACAGCGAGCGATTTCGGCAAGCTGGGAGAGAAACCCACGCACCCCGAACTGCTCGACTACCTCACCACCAAGTTCATCGCCAATGGCTGGCATTTGAAGCCACTGCATCGTGAGATCATGCTTTCCGCAGCCTACCGCCAGACGGCACGGCGCGAGCCGACATCTGCCATCGCGCAGATCGATCCTTCAAATCACTACTTGTGGCACTTCAATCCACGCCGCCTTGAGGCAGAGCAGGTGCGTGACGCGCTGCTGGCTGCGAGCGGCGAACTCGACGCGAAGGCCGGTGGCCCCGCCGAAGATGGCAACGGCACCCGCCGCTCCATCTACACGATGAAGAAGCGCAACAATCAGAACGAACTGCTGCGCGCTCTCGATGCACCCGCAGGATTCGCCAGCACCGCCGAACGTCAAAGCACCACGACGCCCACACAGGCCCTGCAGCTTCTCAATGGCGACTGGCTGCTGGCCCGCGCACGCAAACTGGCGGAACGCGTGGAAAACATCGACGACGTCTGGCTCGCGGTCCTGGGCCGGTCGCCGACGAAGCTTGAGCGCGAGAAAGCAGAATCCTTTTTAAAAAAGCGCGCTGGCACCGCGACTGCACCGGTGGCTGCAAATGATGCGGATGAAAACAGCAGCACATTCAAGGAGAACTCACCCCATGAGCGACTCCTGGTTCAAAACGGCGAGAAGGAAGGCGATGAATTCACCGTTGAGGTCATCGCGAGTCTCAACAGCATTGATGTGAACGCCTCGGTGCGCACCATCGCCTCACGCTGGTTTGGAGGGAAGGACAGCCTGGAGGCCTTTGGTTGGAGCCTTGGGGTGACAGGTGAAAAATCACGCTTCAAGCCGCGCAATGTCATCCTGCAGGTGGTTGGCGAAGATGAGAACTCAAACATCGGCTATCAGGTCGTGCCTTCAGACATCCACATTGAATTGGGCCGCCGCTATCACATCGCAGCACGAGTCTCCTGCGTCGGTCATACCGTCACCTTCACCGTGCGTGACCTCGACACATCTGGCGCTGCTGCACAGACGGTCGTGGTGCCCATGGACATTCGTTCAAAGCTCAGCATGGGCTCCTCGCAGCTTGTGATTGGTGGTCTGCACAAGCGTGCTCCCACTCACCAGTGGGATGGCCAGATTGAAGCGCTGCGTGTGGCTAGCGGAATTCTAGAAGACAAGGTCCTCAACGAAGATGCTGAAAAATGGTCCGCCGGACTCGTCACCTGGCGCTCTGAAGATCCGCTCACCTCACAGTTTTCGTGGAGTGGTTCAGATGCCAAATCCGTCGAGGCGGATGATCCTTTCCATCAGGCCATGAATGATCTCTGCCAGGTCCTGCTGAACACGAACGAGTTCTTTTACCTTCACTAACACCATGAGCTGCAATCGATTCGACATTCCCAATACCCGACGCGAGTTTCTGCAAACTGCCGGCTGCGGCTTTGGTGCAGTGGCCTTGGCCGGCCTGATGGGGGAGCAAAGCGCCTCGGCCGCCATCACGCTGCCGCAGCGTGCGGCTAAGGCCAAAAGCGTGATCTTCCTGTTCATGGAAGGCGGGCCCAGCCACCTGGACACTTTTGATTATAAGCCGCTGCTGAACAAGCTCGCAGGCCAGTCGCTGCCTGCGAGCTTCAAGCCGCCGATCACCGCCATGGGCGAAACCAAGTCGCCACTGCTCGAATGCAAACGTACTTGGAAACAATACGGCCAAGGCGGCCTGTGGATCTCGGACTGGTTTCAAAATGTGGCGCAGCATGCGGACGACCTCGCAGTGATTCACTCCTGCGCTTCGAGCGGCATCAATCATGCTGGTGGCGTGTGCTCCATGAACACCGGCTCCGTCTTCGGCGGGCGGCCTTCGCTTGGTGCCTGGGCTTCCTATGGTCTCGGTTCTGAAAATCAAAATCTGCCTGGCTTTGTCGTTATCAAAGACAGTGAAGCCACCGTGGTGAACGGCGTTCGCAATTGGGGCAACGGCTTCATGCCCGCTGTGTATCAGGGGGTCGAATTCAATTCGGATGGCGTGCCGATCAAATACCTAGAAAATCCCAAAGGCGTGGATCGCAAGCGTCAGCGCGACAAACTCGACCTGCTCGGTGCCTTGAACCGCGACTACGGCGCAACCCGTGCCAGCAACACCGAACTCGATGCCCGCATTCGCGGCTATGAACTCGCCTACAAGATGCAGGCCGAGGCCCCTCAAGCCGTCGATCTCAGCAAGGAATCCGAGGCGACCAAGCATCTCTACGGCATGGACAACGAAGCCACCGCCGTGTTTGGCCGCAATTGCCTGCTCGCTCGTCGCCTCGTTGAAAACGGCGTGCGCTTCATCCAGCTTTACAGCGGCGCTGGTAGCAAGTGGGACAGCCACAAGGGCATCGAGGTGAATCATTCCAAGCTTTGCAACGCCGTTGATCGTCCTATCGCGGGACTTCTCGCCGATCTGAAAGCACGCGGCCTGCTCGACGAAACCCTCGTCATCTGGGGAGGCGAATTTGGCCGCACCCCCATGAGTGAGCAGGGCGACGGCCGCGATCACAACCCCACCGGCTTCACCATGTGGATGGCTGGCGGCGGTGTGAAAGGCGGCCAGACCTACGGTGCCACCGACGACCTCGGTCTCTACGCAGTCGAAGACCGCCTGCATGTGCATGACATCCATTCGACCATCCTCTATCTGATGGGCCTCGATCACACCAAGCTCGTCTATAACCACAAAGGCCGTCCCGAACGCATCGACCAAAATGAAGGTCATCCCATGACCAAACTGCTCGGAGTTTGATACATCATCAGAGTGATTCTGTTGCAAAGCGTCCGTGAGGTTGGCCGTTTGCATTGACATGCATTTTCGCACCCTTGCCGTTCTCATTCCGCTGTTGTGTAGTTCCGCCATGGCCCAAACTGGGCTGCAAAAAGCGGACGTCACGCTGGTGCCTCCCAAGAACCTCAAAACAAAGCTCGCGCCAGGTTACACGATTCCCATCGTCGACATCAGTGGGGAAAAAGAGCGGCAGGTCATCGTGGATCAGGAGAAAGGCCAGTATCTCGGTCATCCGACAACACTGCTGCTCGAAGACAACAAAACGATGCTCATCGTTTATCCAAAAGGCCACGGGCGCGGCCCCATCGTTTACAAGCGTAGCAATGACACAGGCTTGACCTGGAGCGAACGTCTGCCAACCCCGAATTCTTGGGAGACTTCCCTGGAGGTGCCGACACTGCATCGGGTGATGGATGCGAACGGTAAAAAGCGCATCATCATGTTCAGCGGCCTGCATCCCATTCGCATGGCTGTCACCGAGGATGATGGCGCAAACTGGAGCGAGCTAGCCCCCATCGGCAACTTCGGCGGCATCGTCACCATGGGCACGGTGATCGATCTGAAAACACCGGGCCACTACCTCGCCTTCTTCCATGACGATGGCCGCTACATCCGGGGCTCACCGGCCAAAGCATGGCGCTTCTGGGTTTACACCACACTTTCCAAAGACGGCGGCCTCACCTGGAGCGCGCCAACGCCCATTGCCATGCTGCCAGATGCAAACCTGTGCGAGCCGGGAGCGTTGCGCTCGCCCGATGGAAAACAGATCGCCGTGCTTCTGCGCGAAAACTCACGGAAGTACAATTCGTTCGTCATTTTCTCCAACGATGAAGGCCAGACATGGAGCGAGCCCAAGGAACTGCCCGCCGCACTGACTGGAGACCGCCACGTAGCCAAGTACACGCCCGATGGCCGTTTGTTCATCAGTTTCCGTGATACCACGCATGTCAGTCCGACCAAAGGAGATTGGGTTGGCTGGGTCGGCAGATACGAGGACATCGTCAACGGCACCGAAGGCCAGTATCGTGTGCGCATCATGGACAATACCAAAGGCGCCGACTGCACCTACCCCGGCATCGAAGTGCTGCCAGATGGCACCCTCGTCACCACCACCTATGGCCATTGGACGGAAGGCGAGGCTCCCTACATCGTGAGCGTTCGCTTCAAGCTGGCGGAGCTAGATGCGAAGGTCTCCAAGAAATAAAGGCTCATTTTCAGCCATGAAATCATCCCCCAACCGCCGTCAGTTTCTCTCCACGCTCGCTCTTGGATCACTCGCAGCACGCGGGCAGGAGGTGCAAAAATTCCCGCCAGTGCGGGTCATCACCAAAGGCCCCGGCTTTCACTGGTTCGGCTACTACGACAAGCTCCAGTTCTCGCCAGACAACCGCTTTGTGCTCAGCAACAAAGTCAGCTTCGAGCATCGTTCTCCCAAAGAAGACGATGAGATCGAAGTCGGCATGGTGGATCTACAGGAGAAAGACAAGTGGATACCCCTCGGCAAGACCCGTGCCTGGTGCTGGCAGCAGGGTTGCATGCTGCAATGGATCCCTGGCACCGAGTCCAGGGTGATCTGGAATGACCGTGAGAAAGATCGCTTTGTCAGCCACATCCTTGATGTGAAAACCGGCGAGAAACACACCATCCCCAGCCCTGTCTATGCTCTGGCTCCCAATGGCAAAGAAGCCGTGAGCTGTGATTTCGCGCGCGTCGCCGACTGCCGGCCCGGTTATGGCTACGCTGGCATCAAGGACCGCTTCTTCGATGAAATGGCGCCCGCAGGCAGCGGCGTCACCCATGTGAACCTCGAAACGGGTGCGGAGAAGCTCATCGTCTCTCATGAACTGCTCGCCAAAACAGGGGCGGTGATGGAAAACCATCCCGACTCCAAGCATCACGCTTACCACCTTCTCATCGGCCCCGATGGCAAACGCTTCATCATGCTGCATCGCTGGACGCAGCCGAAAGACGGCCATTTGACGCGCCTGATCACGGCAAATATGGACGGCAGCGACCTGCGCATCGTCATTCCCAATGGCTACGCCTCTCACTTCATCTGGCGCGATGCCACACACATCCTCTCACAGGCCAAGGATTGGCTCGGCAACAGGGAGTGGGGCGACTTTCTCTTTGAAGACAAGGACAGCGGCATCATTGAAGAGATCGGCCATGGCGTGCTCGACAGTGGCGGCCACCTGACCTACCTGCATCGCAACGAGTGGATTCTGAACGACACCTACCCAAAAGGCGTGCGCCGCATTCAGACCCCGCACATCTACCGCATCGCCACCAACAAACGCATCGACCTCGGTGAGTTCCACTCTCCCCGCGAATACACCGGCGAATGGCGCGTGGACAATCATCCACGTTCCAGCCGTGACGAACGCTACGTGTGCATCGACGCCCCACATGCAGATCAAGGACGACAACTGCATCTGATCGACATTCAAGGGCTGATAACCTGATCAACTGCGGGACTTCACTGCGTAGGTGTAGGTCATGATGAAACAGGCTCTCACACTCTCCGCTGCTCTCTTCCTCAGCATTGCAGGCTCCTCATTCTCCCAGGAAACGCTGAAGCCGCTTCGCGCCGGCATCATTGGACTGGATACGTCGCATGTGCCTGCGTTCACGAAGCTCTTCAACAATCCGAAGGCCGATGGTGATCTCGCAGGCATCAAGGTGGTGGCAGGTTATCCCGGTGGCACCGACATGCCTGCCAGCAAGGACCGCGTGGCGAAATTCACCGAGCAGGTGCGCGGCATGGGCGTTGAGATTGTGGACTCCATTCCGAAGCTGCTCGAAAAGGTGGATGTCGTGCTGATTGAGAGTGTCGATGGCCGCATCCATTTGAAAGAGGCGCGTGAAGTATTCCAATCGGGCAAGCTCGTCTACATCGACAAACCCATCGCTGGAACACTTCCAGAGACCATCGCTCTGTTTGAGCTCGCGAATAAGAATCACGTCAAGACCTGGTCGAGTTCGTCATCACGCTTCGGGGCCGACCTCCTTGCTCTGAAAGGCAACGAGGAAATTGGCGACATCCTTGGCGTCACGACCTGGGGGCCGTGCTCATATCAGAGCGGCACGCCTGACTTGTTTTTCTATGCCATTCACGGCATCGAATCCCTCTTCACGCTCATGGGCACTGGATGTGAAACCGTGTCACGCAGCAAAGGCCCCATCACTGATCAAGTCACTGGCGTGTGGAAGGATGGGCGAATTGGCACCTATCGCGGCATCGTGAGGGGAAAGTCCGAATTCGGTGCCATTGTGTATGGCAGCAAAGGCGTGCGTCAGGGGGCCAAAACCATCAGTTATGAGGCGCTATGCCGCCAAATCGGTAAATTCTTCCGCACGGGCGAGCCGCCGGTGAGTGAAGCCGAGACGATTGAAATATTCACCTTCATGGAAGCGGCTGATGAAAGCCTGCGCCAGGGCGGCAAACCCGTCGCGCTAGCAGATGTGCTGGCGAAAGCGAAAGCAGAGGCGGCGAAACTTGCTCAATGAAATGATCTCATCATGCGCACTTTCACATCCCTCCTTCTTGGCGCTCTCTGCTTGGCCTCCGTCACGCTTTTTGCGGCCGATCCTGTGGTGTTTATCTCCGCTTTCGCCTCAGGGGACAAAGCCGGCATTCATGCGTTTCGCTTCGACTCGAAGACTGGCGGTTTGCAGCCATTGCATCGGACCACCGATATTCAGAATCCATTCTTCCTCGCGGTTTCGCCCGACCAACGCTTCCTCTATGCGATCAATGCTGAGAAGTTCGGCGGCGCGGACGATGAATTTGTAACGGCCTACGCGCTTGAAGGTAGCACTGGTCAGTTAAAGCGGCTGAATCAGCAGTCCGCGCGAGGCACCGCTTCGTGTTATTTGGATGTAGATGCCACGGGCAGAACCGTGCTGGTGGCGAACTACGCGTCGGGGAGTGTGGCATCGCTGCCGGTTAAGGAGGACGGCTCGCTGGGTGAAGCCTCATCGTTTATTCAGCACAGCGGTTCCAGCATCGATCCCCAGCGCCAAAAGGGACCAAACGCGCACAGCATCGTCATCAGTCCAGACAATCGCTTCGCACTCGCTGCCGATCTCGGCATCGACAAGATCCTGATTTATCAACTCGATGCGGCCAAGGCAACGCTCACGCCGTATGAGTCCCAGCCATTTGTGAAGATGCAGCCAGGCTCAGGTCCGCGTCACATCACCTTTCATCCGAACGGCAGGCATGTGTATGTGATCAACGAACTGGCTAACACTGTGACGTGTTTTGATTATATCGCCGCTTCCGGCATGCTCACCGAGCGCCAGACCATCTCCACGCTTCCCACCGGTTTCACCGGCAAGAGCTACACCGCTGATTTGAAAATCACGCCCGACGGCAAGTTTCTGTACGGCACAAATCGGGGCCACGACAGCATTGCCTCCTATCGAATCGGCGAGGATGGCAGCCTCACGCTCCTCTCCATTGATCCCAGCCTCGGCAAAGGACCGCAGAACATACTTATCACCCCGGATGGCCAGTGGCTCCTGTGCGCAAACATGCCGGGAAACAGCGTGGTCGTATTTCGGATCGATGCCACGTACGGAAAAATCGCTGCGACGGGAACTCCAATCGAGATGCCGATGCCGTCGTGCATTCGCTGGGTAAAGTAGCTGTTTCACAAACGCTGACGGCAGAATCGCGCATGGCGCAGCGTATAACCTCGCACCACCATGCGCACCTCCACACGCCGCCGTTTTTTCGAAGACTCCCTCATGGCTGCCGCAGCCGTCAGCCTGCCAGCGCCATTGTTTGCCGCTGACCCGAAGCCGGTCAGTGCGAACGAAAAACTCATCGCTGCGATCATTGGCTGCGGCATCCGGGGCAAGGCGCATGCCAAAGAATTGGTCAGGATCTCCGACTGCGATGTAGCTTATGTCTGTGATCCGGATCTGGATCGCGCCGAAGAAGTGGGAGAGATCTTTGTTCAAGCGAAGCGGCCGATGCCGAAGAAGGTGCAGGACTTGCGCAAGGTGCTGGAGGACAAGTCGGTGGATGCGGTGTTCATCGCGTCGCCGAATCACTGGCACTCGTTGTCTGCGATCTGGGCGATGCAGGCGGGCAAGGATGTGTATGTGGAGAAGCCGGTGAGCCACAACGTCATTGAAGGGCGGCGCATGGTGCAGGCGGCGCGGAAACTGGGTCGCATCTGCCAGGGCGGGACGCAGAATCGCTCGCGGGGTCCTTTGGCCGAGGCGGTCAAATACATGCAGGAGGGCAAACTTGGTGAGGTGAAGCTGGCAAAGAGCATCATCTACGGCGGGCGCGGGTCCATCGGCGGCCCGGCCGAATGCGCGATGCCGCCGCGCTGCGATTACGATCTCTGGGCAGGCCCTGCGGCGATGACGAAGCTCAACCGTCCGAAGTTTCACTATGACTGGCATTGGTTCTGGAACACCGGCAGCGGCGAGATCGGCAACAACAATGTCCACTCGCTCGACATCTGCCGCTGGGGGCTGGGTGTGACCGGCCTGGGCAGGAGCGTGCTGAGTTACGGCGGTCGTCTTGGCTACACCGATGTTGCGGAGACGCCGAACTCGCAGGTGGGCATTTTCGATTTCGGCGACAAGACGATCATCTCCGAAACACGTGGCCTAAAATCCGCGCCGTTTCATCCGACGATCAAGTCGATGTGGTTCTTCTATGGCAGCGAAGGCATCATCGCCGACACAAATCTCTTTGATCCGAAGGGCAATCTCGTTCGCGCTTTTGAGGGCAAGTCCGAAAACCATTTCTCCAATTTCCTCAGCGCCGTGCGCAGCCGCAGGCAGGAGGACCTCAAGGCCGAGATTGCCGAAGGCCACCAAAGCAGCGCGCTATGCCACATCGCGAACATCTCGTATCGGCTCGGGACTCAGACCTCGGTCAATGAAATCTCGAAAAGTCTCGGTGACATCAAAGTCCACGATGATGTGCAGGAGACGCTGGAACGCACCCGCCACTATCTCAGTGATGCCGGTGTCGATCTGGACAAGACCAAGCTCACCCTCGGCCAGCATCTCCGCATCGATGGCGACAAGGAAGCCTTCCTTGAAAATGAACCGGCCAATGCGCTGCTCGGTCGTGAGTATCGTGCACCCTTCCTGCTGCCTAAGGAGTCGGAGATCTGATTTATGCGAGCGCTCCTGCTGCTTCTGCTCGGGTTCATAAGCCTGAAGATCTCTGCTGCCGGGATCGACTGGGCACTTGAAGGCAAAGCAGCCTGGCAGGCGCGGGATTCGCAGGCGGAGTGGGTGTTCAAAGATCAGCTCTGGATCGGCGGCGGCTGGTTTCAGTCCTTCGAGGAGCCACCACGTGATGTGTGGTCTTCCAGCGATGGCAAAGCATGGAAGTTGATCACTCCAAACGCGCCGTGGCTGCACAGCGATCTCGCGATGAGCATCACCTTTCATGACCGCATGTGGATCATGGGCGGCTGGCACAAAGGCAGGCTGCCGGGACACTCGGCGAGTCACCAGCTGTGGTCGTCCACTGATGGCGTGAAGTGGGAGCAAGTCACTGCCAGTTCGAGTTGGTCGCCACGACTCGCGGCGGGTCTGGTGGAGCATCGTGGCCGTATGTGGATGCTCGGCGGCACGGAGAACTACTACTTTGGGGATGATGCGAGCCTGAAGAACGACGTGTGGTCGTCTGCGGATGGCAAAGAGTGGAAGCTGGAGACGGCGCAGGCTGCATGGTCGTCGCGCGCCTATCATCAGGCGCTGGTGCTGGACGGAAAAATGTACGTGCTCGGCGGCGGCAACTATGTGCCGGGATATCACGCAAAGAACGACGTGTGGTCATCGAGCGATGGCGTGCACTGGACCTGCGAAGCGGAGTCAGCACCCTGGGCTCCCCGGCTCTGGTTCAGCGCGACTGTCTATCGCGGGCGCATATGGGTGCTCGGCGGCTGGTCGAAGGAAAAAGACAACTTCTGCGATGTCTGGCACAGTGCAGATGGAAAAAACTGGCTGCGCCTAGAGACAAAGACCTGCTGGAAGGCGCGGCATGAGCATTCGGTGTTCGTGTTTCAGGACAAGCTCTGGCTCGCAGGTGGGCACGCCCGCCCGCTCTCGAATGAAGTTTGGTCGCTCAGTCTGCCGGTGGATTGGAAGCCATGACAAAATCCATGCGGAACCTCTGTATTGGTTCCATGCGCCATTTCCTTCTCGCTCTTTTCGCCACAGCCGCTCTGCACGCCGCTGACGTTCCAAAAGCTCCTCTCATGGCGGGTGCGGCCACCAGCAACATCACTCCGGAACTGGGGAGCGAGGTGGTGGGCGGTTTCTTGCCCTATCCATGCACCAACGTGCACGATGAACTGCACGCACGCTGTCTCGTGCTGGATGACGGGAAGACCAAGCTGGCTCTCGTCGTGTGTGATCTCCTCGGCATGCATCGCAGTCTGTGTGTGGCGGCGCGGGAGTTGATCGAGAAAGAAACCGGCATCCCGGCGGCGAACGTGCTCATTTCCGGCACGCACACTCATTCGGCGGCAAACGCCATCGGCGGGCCGGTGCGCTTCTACACTTCGGACATGGAGCTCACGGATTATCAAAAGTTCGTCGTGCGGCGTATCACGGATGGAGTGCGGCGTGCGATCAATCTTCTGCGTCGAGCAGAGATTGCATTCGGCACCGTGGATATCCCGGAGCACGTGAACATCCGCCGCTGGTTCCTCAAGGAAGGCTCCATGCCACCCAATCCCTTCGGCAAGATCGACAAGGTGAAGATGAACCCGGGCGCAGGCAATGCCGCGCTGGTGGAGCCTGCAGGCGAACCCGATCCTACCGTCTCCTTCATTGCGTTGCGTGAGCCCGGCGGGCGGTTGATCTCAGTCTATTCGGCCTATTCACTGCATTATGTCGGCGGCGTGAATGGCGCGGACATCTCCGCTGACTACTACGGCATGTATTGCGAAGCCTTGAAGCGCCTGCAAGCCGGCGGCAACGACGACCCGCCGTTTGTCGCCATGATGGCCAACGGCACCAGTGGTGACGCAAACAACACCAACTTCCGCAATCCGCAGCCGCGCAAGCAGCCCTACGAGCAGATGCGCTACGTGGCAGATGATGTGGCTGCGAAGGTGAACGCCGCTCTGGCGAAAGTGATGTGGCAAAACAGCGCGCCTCTCGCAGCTCGTTATCGCGAGCTCGGTGTCGCTTGGCGCAAGATTGATTCCGAACTCATCGCCTGGGCCAAGGAAACCGAGGCCAAGACCCCGCGCATCCAGGGCAAGGCCGATCTGCCGCTCGCCTATGCCGGACGCGTGCAGCGACTGGCAGTGGCAAGTCCTGAAACCAAAGCAGCCGTGCAGATCCTGCGCATCGGCGACATCTGCATTGGCACCACACCCACGGAGACCTTTGCCGAAACCGGTGTCGAATTCCGCAAGCGCAACCCCTTTGCCAAGTCCTTCATGGTCGAGCTGGCGAACGGCTACTACGGCTACATGCCCACCCCACGCCACTTTGAACTCGGCGGCTATGAGACGTGGCCCGGCACGAACAATCTGGAGCCGCAGGCTTCCGTGAAAATGATGGATGCACTGCTGAAGATGGCGGCGGAGGTGAAGCAGCCATCCGTTCCATGACAATTCGCTTATTCATTGGCCTGCTGTTGTTTGGAATGCTGGCAGCCGCAAAGCTGCCAGCGGCGGAGATGCGCGGCATGTGGGTCTATAAGACGGATGTGATCGCCTCCTCATCAGAGGCCAGCAATCAATTGTTCGACTTCTGCGCGAAAAGGCACATCACCGACCTGTTCTGGCAGGTGTATTTCACAAAGCTGCCTGAAGAAGATCGCGCGCTTGATAATGTCGAGCTGACACGTGTATTTCTTCAACGAGCCCATGCCCGATCCTTGCGCATTCACGCACTCTTTGGAGATCCCTCCCACACTTTGAGAGCGAAGCATGCCATCGTGCTTGCCAGCATCGACGGCGTGATTGCATTCAACCGGGACGGCCCCGGTGAGGCGCGTTTTGACGGAGTTCACCTCGACATCGAGCCGCATGGACTTCCGCAGTGGAAGAATGCGGACATCCTGCTGAAATGCGATCTACTGACCCAGTTCGTCGAAGTGAATCACAAAGCAGCTATGCGTGCCCACGCGGCGGTCCCCAGACTCATTTATGGCGCGGACATTGTTTTCTGGCTGGATCAAACCAATGCCGAAGGGCAGGCGACCTATCCCGTGACATTTCAAGGGGTGACCAAGGATGCCGCGAAGCATCTGCTCGATGTCGTCGATCATGTTGCCATCATGAGCTATCGTAATACCGCCGAGGGACAAAACGGCATCATCGCACTTGTCGCCAAAACCATCGCGTATGCAGACACCAGCAAAGCCAGGGTTTTCGTTGGGGTGAAAATGGCTGACATCGGACCGAAGTTTGAGTCCTTTTACGGCCAGACCGAATCTCAGATGATGGCGGCCTTGCAGCCCGTCGAGGAAACGTATCGTCCCCATCCCGGCTATATAGGCCTGGCCTTTTTCATGTGCGAAGCTTTCAAAAACATGCCCCCATGAAGCACACCTTCGTCATCCTGATCATGCTCCATGCAGTCGTTGCCTCCGCCGCCTGGCAGGCAGGCGTGGCCAAAGCGGACATCACGCCGACGGAATCAGTGCCGCTCGCGGGCTACGGCGGAAAAACGCGCATGTCACAGCGGGTCGAGCATCCGATCTGGCTGAAGGCGCTCGCTCTCAAGGATGACACCGGCGCGATCTCGGTACTCGTGACGGCTGATTTGGTGGGATTGAGCGACAAGATGATTACTGTCATCGCAAAGGCCGCTCTGGAGAAGCATGGCATCCCGAGAGAGCGGCTGATCTTGAACACCTCGCACAACCACTCATGCCCGGTGACGGCGGATGTGCTATGGCTGTATTATGAGTTCACGCCAGAAGAGGCGGCGGTGAAGGACCGCTACACGGCGTTGGTTTATGCCAGGTATGAGGAGGTGATCGGTGCGGCCATCGCCAATCTCGCGCCCGCAGAACTGGCCTTCGATCAAGGGCTCGCCGGAGTGGCAGTCAACCGGCGGCGTTCACGCGGCCCGGAGAGCCGCGCCCTTGGCGGGCAGGTGGATCAGGATGTGCCGGTGATCGCCGTGAAATCTGGCATTGATCTCAAGGCGATCGTCTTCGGCTATTCCTGCCACACCACGGCACTTGGCGGCTTGAGCATCAATGGCGACTACGCAGGCTTCGCGCAGCGTGAGCTGGAAAAATCCTTCCCAGGCTCGGTGGCCATGTTTGTGCAAAACTGCGGTGGCGATGCGAATCCGCTGCCACGCATTCGTGGCAGGGATGTTGAAGCAACCGAACTCGCGGGCATGTATGGCAAGGTATTGGCCGAAGCGGTTCGTCAGGTCATCGCCAGCAAGATGCCTCTGCTCAACGGGCCGATTCATGCGGCGATGGGCGAGACGGAGCTGATGCTCCAGCCCGGCATCCCGCTCGAAGAGCTCAAACAACGCCTGCCTAATCTCACCGGCATACCAAAACGTGAGTTCGAGCATTTCATCCGCCAATATGAGACGCTCGGTTCACCGCCAGATCGCGTGAAGTATCCAATCCAAGTCTGGCGCATCGGCACGGACTTCCAGTTCATCGCGCTGACCGGTGAGACGGTGGTGGACTACTCGCTCAAGTTCAAAGCGGCCTACGGCTGGAACAACACCTGGGTCTGCGGCTACAACAACGATCTCACGAGCTATGTGCCGAGTCTGCGTGTGCTCAAGGAGGGTGGGTACGAAGGCGTGACCGGTATGTTTGAATACGGCCACCGTGCGCCGTACACCGAAAGCGTTGAGGAGCGGATCACCGCGAAAGTCGAGGAACTGATGAAGCAGACGAAGTGACTACTTTCCCACGACAGGAGCCGTCTGTTCTGGCGTCACTCTGCCTCCGGGCAGTTCCAGAATGCGGATGTTGCGGAAATGGATCTCGGCACCTTCGGATTCGAGGCAGAGGTAACCTTTGCGCACCGTCGATTGGCTGATGCCGTTGACGAACTTGCCATTGATCGAGAGCTTCACCGTGCCGTCCACGCAGACGACATCATACGTGTTCCACTCGCCTTTGCCCTTGCAGCGCATCTCCCAGGACATGCTGCGTTTGCCACGCGGATTGTCCGGGATGCCTTCGAGGCCGTTCGCACCGAAGAGTTCGCCTGAGACGTAGCCGGGGTGGTTTGGCAGGCCGTCTTTGCCGGGATGCAGGTTGGGCCACTCGAGTTCGAGCATCTGCACCTCCATGCCTTTGGGCAGTTCTTTTCCGGGCGCTGCCGTTCCTTCGCTCCAGACAAACACGCCAGAGTTTCCACCCGCCTCCATGTGCATCCACTCGATGTGGAGGATGAAGTTTTCATACTGCTTCTCGCTGCGCATCACACCGATGGGCTTTCCTTTGCACACCAGCAGGCCGTCTTTGACGCTCCAGGTTTCAGGGCTGGTGTTCACATCCACCCAGCCGTTGAGATCCTTGCCATTAAAAAGATCGCGCCATTTCGGTGCATCGTCCGCGAGCAAGGTGGCGCAAAGGATGAGCTGGAGAATCAATTGTTTCATGGGGGGTATCTTACGGCGCTCCGGAGTATTTCTGCATCTCCGAATCAAGCTTCCAGACCGGGGGGTAAAATCGAACACAGCTCATGCCTGCGTGTCTCAGACTACACCCCGGGCGTGCAATGTGTCGCGCCCAACTAAAATGACTAACCTCCGTTTGTTCCTGCTGGCCGCGCTCTGCGCGGGTTGTGCTTCCTGCCAAAGCGTTTCCAGAGTCGCCCCCCGAAAACTGGTGAGCCTGCGTTCCGGCAGCACCATCAGCAATGTCAAGACCACCGCTTACACCCAAAGCGAGAGCGACCACATTGCGTATGGTGCCAAGAGCGCCGTGGGCAACACCCTCAAGTTCGGCGCTGTGCGCAGCGCCGCCGCTGACTGGTCCGTTTACCCGGTCGGGACCGAATTCAAGATCGAGGGCGAATCTTATGTTTATCAGGTCGACGACTACGGCTCCGCGCTCGTCGGCACCGGCACCATTGATCTTTACCGCCCCTCCAAGGCATCCATGGACCAATGGGGCGCACGCAATGTGAACATCAAGGTGATCAAATGGGGATCCTTCGACCAGAGTCTTGCAATCATGAAACCGCGCGAGGGGATCAAGCCCCACATCCGCCAGATGGTCAGCGCCATCGAGACCCGCCGCCCTCCCGCATCCTAGCTGTTGAGTTGAGATGGGTGACAATCTGAGCCTCCATGGGCGG
Organism: uncultured Verrucomicrobiota bacterium; assembly: GCA_903838675.1. Lineage (GTDB taxonomy): Bacteria > Verrucomicrobiota > Verrucomicrobiia > Verrucomicrobiales > Verrucomicrobiaceae > Prosthecobacter. Next base: position 110,781 of record CAILZI010000081.1, read on the forward strand.
TTGCAGCCAAGGGCCTACGGCGGGGCAGGGTACCACCCCAACCTCCCCCACACCAAGTTTCCGTTTGAGCCGCCCCTGCTTTCGGGCTAGTCAGCAGGCCACCATTTCCCCATGAGCAGCCCCTCCGCACACACGTACAAAGAAGCCGGCGTCGATATTCACGAAGCAGCATCGCTGGTCGATGACATCGGCGTGCTGGTGAAGCGCACGCAGCAGAAGCGGAAACTGGCAAATCCCTTTGGTCTGTTCGCTGCCGCCTACGACCTCAGTGGCTACAAGCATCCCATCATTCTCACAGGCTGTGACGGGGTTGGCACGAAGATCGAGCTGCTGCTCAAGCACGACCAACTCGAAGCCGCCGGCAAAGACCTCGTCGCCATGAACGTGAATGACGTGCTCACGACCGGGGCAGATCCCATCATGTTCCTCGATTACGTGGGCATCCCCAAGATCCAGAAGACGCAGATCACCCGCATTATCGCCGGCATGACCGAATACCTGGAGGCTTGCAATTGCATCCTTGCCGGCGGTGAGACCGCCGAGATGCCCGGCATGGTGCCCGAGGGCATGGTCGAGCTCAGCGGCTTTGCCATCGGCGCTTGTGAAAAGGAAGATCTGCTCGATCCCGGCACCATCACCGCAGGTGACGTGCTTATCGGCTGGCCCAGCGCAGGTTTCCATGCGAACGGCTTCAGCCTTGTCCGCCGCATCATCGAAAAAGAGAACCTCCAGTTCAGCGAGGACGAGATGCGTACTCTGCTGCTCCCCACGCTCCTCTATCATGAGCAGCCGGCTGCTCTCAAAGCTGCGGGCATTCGTCCGAAGGCCATGGCCCACATCACTGGTGGTGGTTTGCCGGAAAACCTCGGCCGCATGTTCCTCAAGCGTGGTCTGGGTGCCAATCTTCGTATTCCATTCTGGCAGAACGATGTAGTTCAGAAAGTGCTGCGTCATGCAGACAAAAAAGACGCCATCGACACCTTCAACATGGGCCTCGGCTGGGTTGCCATCGTCTCATCCGCAGATGCCGAGAAAGCCCTCACCTGCGGCAAGGGCGCCAAAATCATCGGCGAGATGGACACCAGCGCCCAGGTCAGCGTGGAGATCGTCTGAAAGATTCCGTCTTTTTGGCAGTGAAGGGGAGTTCAATGAACCGCATCCTTCCTGCCCTCGCATTTCTCTTCGTCCTGCTGAGCGCCACCGCTCAGCAGCCTGCGCCTCCTGCCAAGGCCAAACGTCCACCGAATCCGGCCATGGACCCGATTCAGGATGTCGCCAGCCTGCCACGCGCCCTGCTGATTGGCGATTCCATTTCAATCGGTTACACGCTGCCCGTGCGGAAACTGCTGGAGGGCAAGGCCAATGTGCACCGCATTCCCACCAACGGCGGCCCGACCAAAAATGGCGTCGCCAGCATCGCCAAATGGCTCGGCACCGGCAAATGGGACGTGATTCACTTCAACTGGGGCATCCACGACCTAAAATACATGCCCGATGGCAAACGCCAGGTCGAACCCGCCGACTACGAGGCCAATCTGCGCAGCCTCGTCGCCACCCTGAAGAAAACCGGTGCCAAGCTGATCTGGGCCACCACCACGCCGATCCCCGAAGGCGAGCTCAATCCGCCCCGGAAATTTGGCCTGGTGAAGGAATACAACGACATCGCCGCTCGGGTCATGGCGGAAAACGGCGTCGCCATTGACGATCTGAACGCCCACATCACCCCGCAGCTCGCCACGATGCAGAATCCGCACGATGTGCACTACACCTCCGCTGGCAGCGAATTTCTGGCCAAACAGGTCGCAGAGGAGATCGGCAAGGCACTGGCCAAGTGATGTCGGCCAGCAGTTTGCCAGTCCACTTTGCGTGATTTTTTGTCAGCGCCTGCGGTGGATTCCAGTGCATCATGGCAGGGTCATGAACCTCCTGCTTCTGCGCCGCCTGTGCATCTTGGCACTCATCGCCCTGGCGAGCACTTCTCCGCTCCATGCTGCCGAGACTCCGCCCAGCAGTACGCCGGACAAACTGCTGCGTGAATCCATGCTGCCGCCCGGTGTCAGTTTGTCTCAGGGCATCTCTGAAATCACCGGCGTCGCCATCAGCCCATTGCTGGGGGTCAGCTTCATGGGTGTTTGGACCTACTACAAGACCGAGTCCCATTTGCGCCATCGCTTGCCATGGTACTGCCATCCGGGTTTTTGGGGTACAGGGCTTTCGCTGATCCTCATCTGCTTTCTCAAGGATTTCCTCGGCACCGCCGCCCCTCCGCTGGTCAAAAAGCCGCTGGATTTCCTGGAGCTGTTCGAAAACAAGGTGAGCGCGCTCGTCGCCAGCGTCGGTTTCGTGCCGCTCGTGGCCCTCGCCATGGCTCATTTTAACCAGGTTCAGCCGCAGGCCGTGAATGGGCTGGCTCACTCCGGACTGGCCGTGATGCCCCTTGCCAGCGTGATCGACTTTGGCGTCCATACGCCTTGGATTTCCATTCCAGTCGCCATCGTGGCCTTCAGCGTGGTCTGGCTCAGTTCGCACGCCATCAATGTCCTCATCGCTCTCTCTCCTTTTGGCATCGTCGACGCCGGCCTCAAACTTATCAAACTTGGCCTCATAGCCCTGGTGGCAGGCAGCGCTTTGATTCATCCCTATGCCGGCGCAGCGGTATCCCTTTTGCTGATTCTCATCGGCCTGCTCTTTGCAGGCTGGTCGTTTCGCCTCACTCTGTTTGGCACCCTCATGGGCCGTGATTTCCTCCTCAACAAGCGCGCCACCGCCGCAGATCTGGAAACAGGCCTGAAAGGCTTTCTGGCGCGCCGCACCGAGGGTGTACCCGCACGCACCCTGGTCAGGCTGAAGCAGGACCCCGCAGGCCGCCCCGTGCTCACTTATCACCCATGGTTGGTGCTGCCAGAGCGCCGCATCGCTCTGGCAGACGCCGACATGGTCATCTGCAAAGGCCTGCTCCATCCCTCACTGGCTCATCGCCATGCTTCAGAGCCCGCAGCGGTCCGCAGCACCCTCATTCTGCTGCCTCGTTACCGCAGGCTGGAAGACACCATCGCCCGGCACTTTGGCTGCCAGGAAGTCATGGATAGTGCCCTCCTTCGTGGCTTCAAGGCCATGCGCCAGTGGCTCGTGGAGATGCTTTCGTCCGGACGAAAACTCGTGGAAATGCATCAAGGATGAACCTGCGCAGGGTTGCGCAGGCCTGAATCCCGCCTATCTACGCGGCCCGCTTATGCACAGTTTCCGTTACCACCAAGGCCAGTTATTCGCCGAAAACGTCCCGCTTCAGTCCCTCGCCGAGGAATACGGCACGCCGCTCTATGTCTATTCCAAGAGCACCATCTCCGGCCATTTTACGCGTTTGGACGCCGCTCTGGCAAAGCTGGACCACCTGATCTGCTTCGCCGTGAAAGCGAATTCGAATCTCTCCGTGCTCAATACCATCGCCAAACTCGGCGGCGGCTTTGACATCGTTTCCGCTGGTGAACTCTACCGCGTCATCAAGGCCGGTGGCGATCCCGCGAAATGCACCTTCGCCGGCGTCGGCAAAACGCGCGACGAAATCGAGTACGCCCTCAAGCAGGGCATCTACTGTTTCAACGCCGAGTCCGAGGCGGAACTCCACTACATCAATCAAGTCGCCGGCGAGCTTGGCATGCAGGCCCCCGTGGCCGTCCGTGTGAACCCGAATGTCGATGCGCATACGCACGCCAAGATCACCACCGGCAAGAGCGAGAACAAGTTCGGCATCGATTTCGACCAGATCCTCGACGTCTATGCTCGTGTATTCGCCGACTGCCCTAACCTGATCATCAAAGGTCTCCAGATGCACATCGGTTCGCAGCTCACCAAGGTCGATCCCTTCCTCGAAGCGGTGCAGAAGGTCATCCCGCTCGTGACTCAGGTGAAAAAGAGCTACGGCATCGAGTTCTTCAGCATCGGCGGCGGCATCGGCATCAACTACAAGCAGAGCCTTGATTCCGGTGACGCGACGTGGTGGCAGGAGCATGCCGAAGTTCATCCGCTCACGATTCAGGCCTATGCTGAAGCCGTGGTGCCTCACCTTGAGCCCCTCGGCCTGCGCATTCTTTGCGAACCCGGTCGTTTCATGGTCGGCAACGCCGGGGTCATGCTCACCAAGGTGCTCTACGAAAAGCGCGGCTCCGCCAAAATCTTCAAGATCGTCGATGCCGGCATGAATGACCTCATCCGTCCGACGCTTTACGAAGGCTGGCATCAAATCGTGCCGCTCAAGCAGCCCGCGAACGCCACTGTCGAAAAAGTCGATGTCGTCGGTCCGATCTGTGAATCCGGCGACTTCCTCGCCCAGAACCGCGAACTCCCACTCGTCAAAGAAGGCGAATACCTCGCCGTGCTCAGCGCCGGAGCCTATGGTTTCACCATGGCTTCGAACTACAACACGCGCCCCATGCCTGCTGAAATCCTCGTTGATGGTGACAAAGCCACCGTCGTGCGCGAACGCCAGACTCTGGATGACGTGCTCAAAGGCGAGCACATTGCCTGATTGCCAAGCACAGTGAACCGAGAACTGAACTAGATGCACATCGCCGATATTCTCCAAGCTCAGCGTCCTACGCTCTCATTTGAGTTCTTCCCGCCGAAGAGCGCCGAGGCCTTTGAAGCACTCTACCAGACCATTGGCGAGCTCGAAGCCTTCAAGCCCTCCTTTGTCAGCGTCACCTACGGTGCGGGCGGCTCCACGCGCGAGCTCACTCACGATCTCGTGGTGCGCATTAAAACCACGACCAGTCTCGATGCCGTGCCTCACCTCACCTGTGTCTGCCACAGCGAGGCCGACATTGCAGGCATCCTCGAACGCTATGCACAGGCCGGTGTGAGCAACATCCTCGCCCTTGGCGGTGATCCTCCCAAGAATCTCGCCAACTACGATCGCGCCAAAGACGCCTTTCAGCACGCCGCCGACCTCGTGGCCTTCATCAAGAAGTTCAATGACAGCGGCGCCCATCCAGACAAACGCGGCTTTGGCATCGGTGTCGCCGGATTCCCCGAAGGCCATCCCACCACGCCGAACCGCGTCCTGGAAATGGATCATCTCAAGGCCAAGGTCGATGCCGGAGCCGACTACATCTGCACCCAGCTGTTCTTCGACAATCACGACTTCCTCGACTTCCGCGAACGCTGCCACCTGGCTGGCATCAATATTCCGATCATCGCCGGCATCATGCCCATCACCAGCGCCTCTGGCATGCGTCGCATGGCCGAACTCGCCGCCGGTGCGCGTTACCCGGCCAAGCTCCTGCGCGCCATCCTGCGTTGCGGTGGCGATGAGGCTGCCGTGCAAAAGGTCGGCATCCACTACGCCACCGAGCAGTGCCACGATCTGCTCGATCACGGTGTCGATGGCATCCATTTTTACACCTTGAACAAATCTCACGCCACTCGCGAGATCTACTCCAGTCTCGGCATTCGTGACTCCGCCGCTGTGCGTCCACAATCATGAGTGAAGAAGCCCCCCTCATCGCCGCCATTGAGGCCGGCGGCACCAAGTTCGTCTGCGCTGTCGGTACCGGCCCTCACGATATCCGTGACGTCACCCGTATTGCGACCACCACCCCGGAAGACACGCTCGCCGGAGTGACCCGTTTTCTTTCGATGGCCAAGTCGAAGTACGGTTCCATCGCAGCGATCGGCATCGGTTCCTTTGGTCCGATTGATCTCGACAAAAAGAGCGAGACCTACGGCTACATCACCTCCACGCCAAAGCCCGGCTGGCAGTTCACCAACATCGTGCCGAAGCTGCACGACCGCTACCACGTCCCCATCGCCTGGGATACCGATGTAAACGCCGCCGTACTCGGTGAATACCTCTGGGGAGCCGGGCAGGATACGGACCCGCTGATCTACATCACCGTCGGCACCGGTGTCGGCGGTGGAGTGCTCATCAACGGTCAGCTGCTTCACGGTCTGCTGCATCCCGAGATCGGTCATCTTTTGGTGCCGCCACCACATAACTCCTCCGCCATCCAACAGGCCTGCCACTGCCCGTTTCACAAAAGCTGCGTGGAAGGCTACGTCAGCGGCACCTCCCTCGCTTCGCGTTGGGGAGTCAAGGCCGACGCCCTGCCGCCTGACCATCCTGCGTGGGAAGAAGTCGCAGATGTCATGGCTCATGCGCTGATGAATCTCACCCTCAGCATCTGCCCGAAGCGCATCATTCTCGGAGGTGGCGTCATGAGTCAGGAGCATATCCTGCCACTCATTCGCGGCCGGCTCCTCAAGCTCAACAACGGCTACCTCCGTGTCCCCGAACTCGGCCGCAACATCGACGACTTCATCGTCGCTCCCGGTCTGGGCGCGCGCTCAGGCCTGCTCGGTGCTCTGGCTCTTGGCAAGTATGAGCTGGACCGGCATCTGAATCAGGGCGCCGAATTTTCTAAATTTTGACCGGTCTGGCCGGTTGCAGTGCAGAGAGCTGGAAGTTGCACGCTTGAAATTCATCAGTACGTGTTCGGTGCATGAAAAAGCTCCTTTTGCTCGTGATCTGTGCTCTCGCCTGCTTCTCACCAGCTCAGCAGCCTGAAACCTCACCCAAGCCGCCGCTCGGATTGCCGAGGGATGCGAAGTACTTCAATGGAAAATGGTACGCCGTGGTCCTGGAAAAGGTGAACTGGTCGGTGGCGCAATCCCGCTGCAAGCTGCACAACGGACAACTCGCCGTGGCCCATGATGAGGCCACCGCCATGTTCATCAAATCTCTGACAAAGCTGCGCGTTTGGCTGGGGGCTAATGATGAAAAGGTGGAGGGCAAGTGGGTCTGGGTGGACGGGCAGGAGATGACTTTTACCCTTTGGGGACCTGCTGAACCCAGCAATGACAATGGCAAAGAACATTACCTTCGGACCTCACCCAACAGCCGCTGGGCGGATTCTGCAAAGGAATGGGACGCCTACAAAGCTTTGCCCATTGTCGGCTACATCTGTGAGTGGAAAGGAAAGTGAGGCTGATGGCCGCAGCAACGCGCCATTCTGGCTCGTTACAGCACTGCTTTCGCCCTGCCGAAAGTAAGCGTGTGCCAATTTTGCAACGCTTGCAAGACGGCCACGATGAGCGTTGATTCACTCTCATGAAACTGCCGCTCCTTTCCGTCGCCCTGTTCGCCATGGCCGCGAACGCATTGGCCCAGCAGCCGGAAACACTGCCCGATACGCAGCCGCTGATCAAGGATGGTGACATCTCCGAGCAGATGCACGCCGCAGCGTTGGAGGACATGGACCAGCTGATTGTCGACTCGCTGAAAACGCGCGCGCTGCACTGGCACCGCGATGCGTCGTCTCCGCATGAGTATGTGGCTTCGATCCATGAAAATCGTGAGCACTTTAAGCACATCATCGGCCTCCGGGACAAGCGCGTGCCGGTGGCGCTGGAGCGCTATGGAGATGAGACAAATCTGGCGCTGGTGGGCAAGACAAAGACCTACCGCATCTATCAGGTCCGCTGGCCCGTGCTGGAGCAGGTTTCAGGAGAGGGCCTGCTGCTGGAGCCAAAAGGCAAACCCCGCGGCTACATCATCGCCTTGCCGGATGCGGATCAGACGCCGGAGCAGATCGCCGGTCTTGCTCCCGGAGTTGCGCCGGAGGCGCAGATCGCCCGTCGTTTCGTGGAAAATGGTTTCGCGGTCATCGTGCCGACCTTGATCAATCGCAGTGATGCAGCTTCGGGTAATCCGGCCATCCTGATGACGAACATGCCTCATCGCGAATGGATCCACCGGCAGGCCTACATGATGGGCAGGCACATCATCGGCTATGAAGTGCAGAAGGTGCTGGCGCTGGTGGACTGGATCAACATCCACCGCCACGACCAGATCGGTGTCGCAGGCTTTGGTGAGGGCGGACTCATCGCCATGTATGCAGCCGCAGTCGATCCACGCATCGACGCAGCACTGGTGAGCGGTTACTTCAAATCGCGGCAGCGCACCTGGCGCGAGCCGCTGTATCGCAATGTGTGGGGCCTGCTCGCTGAATTTGGCGACGCCGAAATCGCCTCTCTTATCGCCCCGCGCGGACTCGTCATTCAATATGCGGATGAACCGGAGGTGGACGGTCCGCCGGAGCCCAAAGGCAAAAAAAGCCAGGCCGCGCCCGGCAGGCTCAGCACGCCCGAGTTTGACGA
>CAILZI010000082.1 GCA_903838675.1 uncultured Verrucomicrobiota bacterium
AGGGTCATGCCAAAGATTCATAGGGGCGTGCTCCATGAGCTTCACCAAGACAGGTGCGCTCCAAAAGGCGGTCATTGCAGTTATCCCTGCAAGCATCCTCTTCTGCCCCGCGAAACTCAGGCCATTGGAGGCCCTGTATTCTCTGGCAAGCTCAACGCCTGACCACCAGATGAAGTAGTAACCAGCGATCAAGCCGAGCTGATTGGGCTGATATTGATAGGAGGCGAAACCAAGGATGGAGACGAGCAGGGCCTTTAAAGAGGAGTTTCTGCCATGGCCGGCATTATTCAATCCCAGGGGAATGAACAAGAGATAAAACCAAAACTCATAAGAGAGGGACCATAAGGGCTGGTTATTGCAAAACGTATCAAACCATACACCGCGCTTAATGGCGGAAACATCCTGCAGCATGACCAAGTTTCCAAGCAGGCTTTTGAAGTCCAAGGTAATCAGATGTCCCGCAATGAATGCCTGAGCGACGTAGGCCAGAAGAAGAGAAATCAAAAAGATCGGGTAGATGCGCCTTATCCGAAGATGCAGGTAATTTTGGGTGGTGATTTGTTTGCCGTCTGTTGCATAGCTAATGACAAAGCCGGAAAGCAAAAAGAAAACGATCACTGCTTCCGGGCCGAAGTATAAAAGCCTTGAAATGCCTTTGTTTGGAAAAGGGCAGGCGTGGAAAATAAATACATAAAAAGCGGCGAATCCGCGGATGCCTTCGATTTGAACAATTTTGTTCGTGAATTGCTTTAGTTTCATTTATATATTTACGTGATTATTCCATCCAAGCCGGATGAGAGCCATTGTGGTTCAGGTGGCTTGTGGATGGGGTTGAATGCATGGGGGCAGTGTTCGATGTATCTGGCGATGACCGACATTTTGCCGCGGCAAGGTAGTCAACGCGGTGCCGCCAGGCGCATTCCTCTTATCAGTTGGAGCTGTTGAGGTGGGCGAGATAGGCGTCTTCCGTCATCTGTGCGATGCGGTCCCAGGTGTAGTTCATCTCGACGCGTTCGCGGGCATTGGCGCCCATGATCTTGAGATGGTGGGGATGGTCGCACAGACTGCGCAGGACCGTGGCGACCTGCGCGGCGTCGTGCTCAATGAAGTCACCGTTTTCTCCGGGAGAGATGAAATCTTCGGTGCCATTGATGCGAGTGGCGACCACAGGCAGGCCGCAGGCGGCGGCTTCGATGGTGGCGAGGCTGAAGGCTTCATACCAGCTGGGAAACAGGAAGAAGTCGGCCGCGCCAAGAGCCTCGGGCATGTCTTTGCGGAAGCCGCCGAAGACGATGTGATCTGCGGCGCCAGAATCACGTGCCATCTGCACGAACCGTGCGCGGTCGGGGTCATCACCGGCGACAAACAAGGTCAGCGGAACATCCTTGAGATGCCCCATGGCCTGGATGGCAAAGTCGAGTCCTTTGCGCGCCCACTCACCGCCTGCAAAGATGGCCATGATCCGGTCCTGAGGCACGTTGTGCTTTGCACGCCATGAATTGCGCGCGTCGGTGCTGAGCGGTTTGAAACGCACGGTGTCGGCAGCATTGGGGACGATGCGGACCTGGGCCGGGCCGATGTTGTAGTGCTTCTGCAACTCGGCGGCAACACCGCGTGACACGGGCAGGAACATCGGGGCCTTGTGTCCCGGACGGTGCTGATACAGCCGCTTCTCTGCGGCACAGGTGGCGTTCAGATACATCCAGCGAGTGAGGCGGCGAGCAGGTGACACTTTCTCAGAGCGTCCGAGCCGGTCGAGAATCTGTTTCTTCGCGGGCTGGATGTTTTGAATCGTGACGACATTGCCGCGCTGAGTGTTGCAGCCGATGGTGTGGACGATTTCAAACTGGCCGGGACTCACGCGGCGGTTTACTTCGAAGTAATAGCTGCCGAAGTCGATCACCTCCGCCCAGTTGATACCCGGTACGCGATGCCAGGCGATTTGCGACAGATCGAGATCCTCCGCCTTGCGTGCGTAGAGATGTACTTCGTGTTTTTTCGCGAGACGTTCGGCGACCTCGTTCACTGCGCGGGCGCTGCCGTCCCGGCGGTTGCAGTTAATCATGGCGTAGGCAATTTTCATGGGTGTCTGTTTTTAGTTTTAATTGGCCTCATCAAAGGGCTGAATGCGGCTGTTCGTACGGCAATGCGGAATCGTCGGAGTTTGCCACCGGTTGGAAATACAAGACCGGCTTGGTCAAGCGGTTGACTGAGGTGCCCAGGAACACCCAGAAGAGTGAGAAGCCGCCGAAGATATTGCCAACATAGAGAAACACGAGGCAGCCGAGGAGGACAGCGCGGCCCGTGTAGAGAAAGGTATCATCACCGCCTTGCTTGATACGGCGGGAGAGTTCCATCCAAATCTGCGCTAGTGCCGCAAAAAACGCCAGACCGCCGAGCCACCCAAACTGGCTAAAAACCTCTACATAACCGCTGTCACAAAAGCCCTCCTGTGTGCCACCATTGATGCGGCCTGCGCCCATGCCGGAACTGCCAAGTCCCAGTCCAAGCGGATGCACGAGCACCCAAGTCACACCGCTGGTAAGGATTTCCATCCGGCCTTTGAATGAACCGTCATTCTGCATGTCTTTCAAGGTATCGAAGCGCGCAGTGATACGCTCCGAGCCCGGGATGTGTTCCAGGCCGACTGTTCCACCAATACCAAGAACAGCAGCCAGCACCACCACACGGCCGATGCCAACACCTTTGGACAAGGCCGGCTGGAGCATGGCAACCAGCGCCACGATCGTGAACATGGTGCGCGACATTGTGAGCACCACCACGGACAGGAGCAGAATGATGGTGAGCCAGCCACCAAAGATGCGCCACCGCGGGTGCAGAATCATGGGGATGGCGGCCCATGCCAGGAAGCTGGCGCAGGGGCCACGCTCATGCATGGTGGAGAAGACGGACATTTCCATGGGCTTGAGCACGCCCAAGTAACCAACGAAATTGACTGACGTAACCCAAAAAGCGTCCCATGGAGGGATGGTAAAGTATTGATACCAGCCATAGAGGGCCACCAGTAGTGCGGCATAGCCGGAGGATTTCATCCAGCGGTCCATGGTGCCAGAGGTCACCGGGGCCGTTGCCGCAAAGAGGAAGGCACCAAAGCCCGCCATCCATTCACCCAGCGAATAAAACGCGCCGATGCCTGCATTCATCACACCGATGATCGTGCCGTGGGCTATGGCCAGCATGATGAGGTAGGAGAGGTTCCGCACCGGAGGTGTGAGCCTGTTTATGCGTGACAGGGCCGGAACCATGATCAGTGCGCCGACGACGAGCTGGGTCAGGCTGATGAGGGAGAATGGATTAAACGCGCCATTGATGAAATAATCCACCAACCGCCGGATGCCGCGGTTTAAAGCCACAACAAAGAAAACGTAATCCAGCAGATAACTGGAACTTGTGGCGGCCATGTAAAGGGCCGGGGCGATTATCACGAGGGCGATGAGCCATTCCATGAGCTGATGAGAGGTGTGGATTAACTGATGTGGGTGCCGATACGGGCATGCACCCATTGCGCACGAAGGCGGTCCGTAGGCTGATCGATTAGTTTAAGGATCAGCCAGCTCCCGCCGAGTGCCCCAGCGAAGTTGGCGGCCAGCAGCAGGATGTTGTGCCAATAGGGTGCTGCCCAGTTCACCTGCGAGTAATACCAGTCCCTCGGAATCCAGTGGAAAAGATAGAGCGGATAGGCCCAGTTTCCGAGCACTCGATCCCAAGCGTCCGATTTTTGCCGTACATTCCAGGCGATGAAGGGAGCGAAAACGATCGCGCCTACGACCCACCATGCCTGGACGATCCAGCGGGGATCGGTCGCGCCCATGACCGCTGCCTCTGTCTGCGTACTGCCCCGCGTCCAGATGGCATCGCGGGTGAAGGGCAAAAGAAGCAGTAGAGCTGTGACCGCCACAAAGGCACTGGCCGAAACGCTGGCCGTCGTAAGGCTTGGTACCCAGCGAGCCTTATATATCCACATACCAATCGCGAAGAGCCAGAAATAGATGCTCAGGGAGGAGCTGTGGTTTCCCATCATTCCCGTGTTGAGCTCCTTCACTACTAGATAAATCGAGACGGAGGCGAGTGCGACCACGAGCCAGTTCACCACTCCGCGCCACTTGGAACCGTTTAGAAACATGAGGGCTGTAAATGCCAGATAAAATTGCATCTCCACATCAAGCGACCAAGTTGGCGGCAGGATATTGCCTGCAGATTTTGAGCCGATGATGGGGATCTGGCGCAGCGCCCATTCCGTAAGGTGCTGTGGCAACAGCGGCGCGCCGGGAATGAAGTTGCTGGAGACAAAAGCCAGTATCAGCGAGACGAAAAATACTGGGGCCAGGCGGCACCAGCGGCTGTATAAAAAGGTGATAGGTGCCTGACGAGTATTGGCATATTTTTCCTGCCACATGCGGGCAATCCAGTAACCACTCAGGATAAAAAACGAGTAAACCGCCCATGCGCCCATGCGCAGCGGAAATGAATGATGCACCACCACCGTGAAGGCGAGTAAAAAGCGCAGAAGGCCTGGACCCAAAAAGAGTTTATTCATGATTTGGCGATTGAGGATTCGAGCAGGCTGCGGAGAGCCTCTGCAGTGCGAACAGCGTAGGTTCGGGTGGTAAAGTGGGCAGAGCGCTCGCGCGCGTTTGCCGCCATGGCTGCGGCGAAGTCTGGGTTCTGCAGCAGGCGCAGGATGGCATCTGCAAGGGCGTCCGGTTCATTCCAGGGAACGAGCAGTCCGTCCTTGCCGTCATTGATGATCTCCTCGGGGCCGCCGGGGCCGGTGGCGACGACCACCTTGCCCAACGCCATGGCTTCCACGACCACGATGCCAAAGGGCTCACGCTGTGAAGCATGCACCACGACATCCATGGCCCCCATCCAGTCAGGCACGTTGGACTGTTTGCCGACCATGCGAACCACATCGGTCAATCCTTCCTCGGCCCGCACCTTTTCGAGCATCTGCAGGTAGCCCGGCTCCTGGTCATGGACACCACCGACGATGACTCCCTGGACTTCTGGGAAGGTCTTGGTCACTTGTGACATGGCGCGCAGATAGACGTGCATGCCCTTCCAGTGCTGGAGGCGGCCGACGATGCCAACCAAAGGCCTGCTGGGGTCGAATCCAAGTTTCTGTTTCAGTTCTGCGGTGGAACCCTGGCCTGAGGACCGTGAAACATCTGCTGCCAGCGCCACGCCCTTCACCGTATGCCGAACCTTGGCACTTTGTTCACGGGCCACAAAGTCCGAGCATCCCAAAGCGCCGGACGCGGGAACAAGACGTGCCAGGCAGTCCACCAGGCCGCCGTCAGGGAGGCCCATTTGAAAGTACATGGCCGCTGTTTCAGTGCCGCGAGCTGCCAGACCACTGTAGATGTGGGCCTTGGTCATCCAGCCGAGAACGATGCTGGGCTTCCAGGACTGAATGACTGCTCGGATCGCGTGCACGGTGCCGAATACTGAGCGCAGAGAGCGCAGGCGGCCTGCGGGGATCACTTCAGCCTCGACGCCGAGCTCGCGGGCAAGAGAGACCATCTCGCCGGATTCGAGGAAGACGAGCCTCAGTTCGAGCCCGGCGGATTCGCGTTGCTGAATGAGGTGCAGAAGGGCGGCCTCAGCGCCTCCATGGCACGAGGCCGAAGGCATTACTATGAGCGTTTTCATTGTTGGATTTGATGGTGGGGCGCGAGGCGCCGATGAGATGACCGGTGAGCGTTTCTGCGATGGCATCCCACGCGAAGTGATTCTGGTAATATTGAGCGGCGCGCTGGCTGATGCCCTGTGTGCGCAACAGTTGCGGCAGGCGCTCGGCGGTGGTGGCTGCGAAATCTGCCGCGTCTTCGCAGGCCAGGGCCAGCAGTCCTTCGTTGCCGGCATGGTTGAGCATGCGGTCCGTCCAGGCGGAGGCCGTGGTGACCACCGGCACGCCGTGCTGAAGACCGGCCATCACGGAACCGCGGCGGGTCGAAACGCCGTCTGAGAATGGAGCGACGAGCACATCCATGGCGCGGAGATGCATGCCCACCTGGTTTGCCGGCTGTTCGCCAAAGCTGCGCACTTGGAGGCCGGGCATCGCGTGGCAGATTTTCGCCGAGTCCGGGCCCACATGCGCGACGATGACTTTTTGGCCGGTCTTGCCGACCTCCTGGGCAGCGGCGGCGATCCAGTCCAGCTGCCGGCTGATGTGTGCGGAGCCGAAGATCCCGAGCACGAGAGCCTCTGCTGGCAGGCCGAGCTGCTGGCGTGCCACGTGGCGTGGCGTCTCATCCAACGGAATATTGGAGCCGACAGGAAGATGATGGCAGGGGAGGTGCGGATGCGCACGGAAGACCTGGGGCTGCCAGCGAGTGGTGGAAACGAAAGCCACGTCCGACAGGTGGCAGACCTGGCGGAAGATGCGGGACTGCCACAGGTGCATGACTGCAAACTTCCAGGGCCATGCAGGCACCATGGTCTCATGAAACATGGTGGCCACACGCAGGTGAGGCTGGTGGCGGCGTATCCTGCGCAGTGTGTGCGGCACCCATGGGCACCAGCCGCGCCTGCCAAAACCGAAGGGGTTGTATTGCAGCACGAGCCACTGAGGTTCACGCGTGGGCTGCTGCCAGCGTCCGATGGCGTCATCGAGCAGATGAAAGGAGGAAGGATCTTCAGGATTGAACAAAGGCGTCACTTTGACCTCGTTGTCGGCATCCAAGGGGCGGCCGCGACGGGTGAAGACTTGCACCTTGGACCGGTTTGCGAGGCTGTGGGCGAGCCAGTAGGTGTGGTCACCGATGCCATCGAGGTCCGGCGGATAAGCTGAGCTGATAAGGGCGATATTCATGACTTGGAGCTGGCCGCTGCCGCCGTGACCTCCTGATTGAGGGCATCCACTGAGGGGATGTGAGCAGGGAGGTGGAGCGTGGGGAGATTGATGCGAGTATTTGCCGGGGCTGTGCGACGAGAGGGTATTTAAACAACCCAGTGAAACAGAACTTGAGAGAACCGGCAGGTCACACGGTTGAAAACGAAATCCTCTGCCGCCAAGGCACGTGATGCAGAAGAGTCTTTCTCAAGCTGAGTGCGGCCAAGGGGCAGCACTTAAGACGGCGGTAAAATCGAGAGGGGGGGAGTGCTAGTTCTTTACCAAGTCTCCGTAAATCATCACCAAGTTGCGCCGGAGCCAGCCAATCCGGTAAATTGTGTAGGCAAGAGCTGTCGGAAACCAACGACTCTTCCATAAATAAAAATCAAAATGGCGGCGCGTCGGATTTGTCATACCTGCATTCCACGGCTTACGACCGCCAATATAATGCATTATTTTTGCCTCATCACAGAGGTGATCAATGACAGGCTTCAAAGCCGACTTGTGTGGAGACTCGGCAAAGGTATGAAAGGCTTGAACAGCACCAACCTGAACATTCCATTGCGGG